>NZ_CP127296.1:671785-1341071 GCF_030285645.1 Amycolatopsis sp. DG1A-15b
GCGAACCCGCCCGGGCCGGCGAAACGCTCGATGCGGCGAAGCGGGCCGCGCTCGACGTCGACGTCCTGCGCTGGGCCGAGACGGACTTCGCGGCCTTGGGGTCCGCCGCGGTGCTGGTGAACACGGTCCCGCCGGACGCGGTCGCCGCGCACGTCGCCGACCTCGCCGCGGTCAAGCACGTCCTCGACGTCATCTACCACCCGTGGCCGACACCGCTCGCCGAAGCGGTCGCGGCGCGCGGGGGCCGGCTGGCGACGGGGCTGGACATGCTGCTGCACCAGGCATTCGGCCAGGCCGAGCACTTCACCGGCCGTCCGGCCCCGCGGGCGGCGATGCGGGACGCGCTGCGCGCGGCGACGGGCAACCTGTTGCCGCTGCCGATCGAATAAACCGCTTGCGCGCGTTGATAATCTGGTCGACTGCCTTGCTGAAGGGGGTCTATCGGAATGGCCGGTCAAGAAGCGCTGAGCGACGAAGAGGTCCGGAAGGCGTGGGTCGGCGAACCGCCGAAGCTCAACTCGACCGTCACGCTCGCCGACTACGACCCGGAGTGGCCGCGGCTCTTCGAGCGCGAAGCCGAGCGGATCCGGGGCGCGCTGGGGGAGCGGGTGCTCGTGCTCGAGCACGTCGGCTCGACGTCGGTGCCGGGGCTGTGCGCCAAGCCGATCGTCGACATCCTCCTGGAGGTGCCGGACTCCGCCGACGAGGACACCTACGTCCCGGCGCTGGAGGCGGCCGGCTACCGGCTCGTCATCCGCGAACCGGACTGGGAGGAGCACCGCTGCTTCAAGGGCCCGGACACGAACGTCAACCTGTACGTCTACTCGCCGGGCAACGGCCAGACGCCGCGCTACCGCCTCTTCCGCGACCGCCTGCGCTCGCACCCGGAGGAGCTTGAGCTGTACGCGGCGAAGAAGCGTGAACTCGCCGCACGGGAGTGGAAGTACATCCAGCACTACGCCGACGCCAAGACGGAAGTGGTCGAGGAGATCCTCGCCCGCGCGCGGGCCGAGCAGTACGACGGCCACAGCGAGGCCTACGCCGAGCACGCGGAGAAGTCCGTCACCAACGCCTTCTACGACCGGCCGGCGATCCTCGACCTGGCCGGGGACGTCGACGGGCTGAGCGTGCTCGACGCCGGCTGCGCGGCCGGGCACCTGAGCGCGCTCCTGGCCGGCCGGGGTGCCGACGTCCTCGGCGTCGACTCGAGCGCGGGCATGATCGCCGTCGCGCGCCGCAAGTTCGGCGACGTCGCCCGGTTCGAGGTCGCGGACATCGCCCGGCCGCTCGCCGTGCCGGATGCCTCGATCGACGTCGTCACCGCGTCGCTCGTGCTGCACTACCTGGCGGACTGGGGCCCGGCGCTGGCGGAGTTCCGCCGGATCCTCAAACCCGGTGGGGCGCTGGTGTTCTCGGTGCACCACCCGGGCGAGGACTGGCGGTGGTTCGGCAAGGAGAACTACTTCGAGCTCGAGCTGCTGGAGGACGAGTTCCCGCCCGGCCACCACGTGCGCTTCCACCGGCGGCCGCTGAGCTGGACGTTCCAGGCGGTCCGTGACGCGGGCTTCGCGGTGGACCGCCTGGTGGAGCCGATGCCGCTCCCCGAGGCCGAAGCCGCCGATCCGAAGTGGACGGCGAACCTGCGGACCAAGCCGCGGTTCCTGTACTTCCGGGCGGTCAGTCCCGCTTGGCGAGGTCCTGGATGAGGTCGACGATCTCCCGGCTGACGGGCCGGAACACCCGCAGCCGGGAGAGCGCCGCCAGCCGGGCCAGCAGCGGGACGCTGCGCTCGACCAGCATCCGGCTGCGTTTCGTGCCCGCCGAGCGGTCGTGCACCCAGAACAGCACCACGCCCATCTGGTAGAGCCAGAGCAGCTCCGGCAGCTGTTCGCGCAGTTCCGGGTCGAGCTTGACGTCGGAGCCCTCGACGACCTCGCGCATGAGGCCGATCGACGCTTCGCGAGCGGCCGAGGAGTCGTCGCTGAACGGGCTCAGCGGCGACTCCGGGTCGGCCGCGTTGACGAAGAACTGCGTGCCGAAGCGATGGTAGGGCTCGGCGACGTCGAGCCAGCACAGCAGCACGGCCTTGAGGCGCGCCGCGAAGCCGGTCTCGCCGGTCAGCAGCAGGCGGGCCGCGGTCAGGTGCTGCCCGGCCATCTCGTCGTAGAAGCCCTGGATCAGCTGTTCCTTGGACGAGAAGTAGTAGTAGGCGTTCCCGACGGAGACGCCCGCTTCGGCGGCGATCGCGCGCATCGTCGTGCGGTCGTAGCCGTTCTCGGTGAACAGCCGCATCGCGGTCGTGACGATCAGGGACCGCGTTTCCTCGCTCTTGGCCACGCGCTGCACGTTAGCGCCGCGGCCGTCAGGGGGCGGGGAAGGGCGGGGCCTGCGGCATGCCGGGGTAGGGCAGCGGTATCGGCGCCGGCGGGGGCGGAGCCAGGTGGCGACGCCGGATGCCGTTGAAGACCAGGACGTTGAGCAGGTGCATGACGCCGAGGACGAGCGCCACCGTGCCGATCTTGACCGACAGCAGCTCGAACACCCCGCGCGTGGTCAGCTCCAGGGTGCTGCTGGTCAGGAACAGCGTCACGAAGCCGAGGCTGACCAGGTAGAAGCCGACGACCAGGAGCTGGTTGACGGCGTTGGCCAGGCCGGGGCTGTCCGCGAAGACCTCGGTGAGGAAAGTGCGGCCGTGCTTGCTCAGCGTCCGGGCGACGAGCACGGTCAGCGGAATGCTGAGCAGCAGGTAGAGCGCGTAGGCGACGATGATCAGGTCCATGGGTGCCTCCTTGTTTTGAACGTGTTCAGAAGTACCGTAGCGCGGTTTTTGAACGTGTTCAAGAGGCCTGGGTCACGTCCGCCGTCGCCGCGCTGCCGACCGCCCCGGGGCAGCCGGGGTGCGGCGCGTGCTCAGCGCGGCATCGAAACCCAGTCCGCGATGTCGGTGACGACGGCCGGGTCGACGTGCTGCGGCGACTCGTACCCGGCGGGGGTGGACGGTCCTTCGCCGCGGAAGAACAGGTGGTCGTCGGCGTCGTGGACGCGGATCGTGACGTCGGGGTGCCGGGCCAGGCCCTCCCGCCAGCGCGCGAGGTCGCCGGCCACGGTCACCTGGTAGTCGCGGCCGCCCTGCAGGATGAGGATCGGCTTGTCCAGCCCGGCCGCGGTGGCGACCGGGTCGTAGCCGCGCAGGTCCAGCCAGTACGAGGCCGGCCAGCCGAACAGCAGGTCCGCCGCCGGGGTGGCGGGTGACAGGCCGGGGTCCTCGACGAGCGCCGCCTGCCGCGCGACCGACTCGGCGGCCGCCGTGGTGGCCGGACCGGGGTTCAGCTCGGCCAGGTAGCGGGCGACCCGGACGGCCGCCCGGCTCAGCGGCAGCGTGTCACCGGCCAGGCTGATCACGCCGGCGACCGACGGGTCGGCGGCCGCGACCCGGGGCGCCGCCTTGCCGCCGCCACTGAGGCCCAGGACGAACACCCGCGCCGGGTCCACCTTCCGCTGCCGGTGGAGCAGGCGGACGGCGGCGACCGCGTGCGGCACGTACTCCTCGGCCATCGTGAAGCCGGCCGCGGAGCCGGCCTCGGGGTGGACGTGGGTCACCTTGTCGAACCGGGCCACCGCGACGCCGCGGGAGGCCAGCCCCCACGCCAGGTCCTTGAACGGCTTGTTGGGCCCGGTCGTCAGGTCGCGGTCGGCGGGCCCCGAAGCGAGCAGCACCAGGCCCGGCCACGGGCCACGCCCCCGGGGACGGGTGATCGTGCCGGGCACCGCGAGCGGGCCGGCGCCGACGGTGACCTCGTGCTCGGTGAACCGGTCCGGCTCGGCGTAGGCCGGCGGCTCCCACGTCGTGCCCGACGGCGGCGCGAGCCGGAGGCCGTGCAGCAGGCCGGCGTCGTCGACCGACATGACCACCGTGAGGCCCCCGCGTGCACCGGTCACCGGGACGCTCACCCGGACCAGCCCCGCCTTGGCCGGCTCGCTCACCGGGCCGCCGACCGCCCGGACCGGCCCGATCTTGGCGATTTCCGTCTCCCAGCCGACCCGGAGCGTCTCGGCGGACGCCGCCGCCCGCAGCCGCGGCGCGAACAACGCCTCGACCTCCGCATAGCGTCCCGTGGCCGCCATGCCGACGACCGCCGTGGCAACCGCCGCCGGACCCGTACCCGTCATCATCCCGACCTCCACCGTTCTCATGTTTTGCGAACGGTATCACCTCATGAGACTGTTGGGCAGTGGACACTTTGGAACTGCTGGGCCACCCGGCGCGGCTGCGGATCGTGCACGCCATGCGCGGCGGGCGGACGCTCACCACCGCTCAGCTCTGCGCGCTCCTGCCGGACGTCTCGAAAGCGATGGTCTACCGGCACGTCGACCTGCTCGCCGCCGGCGGGATCCTGGAGGTGGCCGACGAACGCCGGGTCCGCGGCGCGGTCGAGCGCCACTACCGGCTGTGCCGGGAACGGGCGTCCGTCGACCCCGGGGCGGTCGCGTCGATGTCGCTCGACGACCACCGGCGCGGATTCGCCGTGGCGGTGGCCGCGCTGGTCGCCGAGTTCAACGCCTACCTCGACCGCGCCGACGCCGACCCGGTCGCCGACCCCGTCGGCTACCAGCAACACGCCATCTGGCTCGACCGGGACGAACTCGCCGCCATGATCGGCGAACTGCGCGCCGCGATCCTCCCCCGGCTGGCCAACCCGGCCGCCCCCGGCCGCACCCGGTACCTGCTCAGCCCGATCCTCTTCCCCGGCGAACCACCCGCCACCGAGGCCGGCTGAACGGCCCCACCTACTACGGTGAGGCCATGCGGATCGCCATTCTCGACGACTACCAGAACGTCGCCCTCACCTTCGGTGACTGGGACTCGCTCAAGGCCGACATCACGGTCTTCACCGAACCCCTGACCGACGTCGTCAAGCAGCTGCAGGGCTTCGAAGCGGTGGTCGCGATGCGGGAGCGCACCCGCTTCCCGGCCGCGGTGCTCGACGCCCTCCCCGACCTGAAGCTGCTGGTGAGCACGGGCCAGCGGAACGCGGCCATCGACGTCGCCGCCGCGCGGCGCAACGGCGTCGTCGTGTCCGCCACCGGCTACCTCGGGGAGCCGACCGCCGAGCACACCTGGGCGCTGATCCTGGCCGCGTCGCGGAACCTGCCGCAGGAGTTCCGGTCCATGCGTGAGGGCGGCTGGCAGACGTCGGTCGGCACCATGCTGCACGGCAAGACGCTCGGCCTGCTCGGCCTCGGCAGGCTCGGCGCGGGCGCGGCGAAGATCGGGCAGGCCTTCGGGATGGAGACCATCGCCTGGAGCCGGAACCTGACGCAGGAGAAGGCGGGCCCGCACGGCGTCACCGCGGTGACCAAGGACGAGCTGTTCGCCCGGTCGGACGTGTTGTCCATCCACCTGGTCCTCGGCGAGCGCACCCGCGGCCTGGTCGGGGCGGCCGAGCTCGCCGCGATGAAGCCGACGGCGCTGCTGGTGAACACCTCCCGCGGCCCGATCGTCGACGAAGCGGCGTTGGTGGACGCGTTGCGGCGCAAGGAGATCCGCGCGGCCGCCCTGGACGTCTACGACACCGAGCCGTTCCCCGCCGACCATCCACTGAGGACACTGGACAACGCGGTCCTGACGCCGCACATCGGCTTCGTCGCCCGCGAGGTCTACGAGATCTTCTACGGCGACGCGGTCGAGGACATCGCGGCCTACCAGGCGGGGGAGCCCATCCGCGTCATGGCGGAGTGAAGGAGGTGTGCGGCCCGCCGGGGCCCGAGGTCCCCGCACCGGCCCTGCGGCGGGCCTGCACCTCTTGATGACACCACTTCGGCGAGGGCGGCGGCAGGGTCTTTGGACCCTGCCGGTGGCGTCCGTTCGGCTGGTCGGGCCGCCGCGGCTGGTCGTGAGTGAGAAACCGGGTGCTGACCCGGTTTCCCGCTGACGACCGCGTCAGGGGAACGGCACGGTCACCAGGGCGTCCGAGGCCGCGCAGGCGTTGCCGGTCGCCGCGCCCGCGGCGAAGAACGCGTCCGGCTGCCGCAGTGGCGAGCCGGCCGGCGGCAGCCGGTCCGCCCTGCAGCACCGGGACCGCGGCGCCGTTCGTGCCGAGCGCCGGGGGTGCCTCAGGCGCTTGCGGGGAGAGCGGGGGCGGTGCACGCGGCGAGCAGCAGGAGGGCGGCGAGGAAGAACCGCTTCACGCGCCCAGTTCCGCCAGGACGGCGTCGGTGTAGCGCGGCCAGACCTCGGCGGCCCACGGGCCGAACGCGCGGTCGGTCAGCGCGACGCAGGCCGCGCCCGCGTCCGGGTCGACCCAGAGGAACGTGCCCGACTGGCCGAAGTGGCCGAACGTCCGCGGCGAGCTGTTCGCGCCGGTCCAGTGCGGGCTCTTGTGGTCGCGGATCTCGAAGCCGAGGCCCCAGTCGTTGGGCTTCTGGTGGCCGAACCCGGGCAGCACGCCGGACAGCCCGGGGAACACGACGTTCGTCGCTTCGGCCACCGTGGCCGGGTCCAGCAGCTTCGGGGCCTGCAGCTCGGCGGCGAAGGCGGCCAGGTCGTCCACAGTGGACACCGCGCCGGCCGCGGGCGAGCCTTCCAGCGTGGTCGAGGTCATGCCGAGCGGGGCGAACAGCGCCTCGGCCTGGTACTGCGCGAACGGGATGCCGGAGTGGTCGGCCAGCGCGTCGGCGAGTTGTTCGAACCCGGCGTTGGAGTAGAGCCGCCGCGTGCCCGGTGCGGCCATCGCCTTGTGCGCGTCGAAGGCGAGCCCCGAGGTGTGGGCGAGCAGGTGCCGCACGGTCGAGCCCTCGGGCCCGGCCGGGGTGTCGAGCTCGACGACGCCCTCTTCGACCGCGATGAGCGCGGCGTAGGCGGTCAGCGGCTTGGAGACCGAGGCCAGCCGGAACGTGCGCGCGGTGTCGCCGTGGCGGCCCACGACGCTCCCGTCCGCTGCCACCACGGCCGTCGCGGCGTTGTCCACCGGCCACTCGTCGATCAGGCGCACGCTCTCCATGGGACCCAGCCTACGAAACGCCGCGAAGGCCCCCGCACCGGCTGTCGGGGAGCCGGTGCGGGGGCCTTCGCGGGGTGTTCGTCAGGCGTCGAGGTCGGTGGCGACCAGCTGGGCGACCGCTTCCACGGCCTCCTCGGCGCCCTCGCCCTCGGCGCTGATGACGACCTCGTCGCCGTAGCCGGCGGCCAGCGTCATCAGGTTGAGCACGCTGCCGGCGGCCACCGGGTTCCCACCGGCCTTGGCGATCTGCACCGCGACGGGCTGCGCCGCGGCCGCCTTCGCCACCAGCGCGGCCGGCCGGGCGTGCAGCCCCACCTTGCTGGCCACGGCGACGCGTTTCTCCGGCATGTTCGTCCTCTCCCTATTGATTTACGTCGGTACGGATGTTACGCGGCAGCGGTGCGCTCGAGGTCCGACTCGATCGAGTCGTCCTCGCGGCCCGGCGTCCGCAGGTTGAACTTGACGATCGCGAAGCGGAACACCACGTAGTAGATCACCGCGTAGACGAGGCCGATCGGGATCAGCAGCCACGGCTTCTGCGCCGCCGGGGCACCGAAGTTGAGCAGGTAGTCGATCGCGCCGGCCGAGAAGTTGAAGCTCTGGTGGATGCCCAGCGCGTTGCAGATCGCCAGCGAGGTGCCGGTCATGATCGCGTGGAACAGGTACAGCGGCCACGCGACGAACATGAACGAGAACTCGATCGGCTCGGTGACACCGGTCAGGAACGAGGTCAGCGCACCGGCGATCATCACACCGCCGACGACCTTCTTCTGCGCCGGGCGGGCCGTCTGCCAGATGGCCAGCGCGGCCGCGGGCAGCGCGAACATGAAGATCGGGAAGAAGCCCGTGGTGAACGAGCCCGCCGACATCTTGCCCGCGACGAAGTTGTTGATGTCGCCGCCGTCGAAGATGAACCAGACGGGGACGTTCAGCAGCTGGTGCAGACCGACCGGGATGAGCAGGCGGTTCAGCGCGCCGTAGATGCCGCCACCGACGATCGGGGACGCGGTGACCGCGTCACCGGCGGCCTCGATGCCGCTGTTGACCCAGTGGAAGACCAGGCCGAACAGCACGCCGAGGATCACCATGACGCCCGCGGTGATGATCGGGACGAACCGGCGGCCGCCGAAGAACGCCAGGTAGGCGGGCAGCTTGATGCGGTGGTACTTCTGCCACAGCAGCGCCGCCACGATGCCGACCACGACACCCGCGAGCACCGAGTACGGCCACTTGATCGGCTGGAGCTCGGTGACACCGGCCGTGTACTTCGGCAGGTCCTTCAGCGGGGCGAAGACCTGGACGACGGAGCTGAAGACGAAGAAGCCGACGACCGCCGCGACGGCGGTGGAGCCGTCGCCCTTCTTGGCGAAGCCGACGGCGATGCCGACCGCGAACAGCAGCGGCAGCCAGTTGAACAGCGTGCCGCCCGCGGCGCCCAGCACCGAGGCGACCTTGTTCCAGCCGAGGCCGTCCTTGCCGAGCATGTCGTCCTGCCCGAACCGGAGCAGGATGCCCGCCGCCGGGAGCACGGCGATCGGGAGCATGAGGCTACGGCCGAAGCGCTGAAGACCGGCGAGACCGCTGCCGCTCTTCTTCGCCCCCTCCGCGGTGGTGGAGCTCATCTGGATCCTCCATAGTGGGGTGGTTGACCGGGTTCCGGGGTGTTCCGGTCCAACTGCATGGTCACCTGGTAGTGATCTCCCCGGTACCAGGACGTGATGTCTTCGATCGGGTCGCCGCCTGCGCGGGAGACCCGCCGGAACACGAGCAGCGGGCTGCCGGCACGCATGCCGAGCAGCCGGGCCGTCTCGCGGTCCGCACCTTCGGCCCAGACCGTCTGCCACGCCTGGTCGGGACGCACACCGTACGTCTCGGCCAGTTGCGCGTAAATGGACTGGGTCAGGTCGAGCCCGAGCAGGCCGGGAGCCCGGCCCGCGTGGTACCAGCCGCGCTCGACGGCCAGGGGCACGCCGTCGGCGTGGCGCAACCGCACCAGGTGGTGCGCGGACGCGCCCTCGGCCAGGCCGAGGGCGTGTGCCGAGGCGGTGGGCGGCACCTCGGTGGCCGCCGAGACCACCTCGGTCGTCGGGGTCAGCCCCCGCCTCCGCATGTCGTCGGTGAACGACATCAGGTAGAGCTGCAGCTCCATCCGCCGGGCCGCGGTGAACGTGCCCTTGCCGCGGACCCGGGCGAGCAGGCCCTCCTCGACCAGCTTGCCGATCGCCGACCGGACCGTGAGCCGCGACACGCCGTAGCGCTGCGCCAGCTCGCGTTCCGACGGGATCGGCGCACCCGGCGGGAGCTCGCGCTCCACCGTGCGGCGGAGGATTTCCCGCAGCTGGGCGTGCTTGGGCGTGGGCCCGTTGACAACCTTGTCGGGCGGCGGGACGTGCGCGGCCGCGCTCATCGGCGTCACCCTCCTCGTTCTCGCTTCACCGGGGGACCGGTGCTCGCGTCCGGGCCGGAACATTGGTACGTTCCGGTCTAGACCAATGATCTGATGGGGCAGGATGCTCCGCCGTGCGGACGGGTGTCAACCACCGTTATCCGTTCGTGGCCCGCGGCGGGGTGCAAGCGGGCGAACGGCGTAGTACAGGTGGACACGCGGTTCGCGTCAGGTTGGGAACAAACAGTGATCAAGGAGACCGCGATGGCGGATGACAGGCCCGAAAAGATCCTCGCCGCACTCGGCGGCACGGGGAACCTCACCGAGATCGAGGGCTGCATCACGCGGCTGCGCTGCGAGGTCGAGGACATGAGCCTCGTCGACGAGGGCGCGCTCAAGAAGGCCGGCGCCATGGGCGTGGTCAAGATGGGGTCGACGGCCCTGCAGGTGATCGTCGGGCCGGAGGCGGACACCATCGCCAGCGACATCGAGGACCTGCTGTGACGTTCGACATCCTCAGCCCGGTCGCCGGGCGCGTGGTGCCGATCACCGAGGTTCCCGACCCGGTGTTCGCGCAGGCCATGGTGGGCCCGGGCATCGCGGTGCAGCCCGCGGGCGGCCGGTCGGACGCGGTCGCGCCGGTCGACGGCACGGTGGCGACGCTGCACCCGCACGCCTACGTCATCGCGACCGAGGACGGCAAGGCCGTGCTGGTCCACCTGGGCATCGACACGGTCAAGGAGAAGGGCGAGGGCTTCACGCTGCACGTCGTCAAGGGCGAGCAGGTGCGGGCCGGTCAGCCGATCGTCAGCTGGGACCCGGAGGCGGTGACCGCCGCGGGCTACTCGGCGATCGTCCCGGTCGTCGCGCTGGACGCCTCGGCGGAGGTTTTGTCCGGTTTGGACGCCGAGCGCGAGGTCGCCGCCGGCGACCGGCTGTTCGCCTGGGACGCCTGAGCTCCTGTTGTCACACGAAGGGCCCTTGTGGACGATCGTCCACAAGGGCCCGTTCGCGCGTCCGGCTCGTCAGCCGGTGACGACCTTCCCGTTCTCGACCTTGACCGGCACCGACGGCAGCGGCTTGTTCGCCGGGCCCTGCTTGACCTCGCCGGTGAGCGCGTTGAACACCGAACCGTGGCACGGGCAGACCAGATCGGCGCCCTTCGGCGTGACAGTGCAGCCCTGGTGCGTGCACACGGCGCTGAACGCGGCGCAGGCCGACTCGGACGTCCGGGCCACGATCACGTCGGACCCGTCCGGGGCCTTCGCCGCCTTCGCCTGCCCGATCGGGACTTCGGCGAGCGCGACCAGCGGCGTTCCGGCGGCGATCGGCGCCTGCGCGGTGCCCGACTTGGCGTTCGGCTCCGACGAGCAGGCGGTGAGGGCGACGGCGCCGACGGCGGCACCGGCGACGGCGGCACCGGTGGACAGGACGGTGCGGCGGGAGTGCAGTTCGGCTGTCATGACCTGAAGAACGAGAGCGCCACCCATTAGGTTCAATCCGCGGTGAACCGGATCGCCCCCTGTTCCGTGTATCTACCGGAGTGGGTGTGGAGTGGAGGAACGATCATGGTGAATTGGGTTCTGCGCATCGTCGTGGCGGCCGCGCTGCTCGGCTCGGCGGGCGTGCACTACTTCTTGTGGACACAGGGTTACTCGGGCATCACCGGCACGCTGTTCCTGCTCGACGCGATCGCGGGGCTGGTGCTCACGATCGCCGTCCTGGCCTGGCGGCACTGGCTGCCGGCGCTGGGCGCGGCCGGTTTCGGGGCGCTGACGCTCGGCGCGTACGTGCTGGCCGCGACCGTCGGGTTCATGGGGAACCACGACCAGTTCAACAGCCAGCCGGAGTACTGGGGCGTCATCACCGAGGCGATCTGCATCGTGGGCGGTCTGGCGCTGCTGTTCGTGAAGGACCGGCGCCGGGTCACGGCCTGAGTCCGTGGGAGAGGTCGCCGAAGAGGCGCTCATGCGCGCGCTGCACGAGGAGCACGCGACCGCGCTGTGGTCCTACGCGCTGCACCTGACCTCCGGTGACCGGATCCGCGCCGAGGACGTCGTCCAGGAGACGCTGCTGCGGGCCTGGCGGTCGCCGGCGGTGCTGGACCAGTCGCAGGGTTCGGCGCGGGCGTGGCTGTTCACCGTCGCCCGCCGCATCGCCATCGACGGCTGGCGGTCGGCGTCGGCCCGGTCGGAGGTGACGACCGACCGGCCGCCGGACCGCGTGGTCGCCGACGGCACCGACCGCGCCGTGCAGGGCTGGCTGGTCGCCGAGGCACTGGCCGAGCTGTCGGAACGGCACCGCGAGGTGCTGCTGCTGTGCTACTTCCAGGGGTATTCGGTCGCCGACGCGGCCCTGAAGCTGGGGGTGGCCGAAGGGACGGTCAAGTCGCGCACGCACTACGCGTTGCGCGCACTCCGCCTGGTGCTCGAGGAGAGGGGAGTGACCCAGTGAGCGAAGACCCCTTCGCGACGTTCGACGCCGCATACGTGCTGGGGGCGCTCGCCCCCGAGGACCGGCAGCGCTTCGAGGAGCACCTGCGGTCGTGCGACCGGTGCGCGGCTTCGGTGCGCGAGCTGGCGGGGCTGCCCGGGCTGCTGGCCAGGGTGGAGTCCCCGACGACCGTCCCGGACGCCGGGCCGCCCCCGCCGGACCTGCTGCCGGCGGTGCTCCGCCGCGTCCGGCGCGGCCGCCGGGTCCGCGTCGCGGTGACTTCCGCATCGGCCGCGCTGGCGGTGTCGGCCTGCGTGGCGCTGGCGGTGGTGGCTTCGGCGCCGGCGCCGGCTCCGTTTCCGCCCGCGGGGCCGCCGCCGGTCGCGATGACGGCGCTGGGCCAGTTCCCGGTCCGCGCGGACGCCCGCCTGGCGGCGTTCGACTGGGGCACGCAGGTCGACATGTCGTGCAGCTACACGGGCGGCCGCAGCGGCGGCGAGTACCTCCTCGTGGCGATCTCCCGCTCCGGGACGGAGACGCAGCTGGCGACGTGGAAGGCCCTCCCGGACAACACGGCCCGCCTTTCCATCGGCACGGCGCTCAAGACGCCGGACCTGGCGGCCCTGGAAATCCGCCTGGCGGGCGGACTCCCCCTGCTCCGGCTGGCGTTGTGAGACCGGTGGCTCATCCGGGCCGCAGGGGGCCCCGGATGAGCCACCACCCTCCCTCGATCCCCCCTCACCCGAGTCCCGCCCCCAACCACGCGAGTCCCGCCCCCGATCACGCGAGTTCCGCCTCCAGCCACGCGAGTCCCGCCCCCGATCACGCGAGTTCCGCCTCCAATCACGCGAGTTGACCTCCGAATCACGCGAGTTGACCTCCGAATCACGCGAGTCGACTTCCCAGTCACGCGAGTTGACCTCCGAATCACGCGAGTCGATCTCCCAATCACGTGAGTCGACCCTCCAGTCACGCGGGCCGACCTTCCAGTGGCGCGGGCCGACTCCTCCAGGTACCCCGGCGCCCGCCATGGCCGCCCCTGCGTGACTGCCGCCACCGCGGTTTCGCCGCGTGCCCGCTCGCCGGTGCGAGATGACCGGAGGTGTGTCCCGCCCCGCGTTGCGCCCGTGACAGGATTGAGCCCATGTTGCGCTGGATCACCGCAGGTGAATCGCACGGACCCGCGCTGGCCGCCGTGCTCGAAGGCATGCCCGCCGGGGTCGCCGTCACCACCGCCGACGTCACCGAGCAGCTGGCCCGGCGCCGCCTCGGCTTCGGCCGCAGCCCGCGGATGGGCTTCGAGACCGACCACATCGAGTTCCTCGGCGGCGTCCGTCACGGCCGCACCCAGGGTGGCCCGGTCGCGGTGCAGATCGAGAACGCCGAGTGGCCCAAGTGGGAGCAGGTCATGGCGGCCGACCCGGTCGACCCGCAGATCCTCGAAGGCCTCGCGCGCAACGAACCGCTCACCCGGCCCCGCCCCGGCCACGCGGACCTGCCCGGCATGCAGAAGTACGGCTTCGACGAGGCCCGTCCCGTCCTGGAGCGCGCCAGCGCCCGGGAGACGGCGTCGCGGACCGCGCTCGGCACCGTCGCGCGCAACTTCCTGAAGCAGCTGCTCGACGTCGAGATCCTCAGCCACGTCGTCTCGATCGGCGGCGCGGACGCGCCCGAAGGCCCGCTGCCCGTCGCCGCCGACCTGGCCGCCATCGACGAGAGCCCGGTGCGCGCCTTCAGCCGGGAAGGCACCGACGCGATGGTCGCCGAGGTGGACGCCGTGCGGAAGGCGGGCGACACCGTCGGCGGCGTGATCGAGGTCCTCGCCTACGGTCTCCCGCCGGGCCTCGGCTCCCACGTCCACTGGGACCGCCGGCTCGACGCGCGGCTGGCCGGCGCGCTGATGGGCGTCCAGGCGATGAAGGGCGTCGAGGTCGGCGACGGCTTCACGACCGCCCGCCGCTGGGGCAGCCAGGCCCACGACGAGATCGACCGCGGCACCGGCCCGGTCGGCGTCACCCGCCGGTCCAACCGCGCGGGCGGCCTCGAAGGCGGCATCACCAACGGCGAGCCGCTGCGCGTCCGCGTGGCCATGAAGCCGATCTCGACCGTCCCCAAAGCACTGTCCACAGTAGACGTCAAGACGGGTGAGCCCGCGGTCGCGATCCACCAGCGGTCCGACGTCTGCGCGGTGCCTCGCGCCGGGGTCGTGCTGGAGTCGGTGGTGGCGCTCGTCCTCGCCGACGCCGCGCTCGAGAAGTTCGGCGGCGACTCGCTCGCCGAGAGCAAGCGCAACGCCGAGGCGTACCTCAAGGCCCTCGAGGAGCGGTGGTGAGTCCGCGCGCGGTGATCGTCGGGCCGCCCGGCTCGGGCAAGAGCACGGTCGGCCCGCTGCTCGCCCAGGCGCTCGGCGTCGAATTCCGCGACAGCGACGACGACATCGTCGCGCGCGCCGGGCGCAGCATCTCCGACATCTTCGCGGAAGACGGGGAACCCGCCTTCCGCGCGCTGGAAGAGGAAGCGGTCGCCACCGCGCTGGCGGAGCACGAAGGCGTGCTCTCCCTCGGCGGCGGCGCGCCGCTCACCCCGGGCACCCGGGCCCGGCTGGCCGAGCACACCGTCGTGTTCCTCAACGTCGGCTTGGCCGCGGGTGTGCGACGCACCGGCTTGTCGAGTGCGCGGCCGCTGCTGGCCGGGGTGAACCCCCGCGCCACCTTCAAGAAACTGCTCGACGAGCGGGTGCCCGTCTACCGCGGGGTCGCCACCGTCGAGATCGTCACCGACGACCGGACGCCCCCCGAGATCGTCGCGCACCTCGTGGCGGAGCTCGCCGCTCCCGCCGAAGCCAAGGAGTGAAACACCCGTGTCTGATCCGGTGCGCATCCCGGTGGCCACCGCCCAGCCCTACGACGTCGTGGTCGGGCGCGGCCTGCTCGGCGACCTCACCGAGCACCTGGCCGACGCCTCGAAGATCGCGCTGATCCACCCGCCCACGCTGACCGCCACGGCCGAGGCCATCCGCGACGAGCTCACCGCGGCGGGCCTCGAGGCCCACCGCGTCGAGATCCCGGACGCCGAGGACGGCAAGGCGCTGACCGTCGCGGGCTTCTGCTGGGAGGTGCTCGGCCGGATGGGGCTGGACCGCCGCGGCGCCGTGGTCGGCCTCGGCGGCGGCGCGGTCACCGACCTGGCCGGGTTCGTGGCGGGCACGTGGATGCGCGGGGTCCGGCTGGTCAACGTGCCGACGACGCTGCTCGGCATGGTCGACGCCTCGGTCGGCGGCAAGACCGGCATCAACACCGAGGCCGGCAAGAACCTCGTCGGGGTGTTCCACGAGCCGAGCGCGGTGTTCGTCGACCTCGCGACGCTGGAGACGCTGCCGCCGAACGAGCTCGTCGCCGGGATGGCCGAGGTCGTCAAGGCCGGCTTCATCGCCGACCCGCGGATCCTCGAACTGATCGAGGCCGACCCGGCCGCGGCGCTCGACCCGGCCGGCGACGTCCTGGCCGAGCTGGTCCGCCGGTCGATCCGGGTCAAGGCCGACGTGGTGGCCGCGGACCTGCGCGAGTCCGACCTGCGCGAGATCCTCAACTACGGCCACACCCTCGGCCACGCCATCGAGCGCCGCGAGCGGTACCGGTGGCGCCACGGCGCCGCGGTCAGCGTGGGCCTGGTGTTCGCCGCCGAGCTGGCGCGGCTGGCCGGGCGGCTCGACGACGCCACGGCCGCGCGCCACGCGTCCGTGCTGAAGCTGCTCGGCCTGCCGACGACCTACGACGCCGACGCGCTGCCGCAGCTGCTGGAAACCATGAAGGGCGACAAGAAGACCCGCTCGGGCGCGCTGCGGTTCGTCGTCCTCGACGACCTCGCCAAGCCCGGCCGGCTCGAAGGCCCGGACCCGGTGCTGCTCGCGGCCGCCTACTCGGCGATCGCGGCGGAGCCGGCCGGCAACAGCGGGAGCGTGCTGCTGTGAAGGTGTTCGTGTTCAACGGCCCCAACCTCGGCCGGCTCGGCAAGCGCGAGCCGTCGGTCTACGGCTCGACGACGCACGACGACCTGGCGGCGCTGTGCGTCAAGACCGGGGACGAGCTGGGGATCGAGGTCGAGGTCCGGCAGACCGACCACGAGGGCGAGCTGGTCGGCTGGCTGCACGAGGCCGCCGACGGCGGGCATCCGGTGGTCCTCAACGCCGGCGCGTGGACGCACTACTCGATCGCGGTGCGCGATGCCGCGGCGCAGCTGACCGCGCCGCTGATCGAGCTGCACATCTCGAACGTGCACAAGCGGGAGGAGTTCCGGCACCACAGCGTGCTGTCGGACATCGCGACGGCCGTCATCGCGGGCCTCGGCGTCGACGGCTACCCGCTCGCCCTGCGCTGGCTGGCCGCGCACCCGGGATGACCCTGCTGGTGACGCCGCGGCTGACGCTGCGGCCGCTGACCGAGGCCGATCGCGAAGCCGTCCTGAAGGTGTTCGCCGACCCGGAGATGAGCCGCTTCTTCGCCGCGGACTTCTCCGACCCGGCCGTGGCGAGCGCGATGGTGGACCGCCGGCTGGCCTACCGCGGCCCGGCGGGCCAGGGCCACTGGGTGATCGAGCGCGACGGCGAGGTGATCGGCGTCGCGCACCTGCGTCCTTCGTGGGAGCTGCCGGGCGGGGTGCCGGAACTGGGGTATTACGTCGCGAGCGCGCACGCGGGGCAGGGCCTGGCCACCGAGGCCGCCCGCGCGCTGCTCGGCCACGGGCTCGGCACGCTCGGGCTCCCGGCGGTGTGGGCGCTGGTCCACGAGCGGAACGCGGCGAGCCGGAAAGTGGCCGGGCGCCTGGGTTTCCTCGACGTCGGCAGCGGCGTCCACTACGGCGACCTGCACCGCGTGCTGGTCGCGCTGCCGGCGGCCCACGGGCGGCCGCACCACATCGAGCTGTGGGTGCCGGACCTCGCCGGAGCCGAGCGCAGCTGGGGCTGGCTGCTCGGCGAGCTGGGCTGGCGCGAATTCCAGCGGTGGCCGGCGGGGGTCAGCTGGCGGCTCGGCGGAACGTACCTGGTGGTCGAGGCGTCGCCGGCGCTGAGCGCGGCGGACCACGAGCGCACCCGGCCGGGCTTGAACCACCTGGCCCTGCACGTGGGCACGCGAGCGCAGGTCGACGACCTGGCGGCCCGCGCGCCGGACCACGGCTGGCGGCCGCTGTTCGCGGACCGGTACCCCCACGCGGGCGGCCCCGCCCACTACGCGGCGTACCTGGAGAACGAAGCCGGGTTCGAGGTCGAACTGGTCGCGGTCGAGGGGCCTCCCGCGGGCGGATGACGCCGCCCGGGCGATCGTGGCCGAGGGCCGGGTCGGTGGTCGCCGCGATCCTCGCGCCGGGACGTGACACCGCCCGGGCGGTCGTGGCCCGGCCCGCCGCCACGATCGAAGGACCGCCGAACAGGAGCGCTGCCGCTCGGACGGGTGGTGCCTCGCTACACTCCGATGTCGTGCACCCGTTTCGTCGTGGGGGTCGGCGACCCGCTCCTGCCCTGTTCGCCAGTGTCCTGGCGGGGCTGCTGCTCGCGGGGTGCACCGAGGGGTACGCCCAGCCGCAGGCGGCCGGGGCGCAACCGGCGATCGCGGGCGGGAAGACCGCCTCGCCGCCGCGGCCCACCGACGTCGATCTCCCTTCGGGTGACCCCCGGCAGAGTGGTGGAGTCATCGCCGCCGGTGGGGCCGACGCCGTCTACAACTACGGACCGTCGGTGATGCTCGACCGGGGGCAGACCCGGATGTGGTGGTGCAGCCAGTACGGCGGCGCCGGGCCGGCCGGGGACGACATCCTCTACGCGCAGGCGCCGTCGTCCGACGGGCCGTTCACCGGACCGGACGGCGGGATCCCGGCCGCCGTGTTCTCCGGGGCGCCCGGGCAGTTCGACGGCATGCACACCTGCGACCCGTCCGTGCTGCGCGTCGGCTCGACGTACTACCTGTACTACACCGGCGCCGCCGGCGACCACGCGCTCGGCAACTCGATCGGGCTCGCGACCAGCGCCGACGGGATCCACTGGACCCGCGCGGCCGGCGGGCGGCCGATCCTCGGGCCCTCGCACGACGTGCACCGCGCGAACGTCTACGGCGCGGGCCAGCCGTCGGTGGTCTACCTCGACGGCTGGTTCTACCTGATGTTCACCGACACCACCGGCCGCGCCACGGGCGACAACGGCGCGGGGCAGTTCCTGCTCCGCTCGCGCGACCCGGCGTTCGGGTCGGGCGTGCAGGCCTTGGACGTCGGCGGGTTCGTGCCGGTGGCGTCGACCTCGGCGCCGCGCGCCCGGTCGATCGTCGACGGGTTCAGCGCGGACCTGATGTGGGTGGGTGCGCTCGCGGCTTTCGTCGTCGCGCACGAGACCGACGGCGGGACGACGCTGACGTTCTGGACCGCGGACTTCACCGAGCACCCGTACCGGCCCGTGCTGATCCCCGGGCCGTGGCAGGAAGGGCCGGGCCTCGTGCGCCGCGCGGACGGGCACGCGCCGCTGTCGCCGGCCGACCCGTGCGACCGGGTGCCGTTCGACGTGGTGCGCGCGACCTCGCTGGGCGGCGCCGCGGCCCCGACCGACCTGCGGCACTTCGGGCTCGAGCTGCGGGGCAGCCGGGCCTGCGAGAACCCCGACCGGGTGGCCGCGACGTTCGACGGCGTGACGGCCCCCTCCCCGGAACGGACGATGGACCTGGTCCGGGCGGGCGCGCGGGTCCGCGTGGACCGCCGCGCGGTGGCGGCGGCGCTGGCCGGCGAGGTCCTCGACCGGACACCGGCGGCGCTGGCGGCGCTCCCGCTGGCGACGCGGCTGCGCTCGGGCGCGGAGGCGGTGCGGGCACCGGAACGCGGCGCGGCCTTCGTGCTGGACGGCCACCGCTGGCCGATCCCCGACGGGGGTGTGGTGGACGCCAACGGCTCGGTGGCCCACCCGGTGACGACGGCCCAGTGGGACGGCTACCCGCCGGGGTCATCGCTGGTGGGGTGAGCGCGGAATTCTTGCCGGACGCGGTGACGGCCCGCCGGGATCGCTACCCCTGCGGCTCCTCGCCCGACTCCGGCGACCGCCCGATCCGCCCGCCCACGAACAGCCCGAGCCCGGCCGGGATCAGCACCAGCAGCGCCGAGAACGCCGCCCCGCCCGTCAATGCCCCGCCCAGCTCGGACACGCCCGTCTGGTCCACGAACACCGCCCGGCCGATCACGTACAGGATCCCCGCGACCGGTCCCGCGATCAGCGCGGAAACGAACCACACGCGCCCGCGGTCGGGCAGGCCGCGCCACGCGTCCAGGGCGCTCCACAACGCCGCCGCCCCGACCAGCACCGCCAGGGCCAGGGAAACCGCCAGCGTCTGGTCGGTCGGGTGGTAGACGGCGTACTTGGCCAGCAGCGTGATGGCCACTCCGTGCAGCACCGCCATCACCAGTCCGCGAATCACCCAGGCGCTCATCCTGCGGAGTGTAGGCGGCCTACTGGCGAGTCGCTTCCCCCGGGAAGCACGCGCACTAGGGTGGACGGGTGCCTGAAACCCATGGACGACGCCGGGCGGCGCTACGCGGGCTCCTGACCGGAGCCGGTGTCGATGCGCTGCTGGTCACCGATCTGCTGAACATCCGTTACCTGACCGGGTTCACCGGCTCGAACGCCGCCGTTCTCCTGCACGCCGGCGGCGACGACAAGACGCTCTTCTGCACCGACGGCCGCTACACCACCCAGTCGGCCGCCGAGGTGCCCGATCTCGAGACCGTCGTCGACCGGGCCAGTGCCGCCGCCCTCGTCGCCCGGGCCGCCGGGGACACCAAGACCTACGGGCGGCTCGGGTTCGAGAGCCAGCACGTCAGCGTCGAGACCTACGAAGCGCTCCGGGAGCGGGTGCCCCTGAAGCGGACGCCCGGCCTCGTCGAGCAGCTGCGCGAAGTCAAGGACGAAGCCGAGGTCGAAGCGCTGCGCCAGGCGTGCGCCGCCGCCGACCGGGCGCTGGACGACCTGGTCGCCGCCGGGGGGCTGCGGCCCGGGCGGACGGAGCTGGAAATCGCCCGTGACCTGGAGAACCGGATGCTGGAGCACGGCTCTTCGGCACCCAGCTTCGCCTCCATCGTCGCCGCCGGCGCGCACTCCGCCATCCCGCACCACCAGCCGACGCACGCCGAGCTCGAGCGCGGCGACTTCGTCAAGCTGGACTTCGGCGCCACCGTCGACGGCTACCACTCCGACATGACCCGCACCTTCGTCCTCGGCGAGCCCGCGGACTGGCAGCGGGAGGTGTACGACCTCGTGCACGCCGCCCAGGCGGCCGGGGTCGCCGCCGTCGTGCCGGGCACCGAGGTGTCCGATGTGGACGCCGCCGCCCGGACGGTGATCGCGGACGCGGGCCACGGCGAGCACTTCGCGCACGGCCTCGGGCACGGCGTCGGCCTGCAGATCCACGAGGCGCCCAGCTTCGCCGCGACGGGCGTCGGTACACTGGCCGCCGGTATGGCGGTCACCGTCGAGCCCGGCGTGTACCTGGCGGGGCGCGGTGGCGTGCGCATCGAGGACACGCTCGTCGTGCGGGCGGGGGAGCCCGAACTCCTCACCCTGAGCACCAAGAACCTCGTGGTCGTCTGACAGCGGCCCCGAACCCGAAGATTCGACACAGGAGACTGCAAGCTCGTGGCCACGACCAACGACCTGAAGAACGGGCTCGTCCTCAACCTCGAGGGCCAGCTGTGGACCGTCACCGCGTTCCAGCACGTCAAGCCGGGCAAGGGCGGCGCCTTCGTGCGCACGACGCTCAAGCACGTGCTCACCGGCAAGGTGGTCGACAAGACGTTCAACGCGGGCACGAAGGTCGAGACGGCCACGGTGGACCGCCGGAACATGACCTACCTCTACAAGGAGGGTCAGGACTTCGTGTTCATGGACGGTGACACCTACGACCAGATCACCGTCCCGGCCGAGGTCGTCGGCGACAACGCCAACTACATGCTCGAGAACACCGAGGTCCAGGTCGCGGTGCACGAGAACGAGCCGCTGTACGTCGAGCTGCCGACGTCGGTCGAGCTGCTCGTCCAGCACACCGACCCGGGCCTGCAGGGCGACCGCTCCACCGGCGGCACCAAGCCGGCGACGCTGGAGACCGGCGCGGAGATCCAGGTCCCGCTGTTCCTGTCCACCGGCGAGAAGATCAAGGTCGACACCCGCGACGGCCGTTACCTGGGCCGCGTCTCCAGCTGATGCCGACGTCGAAACCCCACCCGAACCGCGGCGGTGCGATCAGCCGCCGTCAGGCGCGCCGCCGCGCGGTGGAGATGCTGTACGAGGCCGTGCAGCGCGACACCGACGCGGTGACGCTGCTGGCCGACCGGGTCGGCGCGACGGAGGTCGACCCGATCGCGGACTACACGATCAGCCTGGTCGAGGGCGTGACCGGGCGGAAGGCCCAGATCGACGAGCTGCTGGCCGAGCACGCGCAGGGCTGGACCCTGGACCGGATGCCGAAGGTCGACCTCGCGGTGCTGCGGGTCGGGGTCTACGAGCTGCTCTGGGCCGAGGACGTGCCGGACCCGGTCGCGATCGACGAGGCCGTCGGCCTGGCGAAGGAACTGTCCACGGACGACTCGCCGCGGTTCGTCAACGGCGTCCTGGGCCGGATCGGCACGATCGCCGACCGCCTGCGCGCCGTGCTCTGACGAAGAAGAACAACATCCGGGTGCTGCGGGCCCCCCGACGAATCAGTGAGCGTCTCCGGTGCCCCACCGAGGGACGCTCACTGCGTCGGTACAGCACACGAGGGGATCAGTCCTCCTTGGAAGGACGCGCCTCCGGCGGCAGGACGCCCCAGTCGATGAGCTGCTCGGTCAGCTCGCCCGGCGTCATGTCGTAGATGATCGCCAGGGACCGCAGGTCCTCGGTGCGGATCGAGAGCACCTTGCCGTTGTAGTCGCCGCGCTGGCTCTGGATCGTCGCCGCGTAGCGGGCCAGCGGGCCCACCTTCTCGGCCGGCAGCTGCTGCAGGCGCTCCAGGTTGATCACGATCTTGGTGGCGGGCTCGGCACCGGAGGGGACCCGGCCCTCGGGCAGCAGCTCGACCACCGGTACACCGTAGAAGTCGGCCAGCTCGGCCAGCTTCTGGACGGTGACGGCGCGGTCGCCACGCTCGTACGAGCCGACGACGACGGCCTTCCAGCGCCCACCGGACTTCTGCTCGACCCCGTGCAGGGACAGGCCCTGCTGCTGGCGGATCCCGCGGAGCTTGGCCCCGAGCGCCTTGGCGTAATCGCCCATCTGGTCGTTCTCCGTTCTTCACCCCCTCCCGGTCGGGGTGACCGGGCCGGGGGACTCGCTGAGTCGAATACTCAGAGTAATGGTTACGCATTGTTGTCACCAGGTCAAGCAGAAGCTTGCCGCGAATCACGCCACACCACCCGGAAGACTGAGCAAAGTGCCTGCTACTGTCGGTGGGAAAGCCCCGACCAGCAGGGGAACAGACGTCCTTTAAGGACCCGTCCGGTGAGGCGGGGAAGGAGTCCGGTTTGTCGTCACGCCCGCGTGACGCGGCTGGTTCGGCCGGGGAGCGCGAGCTCCTGACGGCCGGCGATGTCGCGCGCACGATCGCCCGAATGGCCCATCAGGTCATCGAAAAGACCGCGAACGGTGCGGAGAGCACTACCCCGCCCGTGTTGCTCGGCATCCCGTCCCGGGGCACGCCGCTCGCGGTCCGCCTGGCCGACAAGATCGGCGAGTTCTCCGGGGTCCGCCCGCCCACCGGCGCCCTCGACGTCACCCTCTACCGGGACGACCTCCGCCGCCGCCCGCCGCGCGCGCTCGAACAGACGCAGCTGCCCACCGACGGCATCGACGACCGCGTCGTGATCCTGGTCGACGACGTCCTCTTCTCCGGCCGGACGATCCGGGCCGCGCTCGATGCCCTGCGTGATCACGGCCGCCCCCGCGCGGTCCAGCTGGCCGTGCTGGTCGACCGCGGTCACCGCGAGCTGCCGATCCGCGCCGACTACGTGGGCAAGAACGTCCCGACCGCCCGCACCGAGGGCGTGTCCGTCCTGCTGGCCGAGATCGACGGCCGGGACGCGGTCCTGCTGCGCCCTTCCAAGGCCGACACTGCTGCTGGAGAGGACTCGTGAAACACCTGCTCGCCACCGACGGCCTGGACCCGGCGCTGGCCACGGCCGTGCTCGACACCGCCGACGAGCTGAAGCACACGCTGCTCGGCCGGGAGGTCAAGAAGCTGCCGACGCTGCGCGGCCGCACGGTGATCACCCTGTTCTACGAGAACTCGACCCGCACCCGGGTGTCGTTCGAGATCGCCGGCAAGTGGATGAGCGCGGACGTGATCAACGTCTCCGCGTCCAGCTCCTCGGTCAACAAGGGGGAGTCCCTTCGCGACACCGCGCTGACGCTGGCCGCGGCGGGCGCCGACTGCGTGATCGTCCGCCACCCCGCCAGCGGCGCCGCCCAGCGGCTCTCGGAGTGGCTGGCCGAACCCGGCACGTCCGTGGTCAACGCCGGCGACGGCACCCACGAGCACCCGACGCAGGCGCTGCTCGACGCGGCGACCCTGCGCGAGCGGCTCGGGTCGCTGAAGGACCGTCGCATCGCCATCGTCGGGGACGTCCTGCACAGCCGGGTCGCCCGCTCGAACATCCACCTGCTCTCGGCCTTGGGCGCCGAAGTCGTGCTCGTCGCGCCACCGACGTTGCTGCCTTACGGCGTGGAAAGCCTTCCGGTGACCGTTTCGCACGACCTGGACGCCGAGCTGCCCGCGGTCGACGCGGTGATGATGCTGCGGGTCCAGGCGGAGCGCATGCACGGTGGGTTCTTTCCATCGGCGCGCGAGTACTCGATCTCCTACGGCCTCTCGGAACGGCGGCAGAAGCTGCTGCCGGACCACGCGGTCGTCCTGCACCCCGGCCCGATGCTGCGCGGGATGGAGATCGCGAGCGCGGTCGCCGACTCCCCGGCCTCGGCCATCACCGAACAGGTCCGCAACGGCGTGCACGTGCGCATGGCGGTCCTCTACCACCTTCTGGCCAGCGAAGGAGCCGCCGCGTGAGCACCGTGATCCAGGGCGCCCGCCCCTACGGCGAAGGCGACCCGGTCGACGTCCTGGTCGAGGACGGCGTGATCACCGCGATCGGCGCCGTCGACGTTCCCGAAGACGCCGAAGTGATCGACGCGGGCGGGCAGGTGCTGCTCCCCGGGTTCGTCGACCTGCACACCCACCTGCGCGAACCCGGCCGCGAGGACACCGAGACGATCGACACCGGCTCGGCCGCGGCGGCGCTCGGCGGGTACACCGCGGTGTTCGCCATGGCCAACACCGACCCGGTGGCCGACAACGCCGTGATCGTCGAGCACGTCTGGCGGCGCGGGCAGGAGGTCGGCCTGGTCGACGTCCACCCGGTCGGCGCGGTCACCGTCGGGCTCAAGGGCGAGAAGCTCGCCGAGCTGGGCACGATGGCGGCGTCGCAGGCGCGGGTGAAGGTGTTCTCCGACGACGGCCTCTGCGTCGCCGACCCGCTGCTGATGCGCCGCGCGCTGGAGTACTCGACCGCGCTCGACGTCGTCGTCGCGCAGCACGCCGAAGAGCCGCGGCTGACCGTCGGCGCCCAGGCGCACGAGGGCGAGCGCGCGGCCCGGCTCGGCTACACCGGCTGGCCCGCCGCCGCCGAAGAGTCCATCGTGGCCCGCGACTGCTTGCTCGCCCTGCACGCCAATGCCCGGCTGCACGTCTGCCACGTCTCCACCACGGGCACCGCGGACGTGCTGGCCTGGGCCAAGGGGCGCGGCACGAAGGTGACGGCCGAGGTCACGCCGCACCACCTGCTGCTCACCGACGAGCGCCTGGCCACCTACGACCCGGTGAACAAGGTGAACCCGCCGCTGCGCACGGAGTCCGACGCCGAAAAGCTCCGGGCCGCGCTGGCCGAGGGCGTCATCGACTGCGTCGCCACCGACCACGCGCCGCACGCCGTGCAGGACAAGGACACCGAGTGGAGCGCGGCCCGGCCGGGCATGCTCGGGCTGCAGACGGCGCTGTCCATCGTGGCCGAGACGATGGTCCGCACCGGCCTGCTGGACTGGCGCGGCGTCGCCCGCGTCATGAGCGAGCGGCCCGCCGAGATCGGCAACCTGGCCGACCAGGGCCGGCCGATCGCCGTCGGTGAGCCGGCGAACCTGACGCTCGTCGACCCGGACGCCGAGTGGACCGTCCGGGGCGCGGAGCTGGCCAGCATCGCGGCCAACACCCCGTACGAGGGAATGCGGCTGCCCGGCGTGGTGACCGCGACGCTGCTGCGCGGGCGGATCACCGCGCGGGACGGGAAGATCTGCTGATGGAGCGCTTCTGGCTCGTGCTGGCGATCGTCGCCTTCTTCCTGCTCTGCCTCTGGGGCATGTACGTGGGCTGGCGGCGCAAGTCCCGCTCGCAGAGCGCCCAGGTGCCGCCGTTCCCCGCGATCCCCTCGGATGCCGGCGAGGTGCTGCTGGAGTCCACCGGCGTCTACCTGGCGACGACGATCGCGGGGGAGTGGCAGAACCGGATCGTCACCCGCGGCGCGGGACTGCGCACCGGCGCGGTCTGGCGCCTGCACGACGGCGGTGTCGCCGTCGAGCGCGGGGGAGCGCCCGACTTCTGGATCCCGCGCGATGCCGTCACCGGTGTCCGGCGGGACAAGAAGATCGCCGGGAAGGTGATGGGCACGGACGCGCTGCTGGTCGTCACCTGGCGGCTCGGTGAAACCGAACTCGACACCGGCTTCCGCGGCGACGACCTCGACGACTATCCACAATGGATCGAACAGCTCAAGATCAAGGGAGGTGCCCAGTGAACGCGCGCGCTCAGGCCGCACTGGTGCTCGAAGACGGCCGGGTGTTCCGCGGCGCTGCCTACGGCGCGCAGGGGCGAACCCTCGGCGAGGCGGTGTTCTGCACCGGCATGACCGGGTACCAGGAGACGCTGACCGACCCGTCCTACCACGGGCAGATCGTGGTGCAGACCGCGCCGCAGATCGGCAACACCGGCTGGAACGACGAGGACGACGAGTCCTCGAAGATCTGGGTCAACGGCTACGTGGTGCGCGACCCCGCCCGCACGCCGTCCAACTGGCGCTCTCGCCGGACGTTGGACGAGGAACTGGTGCGGCAGGGCATCGTCGGCATCGCCGAGGTCGACACCCGCTCGCTGACCCGCCACCTGCGCGAGCTCGGCGCGATGCGTGCCGGCGTGTTCTCCGGTGACGCGCTGGGCACCGTCGACGACATGGTCGCCGAGGTGCTGGCGAGCCCGAAGATGGAAGGTGCCGACCTGGCGGGCCAGGTTTCGACGCCCCAGCCGTACGTGGTCTCGCCGTCCGGCGAAGTCCGCTTCCGGGTGGCGGCGCTGGACCTGGGCATCAAGTCCAACACCCCGCGCCAGATGGTCAAGCGCGGCATCGAGATGCACGTGCTGCCGTCGACTTCGTCGCTGGACGACCTGCTGGCGATCGAGCCGGACGGGGTGTTCCTGTCGAACGGCCCCGGCGACCCGGCCACGACGACGCACGCCACCGAGCTGACCAAGCAGGTCCTGGGCCGCGAGATCCCGCTGTTCGGCATCTGCTTCGGCAACCAGGTCCTGGGCCGCGCGCTCGGCCTGGGGACGTACAAGATGCGCTACGGCCACCGCGGCATCAACATCCCGGTGATCGACGTGGCGACCCGGTCCGTGGCGATCACCGCGCAGAACCACGGGTTCGCGTTGGAAGGCGAGCCGGGACAGCGTTTCGAGTCCCCGTTCGGCGCGGCGCAGATCAGCCACTACTGCCCCAACGACGACACGGTCGAGGGCGTCCGGGCGCTGGACGTCCCGGCGTTCTCGGTCCAGTACCACCCCGAAGCCGCAGCCGGCCCGCACGACGCGGCGCCGCTGTTCGACGATTTCGTTTCGCTCATGGAGAAGAAGGCCTGATGCCGAAGAGGACGGACATCCAGCACGTGCTGGTGATCGGCTCCGGGCCGATCGTGATCGGGCAGGCCGCGGAGTTCGACTACTCCGGTACCCAGGCCTGCCGGGTGCTGCGCAGCGAAGGCCTGCGCGTGTCGCTGGTGAACTCGAACCCGGCGACCATCATGACCGACCCCGAGTTCGCCGATGCCACCTACATCGAGCCGGTGACGCCGGACTTCGTGGAGAAGGTCATCGCCGCCGAGAGTGAACGCGGGTACCCCGTCGATGCGCTGCTGGCGACCCTCGGCGGGCAGACCGCGCTGAACTGCGCCGTCGCGCTGCACGAGCGGGGGGTGCTCGACAAGTACGGCGTCGAGCTGATCGGTGCCGACATCGACGCCATCCAGCGCGGTGAGGACCGGCAGAAGTTCAAGGACATCGTGCGCACCATCGGCGCCGACGTCCCGCGCAGCCGCGTCTGCCACGACATGGACGAGGTCCGCGACACCGTCAAGGAGCTCGGCCTGCCGGTCGTGATCCGGCCGTCCTTCACCATGGGCGGGCTCGGCTCCGGCATGGCGCACACGCCCGAGGACCTCGAGCGGCTCGCCTCCACCGGGCTCGCCGAGTCTCCGGTCACCGAGGTGCTCATCGAGGAGAGCGTGCTCGGCTGGAAGGAGTACGAGCTCGAGCTGATGCGCGACAAGCACGACAACGTCGTGGTCGTCTGCTCGATCGAGAACATCGACGCGATGGGCGTGCACACCGGCGACTCGGTCACCGTCGCGCCGACGATGACCCTCACCGACCGCGAGTACCAGGTGATGCGGGACGTCGGCATCGCCGTGCTGCGCGAAGTCGGCGTCGACACCGGTGGCTGCAACATCCAGTTCGCGATCAACCCGCGCGACGGCCGGATGGTCGTCATCGAGATGAACCCGCGCGTGTCGAGGTCTTCCGCGCTGGCGTCGAAGGCCACCGGCTTCCCGATCGCCAAGATCGCCGCGAAGCTCGCCATCGGCTACACCCTCGACGAGATCCAGAACGACATCACCGGCGAGACGCCGGCGGCGTTCGAGCCCACTTTGGACTACGTCGTCGTGAAGATGCCGCGGTTCGCCTTCGAGAAGTTCCCCGGCGCGGACCCGACGCTGACCACGACGATGAAGAGCGTCGGCGAGGCGATGTCGTTCGGCCGCAGCTTCCCCGAGGCGCTCGGCAAGGTGATGCGGTCGATCGAGACCAAGGCGAGCGGGTTCTGGACGCTGCCCGACCCCGACGGCGCGACGCTGGAGTCCACTTTGGACGAGCTGCGCACGCCGCACGAAGGCCGGCTGTACGAAGTGGAGCGGGCGCTGCGGCTCGGGGCCACCGTCGAGCAGGTCCACGAAGCGAGTGGCATCGACCCGTGGTTCATCGACCAGATCGCCTACATCGGCGAGGTCGGCGCCGAAGTCCGCGACGCGCCCGTGCTCGACGGCGAACTGCTGCGCCGCGCCAAGCGCACGGGTCTCTCGGACCGCCAGATCGCCGCGCTGCGGCCGGAACTGGCCGGCGAGGACGGCGTCCGCACCCTCCGCCACCGCCTCGGCGTGCGGCCGGTGTTCAAGACCGTCGACACCTGCGCGGCCGAGTTCGCCGCCAAGACGCCGTACCACTACTCCGCCTACGAGTCCGACCCCGAGGCCCAGTCCGAAGTGGCCGTCCAGTCGGAGAAGCCGAAGGTGCTCATCCTCGGCAGCGGCCCGAACCGGATCGGGCAGGGCATCGAGTTCGACTACTCCTGCGTGCACGCGGCGATCGCGTTGCGGGAGGCCGGGTTCGAGGCCGTGATGGTCAACTGCAACCCGGAAACCGTGTCCACCGACTACGACACGTCCGACCGGCTGTACTTCGAGCCGCTGTCCTTCGAGGACGTCCTCGAGGTCGTGCACGCCGAGCAGGCGTCCGGCACGGTCGCCGGCGTCATCGTCCAGCTCGGCGGCCAGACCCCGCTGGGCCTGGCGAAGCGGCTCGCCGACGCCGGTGTCCCGGTGGTCGGGACGCCGCCGGAGGCCATCCACCTCGCCGAGGACCGCGGCGCGTTCGGCGAGGTGCTCACCGACGCCGGGCTGCCCGCGCCGCGCTACGGCACGGCGACGTCGTTCGAGGGCGCCAAGCGGATCGCCGACGAGATCGGCTACCCGGTGCTGGTCCGGCCGTCCTACGTGCTCGGCGGACGCGGCATGGAGATCGTCTACGACGAGGAGACCCTGGCCGGCTACATCAGCCGCGCCACGGAGATCACGCCCGAGCACCCGGTGCTGGTGGACCGCTTCCTCGACGACGCCATCGAAATCGACGTCGACGCGCTGTTCGACGGCGAGGAGCTCTACCTCGGCGGCGTCATGGAGCACATCGAGGAAGCCGGCATCCACTCCGGCGACTCCTCGTGCGCGCTGCCGCCGATCACGCTCGGCCACACCGACCTGCAGGCGGTCCGCCGCTCCACCGAGGCGATCGCCCGCGGGGTGGGCGTGCGCGGGCTCCTGAACGTCCAGTACGCGCTCAAGGACGACGTCCTGTACGTCCTGGAGGCCAACCCGCGCGCGTCGCGGACGGTGCCGTTCGTGTCCAAGGCGACGGCGGTGCCGCTGGCCAAGGCCGCCGCGCTGATCATGACCGGCTCGACGATCAAGGACCTGCGCGGGAGCGGGGTCCTGCCGGCCGAAGGAGACGGCGGCCGGATGCCGGCCGATTCGCCGGTCGCGGTGAAGGAAGCCGTGCTGCCCTTCCACCGCTTCCGCACCCCTGAAGGGCACGGCGTGGATTCATTGCTGGGCCCGGAGATGAAGTCGACCGGCGAGGTGATGGGCGTCGACGTCGACTTCGGCAAGGCGTTCGCGAAGTCGCAGAGCGGCGCGTACGGCTCACTGCCGACGTCCGGGCGCGTGTTCGTCTCGGTGGCCAACCGCGACAAGCGCTCGCTGGTGTTCCCGGTGAAGCGGCTGGCGGACCTCGGGTTCGAGATCCTCGCCACCTCCGGTACCGCGGAAGTGCTGCGGCGCAACGGGATCCCGTGCACGGTGGTGCGCAAGCACTACGAAGG
This sequence comes from Amycolatopsis sp. DG1A-15b, assembly GCF_030285645.1. Lineage (GTDB taxonomy): Bacteria > Actinomycetota > Actinomycetes > Mycobacteriales > Pseudonocardiaceae > Amycolatopsis. The sequence continues at coordinate 701,627 of NZ_CP127296.1, forward strand.
TTCGACCGAGGCCGAGCCGAACATCGTGGACGTCATCCTGAACGGCGACGTCGACATGGTGATCAACACCCCGTACGGGAACAGTGGTCCGCGCGTCGACGGCTACGAAATCCGCACCGCCGCGGTGTCGCGGGACATCCCGTGCGTGACGACCGTGCAGGGCGCCGCGGCGGCCGTGCACGGCATCGAAGCGCTGATCCGGGGCGACATCGGGGTCAAGTCCCTGCAGGAGCTGCAGGCGGCGCTGAAGGCGAAGTCGTGAGCGGGCGGGAGCGGTTCGGGGCGCGGCTGGCCAAGGCCGTCGCGGCCCGCGGCCCGCTGTGCGCCGGGATCGACCCCCACCCCGGCCTGATCGAGGCCTGGGGGCTCCCGGTGGACGTCTCGGGCCTGGAACGGTTCGCGCTGTCCGCCACGGAGGTCCTGGCGGCGCACGCGGCCATCGTGAAGCCGCAGTCGGCGTTCTTCGAAAGTTTCGGAGCGGCCGGCGTCCGGGTGCTGGGGCGGGTCGTCGAGACCGCCCGCGACGCCGGGGCGCTGGTGCTCTTGGACGTCAAACGCGGCGACATCGGGTCCACGATGGGTGCCTACACCGCCGCGTACGTCGCCGAGGGTGCGGCGATCGCCGCCGACGCGATCACCGTTTCGCCGTACCTCGGCTTCGGCTCTTTGGCCCAATGCGCCGAAATGGCCGTCTCGGCGGGACGCGGCATCTTCGTGCTTGCCCGGACTTCGAACCCGGAAGCGGGCGAGGTGCAGAACGCGAAGCTGCCCGACGGGCGCACGGTCGCGCAGGCGATCGTCGACTCGGCCGCGGCACTCAACGCAGGCGCGGAACCGCTCGGCGATGTGGGTGTCGTGGTCGGGGCCACCGTTCCGCCGGGAGAGCTCGATCTTTCGCGGTTGAACGGTCCGGTGCTGGCACCCGGTTTCGGGGCCCAGGGAGCCACTGTGGCCGATTTGCGGGCCCTGTTCGGTGCGTCCCTTCCGGGCGTGCTGCCCGCGTCGTCCCGGGACATCCTGAAGCACGGTCCGGAGCAAGCGGCTTTGCGCCAAGCGGTCGAACGGGTCGCCGAAGTGCTGGCCGACCCGCAGGAAAACGGCCAATAGCAGGGGCCGGAACGGGCCCCCACCAGGCACCCCCGCATTGTGGCCGGTGCTCACGGGTGGGTACCGTCGCGTCACCCACCCAGTTTTGAGAACTACCGGAGGAAAACGTGGCACTTCCCCAGCTGACAGAGGAACAGCGCGCTGCGGCGCTGGAGAAGGCCGCCGCCGCTCGCCGCATCCGTGCTGAGCTGAAGGAGCGGCTGAAGCGGGGCGGTACCACTCTGGTCGACGTGCTGAAGCAGGCCGAGGAGAACGAAGTCCTCGGCAAGATGAAGGTTTCGGCTCTGCTCGAGGCCCTCCCGGGCGTCGGCAAGGTCCGCGCGCAGCAGACCATGGAACGACTGGAGATCGCCCCCAGCCGTCGCCTTCGCGGCCTCGGCGACCGGCAGCGCAAGGCGCTGCTGGCCGAGTTCAGCGGCGAGTGAACGGCGCCGGTCGTGACTACCCGGTGAGCCGGGGCGCCGACCGCGGTGGTGAGCCGGTGACGGGGGACCTCCCCCGGCACCGGCTCACCGTCGTATCGGGGCCTTCGGGAGTCGGGAAGTCGAGCGTGGTGGGCGAGCTGCGGAAGCTGGAGCCCGATGTCTGGTTCAGCGTCTCGGTCACCACGCGCAAGCCGCGTCCCGGCGAAGTCGACGGGGCGCACTACCACTTCGTCGACCGCGCGGAGTTCGACGCGATGGTCGCCGACGGCCGGCTGCTGGAATGGGCCGAGTTCGCCGGCAACTGCTACGGCACCCCGCGCGAGCCGGTCGAGAAGGCCCTCGCCGAGGGCCGCCCGGCCGTCCTGGAGATCGAACTGCAGGGCGCCCGCCAGGTCCGCGCGGCGATGCCGGAGGCCCGGCTGGTGATGCTGATGCCGCCGTCCTGGGAGGAACTGGTCGGCAGGCTCACCGGGCGCGGCACCGAAAACGAGGCCGCGGTGCAGGCCCGGCTGGCCGAAGCGGAGCGCGAGCTGGCGGCGGCGGGGGAGTTCGACCACCGCCTCGTCAACGCCGACGTGCGGGAGGCCGCCGGGCACTTGCTAAACTTGATTACAGCTGATCAGTTTTCCGACGAAGCGGAGCACCACGAGTGACCACCCAGGTAGCCCTGACCGAAGAGCTCGAGGGCATCACCAACCCCCCGATCGACGACCTGCTCGAGAAGGTCAGCTCCAAGTACGCGCTGGTGATCTACTCGGCGAAGCGCGCCCGCCAGATCAACGACTACTACGCCCAGCTGGGCGAGGGTCTGCTCGAGTACGTCGGCCCGCTCGTCGAGCCGGGCCCGCGCGAGAAGCCGCTCTCGATCGCGCTGCGCGAGATCCACGGCGGCCTGCTCGAGCACACCGAGGGTGAGTAAACCCCGCATCGTCCTGGGCGTGGGCGGCGGGATCGCCGCCTACAAGGCCTGTGAGGTCCTGCGCGGGCTGACCGAATCCGGTCACGACGTCCGCGTGGTCCCCACCGAAGCCGCGCTGAACTTCGTCGGCGCGGCGACCTTCGAAGCCCTCTCGGGGCACCCGGTGCACACGGGCGTGTTCACCGAGGTCCCCGAGGTCCAGCACGTCCGCGTCGGCAAGGAAGCCGACCTGGTCCTGGTCGTCCCGGCCACGGCGAACCTGCTCGCCAAGGCCGCCCACGGCCTCGCGGACGACCTGCTGACCAACACCCTGCTCACCGCCCGGTGCCCGGTCGCCTTCTTCCCGGCGATGCACACGGAGATGTGGGAGCACCCCGCGACCCGCGACAACGTCGCCCTGCTGCGCTCGCGCGGCATGGTCGTCACCGAGCCCGATGCCGGCCGGTTGACCGGCGCCGACACCGGCAAGGGCCGCCTGGCGCACCCGGCCGAAGTCGTCGACCTGGCCCGGCTGCTGCTGGCCCGCCCGGACGCCCTCCCACGCGACCTCGAAGGCGTCCGCGTGGTGATTTCGGCGGGCGGCACCCGCGAACCCCTCGACCCGGTGCGCTACCTGGGCAACCGCTCGTCCGGCAAGCAGGGCTACGCGCTGGCCCGCGTCGCCGCCCAGCGCGGCGCCGACGTCACGCTGGTCACCGCGCACACCGTCGCCCTGCCGGACCCGGCGGGCGCGACCGTGGAGCACGCCTCGACGGCCGAGCAGCTGCGGCAGGCGGTGCACGCCGCAGCCGAGTCGGCGGACGTCGTCGTGATGGCCGCCGCCGTCGCCGACTTCCGGCCGGCGAACCGGGCCGAGCACAAGATCAAGAAGTCCGACGACCAGCCGGACCCGGTCATCACGCTCGAGCGCAATGCCGACATTCTCGCGGAATTGGTGCAAAACCGGCGTCCCGGTCAGGTCGTCGTGGGATTCGCCGCCGAAACCGGCGACGCGCAGGGCAGCGTTCTCGACCACGCCCGTGCGAAGCTGAAGCGCAAGGGCTCGGATCTCCTGGTGGTGAACGCCGTCGGCGACGGCAAGGCGTTCGGCACGGAGGACAATTCGGGCTGGCTGCTGGGGGCCGACGGCACCGAAATCCCGATCCCGCTGGGCGCGAAAGCCGAACTCGCGTCCACATTGTGGGACGCTGTTGTGAGCTTCATGAAGCGTTGACCGTCCCTGGAGCGATATCAGTACGCTTGCACAGGTAAGGGGTGCCTAACCACCCGGGCATCCGACGACTAGGTGAGGAAGTGACGGCCACCGTGACCGCGTCCAGCAGCAGATTGTTCACCTCGGAGTCGGTGACCGAAGGACACCCCGACAAGATTTGCGACGCCATCAGCGATTCGATCCTCGACGGCCTGCTGTCGAAGGACCCGCGCAGCCGCGTCGCCGTCGAAACCCTGATCACCACCGGCCAGGTGCACGTGGCCGGCGAGGTGACCACCGAGGCGTACGCCGACATCCCGACGATCGTCCGCGACGTCATCCTCAAGATCGGCTACGACTCCTCCGCCAAGGGCTTCGACGGCAACTCCTGCGGCGTCAACGTCGCGATCGGCTCGCAGTCGCCCGACATCGCCCAGGGCGTCGACACCGCGTACGAGTCGCGGGTCGAGTCGGACGAAGACGAGATCAACCGCCAGGGCGCCGGCGACCAGGGCCTGATGTTCGGCTACGCCTGCTCGGACACCCCCGAGCTGATGCCGCTGCCGATCGCGCTGGCCCACCGGCTCTCCAAGCGCCTGACCGCGGTCCGCAAGGACGGCGTGCTGCCGTACCTGCGCCCGGACGGCAAGACCCAGGTCACCATCGAGTACGCCGGCGACCAGCCGGTGCGCCTCGACACGGTCGTCGTGTCCTCGCAGCACGCCGACGGGATCGACCTGGAGCGGATGCTCAGCGTCGACGTCAAGGAGCACGTCGTCGGCCCCGAGCTCGAGGGCCTGGGCATCGACACCTCGAACGCGCGCCTGCTGGTCAACCCGACCGGCCGGTTCGTCATCGGCGGCCCGATGGGCGACGCCGGCCTGACCGGCCGCAAGATCATCGTCGACACCTACGGCGGCATGGCCCGCCACGGCGGCGGCGCGTTCTCCGGCAAGGACCCGTCCAAGGTCGACCGTTCGGCCGCGTACGCGATGCGCTGGGTGGCCAAGAACGTCGTCGCCGCGGGCCTGGCCTCCCGCACCGAGGTGCAGGTCGCCTACGCCATCGGCAAGGCGGCCCCGGTCGGCCTGTTCGTCGAGACGTTCGGCACCGAGACGGTCGACCCGTCGAAGATCCAGCAGGCCATCACCGAGGTCTTCGACCTCCGGCCGGCGGCGATCATCCGCGACCTCGACCTGCTGCGCCCGATCTACGCCCCGACGGCGGCGTACGGCCACTTCGGCCGGCCCGAGCTGGGACTGCCCTGGGAGAGCACGGCCCGCGCCGAGGCCCTCAAGGCGGCCGCGGGCGCCTGACACGCACGATCCGGTGAAGGCCACCCCAGGATTCCCCGGGGGTGGCCTTCCTCGTGTCCGGGGTGTCGGTGGGGTCTGGTAGAGATCACGGCGTGAGCAGTTCCGAGCCCGAAGCTCTCTGGGACCTCCCGGAGAAGCCGCCCGCCGCCAAGGCGGCGCCGTCGCGTGCCCGGAAGAAGGCGCCGAAGCCGGGGCAAAAGGCGAAGGGCGCCCAGTCGCCCGCGCCCGAGCTGCCGGTCGCGCGGATCGTCGTCGACATCCCGCTCGCGCACCTGGACCGCACCTTCGACTACCTCGTGCCCGAGAAGCTGCACGAGTCCGCCGTGCCGGGCTGCCGCGTCCGGGTCCGGTTCGCCGGGCAGCTGGTCGACGGCTACCTGATCGAGCGCGGCGAGACCAGCGACTACGGCAGCAAGCTGGCCTTCCTCGACCGCGTGACGTCGGCCGAGCCGGTGCTGCCGCCGTCGCTGCACGCGGTGTGCCGGGCGGTCGCCGACCGCTACGGCGGCACGCTGTCCGACGTCCTGCGGCTCGCCATCCCGCCGCGGCACGCCAAGGCCGAAGGCGAACCGCCGGTCCCGCCGGCGGGACCACCGAAAGCGCCGGACCCCGCGGCCTGGGCGCGCTACCAGCGTGGCCCGGCGTTCGTGGAGGCCCTCGCCGAGGGCAAGCCCGCGAACGCCGTCTGGCAGGCCCTGCCGGGCGAGGACTGGCCGCGCCGGCTCGCCGAGGCCGCCGGCACGGTGGCCGCCGCGGGCCGGGGCGCGGTGCTGGTGGTGCCGGACCACCGCGACCTGACCCGGGTCCACGCGGCCTGCGCGGCGCTCGTGGGCGAGGACGCCGTCGTGGCGCTGATCGCCGGGCTCGGGCCGGCCGAGCGGTACCGGCGCTGGCTGGCCGTGCTGCGCGGCGCGGTGCGGGTGGTCGTCGGGACGCGGGCGGCGATGTTCGCGCCGGTCCGCGACCCCGGCCTGTTCGCCGTCTGGGACGACGGCGACGACCTGCACCTCGACCAGCACGCGCCGTACCCGCACGTCCGCGACGTCCTGATGGACCGCGCGCACGCGGCGAAGGCGTCGCTGCTGGTCGGTGGCTTCGCCCGGACGGCCGAGGCCCAGCTGCTCGTCGAGTCCGGCTGGGCCGCCCCGGTCCTGGCGGACCGGGCGACACTGCGCGCCGCCGCCCCGCGCGTCACCCCGGTCGGCGAGGACTTCGACGTCGCCCGGGACGAGGCCGCCCGGGTGGCGCGCCTGCCGGCGGTGGCCTTCGAGGCGGCGCGCCAGGCGTTCGCCGCGGACCTGCCGACACTGGTCCAGGTACCGCGGCGCGGGTACGTACCCGGCCTGGCCTGCGGAAACTGCCGGACACCGGCGCACTGCCGCCGGTGCGCGGGGCCGCTGGCGCTGCCCGGCGGATCGCTCGACGGGCAGCCGAAACCACCGGCCTGCCGCTGGTGTGGTGTCCCCGAAACGGCGTTCCGCTGCACGGCGTGCGGCTCGGTCCGGCTGCGCGCGGTGATCGTCGGCGCGAAGCGGACGGCGGAGGAGCTCGGCCGCGCGTTCCCGGGCGTCCCGGTCCGCACGTCCGGGGCGGCGGAGGTCCTGGAATCGGTGCCGGGCAAACCGGCGCTGGTGGTGTGCACGCCCGGCGCGGAGCCGGTGGCCGACGGCGGCTACGGCGCGGCCCTGCTGCTGGACGGCTGGGCCCTGCTGGGCCGCCAGGACCTGCGGGCGGGCGAGGAGACCCTGCGCCGCTGGATGGCGGCGGCGGCCCTGGTCCGCCCGGCCGCGGCGGGCGGCCGCGTGATCGTCGGCGCGGAGGCGGGGCTGGCGGTGGTCCAGGCACTGGTCCGCTGGGACCCGGCCTGGCACGCGGGCCAGGAGCTGTCCGAGCGCCGCGAGCTGGGCTTCCCGCCGGCAATGCGCATGGCGAGCGTGGAGGGCAGCCCGGACGCGGTGGCGGCCCTGCTGGAGGACCTGCCGTTGCCGTCGTCCGGGGAGGTACTGGGGCCGGTCCCGATCGGCGAGCTGGACGAGGAGGGCAACGCGGACCGCGAGCGGGCGCTGGTGCGGGTATCGCGAGCGGAGGGCAAGGCCCTGGCGGCGTCGATCCACGCGGCCGCGGCCCGCCGGGACGCCCGGAAGGCGACGGAACCGATCCGCATCCAGGTGGACCCGCTGGAGCTGATCTGACGTCAGGCCATCTCCGGCCGGATCCAGTTCTCCGCCGGGGGGATCACGCCCCGGTGGGACGTGGCCGAGCCGATGGCGGACGCGGAAGTCATCGGTGGGTTTTCGCTGGGCGCGGCTGATCGGGCAACGACGAGGATGAGCGGCGGTACGTTGGTTCCATGGCGAAGGTCCGGCCGACACCTTTCCCGGAGCGGAACGGCAAAGTGCCGTTCAACGCTTCCGGGGTCGCCCAGGTGGGTTCCCGGCGGTTCGTCTTCGTCGACAACAAAGACCCCACCGCGTTGTTCGAAATGACGTTCGATCCCGGCGTCGTCGCGGTCGAACGGATTCACCGGCGCCCGTTGGCCGGGGTGGGCCGGGGACAGCTGCGTGATCCCGAAGGCCTCACCCGGGTCGACGTGCACGGGGAGGTCTTCCTCGTCGTCGCTTCTTCGTTGTGCGTCGCGGACGGAAACCGGATCTGCGACGGCCTCGTGCGCGTCCGGTACGCACCCGGCGGAGCGCTGCCCGCGGAACCGATGGACGGGTTCCGGGACTGGCTGCTCGCCCACGAGCCCGCGCTCGCCGCGGCCGGGCGGCGGGAACCGGATGCGGGCGGGCTCAACGTGGAAGGCCTGGCCTGGGACCGGAACGCGTTGCTGTTCGGCCTGCGGGGACCGGCCGAGCCGGGCTGCGTCACGCTGGTCCGGGTCCCCGCCGACGTCGGCGGAGCGCGGTGGACGACCGCGTCGCTGGGGCACCCCGAACTGATCCGCGTGCGGCTGCCCGAGCCGGGCGTGACCCGGGGGATCCGGGACGTTTCCGGGGCCGCGGGGACCGGCGATTTCCTGCTGCTGCTCGGGCGTTCGACCAGCCACGGCGACGCGCCGTTCCGGCTCGGCACCTGGAACCGCGCCGGCGACCGTGCCGCGCTGCTCGACGTCACCTTCCACCGGACCGCGAAGCCGGAGGGCGTCACGACGTTCTCGATCGGCGGCGAGCAGCGGATCCTGATCGTCGACGACGCCGGCGGCTACGCGGTCCTGTGAGTCAGGAAAAGTACAGCTTCGACGGATTGGTGTCCTGGTGGACGCGCGGTTTTCCGGTCGCCGTGGGATCCGTGCCGAACGCCGCGCCCAGCCCGGTCCGGATGCTCGTGAGCGTGAACCAGCCGCTGAACCCGAAGTCGTCGCCGACCGGGTCGACCGGGGTCACCGAGAACTCTTCGGCGTGGGCCGCGTTGTCCGCCGCGCGCGTGCAGAGCAAGGGGTGGCCCTGGCCCGACGTCGTCGTGGTGGCGTGGAGGGGCTGCCCGGACGCCTTGCTGCCGACCGACTGCCCGGCGCCGAGCGGGGCGAAGCACCACAGGTCCGTGTCGTCGACGTTCGCCGGCCGCAGCCGGTGGACGACCTCGGCACCGCCGGGCTCCTCCGCCGTGGCCGGGATGACTTCGCTGCGGCTCGCGTGCAGGCACTCGTTGGTGACGTCGTCGCGCACGTAGGCGCCGGCGCTGCCGGGCAGGCCGCCGCACAGGTAGCCGGCGGACGCGGCCAGCCGCAGCTGCTTCTGCACGGCGGTGAGCTGCGTGGGCACGTCCGGCACGCCGAATCCGGCCAGCAGCGTCCCCATCCCGTCGAGGAACGGCTTGAGCACCTCCTGCTGGGTCTGGAAGCCGAAGACGGATTCGCGGTAGGCGCGGATCTGGCCGACCACCTGCGCCCGCCGTCCCGCGTCGTCGCGCACGAGCCTGGCGAGCAGCCCGGCGGTGTCGAGGCGGAAGTGCCGGGCGGGCTGGAAGGTCTGGTCGAGGCCCCACGGGATCAGCTTGAAGTCGATGTCGTCGACGCCCGGCTGGGCGACGGCGTCCACGTCGTTGTAGACGTAGGTGTTGTTGGTGTTGCGGGAGTAGCCGTCCCAGTGCTTGAGGAAGAACTCCATCGCGTAGATCTTGACGAACTGGTCGAGGTCGAACACCTCGCTCGCCCCGGCCAGCCCGTGCGCGCCGATGTGGTCGATGGCGAACCGCAGGTCGGCCTTGTCGTCGAACTTCGAGAGGGATTCGACCCCGATGAAGGGAAACCGCTCGGCGATGAAGTCGTCCTTGTGCTCCAGCTCGTAGAGGTTGCCGTTCAGGTGCCCGAAGTTGCGCTCGATGTAGCGCGGCATGACCGGCTCGACGTTCACGAAGACCCCGGGGCTGTCGACACCGGCCTCCCCCTGCCCGATCGGCACGCCGTTCACCCGCACCTGGGCGTAATTGCCCCGCGAAAAGGGGAGACCGGCCAGCTCGAACAGTTTGTAGCCGAGCAGCTGCCGGAGGTAGGAGAGGTCCTGGACGGAGTTGTTGAGCGTCAGGTACCGCGAGCCGATCAGCTTCCGGACCGGATCCTTGTTCGCGTCGGAGAATTTCGCGAAGTCGAGGTGCAGGCAGGGTTTTCCGCTGCTGATCGACCCGCAGAAAGACTTTTTCTTGATCCCGACGCCGGGCAGCGCCGTCCGCGCGGGGAACTTCGTCCCGGACAGCTCGACCGACGTCGCCTCCCGCCAGGTGTAACGGCTGCCGCCGCTCCAGTCGAAGTTGCACACCCCGCCGGCGGGCTGCTCGGTGCGCACCGCGTCCCAGTCCGCAGGCGGCATCGTGATATCGATCGTCAAAACATTGTCGATCGCGTAGAGGGAATCGAGTGCGCGCTGCTCCTGGCTGCCCATCCGGCCAGTGTACGACCGGATTCCGGTGGCAAGAATGCGAAAACAATTCCGTGACCGTTCCGATCCGGGTGGGTGTATCACCCATTGCCGGCGCAGCCGGTGGGGGAGCGCCGGAATGACCACGGCCGGCCACCGGCGCCCATGGCCGGTCGTGCGCTGCTCAGCCCGGCAAGACCGTGCCCGGCAACGATTCCACCGCGGCACGCGGTGGTTCCGTGACTCCAAGCGGAGCAGCGGTGCCGGGGCCACTCGCGGCAGCCGTCGTCAACGTGAGCACCTGGGCCGCGATCGCCTGGCGGCGGGCTTCGAAATCCGCGTCCGTCAGTGCGTCCGGGGCCGTCGGCTGGCCGAGCACCGGCGTGTGCAGGTGCCCGCCGGCCACCGACGTCCGCCCGAGGCCGATGCGGACGCGGTTGCTGCGGAACATCGATTCGTTCGACAGGTAGTTCCCGCCCCCGCCGGAGGCGGCGATCTCGCCCGCGGCGGGGGCGTCCGAGCGGCACACCGGGGTTCCGGTGCCCGGGTGGGCCGCGTCCGGCCACACGCAGAACGCCTGGTTGAAGTTCACCGGGTAGGCGCCGGCCGGTGCGGCCAGCATCCGGTCGTACGGCAGCGTCGTCTCGATGAACTGGACGTCCGGCTGCGGCCAGCCCCCGGCCGGTGGCACGCCCCCGGTGACCGGCACGTTGTTGTTGTCGGGGAATCCGCCGCGCCAGGCGCCGGCCCAGCGTTCGATGTCGAACCGGCCCGGGCGCCCTTGGCTGATGGTCATGATCACGTCCGGTCGTCGCGCACGGTCGCGCAACGCCGTGCCGTAGGCCGCTTCGACAATGCCTGCGTCGAAGTAGCTCCACACGACCGGGAAGTTCACCGCCTGCACCACGGCCGGCCCCGACGGCGTGGCGAGGACCCGCCCGTCCAGCTGCAGGGCCGCCGCGCCGGCCGGGTTCGAAATCCGGACACCGGCGCCGTCGAGCTGGAACGGGTCGAAGCCGCTCACCATGACCCGCCGCGTCTTCCCGAGCGGGAACCGGACGTCGTCGAGGCCGCGCGATCCGCGATCGAACGCCGCGAGCAGGGACACCCGCTGCGAAGCCGGAAGCGGGAAGGGCGGCTGCCACTGCCGTATCGCGCTGCTGAGCTGCAGCCGCGCCCAGTACAGCGGCCGGTCGTCGAAGCGGTCGAGCGTGCCGAGGCCGGGCGTGCGGCCCTGGGCGCGGTCGACCGCGGTCCGCCACAGCCGGTCACTGGCCTGCGTGACCACCCGTTCGGCCCGGCGCGGTGTGCGTGCGGCGCAGAGGTCGTGCCCGACCTCGGCGACGAAGGGAGCCAGCCCGGCCAGCCGGACCAGTTCGGGACCGACGGCAGGCCCACCGGCCGGCATCGTCGCGGTCAGTCGCTGCTCCTCCACGGTCAGCGGGACGGCCGCGTCGAAGCAGCTCCGCGCCGGCGTGGCCGCGGCGACGCCGGGGAGCACGAGCATCGGCACGGCGGAGAGCAAGGGGAGCAGGGCGGAAAGGCGCACGGGTTTCCCTCCACGTCGCTGAGCGATCTCCGGCACCCAGTCTTCCGGTCGGGAAGCGATCCGAGAAGCGCGCAAAGTCGGATGATGGCTTGAAGCTGCCTTGACCAAGGGGCAGACTCGCCCGCATGCCCGCGCACTGGAGCCGCACCACGCTCGTCCTGGCCGTCGCCGCCGTGCTCACCGCCGGCGCCGCCGTGCCCGCCACCGCCGCCACGCCCACCCCGAAGTCGCCGGTCGCCGTCGGCTTCGGGGGCGCTGTGGCCAGCATCGACGCCGACGCCACCGCGATCGGCACGCAGGTCCTCCGCGACGGCGGGAACGCCGTCGACGCGGCCGTCGCGGTCGCCGCCGCGCTCGGCGTCACCGACCCGTTCTCGGCCGGGGTCGGCGGCGGCGGGTTCTTCGTCTACTACGACGCCAAGACCCACCGCGTGCACACCCTGGACGGCCGCGAGACCGCGCCGAAGACCGCCGACGAGAACCTCTTCGTCGAAGACGGCAAGCCGCTCCCGTTCGCCGACGCCGTCACCAGCGGCTTGAGCGTCGGCGTGCCCGGCACGCCCGCGACCTGGGCCGAGGCGCTGCGCAAGTGGGGGACGCGGTCGCTGGCGAAGTCGCTGAAGCCCGCGGAGAAGCTCGCGCGCGACGGCTTCGTCGTCGACCAGACGTTCCAGACGCAGATCGCGAACAACGCCGCGCGGTTCTCGGCGTTCCCGTCGACGCGGTCGCTGTACCTGCCGGGCGGCGCGCCCCCGGCGCCGGGGACGGTCTTCAAGAACCCCGACCTGGCCGGCACGTACGCACAGCTCGAGCGGTCCGGCGTCGACGCGCTGTACCGCGGCCCGATCGGCGCGGACATCGCCAAGACGGTCCAGAAGCCGCCGGTCGACCCGGCGTCGACGCTGAACGTCCGGCCCGGCAAGCTCACCACGGCCGACATCGCGGCCTACCGCGCCATCGAGCGCGACCCGACCCACGCGCGCTACGAGGGCCTCGACGTCTACGGCATGCCGGCGCCGTCGTCGGGCGGGCTGACGGTCGGCGAGGCGCTCAACATCCTCGAGAACTTCGACCTGAAGCACGCGAGCAAGGCCGACTACCTGCAGTACTTCCTGGAGTCGACCCGCTTCGCCTTCGCCGACCGCAACCGCTGGATCGGCGACCCGGCGTTCGTCGACGTCCCGGCGCGCGAGCTGCTGAGCCAGCGGTTCGCCGACTCCCGGGCCTGCCTGATCTCGAAGGACAAGGCGGCGACCAGCCCGGTCGCCCCGGCCGACCCCCGGCACCCGGCCGCGTGCGCCGCGGGCGCGACCGCCGCGCCGACGCCGTACGAGGGTGAGAACACGACGCACCTGACAGTGGCGGACAAGTGGGGCAACGTCGTCGCCTACACGTTGACGATCGAGCAGGAGGGCGGCAGCGGCATCGTCGTGCCGGGCCGCGGGTTCCTGCTGAACAACGAGCTGACGGACTTCTCGTTCACGCCGGTGACGCCGGGCGTGCCGGACCCGAACCTCCCGGGCCCGGGCAAGCGCCCCCGCTCGTCGATGGCCCCGACGATCGTCCTCGACCACGGACGCCCGTTCTTCGCGACGGGCTCGCCGGGCGGAGCGTCGATCATCACCACGGTGCTCCAGGTGATCCTCGGCCGCCTCGACCGCGGCTTGTCACTGGAGAACGCGATCGCGGCCCCGCGCGCGTCGCAGCGCAACTCGGCGCAAGCGCAGGTGGAGCAGGCATTCTTGGACCAGCCGGAGACGGCGGCGCTGCAGGCCCGCGGCCAGGGCTTCTCGACGGCCCCGGCGGAGATCGGCGCGGCCACGGGCGTGGAGCGACTGCGCGACGGCCGCTGGCTGGCGGCGGCGGAACCGGTACGGCGCGGCCAGGGCGCGGCGCAGGTGGTGTGGCCGGCGAACTGGTAGGCCGGAGGTCGAGGCCCGCCTTTCCGTTCGGGGGAGGCGGGCACGCTGCTCGCATCGGGGAGGCGGGCAGGCCGCTCGCACTGTGCAGCAGCCCCGGCAGCGGCCGGGAAAGCCCCCGCCCTCCCTAGGGGGGCGTGCCCTTGTCCAGCCTATCGGCACCCCCCGACGAAAAGCCGCGAAAGCACGTCGCCGGGGCCTGGTTGTCCCCACCGAGGCGGCCCTGTGGACAACCAGGCCTGAGCTGGGCGCGCCCAGCCGAAGGCGGCCTTCTAGACTCGGCTCCGATGTTCCAGCCACCTGAAACCCTGCTTCCGCCGGGGGTGGGCCGATGAAGCTCGTCTTCGCCGGCACTCCCGACCCGGCGGTCCCCGCCCTGCGCGCCCTGCTCGATTCCGGGCGGCACGAGGTCGTTGCCGTCGTCACGCGGCCCGATGCGCAGGCCGGGCGCGGCCGGCGGGTCGTGCGGTCGCCCGTCGGTGCGCTCGCCGATGCGCACGGCATCGAAGTCCTGACGCCCGCGCGCGCCGGGGATCCGGCCTTTCTCGCGCGGCTGACCGAGCTTGCGCCGGATGCCTGCCCCGTCGTCGCCTACGGGGCGCTGCTGCCGCAGGCCGCCCTCGACATTCCGCGGCTGGGCTGGGTGAACCTGCACTTCTCGCTCCTGCCCGCGTGGCGCGGGGCCGCGCCCGTGCAGGCCGCGATCCGCGCCGGGGACGAGATCACCGGCGCCTCGACCTTCCGGATCGTCAAGGAGCTGGACGCCGGCCCGGTCTACGGCGTCGTCACCGAGGCGATCGGGGCCACCGACACCGCCGGTGCCCTGCTCGGGCGGCTCGCGGAGTCCGGGGCCAAGCTGCTGCTGTCCACGATGGACGGTTTGGCCGACGGCAGCCTCGTCGCGCGTGAGCAGGCCGCCGAAGGCGTCAGCTACGCGCCGAAGGTGACGGTGGAGGACGCGCGGGTGTCCTTCGCCGACCCGGCGCCGGCGGTCGACCGGCAGATCCGGTCGGTCAGCCCGGACCCGGGCGCGTGGGCGGAGTTCCGCGGGGAACGGTTCAAGCTCGGCCCGGTCACGGTGCTCGACGAACCCGGCCCGCCGCCGGGCGAGATCGTGGTCGAACGCAAACGGGTGCTGGTCGGGACGGCGACGAAGCCGTTGCGGCTCGGCGAAGTCCAGGCACCCGGCAAGAAACGGATGGCGGCCACCGACTGGGCGCGCGGAACAAGGATTGACCAGGGAGAGCGCCTCCGGTGAACGACCACAGGGAACGACGCCCGTCACGGCCGCAGCGAGGCCGTCCGGCACCACGCAAGGAAGGGCCGCGCCGCCCGCCGGAGGTCGATCCGGCCCGGCAGGCCGCGTTCGACGTCCTCGCGGCCGTCCGGACGAAGGACGCCTACGCCAACCTCGTCCTGCCGGACCTGCTGCGGGAGCGGCGGATCACCGGCCGGGACGCGGCGCTGGCCACAGAGCTCACGTACGGCACGTCGCGTGCACAGGGCCTGCTCGACGCGATCATCGAGTCCTGCGCCGAGCGCCCCCTCAAGCAGACCGACCCGGCGGTGCTCGACGCGCTGCGCCTCGGCGTCTACCAGCTGCTGCGCACGCGCATCCCCGAGCACGCCGCCGTGACGTCCACTGTGGACCTCGTGCGCGCGGAAGCCGGTTCGTGGGCCACGGGTTTCGCCAACGCCATCCTGCGCAAGGTGTCCGAAAAGGACGAAACGACGTGGCTCGACGAGCTGGCGCCGGACGAGGCGGCCGACCCGATCGGGGCCTACGCGCTGCGCACCGCGCACCCGCGCTGGATCGCGCGGTCGTTCGCCGAAGCACTGGGTGACAAGGGTGCCGGCCTCAAGGCCGCGCTGGAAGCCGACGACGCGCGCCCAGAGGTGCACCTCGTCGCGCGTCCCGGCGAGATCAGCGCCGACGAGCTCGCCGCGATCACCGGCGGCGACCCGGCGCCGTACTCGCCCTACGGCGTGCGCCTGCCCGCCGGCGCCGGCGACCCGGCCGACGTCGAACCGGTCCGCGAACGGCTGGCCGCGGTGCAGGACGAGGGCAGCCAGCTCTGCGCCATCGCGGCGACGAAGGTGCCGCTCGAAGGAACCGACGAGCGCTGGCTCGACCTCTGCGCCGGCCCGGGTGGCAAGGCGACGCTGCTCGGCGCGCTGGCCGCGCTGAGCGGGGCGGCCGTGGACGCCGTCGAGAAGGCGCCGCACCGCGCCAAGCTCGTCGAGAAGGCCACGATCGGGTTGCCGGTGAAGGTGCACGTGGCCGACGGCCGGGAGAGCGGCCTGGAGCCGGGGTACGACCGGATCCTCGTCGACGCGCCGTGCAGCGGGCTCGGCGCGCTGCGGCGGCGGCCGGAGGCGCGCTGGCGCCGTCAGCCGTCCGACGTCGCGGACCTGACGAAGCTGCAGGGTGAGCTGATCACCGCGGCTTACGAGCTGCTGCGGCCCGGCGGCGCGCTGACCTACGTCGTCTGCTCGCCGCACCTGGCCGAGACCGAAGGCGTCTTCGCGGAGACGGCGCGGCGGCTGAAGGCCGAGGTGATGGACGCGCGCGCGTTCTTCCCGGGCGTGCCGGAGCTCGGGGACGGGCCGTACGTCCAGCTGTGGCCGCACCGCCACGGCACGGACGCGATGTTCTGCGCCGTGCTGCGCAAACCGTGAGGAACCTCGGGCTGGTCGCCAGCTCGTGCGGCGGGCTGGACGTCCGGTTCGCCGCCGAGCTGGCCCGCCCGGCGGCCGAACGCGGCTGGCGCCCGGCGATCACGCTGACACCGGCCGCGATGCGCTGGCTGAAGTCGGCCGGCGGCCTCGACGACATCGCCGCGTGCACCGACCTGCCGGTCCGCAGCGAGTCCCGGCTGCCCGGCGAGCCGCGGCCGCACCCGGACCCGTCGGTGTTCCTGTTCGCGCCCGCATCGGCGAACTCGGTCGCGAAGCTGGCGCTGGGCATCGCGGACAACCAGGCGCTGACGGTCCTCGGCGACGTGCTGGGCGCGCCGGGGATCACGGTGGTGGTGGCGTACCAGATCCAGGACACCCGGGCGCACCACCCGGCGTGGCAGCGCCACCTCGACACCCTCGCGGGCGCCGGGGTGACGCTGCACCGCCTTGACGTCGGGCGGCCGTGGACCGAGGTTTTGGATCTGCTGCCTTCAGCTCAGTGAGGCCGTGCTGGGGCGGGTTGTCGAGCGGGTGCCCGCCGGGCGGCTCCATGCGGCTGCTGAGCAACTCCAACCACGCTGAGCGGGGACTGGTGAGCGGGGCCCGCCGGAGTGCGCACCGGGGTGGCGCCGGGTAGCTCCTGCCGCACCCCGCGAGGTCCGTGCCGCGAGGGTGGTGAGCCGCAGCAGCCCGCCGCGACCGCGCAGAACGAACACCGGCCCGCGGGGGCGCCCCCCGTCTTCGACTCTACCGGTGACCACCGACAGTTCCGGGCCGCCGGACTACGAACACACCGCCGCGTCCACAGCCGCGAGCAGGTGGCCGCTCGTCTCCGCCGGGGTCGGGTTCTCGTTCAGCACCACCGCCGCCCGGCGGCCGTCCGGGCCCACGCCGGCGAAGTTCGTGAAGCCGGGGATTCCCCCTTCGTGTCCCCACACCACTCCGCACGACACCGGGACGCTGCCCAGCCCGAGGCCGTAACCGGCGCCCGGGATGCCGAGGTCGGCGGGCACCGTCCGGCGCATCTCCGCCAGCTCGGCCGGGCGCAGCAACCGGCCGCTCAGGAGGGCGCCGTAGAAGCGGTCGAGGTCGGCAGGAGTCGAGACCAGGCCGCCCGCCGCCCCGGCGATCGTGGCGTCGAAGTCGCTGAAGTCCACCAGCTTGCCGCCGAACGGGAGGTAGCCGACCGCGTGCGGTGCGGGCAGCCGCTCGTCGCCGCGGCGGGGGAGGTACGTGTCGTGCAGACCCAGTGGCCGGGTGATCCGGCGGGCGATTTCGTCCGACAGTGCGTGCCCGGTGACCTTCTCCACGAGGATCCCCGCCACGATGTAGTTCGTGTTCGAGTACGACCAGCTCGTGCCGGGCGGGAACAGCGCGGGGTGCTTCAGCGCCATCGCCACCAGTTCGGCCGGCTCGGCGCCGCGGTGGCGCAACGCCTCCGGGTTCGCCAGGTCGAGGTCGTCCGTGTAGTTGTAGAGCCCGCTCGTGTGCTGCAGCACCTGCCGGACGGTGATCCGCCCGTCGGGCAGGAGCCCCGGCAGGTACCGCGAAACCGGCGCGTCCAGCCGCACCCGGCCCTCCGCGACCAGCTGCAGCACGACCGTCGCCACGAACGTCTTGGTGACGCTGCCCGCGCGGAACGAACCGTTGCGCGGGAACGGTTTCCCGGTGGCGACGTCGCCCGTTCCGCTGCGGGTCACCTGGGTGCGCCGGCCGTCCTGGACGACCGCCACCGCCCCCGGTACGCCGTCCTGGGCGGTCAGCACGTCCAGGCTCGCCTGGACCGGGCCGGCCGCCGCCAGCGCCGGTGCCGCCGTGGTGGCGGCGAGCAGCACGACGAGCGTGCCGGCGGAGACGGCCCGCAATGACTTCCGCATGAGAAAACCCCCTGGTGTCTCGGTATTCCCCACGCTAGGGGGCCGGAACGCCAGGGGGTATGGGGTATACCACCGGAAAAACCGGGGGTATACCCCACCACTCAGCGCAGCTTCAGGGCGCGCTTCAGGGTGCCGAACAGGTCGGTCTGGTTGGTCAGGCCGACGATGTTGGCCGCCTGCGGGCCGAGGCCCGCGATGCGCACCTGCGTGCCCGTGTGCGACTGCGAGCCGCCCGTTTCCGCGGTGCCGTAGGCCAGGGTCATGTTCGCGCCCTCGTTGGTGATCAGGGTCGCGGTCAGGCCCGGGGTGGCGGTGGGCTCGACGATCTGGCTGCTGTGGCCGTGGTCGGCGGTCACCAGCACCAGCGTGTCGGGGTGGCTGCGGGCGAACGCCGTGCCCGCCGCGATCGCCGCGTCGAAGTCGACCGTCTCGCCGATCTGGCCGCACGGGTCGGCCGCGTGGTCCTGCTTGTCGATGCTCGCGCCTTCGACCTGCAGGAAGAAGCCCTTGTCGCTGCGACGGTCGTCGAGCAGCTCCAGGGCCTTGCGGGTCTGGTCGGCCAGCTTCGGCTGGGTGGCCGGCACCTTCGCGTTCGGCGTGCAGCGGGCCGGCGCGGTCCCGCCGTGCACCGCCGCCGGGCCGGTCCAGTTCACCGGCAGGTTGCCGTCGGCGAACAGGCCGAGCACCGGCTTGCCCTTCTTCGCCGCCGCCAGGTCCGCGGCGGTGTTCACGACCGAGTAGCCGGCCGCCTTGGCCTGGTCCAGCACGGTCCTGCCCTGGAACTTGCCCGCCGTCACCTGCTGGTTGAAGTACTTCGCGCCGCCGCCCAGCAGGACGTCGGGGCGGGTCTGCACCAGCTGCTCGGCGATCGAGCCGAGGCCGCCGTTCTCCTTGGCGTTCTTCGCGCACTTGGCGGTCGTCTCGACCGGGCCCTTGCAGTCGCGGTTGACGACGTGCGAGCCGAGCACGGCCGGGGTCGCGTCCTGGACCTCGGCGGTGGTGACGTCGCCGGTGCGCAGGCCGTTCCGCTTGGCGAGCTCGAGGATCGTCGGGACGTCGTTGCCGTAGGCGTCGACGGAGATGGCGCCGTTGTAGCGTCTTGGTGCCGGTGGCCCAGCCGGTGCCGGACGCGGCCGAGTCGGTCACGTAGTTCGGCTTGGCCGGGTTGTTCTGCTCCACGGCGTAGGTGGTGTAGTCGCCGGTCAGCGGCAGCTCGTCCATCGCGAGCCGGCCGGCCGCGCCGCGCTCGTAGTTGCGGGCGGCGGTGATCTCCGACTGGCCCATGCCGTCGCCGATGAACAGGATCACGTTGCGGGCGTGGCCGCCCTGGATCGCGGCACGGACGTCGGCGGTGCGGTCACCGGTGCCGGCCGACGAGCGCGCGTCGGCGGTGTCGGAGCCGTTGGTGGCCAGGGCGACCGGGGCGGCGGCGACCAGCGCGGCGCCGAGCGCGCCCGCGACCAGCCACCGGCGTCGGCCGGCGAACAGCGAAGCCATGTTTCTCCTCGTTCGGGGACTTCGGGAGGTGAGTGCCCGGATTCCGGACACGCCCCATTAGTCCTTCCGCATGTGTGGCGCGAAGAGACTGAAGGTGACCGCCGGGTGTCCGCTGATCGAACTCATGGCTTCCCGCGGGTGACCGGGAGCACGTCGGTTATCGACCGGCGAGGTGTCCCGGCTTGACGACCCCGGATTCGTACGCGATCACCACGGCCTGGCTGCGGTTGCCCGCGCCGAGCTTCGCGAAGATGTTGCCCACGTGGGTCTTCACCGTCTCGAGGCTGATCACGAGCGCCGCCGCGATGTCCTGATTGGACAGTCCGCCGGCGATCAGCCGCAGCACTTCGGCCTCGCGCCGGGTGAGCGTTTTCGCCGCCCGCGCGTGCTTCCCGCCCGGCGGGCGCCCGCTCACCAGCCGCCGGATCGCCTCCGGGAAGAGCAGGGACTCGCCGGCGGCGACCGTCCGCACGGCGTGCGCGATCTCCTCCTTGCGCGCCCGCTTCAGCAGGAACCCGCTGGCCCCGGCCAGCAGCGCCTCGTGCACGTAGTCGTCGTTGTCGAACGTCGTGACGACCAGGATCTTCGGGGGTTCCGCGAGCGCCGCGAGCACCTGCCGGGTGGCCTCGATGCCGTCCGTGCCGGGCATCCGGACGTCCATCAGCACGACGTCCGGCCGGGTCCGCCGCACCGCGGCCAGCACCTCGCCGCCGTCGGCCGCCTCGCCGACCACCGGCAGTCCCTGCTGCTCCAGCAGGGCCCGCAGCCCGGTGCGGACCAGCGGCTCGTCGTCGGCGAGCAGCACCGACGGCGTCACGCGCCCGCCCGCAGCGGGATGGAGGCGCTCAGCCGCCACTGCTGCCCGTCCGGACCGGCGTCGAGTTCGCCGCGCAGGGCTTCGACGCGCTCGGCGAGCCCGGCCAGCCCGCGCCGTCCGGTCCGCGGCCCGTCGCCGGGCAGCGCGTTGACGACCGCGATGCCGAGACGGTCCGGCCCGGCCTCGACCCGGACGTCGACCGCGCCGGGACCGGCGTGGCGCAGCGCGTTGGTCAGGCCCTCCTGGACGATCCGGTACCCCTCCCGCGACACTGCGGCGGGCAGTGCGGCGACCGGCCCGGTGACGGCCAGCCGGACGTCGAGCCCGGCTTCGCGGGCCCGCACGGCGAGGACGTCGACTTCGGCCAGGGTGCGCGTCGGCGCCTTCGCGGCCGGCTCCTCGCGAAGCAGGCCCAGGACGTGGTCGAGATCCTCGAGGGCGCTTCGGGACGCTTCTTCGATCGTGCCGAGTGCGCGCCGGACCTGGGCGGGATCCGCCTCGACCAGATCGGCCGCGGCCGCCGCCTGGATGGTCGACGTCGTCAGCGTGTGCCCGATCGAGTCGTGCAGCTCGCGGGCCAGGCGGTTGCGCTGGGCGAGCACGGCCGAGCGGCGTTCGGCCAGCGCCGCGCGCTCGGTCGCCGAAGGGCTCAGCAGCGCCGTCGCGCCGGCCCGGAAGACGCGGGTGGCGGCCGCGGCGACCAGCAGCGCGAGCGCCAGCATGCCGAGCGCGACCGGCACCGTCCACGCGCCGGCGACGGCGTTCGTCCCGAAGAAGGAGAACTGCCGCCCGTCGCCGCTGAGCCACAGCACCGGGGTCAGCATGCCGAGCACCAGGACTCCGCCGATCACGAGCAGCAGCCCGCTCAGCCCGGCGTGCAGGACCAGCCAGGCGGCCGAGCGCAGCCGGTCCGGCCAGGCGGGCCGCGCCCGGCCGGGCGACGGCAGCTCGGTGCCGAGCACCGCGTTGGCGACGGCGACGCCGAAGCGCCGCACGGGCCCGCTCAGCCCGGCCGCCGCCAGCACCGTCGCGACCGGCACCAGCGCGAGGGCGAACAGCAGCCGGGGAGTACCGGGGAACATCGCGGCGACGAGGGCGAACGGCATCGCCGGCAGCGCCAGCGCCATCCCGAGCAGGGCGTAGGGCACGCTGCGGTAGCCATCGGGGCGCAGCAGGGATCTCGCGAAACCGGACATGCCGCCGAGGTTAGGGGGCGCCGGTGCCGCGTGACCTCCCTCTCCGGAGCCAGATCCTGGTCACAACCGGTTAGCAGGCGTTAGCGCCGTCCTCCTACACTCGGAACGTGGCAGACCGACCTTTGATCGCACCCAGCATCCTCGCGGCGGACTTCGCCCGGCTCGGCGAGGAGATCGCCGCCGTCGCCGCCGGTGGGGAGACCCGCGCCGACTGGGTGCACGTCGACGTCATGGACGCGCACTTCGTGCCCAACCTGACCCTCGGCCTGCCCGTGGCCAAAGCCCTGATCGACAGCACCGACCTGCCGATCGACTGCCACCTGATGATCGACGACCCGGACCGCTGGGCGATCGGCTACGCCGAGGCCGGCGCCTACAACGTCACCGTGCACGCCGAGGCCGCGAAGGACCCGGTCGCGCTGGCGAAGAACCTGCGCGCCGCGGGCGCGAAGGCCGGGCTGTCGATCAAGCCGGGCACCGCGCTCGAGCCGTGGCTCGACGCGCTCAAGCACTACGACACGCTGCTGGTCATGTCGGTCGAGCCGGGCTTCGGTGGGCAGTCGTTCATCGCCGGTGTCCTGGACAAGGTCCGCACCGCGCGGCGGCTGGTCGACACCGGGCACCTGAAGCTGGTCGTCGAGATCGACGGCGGGATCAACGCCGACACCATCGAGCAGGCCGCCGAGGCGGGCGTCGACTGCTTCGTCGCCGGATCCGCCGTCTACGGCGCCGCCGACCCGGGCAAGGCGGTCGCCGCGCTGCGCGAACAGGCGGCCCGCGGCCGGGCCGGCTGAGTCCCGCAGCGGCACCGGAGAAGCCACCGGGCCGCGGCGGGTGTTGGATGGGAGGACCGGCTCACAAGGAGGCAGCGCACGTGTTCACCGGCATAGTCGAGGAGATCGGCGAAGTCACCGCGGTCGAGCAGCTGACCAACGCGGCCCGGCTGCGCGTCCGCGGCCCGCTGGTCACCAGCGACGCCAGGCACGGCGACTCGATCGCGGTCAGCGGCGTCTGCCTGACCGTGGTCGAGGTGACGGACGGTGCGTTCACCGTGGACGTCGTCAACGAGACGCTGCAGCGCTCGAGCCTGGCCAAGGTCGCGGTCGGTGACCGGGTCAACCTCGAACGCGCCACCCCGGCCGGCGGCCGGCTCGGCGGGCACATCATGCAGGGCCACGTCGACGGGACCGGCGTGTTCCTCGGCCGCGACGAGAACGGTGTCACGACGTTCGCGCTGCCGGCGCACCTGTCCCGGTACGTGGTCGAGAAGGGCTCGATCGCGGTCGACGGCGTCTCGCTGACGGTCGCGGCGATCAGCGCCGACCAGTTCGCGGTGGCCCTGATCCCGACCACCCTCGAAGCGACCACCCTCGGCCGCCGGGAAGCCGGCGACCTGGTCAACCTCGAGGTCGACGTGGTCGCGAAGTACGTGGAAAAGCTGGCCGAGGCCCACATCCGCGACCAGGTGCACAATCGGGACGTCGGCGGCACGGAGGAGCGGTCATGACTGAGACGAGCGCGGTGGAGCCCGAAGCGGGCTGGACCCCGTGCGGCAGCGGAGCGGTGTTCGACGCCGACGCCATCGAGCGGGCGATCGCGGACATCGCGGCGGGCCGCCCGGTCGTCGTGGTCGACGACGAGGACCGCGAGAACGAGGGTGACCTCATCTTCGCCGCCGAGAAGGCGACGCCGGAGCTGCTGGCCTTCATGGTCCGCTACACCTCGGGCTACGTCTGCGTGGCGCTGACCGAGTCCGAAGCGGACCGGCTGGACCTGCCCCCGATGTACCACACGAACCAAGACGCGCGCGGGACCGCGTACAGCGTCACGGTCGACGCGGCCGAGGGCATCAGCACCGGCATCTCCGCCGCCGACCGCGCGCACACGATCCGGCTGCTGGCCGACCCGGCGTCGACGGCGAAAGACTTCCGCCGCCCCGGCCACGTCGTGCCGCTGCGGGCCAAGGAAGGCGGCGTGCTGCGCCGGCCGGGGCACACCGAGGCGTCGGTCGACCTGGCCCGGATGGCCGGCCTCGCGCCCGCCGGCGTGCTCTGCGAGATCGTGTCCCAGAAGGACGAAGGCGACATGGCGCGCCGCGACGAGCTCGAGGTGTTCGCCGCCGACCACGACCTCGCGATCATCACGATCGCCGACCTGATCGCCTACCGCCGCCGCACCGAGAAGCAGGTCGAGCGGGTCGCCGAGGCGCGGATCCCGCTGGCCGCGGGCACGTTCCGCGCGGTCGGCTACGACTCGCTGCTGGACGGCATCGAGCACGTCGCGTTCGTCTACGGCGAGATCGGCGACGGCCAGGACATCCTGGTGCGGGTGCACTCCGAGTGCCTCACCGGCGACGTCTTCGGCTCCCTGCGCTGCGACTGCGGCCCGCAGCTGGAGGCGGCGCTGGAAGCGGTCGCCACCGAAGGCCGTGGCGTCGTGCTCTACATCCGTGGCCACGAGGGCCGCGGCATCGGCCTGCTGCACAAGCTGCAGGCCTACCAGCTGCAGGACGACGGCGCGGACACCGTAGACGCGAACCTCGCCCTCGGCGTCCCGGCCGACGCCCGCGACTACGGCACCGGCGCGCAGATCCTGTGCGACCTCGGCGTCCGCACCATGCGGCTGCTGTCGAACAACCCGGCCAAGCGGATCGGCCTGGAGGGTTACGGCCTGCGCGTCACCGGGCGGGTGCCGCTGCCGATCTCGCCGAACCCGGAGAACCTGCGCTACCTGCGGACCAAGCGCGACCGGATGGGCCACGACCTGGCCCAGCTGGAGCACTACGACCAGGTCGGGGCGGGCCCCGAGCACGCCGATGGAGGAACGCTGTGAGCGGCGAAGGCCGTCCCGACGTCAAGCTGGACCTGTCCGACTGCAAGTCGCTGAAGCTCGGCATCGTGGCCACGAAGTGGAACTCGGACATCACCGACGTCCTGCTGGAGCGGGCGCTGGTCGCGGCGCGCGAAGCCGAGCTCGAGGAGGAGCCGACGGTCGTCCACGTCGCCGGCGCCGTCGAACTCCCGGTGGTGGCTCAGGCGCTCGCCCGCAACCACGACGCGGTGGTCGCGCTCGGCGTGGTCATCCGCGGCGGCACCCCGCACTTCGAGTACGTGTGCGACGCGGTGACGGCGGGCCTGACCCGGGTGGCGCTCGACGAGAGCACCCCGGTGGGCAACGGCGTCCTGACGTGCGACACGCACGAGCAGGCCGTCGACCGGTCGGGCCGTCCGGGCGCGAAGGAGGACAAGGGCTACGAGGCGACGGTGGCGGCCCTGGACTCCGCGCACGTGCTGCGGAGCCTGCGCCAGCCGTGGACCGAGCGGGGCTTCGTGTGACCGTGAAGACTCTCCTGGTGATCCGCCCCCGGCGCGCGATGATCATGTGCAGCGTGCTGGCGGTGGCGCTGCTGGCGGTGTTCGTGGTGGTCGCGGTCCTGCTGCGCAACGGCGACACGGGGGTGCGCTTCCAGCGCTCCGACCAGGCGGCGATGGTGGGCATCGGGATCCTGCTGGCGTGCGGCGTGATGCTGTTCGCGATCGCGCGGGTCCGGGCGGACGCCGAGGGCATCGAGGTCCGCAACGTGCTGATCACCCGCCGCTTCGCGTGGAGCGACGTGCTGTCGGTGAGTTTCCCCGACGGGGCTTCGTGGGCGCGGCTGGAGCTGCCGGACGACGAGTACCACGCGGTGATGGCGGTCCAGGCCGTCGATCGGGACCGGGCGGTGGAAGCGGTGCGCGCACTGCGGAAGCTGCACCGCGCGGCCACGGGCGGCTAGCGACCGGCGATCCGGTCCGCCAGTTCCCGGGCGCTCTGTTCGGTGAACTTGCCGCTGATCGTCGTCACCCCGTCGAGGATCGCGATCTGGATGTTCGGTGCCGACAAGACCTGGCTGTCCACGACGAACGCGACCTGCTGGTTGATGTTCTTGCTGGTGAAGTCGGCCCAGGTCTTCGTGCCCTCCGACTTGAACTTGAGGTTCACCAGCCACTGTCCCCGCTGCTCGTCGTAGCCGGACGTCGCCTCGGCCACCTCGCTCCCGGGGAGGAACTCGGGCTCGAGGAGGTAGGCCACGTTCTCGCCGCGGCCGCATGTGACCAAGGGACGGGCCCGGTCGTCGTGACCGGCCAGCGGATCCGTGGTGCCGGGCGTGCAGTCGATCGCCCGCAAGGCCGCCAGTTGTTCCGGCTCGTCGCGACTCTGCCGGGCGTTCGGCGAAGGCGGCGAGCCGGCTCCGGCCACGCCGGCTCGCGTCGCGTTGGCCACGACCTTGCGGAACTCCAGCGAGGAGGGACCGCGAATCGCCGCCGCGGCGGCGGACGACGGCGTCGCCGACACGGGCAGGGCCCGTCCGCCGGCAACGGTGCCGCACCCGGCCGAAAACGCCAGCAGAGCGGCCGCCGAAAAGCACATCGCCAAGCGCATGAGCTCCAAGTCGGCGACGAGGCCTCGGCTGTTACACCACTGTCAGAGGTCCAGGTCGACCACGATCGGGGCGTGGTCCGAAGGCCCCTTGCCCTTGCGGGCGTTGCGGTCCACATAGGAATCCGTCACCGCGCTCGTGAACGGCTCGTTCCCGTACACCAGGTCGATGCGCATGCCCTTGTTGTTCGGGAAGTTCCCCGCCCGGTAGTCCCAGTACGTGAACGGGTGGTCGTACTTCAGCGGCCGCGGGAAGACGTCCGACAGGCCGAGGTCCCGCAGCCGGGCCAGTGCGTCGCGCTCCGGCTTCGTCACGTGGGTCGACTCCGCGAACAACGCGATGTCCCAGACGTCCGCGTCCGTCGGGGCCACGTTGAAGTCGCCCAGCACCGCGAACGGGCCGTCCGAAAGCTCCGAGGAAACCAGCGACCGCAACGACTCCAGCCACTCCAGCTTGTACGCGTAATGCGGGTTGTCCGGCTCGCGCCCGTTGGGCACGTACACCGACCACACCCGCACGCCACCACACGTGGCCCCGATCGCGCGGGCCTCCGAAGCCCCGTCGAACTGCGGCTCGCCCGGCAGCCCGCGCACGACGTCCGACAAGCCCGCCCGCGACACGATGCCGACGCCGTTCCAGCGCCCCAGCCCGTACGCAGCGACCTCGTACCCCAGCGCCTCGATCTCGGCCGCCGGGAACGCCTCCGTCGTGTTCTTCAGCTCCTGCAGGCACAGCACGTCCGGCGCCGTCTCCTCCAGGAAACCCAGCACGCGCGGCAGGCGGGGGACGATGGAGTTCACGTTCCAGGTGGCGATCCGCATGCCGCGAGCATCCCACACGGCACCGACAAGAACGGGGCGGCGCAGGTGACCGCGCCGCCCCGCCGGAGAAACCTCTAGACGCCCGCGGTCGTCCGGATCCAGGACCGGCTCGCCGCCACGCTCGCGTAGTTGTTCGTGCCGCGCGTGGTCGACCCGCTCTGGTTCTGGACCGTCGACGCGACACCGACCTGGACGCCGTTCGCGACCTCGGGACCACCCGAGTCGCCCTTCCACGCCGAGCCGTTGACGCCGACGCTCTGGATCGCGCGGCCCCCGTAGGCGTCCGTGGAGCGGCCCGTCACCTGGACGTTCGCCGTCTTCAGCGCCGTCGCCGGCGGGCCGGTCGGGGTGGTGCGGCCCCAGCCGTAGATCTGGTTGGTGCTGCCGGTGGCCGGGTCCGCGCTGCCCAGCGAGATCGGCGAGGTGCTGGTCGCCGACGCCAGGTGCAGCAGCGCGATGTCGCCGTTCGGGGACTCGTACTCGTTGTCGACGGCGATCTTCGTGCCCGAGAGCAGCGTGTTGCTGCCGACCCGGACGTACATCCCCGAGCCGTCCTGGTCGAGGCAGTGCACCGCGGTCAGCACCCAGCGCGCGGCGATGACCGTGCCCGAGCAGTTGAAGCCCTGGTAGTCGCGCCCGGGCGTGTTCACGTACACCTGGGCACCCCACGACACGGTGGGGGCGGTGGTGCCGCCGACGATGTTCGGCTGGACGCCCGCGGAGGCGACCGCGCCGCCGGCGAGGGTCAGCGCGACGGCCGCCGCGGAAGCGGCGCCGAGGAGACGGAGAGAGGTCACGGCGGTGATCCTTTCGGAGGGGACCGGGTCAGCCGGTCGGAAAGTAACCACCGCGTCACAGGTCCGGACACCGACGAAGGTCGGAAGCGGGCGAAGACCCGACTTCCGGCGGATCGGACAGCGGGGGGCCACCGAGAACTGTCGGTGCCGACCCATAGTCTGGGGAGGTGGCTGACCCGACCACCTACCGTCCCTCGCCGGGGAGCATCCCGGATGCCCCTGGCGTGTACAAATTCCGCGACGCGACCAAGCGGGTCATCTACGTCGGCAAGGCGAAAAGCCTCCGGAGCCGGCTGAACTCCTACTTCGCCGACCTCGCCGGACTGCACCCGCGCACCCGGCAGATGGTCACCACGGCCGCGAGCGTCGAGTGGACCGTGGTCACCACCGAGGTCGAGGCGCTCCAGCTCGAGTACAACTGGATCAAGGAGTTCGACCCCCGGTTCAACGTCCGCTACCGCGACGACAAGAGCTACCCCATGCTCGCGGTGACGCTGAACGAGGAGTTCCCCCGCCTGCACGTCTACCGCGGCGCGCGCAAGAAGGGCGTCCGGTACTTCGGCCCGTACGCGCACGCGTGGGCGATCCGCGAGACGCTCGACCTGCTGCTGCGCGTCTTCCCGGCGCGCACCTGCTCGGCCGGGGTGTTCCGGCGGCACGGCCAGATCGGCCGCCCCTGCCTGCTCGGCTACATCGACAAGTGCTCCGCGCCGTGCGTGGGCCGCGTCTCGGCCGACGAGCACCGCGACATCGTCGAGGACTTCTGCGATTTTCTCGCCGGCAAGACCGACGTCATGATCAAACGCCTCGAGGCCGAGATGGCCGCCGCGTCCGAAGAGCTGGAGTTCGAGCGCGCCGCCCGGCTGCGTGACGACCTCGGCGCGCTGCGCCGCGCCATGGAGAAGCAGGCCGTGGTGCTCGGCGACGGCACGGACGCCGACGTCGTGGCGTTCGCCCACGACGATCTCGAGGCCGCGGTCCAGGTCTTCCACGTGCGCGGCGGCCGGGTCCGCGGCCAGCGCGGCTGGGTGATCGACAAGGCCGAGGAGATGGACGTCCCGGCGCTGGTCGACCACTTCCTCACCCAGTTCTACGGCGACGAGGCCGAACTCGACGCCCGCGACGACGTCGACGCGGGGCCGGTGGTCCCGCGCGAGGTGCTGGTCCCGGAGCTGCCCGCGGACGCGGATGCGGTCGCGGAGTGGCTCACCGGGCTGCGCGGCTCCCGGGTCCAGCTGCGGGTGCCCCAGCGCGGCGACAAGAAGGCGCTGGCCGAGACCGTGCAGCGCAACGCGGGGGAGGCGTTCACCCAGCACAAGCTGCGCCGCGCCGGCGACCTCACGGCCCGCTCGGCGGCCCTCACCGAGCTGCAGGAGTTCCTCGGCCTCGACACCGCGCCGCTGCGCATCGAGTGCATCGACATCAGCCACATCCAGGGCAGTGACGTCGTCGCGTCGCTCGTCGTGTTCGAGGACGGGCTGGCGCGCAAGTCCGAGTACCGGCGCTTCGCGCTGCGGGAGGCGGCCACGGAGGGTGACGTCGCCTCGATCGCCGAGGTCGTCCGGCGCCGGTTCTACCGCTACCTCAAGGAAACCGCCGAGGAGCCGGACTCCTCGAAACCGGGCCTCGACCCGGAGACCGGACGGCCGAAGAAGTTCGCCTACCCGCCGAACCTGCTGGTCGTCGACGGCGCGGGCCCGCAGGCCACCGCGGCCGCGGACGTGCTGGCCGAGCTCGGCATCACCGACATCTCCGTGGTCGGGCTGGCCAAGCGGCTCGAAGAGGTCTGGCTGCCCGCCGACCCCGATCCGGTGATCCTGCCCCGGACGTCGGAGGGGCTGTACCTGCTGCAGCGGCTGCGAGACGAGGCCCACCGCTTCGCCATCGCCTACCACCGCGAGAAGCGGTCCAAGCGGCTGGTGACGTCCGAATTGGACAGTGTGCCCGGGCTGGGGCAGGCTCGCCGCACCGCGCTGATCAAGCACTTCGGCTCGGTGAAGAAGCTCAAGCAGGCCAGGATCGAAGAGATCGAGGCGGTGCCCGGCTTCGGCAGGCGCACCGCGGAGGCCGTGGTCGCCGCGCTGGCCGGGGAGTCCGGCGCCGGCAACGGCACAGAAGCAGGGGAGTAGGGAAACACAGTGAGTGCGCAAGAGGAGATCCGCGGCTCCGGCATGGAGGTCGCGGTCGTGTCCGGGTTGTCGGGGGCGGGCCGCAGCACGGCGGCCAAGTGCCTGGAGGACCTGGGCTGGTTCGTCGTCGACAACCTGCCGCCCGAGCTGATCGCCACCATGGTCGAGCTGGGCGCGCAGGCGCGCGGCGCGATCACGAAGGTGGCGGTCGTGATGGACGTGCGCTCGCGCGCGTTCACCGACGACCTGGCCTCGGTCATCAAGGACCTCGACGCGCGGGGCTACAAGCCGCGGGTGCTGTTCCTGGAGGC
This sequence comes from Amycolatopsis sp. DG1A-15b, assembly GCF_030285645.1. Lineage (GTDB taxonomy): Bacteria > Actinomycetota > Actinomycetes > Mycobacteriales > Pseudonocardiaceae > Amycolatopsis. Next base: position 731,454 of record NZ_CP127296.1, read on the forward strand.
GACCGACGCGGTGCTGGTGCGGCGCTTCGAAGCCGTCCGCCGCGGCCACCCGATGCAGGGCGACGGCCGGCTCGCCGACGGCATCACGGCGGAGCGGACGCTGCTGGAGCCGCTGCGCGAAGAGGCCGACCTGGTGCTCGACACGTCGTCGCTGTCGGTGCACGACCTGCGCGCCAAGATCGAGGACGCGTTCGGCTCCGAGGCGAGCACCCAGACCCGGGTCACCGTGCTGTCCTTCGGCTACAAGTACGGCCTGCCGATGGACGCCGACCTGGTGATGGACGTCCGGTTCCTGCCGAACCCGTTCTGGATCCCGGAGCTGCGCGAACACACCGGGCTCGACGGCGAGGTCCGCAACTACGTCCTTTCGCAGGAGGGGGCCGAGGAGTTCCTCGACCGCTACCACCAGCTGCTGCGGCTGATCGGCGCCGGCTACAAGCGCGAAGGCAAGCGGTACCTGACGCTGGCCGTCGGCTGCACCGGTGGCAAGCACCGCAGCGTGGCACTGTCGGTCGAACTCGCCGAGCGTTTGTCCAAAGAGGACGGTATGGCCGTGAAGGTGGTGCACCGCGACCTTGGTCGTGAATAACGTGCGCGCGGTCGCCCTCGGGGGCGGCCACGGACTGCACGCCACACTGTCCGCGGTGCGGCGGGTGACCCCCGACGTCACCGCGGTCGTGACGGTGGCCGACGACGGCGGATCGTCCGGCCGGCTGCGGCGCGAACTCGGGCTGCTGCCGCCGGGTGACCTCCGCCAGGCCTTCGCGGCCTTCGCCGCGGAGGACGGCGGCACGCTGTGGGCCGAGGTCTTCCAGCACCGCTTCGGCGGCGACGGCGCACTGGCCGGGCACGCGGTGGGGAACCTGCTGCTGGCCGGGCTGTTCGAGGTGCTCGGCGACCCGGTGGCCGCGCTCGACGAGGCCTGCCGGCTGATGGGTGTCTCGGGCCGCGTGCTGCCGATGTCCCCGGAACCGCTGGAGATCGAGGGCCAGGTCAGCGGCCTCGACAGCGAGGACCCGGCCGCGGTGCGCACGATCCGCGGCCAGGTCGCGGTGGCCTCGACGCCGGGGCAGGTGCAGCGCGTCAGCCTGCGTTCGCCGGGCCGGTCGGGGCGGCCGCCGCTGGCGTGCGCGGAGGCCGTCGACGCCGTGCTCGCCGCCGACGTCGTGTTCCTCGGGCCGGGCTCGTGGTTCACGAGTGTGCTCCCGCACCTGCTCGTGCCGGGGCTGCACGACGCGCTCGTGCAGACGGCCGCGACGAAGGTGCTCGTGCTCAACCTTGTCCCCCAGCCGGGGGAAACCGCGGGATTCTCGCCGGAGCGTCATCTCGACGTACTCTTCGAGCACGCGCCCGATCTGCGGGTCGACGCGGTGATCGCGGACCGCGATTCCGTCCCCGACCCGGCGAATCTCCGCCGCGCGGCGGAACGGCTGGGCGGCCGGGCGCACCTGGGGGCGGTGGCCGACCCCGAAGTGGCGGGACGGCATGATCCTGATGCGCTCGCGTTGTGCATGCGGGAGGCTCTCGGTCTCGGCGGGGAGCACGGGGGAGGAGCGAAAGGCAGGGAGGGGCAGTAATGGCGATGACCGCCGCGGTGAAGGACGAGCTGAGCCGGCTGGAGATCACGAAGATCGGGCCGCGCCGGGCGGAGGTCGCGTCGCTGCTTCGCTTCGCCGGCGGGCTGCACATCGTGGCCGGCCGGGTGGTCGTGGAGGCGGAGCTGGACACGGGCTCGGTCGCGCGACGGCTGCGCAAGGAGATCCACGAGCTGTACGGCCACCATTCGGACGTCCACGTCATCACCGCCAGCGGCGGGCTGCGCAAGGGCACCCGGTACGTCGTGCGCGTGGTCAAGGACGGTGAGGGCCTGGCCCGGCAGACCGGGCTGATCGACCAGCGCGGCCGCCCGGTGCGCGGGCTGCCCGCGGCCGTGGTGTCCGGGGGAGTGGCCGACGCGGAAGCGGCGTGGCGGGGCGCGTTCCTCGCGCACGGGTCGCTGACCGAACCGGGCCGTTCGTCGTCACTCGAGGTGACGTGCCCGGGTCCGGAGGCGGCGCTGGCGCTGGTGGGCGCGGCGCGCCGGATGGGCATCCAGGCGAAGTCCCGCGAGGTCCGGGGAGCCGACCGGGTGGTGGTCCGCGACGGCGACGCGATCGGCGCGCTGCTGACCCGCCTCGGCGCGCACGCGAGCGTCCTGCAGTGGGAAGAGCGGCGGATGCGCCGCGAGGTCCGCGCGACGGCGAACCGCCTGGCCAACTTCGACGACGCGAACCTGCGGCGATCGGCCCGCGCGGCGGTGGCGGCGGCGGCCCGCGTGGAGCGCGCGCTGGAGATCCTCGGCGAAACGGCCCCGGACCACCTGCTGGCGGCCGGGCGCCTCCGGCTGTCCAACCGGCAGGCGTCCCTGGAAGAACTGGGCCAGCTGTCGGACCCGCAGATGACGAAGGACGCGGTGGCGGGCCGGATCCGCCGCCTGCTGGCGATGGCGGACAAGCGGGCCAAGGACCTGAACATCCCGGACACCGAATCGGCGGTCACGCCGGAGATGCTCGAGGAAGAAGAAGCCTGACGAGGTCCCGCAGCCACGGTTCCGCGATCGCGGGTTCGCCGTTCATGGTCCGCGCAAGCCGTTCGCGGACGGCCGGCGTGCGCCCGGCTTCGACGATCGCGACCGCTTCGGCCAGCGCCCGGCGGGTGCGGGGGTCACGGGCCGGCTCGCGGACGTCTTCGGCGGACCAGAGGTACCGGCCGAACGAGTCGGTCAGCTTCTGCTGGTGGTCGGCGAAGTAGCTGAAGACGGCACTCTCGAGCGAGATGTTCCGGATGGCCCCGGCGGGCAGCTCGTGCGTCCACTCCGCATGCTGCTGCCACCGCCGGGTCTTCGGGCTGGTGTGCGTGCGGCGCGGCAGGCCGAGGAGCCGGATCCGGCGCACGGCGGCCGGCCAGTCCGCGCGTTCGTCGGTGGCCCAGTCGCGGAGGATGCCGATCAGCTGCCCGAAGGACCGGCCCGAGGACACCACGTCGACGAACACGACGGGCCGGGAACCGTGGGCGAGCGCGTCCGGGGCCAGTCCGTGCGCGGTCAGGTTCGCCCGCAGCTGCGCCACCTCGGCCGGGTGGAGCCGCCCGCCGAAGAGGCTGTCCATCGACGCGGTGTACAGCGGCAGCAGGTGCAGCCGGTCAGGGTCGGGCAGTGCTCCGCCGAGCAGGTCGAACACGGAGTCCGCGGACCGGCCGACGAAGTACAGCTCGCCGTCCTCGGATCGGGCGAGCACCTTCGCGGCGCAGCTGATCAGCTCGTCGAGGAACCACAGGTCCGGCCCGGGAACGCCGTCGAGCAGCGAGCCGAGGTGGTCGGGCCGGATCAGGTCCCAGCGGAAGGGGCGGTTCGGCTCGATCACACCGGCATCGCGCGTTCGTACTCGGCCATCAGCTCCGCGAGCCGGTCCGGCCCCGCCGCGCCACCACCCGGGATGTCCCGGGCGGAGCGGCCGGCCGAGCCGTCGAGCACGAGCCCACCACGGCGGGCGAGGACGGCCGCGGTCGCGACGAACCCTTCGAGGAGCGCCCGCTGGATCGGGTGCGACGTCGCGCGGTACTCGGCGACGAGCGCGCCGGCGAACGCCGCGAAGGCCGCGCCGTCGATGGGGTGGTCGTCGGGGTCGCCGGGCGTCACCCCGATCCCGGAGGGCCGCCCGGCCAGCGGGACCAGCGCCTCCGCGAGGTGCGTGAAGAGCGTGCCGGGGCCGTTGGACGGGTTCCACACGGAGTGGCCGTCGACGCTGAAGTACTGGCTCATCGGCGACGAGCCTAGTGAGCGGGAGTGCCGTGGTCAGCCGGTTTTCCGCCCTCCGCGTTAACGCGGAGGGCGATCTCGTAACACCCCGGTAGCGTCGCGGAGCGGCCGACGAAACGCGGCACCCCGAACCTCGGAGGCGAACGAGGGAAGGGGAAACGCATGCTGCAGGTTTCGCCGGAAATCGGCACCTGGCTCACCCGGCGCAGCAGCAAGGCCGGTGACTGGACCACCCGGGAGCTCGTCGCGGCCAAACGCGGCACCACCGTCTCCGTCGTCATCCCGGCCCGGAACGAGGAAGCCACCGTCGGGGCGATCGTCGGTGCCATCCGCGAAGAGCTCCAGGGCAAGCTCGTCGACGAGATCCTCGTCGTCGACAGCCACTCGACCGACGCCACCGCCGAGGTGGCCGCCGCCGCGGGGGCCGCCGTCGTCGCGCAGGACGCCGTCTTCCCCGCACTCGAAGGGCTGGCCGGCAAAGGCGAAGCGCTGTGGAAGGGCGTCGCGGCGACGAGTGGCGATCTTGTCGTCTTCGTCGACGGTGACCTGTACGACTTCACCACCGACTACGTCACCGGGCTGCTCGGCCCGCTGCTCACCGACCCGTCGGTCGCCTACGTCAAGGGCTTCTACCACCGCCCGCTCGGCACCGAAGCGGACGGCGGCGGCCGGGTCACCGAACTCGTCGCCCGGCCGCTGCTCAACATGTTCTGGCCGGAGCTCGCCGGGTTCGTCCAGCCCCTCGCCGGGGAATACGCGGGCCGCCGCGAGGTGCTGGAGAGCATCCCGTTCGTCGCGAACTACGGCGTCGAGGTCGGGCACCTCATCGACCTGCTCGAACTGCACGGCCTCGACGCGCTCGCGCAGGTCGACCTCGGCCACCGCGCGCACCGCCACCAGAGCACCCAGGCGCTGGGCCGGATGTCCGGGCAGATCATGCAGACGCTCTTCGACCGCCTGGAACGGCACGGGCGGCTGGTCACGGCGGCCCCGCCGGCGACACTGCTCGCGCAGTTCCGGCGCGGGACGTCGCCCGGCGTCGAGCGTGAGATCGTGCTGACCGACCTCACCTCACCGCAGCGTCCGCCCCTGAACAGCCTGGCGCTGCGGGACATCGCGTAGCTCGTGTTCGGGCCGCCAGCCCGGCGGCCCGAACACGTAGCCCGCGCGCTCGCGCCACGTCCGGGCCGCGCGGAGGTCGCGCAGGATCGAGCCGTACTCGTGGAAGCCGACCTTGAGCAGGTGGTACGTCTCGATGTTCTTGGTCAGCCCGTACGTCGGCCGCTTGCCTTCGGGCACGAAACTGCCGAACAGCCGGTCCCAGACGATCAGGATGCCGCCGTAGTTGGCGTCCAGGTACTCCTCGTCGCTGCCGTGGTGGACGCGGTGGTGGGACGGGGTGTTGAAGACGTACTCGAACCAGCGCGGCAGCTTGCCGACCTTCTCGGTGTGCACGAAGAACTGGTAGACGAGGTCGATCGACAGCCCGGTCAGGATCAGCCACGGCGGGATGCCGCACAGCGCCAGCACCGACCAGAACGGCAGCTGGAAGTACGGGGTCCACTTCTGGCGCAGCGCGGTCGAGAAGTTGTAGTGCTCGCTGGAGTGGTGCACCTGGTGCCCGGCCCACAGCAGCCGCACGCGGTGGCTGGCCCGGTGGTAGGCGTAGAACACCAGTTCCTGGCCGAGCAGCATGAGCACCCACGTCCACCAGTCACGCGGATCGAACCTGACCGGCGCCAGCTCGAACAGCGCCGCGAACACGACCAGCATCACCAGCCGGAACAGCGCGTTGACACCGACGGCGACCGTGCCCATCAACATGCTCGTCCGGGTGTCGGCGACGCTGTAGCCGACGACGTGGTCGTCGTGGCCGAGCACGTGCACCGCGACGATTTCGATCGTGACGAACAGCAGGAACACCGGAATCGCGAACAACACGGGGTCGCGCAGGTGCGCCAGGAACTCGGCCACATCGCCTCCTCGGATCTGACCATGCGGTAACTTACCCTCGGGTCACTTTACGCACGGTAGGCTCTGGCGTGTGACGGAGTCAAGGCCGGTCGGGACCAAGGGGATGCCCCGCGAAGAGCGCGAGGCCCAGCTCGTCGTGGCCGGCACCGAGGAGTTCGGCCGGGCCGGGTACGCGGGCGCGTCGATGGTCGAGATCGCCCGCCGCGTCGGGGTCACCAAGCCGTTGCTGTACCAGTACTTCGGCTCGAAGGACGGGCTCTACCTGGCCTGCCTGCACCGCGCGGGCGGCCGTCTCACCGACGGCGTGGCGACGACCATGGCGGCCGGCGGTGAGCCCGACCAGATGCCGCTGAAGGTGCTTTCGGCGATCTTCACGACGTTCGACCACGACCGCTACGCGTGGCGCCTCCTGCGCGACGCGACCGTGCCGTCGTCGGGCGACATCGCCGCGGCGGCCGCGGACTACCGCCGCCGGCTCGACACGTTCGCCGTGCTCGGCGCCACGCAGCTGCTGACCTCCCGCGGCCTGGCCGACCCGGCGGACATCGAGGCCGTCGCGCAGGTGTGGACCGGGGTGGTCGACTCGCTGATCAGCTGGTGGATCGACCGGCCGGAGGAAGACGCCGACGCGATGACGGCCCGCTGCGCCCGGATCATGGGCGGCCTGTTCGGCTGGTGAGGTCCGGCCGGGTCAGCCGCTCCCGGTCAGCCCGGCCAGCGCCGCGCGGGCCTCCGCCAGCAGCTGCGGCCGGTCGTCGCCGTACGCGTGCCCGGCCGCCGACAATGTCCGGCCCAGTGCCTCCAAGGAATCTTCGTGGCTGGCGGCGAAGATCGCCGGGAACGCCATCGCCTGCTGCAACGCGTTGTCGTGCCGGCCGTCCGGGGTGCGCACGAGCGTATGCGGGACGTCCGGATCCGCCAGGAGCCGATCCCACGCCGCGGTCCAGTCGTCGAACGGCGGGGGCAACGGAATCCCCTCGTCGAGTGCGCGCAGGCCCTCGGCGATCCAGCCGACGCCGTCGAGCCGGGCCCGCTCGAACGCGAGGTGGGCCACCCGGCGGGCGAGCGCGCGGCAGATCTCCGGCCCGGCGGCGATCGCCGCCCCCACCAGGTCGCGGTCGAGCTTGGCGAACTCTCGCAGCGAACCCGGCGGCAGGTCGAGCACCGGTGAGGCCGGCAGCACCCCGCCCCACTCCCGGAGCAGCTGTTCGTGCTGCGCCTTCGCACGCGCCTCTTCCTCAGCCTGTTGACGCGCTTCCCAGCGAGCGGCGAGCTCCTCGTCCGTGGGCGGTGGAGGCAGATTCCGCGCGAAACCGTGCCAGTACGCCGCGATCGCGCTCGTTTCGCGGACGACGACGTCCGGCGCCGCCGGCGCGGGCCAGAACTGCAGCACGTAACTGTCCAGCGGGGGCTCGCCGCCGAGCCGGGTGTCGCGCTCGCGGCCCGCGTCCATCGCCGTGCCGCTGTAGCGGACGCGGTAGTCGCCGGGAGCCAGCTCGAGGTCCCACCGATCCGAGCCGCCCCAGGTGACGAGCACCGTCCGGCCCTCGGCGCGGAAGGAAGCCTCGACGACGTCCTCCCCGCCGCTGTCCGGAGGCTCGGACGAGTGCACCTCGGCGGTGAAGCCGACCTCGCCGGTGTGCAGCCCGGTGATGAGGAAGAGGGTGCCGGGCACCGCGGCCCCGCACAGCCCGTTGCGCTGCCCGGCGAAACACGCGTGCAGGTCGCCCTCGAACGGCTCTCCGTCCTCGTCGTGGACGTAGATCTGTCCATAGTGGACGTGAACGTCGCCGTGGACCACGGTTCGCATGGCGGTCAGCATGGCAGAGACCACCGACATTTTTCGGGGCTCGGGTGGGGGAGCCCCCGACCTGGGGCGGAGCCCCAGATGTCACTGCCGGTTTCGGTTTGCCCTCTTTGTCCGCTTCTGTTGACACGGAGAGTGCTCTTCGCGAATTCGTTGCTCGAATGGCGTAGCGAAACTGCCCCGGTTCGCGATTAATCTGGGAAGCCGTCGCGTCGAGAGGTTGCCCCAATGCCCGAACCAGCCGCATCCATCCCGGCCGATCCCCGGCTCGCCGCGCGGTTCACCGAGGACCTGCTCGATGGCTGCCGGGTCCTGGCCAAGGATTACGGCTACCGGCCCGCCCAGTTCGAACGCATGGTGCGCGAGCACGGCGGCGTCGAAGCGGCCCGGTTGCTGCTGCGCGGGGCCGGCACCGCGGGCGGGTTCACCGTGCTCTGGGAGAAGAACCAGCTCGGCCGCAGCTCCGAAGCGGTCATGCTCCGCGAGGAGTACGCCGAGCTGTTCACCCCCGACGAGCTCCTGCTGGCCCGCCGCCGGCTGGAGGAACACGGCTTCGACGTCGACGCCCACCTGCGCCGGGTGGCGGAGTCGCAGTGAGGGCGGCGGGGGTGACCGGCGCCGCTCCGGTCACCCCCGCCGCGGCTTTCAGGCGGCCGCGCTGGACTTGCCGCGCAGCACCACGTTGGCCGTCGACGCGCCCTTGATCGCCGTCTCGATCTGGGCCATCGTCGAGGACGACGTCAAGCCGGGGACCGTCGCGGTGTTCAGGGCGTAGAGCGTGAACGTGTACGGGTGGCTCGAGCCGCCCGGGCAGGGGCCGAAGAACTTCTGCGCGTTCGCCCCGCTGCCCATCGCCTTCTGTTTCGCGCCGCCCTGGTCCGGCACGGTGTAGCCCGCGCCGAGACCCTCCGGGAGGGAGCGAGCCGTCGCCGGGACGTCCCAGATCGCCCAGTGCAGCTTGTTGCCGCTGTTGGCGACGTCGGCGAACACGACGGCGTAGCCCTTCGCACCCGTGGACTCGCCCCACGCCAGCGGCGGCGACGGGTCCTGGCCCGCCGTGCCGTCCCCGGCGCAGGTGTACTTGTCCGGGATGGTGGCGTTGTCGGCGAAGGCGGAGCTGGTCAGCTTGAAGCCGCCGGGCGTGCTGCCGCCCGGGAACTTCAGCCGCACGATCACGTTGTCCAGCACCGACGGCGTGCCGCCGTTCTTGTCGTTGTTCGTCGAGGTCAGCCAGAGCCCGCCGTCCGGCGTCTTGGTGACCGAGCGCAGCCGGCCCCAGCGGCCGGAGAACAGCGTCGACACCGTGCCGACGCCGGTGCCCGCGGCGTTGATCTGCGTGGCGAACAGCTGCTCACCGGTGACGCCGGCGATGTAGATCCAGTCGTTGACGATCTCCACCCCGCTCGGTCCGGCCTGCGACGTCGACCAGGTCTTCTTCGGGGCGATGTAACCGCTGCAGCTGCCCTGCGTGCCTTCGCAGCTGGGCCAGCCGAAGTTGCCGCCCTTCTGGATCAGGTTGAGCTCGTCCTGGCTGCTTTCGCCGAACTCCGCCGCCCACAGCTGGCCGCGGGAGTCCCAGGCCAGGCCCTGCGGGTTGCGGTGGCCGTAGCTCCAGACGTACCGCGCGTTGCCGCCGGTGGCGTAGAACGGGTTGTCGCCCGGCGCCGAGCCGTCCGGGTTCAGCCGCAGGATCTTCCCGTTGAGCGAGCTCTTGTTCTGCGCGTTGTCGCTGTTCTTGGCGTCGCCGACGGTGGCGTACAGCTTGCCGTCGGGACCGAACTTGATCCGGCCGCCGTTGTGGTAGCGGTTCTTCGCGATCCCGGTCAGCACCGGCGTCGACGTCGACGACAGCGTGGTGCCGTCGTAGGTCATCTTCACGATCCGGTTGTCCCCGGATGCGGTGTGGTACAGGTAGATCGCGTGGTCGGACGCCCAGTTCGGCGAAATCGCCAGGCCGAGGAGGCCGCCTTCGCCGTTCGTGCCGACCGCGCCCGGCACCTTGCCCAGCGTGGTCTTCTGGCCGGACGGCGTCACGAGCAGGACCTCGAACCGGTCCCGCTCGGTGACCAGTGCGTTGCCGTTCGGGAGGAAGTCCACCGACCAGCCGAGGTCGACCTTCGCGATGTCCTTGTCGTACTCCGGGATGCCCCCGGCGCCACCCGGAGCGCTGGTCTTCGCCGTGACGGCGTTGCTGGCGGCCGAGGTGTTGCCGTCGGGGTCACGGGCCTTGACGGTGAAGGTGTAGGACGTGTTCGGGTTCAGGTTCGTGATCGTCGTGCTCAGTGACGTCGTCGTCGCCACCTTGGCGGTGCCCTGGTAGACGTCGTAGCCCGCGATGGTGCCGCTGTCGTCCGTGGAAGCGTTCCACGCCAGGGAGACGCTGTTCGCGGTGACGCCGGTGGAGCGCAGGTTGCCCGGCACGCCGGGCGGGGTGGTGTCGTTGCTCGGCGGCGTGGTGAAGGTGACCACGTTGCTCTGCTGCGACGGGTTGCCGGCGGCGTCGTACGCGCCGACGGAGATGTCGTAGGCCGTGTTCGGGGTCAGGTTGTCGACGGTGGCGCTCGTGGTGTTCCCGTCGACGGTCTTGAGGATGTTGCCGCCGCGGTTGATCTCGTAGCGGACGACGCCGACGTTGTCCGTCGCGGCGGTCCAGGAGAAGGTGGCCGCGGTGGGGAGGATGTTGCTCGCCTTGAGGTTCGACGGCGCCGACGGCGGTTCGGGGTCCACCGGGGCGGTGAAGGTGTCGGTGAGCTTGTCGGCGTTCGGGCCACCGTTGGCGGTGGTCGCGGTGGTGCGGACCTTGTTGACGCCGGCGGTGAGCTGGACGGTCGTGGTGACGGTCTTCCAGGTCGTCCACGCGCCGGTGGCGGGGAAGTCGACGGTGCCCTTGTCGCCGCCGTCGACGGTCAGCTTCACCGGCCGGTTGTCGGCGGTTCCGTTGGCGTAGCGGAAGGTCAGGGTGTGCGTGCCCGCCTGGGCCGCGTTCACGGAGTATTCGACGTAGCTGCCGGTGACGTTGTCGAAGTTGACGAACCCGGTGCCGCTGTAGCCGGCGTGGTTCGATTCGACGGCGCCTTGGGAGATGGTCGCGTCTTCGGATTCGTAGCTCGTGTCCGCGGCGAAAGCGGTTACCGGGCTGACCGCGGTGAAGCCGAGCGCCGCGACGGCGGTGCCGGCCAGTACCGCGCGCCACGGTGGACGGGGTGCCACTGGAAGCCTCCTGCGTGGGTCGGGGGGACAGGGGGTGACCGGGGCGGAATGGTCGGCGGACCACCGGCGGCAATAGTTAGGAAAGTTTCCTATCTATGGGACAGATCTCACACCCTCCGAGCGGGGCCTGTCAATACTCGACACCACGACTTACCCACCGTGAAAATGCTTTCCCGCTCAGCGGGGCGAATGCGCCCGGACGGGGGAACGTCAGCCTGCCGTCACCGGGGTTTCGGCCGCCCAGTCGCGCGGGACGAGGAACGAGGCCAGTTCCGCCTCCGCGCTTCCCGGCTCCGGCGTGAACTCCGACTCCCACCGCGCCAGCGGCGGCAGCGCCGAGAGGATCGCTTCGGCGTCGGCCTGCACCGCGTTCGCCGCGTCGTGGACCAGCGTGAACTCCACGTACCGGCCGCGGCGGTAGAGCTGCCACTGCCGCTCGCGCTCGCCGTGCGGCAGGTCCTTGCGCCGCCGGACGATCGGGAAGTACGCCGGCGCGATCGCGGCGATGCCCGCCGCGGTGAACGCCGCGGAGCGCCGCCAGCCGTCCGGGCCGGGCAGGCGCAGGTGGTCGAAGAGGATGCCGCCGATGCCGCGGGCCTCGTCGCGGTGCGGGAGGCGGAAGCGGTCGTCGCACGCCCGTTTCGCCTGCGCGTGGAACGCCGGGTCGAGCGTGTCGCAGTGGTTCTTCAGGACGCGGTGGAAGTGCGTCGCGTCCGAGGCGAAGCCGTAGCACGGCAGGAGGTCGACGCTGCCGCCGAACCACCACGCGTCCGCGGCCTCGCGGTAGCGGAAGTGCGCCTGGAACGCCGGGACGTACGGGTTGCGCGGGTGGAGCACGACCGACAGCCCGGCCGCGAAGAACTCGTCCGAGAAGGCCGCGCTGACGACGGCGCGTTCGAAGACGTCGCCGTTCTCCAGCCGCCGCGTGCGGCCGGAGCGGCCGAAGCGCGCACCGCCGTCGACGCGTTCCAGCTCGGCCACCAGTTCCCGCTGGCCCGCGCTGACGATCGCCTTGACGGCGTCGCGTCTGTCCCCTGAAGGCATACCCCCACCCCCGGGGGCAGACTACCAGCGAACCGGGGTCAGTCGGCGATGTCGGCCCGCGCGATCACCTTGGTGATCTTCGCCCGGACGAGGGATTCCTCGGGGACGGCGTTGCGCTTGCCGTACTCCTCGGCCTGCGCCGCACCCATGTACCGGGCGCCCAGCTTCGTCGCCCACTCGAGCATGTCGTCGTAGTCGTGGGTGAGCCGCGCTTCGGCGGTGAACTGGACGTAGGAGAACGGCGGCTTCTGGTCGTCGACGGCCAGCGAGATGCGCCCGTCGCGGGCGATGGCCTTGCCCTTGAGGGTCTCGGTGCCCGTGGTGAAGATCAGCTCGTCCCCGTCCGGGCCTTCGTTCAGCAGGAACCAGATCGGCGTGACGATCGGCGAGCCGTCCTTCCTGACCAGGCCCAACATGCCGGTCCGGGTTCCCTCGGACGCGAACTTCCACCACTCGTCACGGCTCATCTCACGCATGAGGGGGACGTTAGTCCGTCACCCGGGCGTGCGCAGAGGGTGGCCGACTAGCCTGGCCTGCTGTGCGAGACGACGACAGGGCCGCCATGGGACTGGCCGACGAGGGGCTGACCCGCCGCCTCAAGGCGCTGGCCTGCACCGCGCCGCTGCACGACCTGGACGCGCGCAAGGCGAAGCTCGACTGGGCCGACGCCACGATCTACCAGATGGCCGAGATCGCGCTGCACACGATCGACCAGGTCACCATCGCCATGGACTTCGACACCGGCGCCGGCCACGACGAGGTCATCGACCGGCTGCTGCCGTTCATCGCCCAGCAGGCGCCGTCGCGGATGCCCGAGGAACACGTCCGGGTGGCCAAGTGGGTGCTGGACAACCTGATCAACGTCGGCACCACCGACCGCGGCTTCCGGCGCGTCTACGGCGCGGTCGGGCCCGGCGGTTACCAGCGGCGTCAGTTCGACTTCAAGCTGCTGGTCGAGCTGGCCGCACCGGACGGCGAGGTCTACCTGCGCGCCACCGACGAGGCCATCAACGTGCTCGTCGGCGCCCTCGACACCGACGTCGAATCCGCGCAGATCGCCGCCGAGGTCAAGCTCGAGAACCTGATCGCGCGGGGTCGTCTGGCCGACGCGAAGCTCGCCGCCGAGCAGGCCCGCTACCGGACCGTCCAGTACGGCGAAACGCTGCGCGCGAAGCTCGACGCGACCCGCCGCGACGTCCGTTCGGTCGACTGGGAACGCGAGGTCCCGGAGCTCCTCGACAGCGCGCTCGGCCACATCGAGACCCGGTTCCGTGCCGAGAACGCCATCCTCAAGAACATCACCACCGCCCGCGACGAGACCGAAGACCTCGACCGCAAGCGCCGCGCCGCCGAGCTCGTCGACATCGTCGGCGACTGCATCCGGCGGCACACGCGCCTGCAGTCCCGGCTGGCCGACGCGGGCGCGGTGTTCCGCGCCGAACAGGACCGCCAGCAGTTCTCCGGCCCGCCCCAGCGCGCGACGCTCGACCTCTTCGGCCAGCTCCTCGTGCCCACCCTGGGCCTGCCGCTGGCCGACGCGGTCGCGCCGGTCGAGCACTTCTTCCACGCCGCCGCCGGGATCACCGCGCCGGTCGTGCCGTCGCTGTCGTCCCTGGTCTCGCTGCTCCTGCGCCCGGCACCCGAACGCGACCAGCTCGTCGGGGAGATCCCCGAGCCGGAGCTCATGCCCGCCGAGACCACCGACCGCTTCGGCGACGACGTCTGGCGCGCCGCCGACGAGCTCCTCGACCTGCCCGAAGTGCCCCGCCGGCTCTCCGGGCTCCTGGAAGAAGCCCGCCTCAGCCGCCAGCCGGGGCTCCCGGCCCTGGTCGCGCTGCGCGCCGTCCACGCCTACAGTCCCGGGGTCGGCGCGGCCCGCCGCCAAGGCGACCGGCAGGTGCTGGTGGCCGTCGACGACGGCACGCTCCTGGACGACCCGGAGTTCGGCGGCGCGGACCTGCTGCTGTCCACGGCCGCCGTCGAACGCGCCGACGAAGAAGAGAACGAGGAGGTCGCCTGACATGGCGCTGTCCCACAGCAGCGTGGACGCCGAGGCCGCGGCCCGGCTGGTCGCCTTCGGCATGCGGCCGAAGCAGCTGCCCGCGCGTGACGTCGTCTACGGCGACCTCGTCCGCCGCTACGGCGAGGACAACGCGTTCAAGGCGCTCACGCACGCCGTCGCCGCCGGGCTCGGCCTCATGGTCCTCGAGGTCAACCAGCAGGCCGGCGCGGTCCTCGCGGCCACCGACGAGTCCGTCTTCGAGATCAAGATGGACTCCTACGCGCGGCAGGCCAAGATCCGCGAGCGCCGCGAGACCGAGAAGGTGCTGCACGGCCTGATCCACCTGGCCACCGCGGCGCTGGGCTACCCGCGGCCCGACGACCTCGCCAACGACACCTACATCGGCCGCGTGAGCGTCGAGCAGGTCGACGCGATGGTCCGCGAAGCCGCCCGCATGCTGGACGAACGTGCCGCGGCGGCCGAGGCCAACAACGACCCCCTGGCCGACGCACCCGAGCTGGAACAGGCGTGGCGGGCCTACACCCGTCGTCCGGCCGCGGCCGCGACCAAGGACGGCCGGTTGGCCGCCGACACCACCCGCGGCATGGTCAGCCGCGCCCTGCGGTTCCTCGCCGACCAGGGCTTCCTGGTCCCGGTGAGCGATGAGCAGGGCGGCACCTACCGGACCACGCCGCGCTACCAGATCCAGGTCCGCGAACTCGCCGCCGACGCCGCCTTCGACGACTTGCTGGCGCTCGACGTCGTGGCCGTCGCGACCGCCGGGGGCACGCTGCGCGCGGCCGCTTCGGACACGCTTTAACGAGGGGAACCGATGTACGAGCTTTCGCGGGTCCGCCTGCACTCGGTGGGCCCGGCGGGTGCCCGCTACCAGGACGTCGTGCTGGACTTCAGCGGCGTCGGCGCCAAGATCACCGCGCCGAAGCAGGACGCGCTGTTCAGCGCGGGCATCCACGCGACCGGCCCGGCCGAACTCCGCCGCCCGTCCCCGGCGAGTGTGCTGTTCCTCGAGAACGGCGGCGGCAAGTCCGTGCTCATCAAGCTGATCTTCTCGGTGATGCTGCCCGGCCGCCGCCAGGTCGTCGGCACCACCAGCACGAAGGTGCTGGAGAAGTTCGTCGCCGCCAAGGACGTCTCGCACGTCGTGCTGGAGTGGCTGCACGTCGAGAGCGGGCACCGGATCATCACCGGCAAGGTGTCGGAATGGCGCGGGCACGTCGTGTCCGCCGACTCCGAGAACCTCGTCGACTCCTGGTACTGCTTCCGCCCGACCGCCGCGCTGGGGCTCGATTCCTTGCCGATGACCCAGGACGGCCGGCTGCTGACGATGTCCGGCTTCCACGACAAGCTCACCGCGGCCCAGCTGGCCGAACCCGAGCTGGAGCTGTCCTGGACCCGCCGTCACCACGAGTGGACCGGCCGCCTGGACGGTCTGGGCCTCGACACCGAGCTGTTCCGGTACCAGCGCGCGATGAACGCGGGCGAAGGTGAAGCGGCGGACGCGTTCGCCTTCGGCACCGACGAAGCGTTCGTCGAGTTCCTGCTGCGCGCGGTCATCTCCGAGGAGGAGCCGAAGGACCTCGCCGAGGTCGTCGCGACCTACGCCCACAACCTGGCCCAGCGCGGGGATCTCCTGGCCGAACGCGACTTCGTGGCCGGCGCCCTGGAGCTGCTGGGGCCGCTGGCCGCCGAAGAGGGCGTCGCCGCGGAGTCGCGGAAGATCGCGGAGTCCGCGAAGGCCGACATGGCCGAGCTGGCCGGCCGCGTCGTCGCGCGCAACGAACTCGAGAACGCGCGGCTGTCCGGGCTCGAGGACCACGTCACCGAGGTCAAGTCCGCGGAGAAGCTCGCCGAAGGCGACCACCGGCGGCTCGCCGCGGCCGTCACGGAACTGCGCCGCCTGGTCGCGGTGCTGCGGCTGGACGAAGCCCAGGAGGCCCGCAAGCGCGTCGACGCCGAGCTCGCGCAGGCGAAGACCGAGGCGGAGGCCTGGCGGGAGACGGCGACGGTCCTCAACCAGCTGAACGCCGCGCGCAAGGCGAAGGACCTGCGTGAACTCGTCGGCAGCCGGGAGGAAAAGGCGCGGCCCGCCCTGAAGGCGCGCAACGACGCCGCTTCCGCGCTGGCACGCGGGTTGCACGCGCTGGCGCAGGACGCCCAGCGCCAGGCCGACAAGGCCGAAGCGCACGCGGGCGCGTTGCGAGCCGAAGCCGAGAAGGCGCAGACCGAGCGCGACGAAGCCGCGAACCTCGCGGCCGCGCGCCGGGCCGAGGCGCGGGGGCTGACCACGCGGATCACCGAGCTGCGCGAAGAGGTCCAGGCCGCCGTCCGCGCCGGGTTGCTGCCTTCGGGCGCCGACGTCGCCGAAGCTTCGCGGGCCGCGCGATCGGCCGCCGAGCAGGCCGGTTCGGAACTGACCCGCCGCGAACAGGAGCTCGACCGCGTCGGCGCGGACCTGCAGGCCGCGCAACGGGCCGTGAACGAGGCGCACCAGCTGGCCGGCACCACGCAGGACCGCCTGGAACGCGCCACCGAGGACCTCGACCGCGCGCACCGCCGGACCGACGCCCTCGCCGCCGAAAGCCGCCTGGTCGAACTGCTCGGCGCCGACGACGTCAACCTGGAGAGCGACCTCCCGGTGCTGCTGGAACGGCTGCGCGAGGCGAGCGCGGCCGTCGAGAAGGAGCAGACCGCGCTGCGGATGGAGGAGTCCGCCGACGAGCGGGCCCTGGCCGCGCTGGGGTCGGGTGGGCTGCTGCCGCCCCCGAGGACGTCCAAGCCGCTCTGGACGTCCTGGAAGAGGCCGGGATCACCGCGTGGTCCGGCTGGCGCTACCTGTCCAAACTGGACGCTGCCCGCCGCGCCGAGGTGCTGGAAAGCCTGCCGCAGCTGGTGTCCGGCGTCCTGCTGAACGACGCCGCGCACGCCGACCGCGCCCGCGAGGTGCTGACGGCGCGGCGGCTGCTGCCGAGCGCGATCATCGCCGTCGGCACGACCGAGGCGCTGCAGGCGCAAGCGCCGTCCGCGCCGGGTGTCGAGTTCCTCGTGCCGCCGAACCCGGCGATGTACGACGAAGAAGCCGCCGACGCCGAGCGGGAAGCGGTGGCGCGGCGGCACACCGGGCGGCAGCGGCGCCTCGAAGCGCTGTCCGCCAAGCTGTCCGCGGACGGCGCGTTGACGTGGAAGCTCACGACGTGGCGTGAGGACTACCCGGCCGGGGCCGTCGCCACCCTGGCCGAGCAGGCCCAGGCGGCCCGGACCGCGCGGGAGACCGCCCGGACCGCGCTGGCGCAGGCCGACGCGGACTTCGCGCGGTTGAGCGAAAAAGCGGCGTCGCTGCGCGAGCGCGTCCCCGAGCTGCGGGCGGCCGCCACCGAGGCGGAGGAGAAGGCCCGGCGGCTGGGTGAGCTGGGTGTCCGCAGCGCCCGGATCACGGAGTGGACCGAAGAGGCCGAGCGCGCCACCGAGATCGCCGAGCGCGCCGACCTCCAGGCGTCCGACGCGGCGGGCAAGGCTGCGCGCCTGCGCGAGCAGGCGGGGGAGGAGCAGCGCACCGCCGACGGTCACCGCCGGACCGCGAGCACCGCGCGCGCCGAACTGGCCGAGGTGCCGGGGGCGGCCGACGCTGCCGAAGGTCCGGCGACCGGCGAACCGGTCGACGCCCTGCGCCGGACCTACCTGTCGGCGTCCGAGTCGTACGCGAAGGTCGAGGTCGGCAGCGACCTGCGCAGCGAGCTGGAGCAGGCCGAGTCCGCCGAAGCCGCCGCGGGCTCGGCGGTCGAGTCCATGGACGAGGCCGTCCGCGCCCGTGCGGCCGAACTCCTGGAGACACCCGACGGCTCCGACGCGTCGGCGCGGGCGGCCGCGCTGGCCCGCGCCCGCCGGGTCGTCGACGGTCTCGAAGACGAGCGCACCGAAGCGATCGGGCTCGTCTCGACGCGGCGCGCCGAGCTCGACGCGCTGCCGCTGCAGAACGGCGTCAACGGGGAGAAACCGCGGGACATCGAGCACGGCTTGGAGCTGATCGACGCGGCCGGGCTGGAGGTGTCGGCCGCCGCACGCAAGTGGGAAGAGCTGCAGGAACGCCGGGCGGCGGCGGAGGCGACGCTGGAATCGGCGCGCACCTCGGCCTCGGGGTTCGCGTTGCTCGCCGAGTCGATGGCGCACCTGGTGACCGACACCGAGAAGGACGCAGCGGCGGCTTACGACGGCGACGTCGACACCGCCCGCGCCCAGCACGCGCGGCTCAACGCGACCTTCAACCAGGCCCAGGACGCCGCCGACGCCGGCGACCGGCGGGTGCGCGCGGCCGCGGACCAGCTGGCGCAGTACGCGACCGAGAAGCGGTTCGAGAAGCTGAGCACCCCGGTGCGGCAGCAGGTCATCTCGGTCAAGCGCGACCAGCTCCCGGCGCACGCCGCGGAATGGGCCGAAGCGCTGCGGCCCCGGCTGCGGTCGCTGACCGACGACCTCGCCCAGATCGACCGGCACCGCGGCGGCATCATCACCCGCCTGCAGGGCATGGTCGACGGCGCCCTGCGGACGTTGCGGTCCGCGCAGCGCGTCTCCCGGCTGCCGGACGGCCTCGGTGACTGGTCCGGGCAGGAGTTCCTCCGCATCCGCTTCACCGAGCTGGAGGACAACGCGCTCACCGAAAAGCTCGGCGAGGTCGTCGACGAGGCCGCCGTGGGCAAGACGGCGGACGGCCGGGACGTCAAGCGCGACGGGCTTTCCCTGGTGCTGCGCGGAGTCCGGGCCGCGGCGCCCAAGGGGTTCCGCGTCGACATGCTCAAGCCGGACTCGGTGCTGCGGACCGAACGCCAGCGCGTCTCGGAGATCCGCGACGTGTTTTCGGGCGGCCAGCAGCTGACCGCGGCGATCATCTTGTACTGCACCCTGGCGGCGCTGCGGGCCAACAACCGCGGCAAGGTCCGCAACCGGCACTCGGGCGTGCTGTTCCTGGACAACCCGATCGGCCGCGCGTCGGCCGGGTACCTGCTGGAACTGCAGCGGGCGGTGGCCGAGGCGCTCGGCGTGCAGCTGATCTACACGACGGGCCTGTTCGACGCGGGCGCGCTGTCGGAATTCCCGCTCATCGTGCGGCTGCGCAACGACGCCGACCTGCGGGCGGGCCGCAAGTACCTGTCGGTGGACTCGACGATCCGGAATTCCCTGGACGACCTGGGCGAGCCCGACGGCGTCGCGCGGCTGTCGGCGACCCGGATGTTCACCCGGGCCACCGACCCCACCGACCCCGCCGATTCCGCTGAGGACGAACAAACGGCGTGAGGGGAACATTTCCCCGGGTTCCGTGGTTGCCGGGCGCATGACGACGCTGGGGCCGCTGGGGGCCACCCACACCGCACTGGACACCGACACCGGCGTGGCGGCCGAGCTCGAGGAGCTGGGCTACGACACGCTCTGGCTGGCCGGCGGCCAGGGCAACAACCTGCCGCGGATCACCGAGGTCGTCCGCGGGACCTCGCGGATCCAGGTGGCGAGCGGGATCCTGTCGGTGGACCGGGTGCCGTCGGCTTCCGTCGCTTCGGCCTACACCGAGCTGCCCGCGGGCCGGTTCGTGGTCGGCCTGGGCGGAGCGCACGGCGCGCGCCCGCTGGCCACGCTCGGCGACTACCTCGACGAGCTCGACGACGTCGTGCCGCCGTCCGCGCGGATCCTGTCGGCGCTCGGGCCGCGGATGCTGGAGCTGGCGCGCGACCGCGCTTCGGGCGCGTACCCGTACCTGGTGACGACGGACTACGTCGCCTCGGCGCGGGAGATCCTGGGCGCGCGCCCGCAGCTGGCGGTGCTGATGAACGTCGTCGCGGAGACCGACCAGGCGAAGGTTCGCGAGGTCGTGCGGGGCGGCTCGCTGAAGTTCCTGGCCGGGATGCCGGGGTACGCGGCCAACTTCCGGCGGATGGGCTTCACCGAAGCGGACATCGCGGACCTGTCCGACCGGCTGGTCGACGGCCTGACCGTGTGGGGTGACTTCGACGCCGTGGCCGCGCGCCTGCGGGAGTACCGGGCGGCCGGTGCCGACCAGGTGGTCGTCCGGCTCGACGGCCTGCCGCGGGAGTGGTGGCCGGAGCTGGTGAAGGCCCTGGGCTAGCCGCGGATCGCGTGCTGGTAGGCGGCGAGCGCGTCGGCGTCGTCGATGCTGCCGTGGTGGTGGACCTGCACCCAGCGACCGGCTTCGTAGGCGAAGAACCGCGTCGTGCGGATGCTCAGGGGGACGGTTTCGGTCACGCGGTATTCGCCGGTCTCGCGGCCGGCGAACACCGCGTGACCGTCCCCGGCGTACTCGGCGATGTCGCCGAAGGTGACGGTGACGCGCGCCGGGCCGTGGAAGACGCGCTCGTACAGCTCGGTGATCGCTTCGCCGCCGCGGAGGATGCCGCCGAGCGGGTTGTTCAGCTGGGCCAGCGGATCACTCGTCCAGACCCGGCGGAACGCGTCGAGATCGCGCTGGTTGAAGGCGTAGTAGAACGATTCGAGCGCGGCCAGCGCGCCCTCGCGGCCGGGGTTGCCCACCTCGTCGAGCCGGTTGCGCGCGTCGGGGCCGAAGGTGACGTCGAGGTGTCGGGGCACGGTTGCTCCTAGAGTGTTCGACGGAGGTCGACCGGATGAGTGTACGACAATCATCGAACACTGCGCGGGCGCGCGGGCTCACGCACGCGCTCCCGGCGAAGGTTTCGCTGCAGGACGCCCTGGCCGCGGTCGCCGATCCGGTGCGCCGCAGCATCCTGCGCGAGCTGGCCGCCGTACCGGAGTGGACGAAGGCGTGCGGCACGTTCGACCTGCCGGTGGCCAAGGCGACCCGCAGTCACCACTTCGCCGTGCTGCGCGCGGCGGGCCTGATCGAACAGCGTGACGAAGGCCCGCGGCGGCTGAACCGGTTGCGGCGTCCCGAATTCGACGCGGCTTTCCCCGGGTTGCTCGACCTGGTGCTCAGTCACCCCGGCCCGTGAAGGCCAGGGTGGTGCCCAGGCCGATCATGACGAGGCCGCCGGTGCCACCGACCATTTCGAGGCGCTTCGGCGAGCGGGCGAACCACGCGCGGGCGGTGCCGGCGACGAGCGCCCACGCGCTGTCGGTGGCCAGCGCGATCGCCGGCAGGCACAGCCCGAGCAGGAGCATCTGAGCCGGGACCGATCCGGCGGCGGGGTCGACGAACTGGGGCAGCAGGGCCGCCAGGAAGACGATCGACTTGGGGTTCGCGAAGCCGACGACGAAGCCGTCGCGCAGCACGGTCAGCACGCGGCCCGGTGTCGCGCGCACCTTCGCGGCCATCGCGTCGCTCAGCTTCCGGCGGTGGCGCACGGCCTGAATGCCCAGGTACACCAGGTAGATCGCACCGGCGACCTTGATCGCGGTGAACACCGCCGCGGACGTGGTCACCAGCGCGCCGAGGCCGAACGCGACCGCGACGACCTGCGTGTAGACGCCCATGGAGTTGCCGGCGACGGTGAGCAGCGCGTCACGCCGCCCGACCGTGAGCGCGCGGCTGATCGTGAACAGCACGCTCGGCCCGGGGACCACGACCATGAGGAACGTCAGCGCGGCGAAGGCCGCCAAATGCGTACCGGAGACCATTGCGCGAGGCTATCGCCCGGCCGCCCCGCAGGACCAGGCGTTTTTGTCGGTGCCGGGTGGTAGGAAAAGCGGGTGCCTCCGAAGATCAGCACCCAGCAGCGCCGGGCCCGTCTCGCCGTCCGCCACCACCTCGCCGCGCCCGCGGCCTCGGTGGCGGACGCCGTCGCCGGGGTCGTCGCGTTGCACGCCACCGACCCGGCGACCGTCCACCTGTCCGCGTCCGCCCGCCTGGCGTCACCGGCGGTCTCCGCGGTCGAACGGGCGCTCTATGAAGAGCGTTCGCTGCTGAGGCTGCTCGGCATGCGGCGCACGGTGTTCGTGACGGACCCGGGCACCGCGGCGCTCGTGCAGGCGGGCTGTTCGGCGGACATCGAGGTCAAGCAGCGGAAACTGCTCGAGCAGCACCTCGGGCAGCAGGGGCACCCGGAGAACGTGCCGGAGCCGGGGAAGTGGCTGGCCGACGTCGAAGCGTCGGTCGAGGCGGCCCTGCGCGCCCGCGGCTCGGCGACCGCGCAGCAGCTGAGCGAGGACGAGCCCCGCCTGCGCCAGCAGCTGCTGATGGCGGCGGGCAAGCCGTACGAGGCGATCGGCAACGTGACGAGCCGGGTGCTGTTCCTGCTGGCGGCGGGCGGCCGGATCGTCCGGGGCCGGCCGCGGGGCAGCTGGCTCAGCACCCAGTACGTCTGGCACCCGCTGGACGAGTGGGTCCCGGGCGGGCTGCCACCGTGGGACGCGGACGAGGCCCGGGCGGAGCTGGCCCGCAGGTGGCTGCGCGCGTACGGCCCGGCCCTGGTGTCCGACCTGCGGTGGTGGACCGGCTGGACGGCGGGCCAGACGAAGAAGGCGCTGGCGGCGTTGTCCCCGGCGGAGGTGGACCTCGGCGGCGTGCCGGGGGTGGTGCTGGCGGACGACGTGGCCCCGGTGCCGGAGCCACCGCCGTGGGTGGCGTTCCTGCCGTCGCTGGACCCGACCCCGATGGGCTGGCAGGACCGCGACTGGTTCCTCGGTCCGCACCGCGCGGCCCTGTTCGACCGCAGCGGCAACGTCGGCCCGACGGTGTGGGCCTCCGGACGGGTGGTCGGCGGCTGGGCCCAGCGAAGCTCGGGGGAGGTGGTGTTCAGGCTGCTGGAGGACGTCGGCGCCGAGACTCGCGCGATGGTGGAAGCGGAGGCGGAGAAGTGTGCGGAGTGGTTCGGGGAGGTCCGCGCGATACCGCGGTTCCGCACGCCCCTGGAGCGCGAGCTGACGGGCTGAAGGCGAGGCCGCGGGACCGCACGCTCACGAGGCTCCCGCCGTCCCCGTGGCGACGGTCCGCGTCCGGCGAGCATTCGCTGGATCGGTCGAGTCACCGACCTCACGTGCCGTCCCGTGCACGGCCGCCGCGCCCGGTGGGAGCCGTCCTTCGGCTGAATCGGTCAAGTCCCGGCTTCCGGCTCGGCGGCGGCGTCCTCGCCGACGACCTCGCACCCGGCGCGATCAGCCGGAACCGGTCCCGGCGGCCGGGCTTCCCGCGCTCGGTGGTCCGCTGTGGTCCGCCGCGGAACACC
This sequence comes from Amycolatopsis sp. DG1A-15b, assembly GCF_030285645.1. Classification (GTDB taxonomy): domain Bacteria; phylum Actinomycetota; class Actinomycetes; order Mycobacteriales; family Pseudonocardiaceae; genus Amycolatopsis. The sequence continues at coordinate 754,448 of NZ_CP127296.1, forward strand.
CGCGGTGACGCCCTCGCTTCTTAATCGATTCTTGACCCGTTCGCCAAGTGGTGGAAGTCTCGTCAGGGCAGTCAGGGACGCGCATGCCCGCACGCTAGGGTGGCCGCGAGCCCGCAAGTCACGGCCGGGGGTCCCGGCCGATCCTCAGAGGAGTGGCAGCAGTGACCGTTCGCGTAGGTGTCAACGGCTTCGGCCGCATCGGCCGCAACTTCTTCCGCGCCGTGCAGGCCAGCGGCCAGGACATCGAGGTCGTGGCCTTCAACGACCTCGGCGACGTCGCCACCATGGCGCACCTGCTGAAGTACGACTCCATCCTGGGCCGGTTCCCGGGTGAGGTCAGCGTCAGCGACGAGGGCATCGTCGTCGACGGCAAGACCATCAAGGCTCTCGCCGAGCGCGACCCGGCCAACCTGCCGTGGGGCGAGCTGGGCGTGGACGTCGTCCTCGAGTCCACCGGCTTCTTCACCAACGCCGACGCCGCCAAGGCGCACATCGCCGGCGGCGCCAAGAAGGTCATCATCTCCGCGCCCGCCAAGGGCGAGGACCTGACCGTCGTCCTCGGCGTCAACGACGACAAGTACGACGGCTCGCAGGTCATCATCTCGAACGCCTCCTGCACCACGAACTGCCTCGGCCCGCTGGCCAAGGTCCTGAACGACGCCTTCGGCATCGAGCAGGGCCTGATGACCACGGTCCACGCCTACACGCAGGACCAGAACCTGCAGGACGCCCCGCACAAGGACCTGCGCCGCGCCCGCGCCGCCGCCCTGAACGTCGTCCCGACCTCGACCGGTGCCGCCAAGGCCATCGGCCTCGTCCTGCCGGAGCTGCAGGGCAAGCTGGACGGCTACGCCCTGCGTGTCCCGATCCCGACCGGCTCGGCCACCGACCTCACCGTGACGCTCTCCAAGGCCGCCACGGTCGAGGAGATCAACGCCGCCTACAAGGCCGCCGCCGAGGGCCCGCTCGCGGGCATCCTGCGCTACTCGGACGACCCGATCGTCTCGGCCGACATCGTCACCGACCCGGCGTCCTGCATCTACGACGCGCCGCTGACCAAGGTCATCGGCAACCAGGTCAAGGTCGTCGGCTGGTACGACAACGAGTGGGGCTACTCCAACCGCCTCGCCGACTTGGTCACCCTCGTCGGTTCGAAGCTGTCCTGAACCCGATGAGCGTCAAGAACCTCGACGACCTGCTGGGCGAGGGCGTTCACGGCCGCTACGTGCTGGTGCGCAGCGACCTGAACGTCCCGCTCGACGGGGACCGCATCACCGACGACGGCCGGGTCCGCGCCGCGCTGCCGACGATCAAGAAGCTCGCCGACGCGGGCGCGAAGGTCGTCGTCACCGCGCACCTCGGCCGCCCGAAGGGCGAGCCGGACGCGAAGTACACCCTCGCGCCCGTCGCGAAGCGGCTTTCGGAGCTGCTCGGCGCCGAGGTCGCGCTGGCCGGTGACCTGGTCGGCGAGTCCGCCAAGGCGCTGACGGCCGGCCTCGCCGACGGTGGCGTCGTCCTCCTGGAGAACGTGCGGTTCGACGCGCGCGAGACCAGCAAGGACGCCGTGGACCGCTCCGAGCTGGCCGCCGAGCTGGGCGCGCTCGTCCCGGGCGGCGCGTTCGTCTCCGACGGCTTCGGCGTCGTCCACCGCAAGCAGGCCTCGGTCTACGAGGTCGCGTCGGTGCTGCCGGCGTACGCGGGTGGCCTGGTGCTGGCCGAGCTGGACGTGCTGAAGAAGCTGACCGACGACGTGAAGCGGCCGTACGTGGTCGTGCTCGGCGGCGCGAAGGTGTCCGACAAGCTCGGCGTCATCGCGAACCTGCTGACCAAGGTCGACCGGCTGCTCATCGGCGGCGGCATGGCGTACACCTTCCTCAAGGCCCAGGGCCACGAGGTCGGCAACTCGCTGCTGCAGGCCGACCAGGTCGACCAGGTGAAGGGCTTCCTCGCCGAGGCCGAGAAGCGCGGCGTCGAACTGGTGCTGCCGGTGGACGTCCTGGCCGCGACCGGGTTCGCGGCCGATGCCGAGCACGAGGTCGTCGCCGCCACCGCGATCCCGGCCGACCGCGAGGGCCTCGACATCGGCCCGGAGACCCGTGAACTCTTCGCGGGCAAGCTGGCCGACGCCGCGACCGTGTTCTGGAACGGCCCGATGGGCGTGTTCGAGTTCGAGGCGTTCTCGGGCGGCACGCGTGCCGTGGCCGAGGCGCTCGTGAAGAGCGACGCGTTCACCGTGGTCGGCGGCGGTGACTCGGCGGCCGCGGTGCGGCAGCTGGGCCTGCCCGAAGACGGCTTCTCACACATCTCCACCGGCGGCGGTGCCTCGCTGGAGTACCTCGAAGGCAAGGAACTGCCGGGCGTCTCCGCTCTGGAGAACGTCGCCCTGGAGGAGAAGAACTAGTGGCACGCAAGCCGTTCATCGCCGGCAACTGGAAGATGAACCAGAACCACCTCGAGGCGATCGCGCTGGTGCAGAAGATCGCCTTCGCGCTGCCGGAGAAGTACTACGCGAAGGTCGACGTGGCGGTGCTGCCGCCGTTCACCGACATACGCAGCGTGCAGACCCTGGTCGACGGCGACAAGCTGTCGCTCACCTACGGCGCGCAGGACATCGCGCCACAGGACTCGGGCGCCTACACCGGCGACATCTCGGGTCTGATGCTGGCCAAGCTGGGCTGCAAGTTCGTCGCGGTCGGGCACTCGGAGCGCCGCGAATACCACGCCGAGTCCGACGAGCTGGTCAACAAGAAGGTCAAGGCCGCGCTCAAGCACGGCATCACGCCGATCCTCTGCATCGGGGAGAAGCTCGAGGTCCGCGAGGCCGGCGAGCACATCCACCACACCACGACGCAGCTGATCGAGGGCCTGAAGGGCCTCAAGGCCGAGCAGGTCTCCGGCGTGGTGGTCGCGTACGAGCCGGTCTGGGCGATCGGCACCGGCAAGGTCGCCTCGTCCGCGGACGCCGAAGAGGTCTGCAAGGCCATCCGGGCGACCCTCCAGGAGAAGTACGGCGACGAGGTGGCTTCGTCCGTCCGGGTGCTCTACGGGGGATCGGTGAAGTCGGGCAACATCGGCGAACTGGTGGCCTGCGAGAACATCGACGGTGCCCTGGTCGGCGGAGCGAGCCTCGACGGCGAAGAGTTCACGAAACTCTGCGCACTCGCTGCGGGCGGGCCGCTGCCCTGATCGAGGCCACGACCGGGTAGCCTGTGTATCCGGTCCGTCACACAGCAGTGGACGAGTCCAGGGGTACGGTGGTGGTCGGAAACAACCATGCCGTACCCCTGCATTCTCCTAGAGCCCAGAGGATGACATGAAGCTGTTCCTGCAAATCCTGTTGATCGTCACCAGCGTTTTCCTGGTGGTCGCGGTGCTGCTGCACCGGGGCCGGGGCGGTGGCCTGTCGTCGCTGTTCGGCGGTGGGATGCAGTCCAGCCTGGCCGGGTCGAGCGTGGCCGAGAAGAACCTCGACCGGATCACCCTGGGGCTGGGCGCGGTCTGGCTGATCAGCATCGTGGGCCTGGGTCTGCTGCTCAAGGTGTGAGGCGTCCGGCGTTCCGTCGTCGGCCGCGACCGGGTCCGGACGGCGGTGCGCAGCGATTCGGCGTGCCTATTGGGGGGCGCGCCGCCGATTCCTAGGTGTGAGGATTCATGGTTGGCGGTAACGCGATTCGAGGCACCCGGGTGGGTGCCGGTCCTACGGGCGAATCGGAACGGGGTGAGTCGGCGCCACGGCGCCGCGTAGGTTATTGGTGTGCCAACGGGCACGAGGCACGGCCATCGTTCGCGCTCGACGCGGAGATCCCCGACGAGTGGGACTGCCCCCGCTGCGGGCTCCCGGGCGGGCAGGACGAGAAGAACCCGCCGGCGGCGCCACGGACCGAGCCGTACAAGACGCACCTGGCCTACGTGAAGGAGCGGCGCAGCGACGCCGACGGCGAGGCCATCTTGGCGGAGGCGCTCGACCGCCTGCGCAAGCGCCGGGAAATCCTCTAGCGGTTCGATCGAAAGCCACCCCGAGGGAAGCGGACCCCTCGAGGTGGCTTTTCGCGCGCTCGACCAGCCACAGTTCGTGTCTCACGAGGCACCAGCTTCTGACCGGCTGGGCATCACCGTGTCGTCCCGCTGATCACGCGAGTTGGCCGCTCAATCACGTGAGTTGACTGCCCGATCACGCGGGATGCCCCTCGGGATCCGCGGGATGCCCACCAAATCGCGCCCCGTCGCCCTTCAAGTGCGCGCCCGGCGAGGTCGGGCACCGGACTCTTCGGATCCAGGCCTCACCGCATGTCGCGGCCGGCGAGAGGGATTCGCGCGTTCCGGTGCTGAGCAGCCCCCGATTTCCACGCTACCGGCGACCACCGACAGTTCGCGGGGCGGAACTGCCGCGAGCGGCGGATTCCGGACCGAAACGGCCCTGAACCCGCCGCTCGCGGCGTCGTGCGATCCGGAACCGTCGGTATCCGCCGCTAGGCTGAATACCGGGGGCCGGAGGTCAGCGATCCAGCGGATACCGCGCCCGGACTCGGAAGCCGCCGTCCTCCGTTCCCGACGTCTCGAAGCTTCCGCCCAGCAGACGAGCCCGCTCCGCCAGGCCCGTCAGGCCGTGGCCGCCCGAGGGCAAGCCCTCCGTCGGGCGGCTGGCGCGCTCGTTGCGGACCTCGATCTTGAGCGCGCCGTGCTCACCCTGGATGCGGATGGTCGCCGTCGCGCCCGGGGCGTGCTTGTGGACGTTGGTCAAGCACTCCTGCACCGTCCGGTAGGCCGCCGCCGACACCTGGTTGGGCAGGGCCTCCGGCAGGTGCTCCACCGTGAGGTGCACCGGGACGTCGGACGTGCGGATCAGCCGGTCGAGCTCGTTGATGCCCGCTCGCGGGCCGTCGTCGTCCGAACCGGCCCGCAGGACGCTGACCAGCGAACGCAGCTCCTCCAGCGTCCGCTTGGACAACGTGCGGATGACCTGCGCCGTCTCCAGCGCGCGGTCGTCGGTGGTCTGCGCCTGGAGCGCGCCGGCCTGCATGGCGATCAGCGTGATCTGGTGGGAGACGACGTCGTGCATCTCGCGGGCCAGCCGGGCGCGTTCCTCGGCGCGGACGGCGTCGGCGTGGAAGCGGCGCTCGCGGTCGCGGCTCGTGGCCAGCTCGGCGAGCTTGTTCGAAACCTCGGTGCGGGCGCCGATGAGCAGGCCGATCGCGATCGGCATGCCGGCGACCAGGACGCCGTAGATGCCGTCGAGGATGTGCTCGCGCCAGCTGAGCTCGGCGAAGTCCTCCAGCGGCCACTGCACGAACCGGCACATCCACACCAGCGCCGCGCCGACCCAGGTCTGCCAGTGCAGCTGACGGCGGGTGGCGAGCATGCCGAGGGTGATCATCGACGCGAGCTGGGCCCAGCCGGCCAGGAAGCCGGGGACCGCGACGAGCACGGCGAGGAACGGGAACTTCCGCCGGAACACCACCGCGAGGCAGGCGGCGCCGGACAGGTAGATCGAGTACGGCTGGGCCTTCTCGGGGATGACCAGCCAGACGTCGAGCACGGCCAGGATGACCGCGGCCGCCTCGATGGCGAACGTGACCACAGCGGGGCGGGGCACCGAGCCGAACAGGCTCAGGCCGCGGTTGCGCACCCGCTCGGCGGCCGATGGCCCCGAGCCGGCGATCGAGATGCCTGGAATCGAGAGTCCCTCTGTACTCATCGCTGGCGACCCCATTCGTCTTGTGGACTTGGTGGTGAGAGGCGCTCAGGGCCCGATCGGGACGCGCAGCGGCAGAGAAATGTGCGGATGCTAACGAGGTCACGTACGGAGACGGTTAGTTTCACCCGCGGTCGGTGCTCCGGCGTCCGGATTCCGTAATCGGCTGGGCCGTCCGGGGGATCGACGGCGCCGGGGGCTACCCAGGGTGCGAGTTCTGTTTCCCAGCGTGCGCCAAGACGACCACATCGTGGGAATCATGTTACCCACGTGTGGTCGCCCGGCGGTAGTTCTCAGGCCGCCATGGACCGGAGGTCGTCGCTCAGCAGGTCGTGCAGGCCGGACGCGCAGGCTTTCGCCGTCTCGATCGACCGCGGCAGCATGCCGGCCTCGTAGGCCCGCACCGCCTCCTCGACACTCGGCGCCGTGGCCAGCGCGGTCGCCAGCTCGGTCCCGTCCAGCAGGGCGAGGTTCGCGCCGACGCCGAGCGGCGGCATCAGGTGCGCGGCGTCGCCGAGCAGGGTGAGGCCGGGAGTGGTCGTCCAGGCGTGGGGGACCGGCAGGACGTGGAGCGGCCGGTGCGTGAACCCGCCGTCGGGCTCCCGCAGGTACGCGAGCAGGTCCGGGTGCCAGCCGGCGTAGCGCTCGAGCAGGTGTGCCCGCACCGCGTCCGGAACGGCGAAGTCGAGACCGGCGGCCCAGTCCTCGGACGCGTAGAAGACGGCGTAGCAGCGGATGTGGCCGCTGCTGGTGCGTTGCGCGACGAGCGCCTTCCCGCCGACCTTGGTCATCATCGTCCCGTGGCCGGTCAGCGCGGCCAGGGCGGGGTGGCGGCGGTCGGCGTCGTCGAGGCCGAACTCGACGAACGTGACGCCGCTGTACCCGGGCCGGACGCCGGTGAGGGCGTGCCGGACGCGGGACCACGCACCGTCCGCGCCCACGACGAGGTCGAAGTCCCGGCTGACGCCGTCGGCGAACGTCAGCCGCGCGCCGGCGCCCGTCGTGGTGACGTCGGCGACCGGTCGTCCCCATCGGACGGTGCCGGGGGAGAGGGAGTCCAGCAGGATGCCACGCAGCTGGCCGCGATCGATCTCGGGCCGGAAGTCGTCGCCGTCGGCCGGGACCTCGTCGAGGACGGCTTCGGCGGTGTGCGGGTCGAGCCCGCGCATCTGCTGGCCTTCGGGCCGCGCGAGGGCGCGGAACTGTTCGTCCAGGCCCGCGGTGCGGAGGGCGACCTGGCCGGTGTCGGCGTGCATGTCGAGCGTGCCGCCCTGGGGCCGCGCGTCGGCGGCGGGTTCCTGTTCGAAGACGGTGACGTCGAGGCCGTGCAGCTGCAGGACGCGGGCGCAGGCGAGGCCGCCCAGCCCGGCGCCGGCGATGGCGATACGAGGAAAAGTCATGTCACCAAGAAAGCACAACGACTCAGAATGTGCAACGACTTAACTTTTTGAGTGGGTTAGACTTCGGCTCATGACCGAAGTGATCGGACGCCGCGAGCGCAAGAAGGCGCAGACCCGCAAAGCCCTCGCCGACGCGGCGCTCGAGCTGTTCCTCGCCCGCGGCTACGACCAGGTCGGGGTGAAGGAGGTCGCGGACGCCGCGGACGTCTCGGTGACGACGTTGTTCAAGTACTTCCCCAGCAAGGAAGCGCTGGTGTTCGACCAGGACGAAGACATCGAAGAGGCGCTCGTCCTGGCGGTCCACGGGCGGCCGCCGGGCTACTCGGTCGTGGACGCGCTGCGCGAGCATCTCCTGCGCCTGGCCAAGAGCGCCCCCAGCGACGAATTCCGGCGGCTGATCGAGAGCGAACCGGCCCTGCGCGACTACGCCAGGCGGATGTGGATGCGCCACGAGACGGCGCTGGCCCGGGCGATCGCGGAGGAGATGGGTGCCCCGGAGGGCGACGTCGCGTGCGCGGCCTTGGCCCGGTTCGCCCTGGCCTCCCGCGAGCTGATCCTGGCCGACGACCACCCCCGCCGGGCGGCGGAGGAGATCTTCGCTCGCTTGCAGCGCGGCTGGCGGACGGAGTGACCCGGCACGGTGACCGGACAGACGACAAGAGAAGAACCCGCTGGTCGTTCGCGCCACCGCCGGAGACCTCGGCCGCTTCGCCGCAGCGGGAGATCTCGGCCCCTCGCCGCGGCCGGAGGAGCGCGGCGGTCTTGACGCAGCGGGAGATCTCGGCCCCGTCGCCACCGCCGGAGACCTCGGCCCCCTCGACCGGCCAACGAGTGAAGGCCCCCTGCCGAAGCAGAGGGCCTTCACCGGACAACACTCAAGCCGTGGGTGGCTGGTAGACCTTCGTCAGCTTCCCCGCCGCGGCCCGGTCGAGCAGCCACAGCGTCCGCCGGTGGCCGCGAGCGCCGGCCACCGGGAGCTGCACTTCGCCCGCCCCCGCCAACGCCAGCGCCACCGCGTCCGCCTTCGCCTCGCCGGCCGTCATCAGCCACACGTCCTGTGCCCGGCGGATCGCCGGCAGCGTCAACGACACCCGGGTCGGCGGCGGCTTCGGGCAGTTGCGCACCGCCACCACCGAACGCTCGGTCTCGTACACCGCCGGGGACTCCGGGAACACCGACGCCGTGTGCCCCTCACCGCCGAGGCCCAGCAGCATGATGTCGAACGACGGCACGTCGCCGTGGTCCTCCGGGCCCGCCTGCGCGGCCAGCACCTCCGCGTAAGCCGCAGCCGCCGCGTCCACATCGGCGCCGAACTCGCCGTCCGATGGCGCCATGACGTGGATCCTCTTCGGATCCAGCGGAACGTGGTCCAGCAAGGCCTCGCGGGCCTGCTTCTCGTTCCGCTCGTCCGAATCCGCCGGGACGAACCGCTCGTCGCCCCAGTAGATGTCCAGGCGGGACCAGTCGATCGCGTCGCGGGCCGACGAAGCCCGCAGCTCGGACAGCACCGCGATGCCCGTGCCGCCGCCCGTCAGCACCAGCGAGGCCGACCCCTTGGCCGCCTGGACGTCCACCAGCCGGGTGACCAGGCGAGCCGCCGCGGCGGCCGCCAGGATGTCCTGGTTCGCGTAGACGACGACTTCCGTCTTGCTCATTTCTTGGCACCCGAACCGGCCGCGGCAGCCGAAGCGGCCGAACCGGGGGCGGCGGCCGGCGACGTGACGTCCGCCTTGGCCGGCGCGGCCGTCTTGCCGTTCGTGCCCGACGTGATCTTGCCCAGGCCCTGCAGGGCCGCTTCGTAGACCTCGTCCGGGTCGAGCCGGCGGAGCTCCTCGATCAGGCAGTCCTGCGTGCTGCGCCGCTGCAGTGCGATCCGGCGGGTCGGCTGGCCCGGCTGGGTCAGCGTGCCCACGCGGCCGTCCGGGCGGTGCAGCTCCACCGGGCCCGACCGGCGGTCGAGCGTCACCGAGATGATCCCGGCCGCACCCGAGCTCTTGACCCGCTTGACCGGCACCTTCAGGTACTCGGCCAGCCAGGCGGCCAGCAGCTCGGTCGACGGCGAGTCGGCCTCGCCGGTCACCGTCGCGCCGGTGATCTTCTCATACGGCGGCAGGTCGAGCGCCGAAACGAGCTGGGCCCGCCAGTGCGTCAGGCGCGTCCAGGCCAGGTCGGTGTCGCCCTCGGTGTACGCCTTCGCCCGCGTGGTCAGCGCCTTGACCGGGTTCTTCTCCGCGGCCGAGTCGGTGATCCGGCGCTGGGCCAGCTCGCCGAGCGGGTCCTTGTCCGGGTCCTTCGGGCCGGCGCCCGGCCACCAGCAGACGATCGGGGCGTCCGGCAGCAGCAGCGGCACCACCGCGCTCTGGCCCTGCGCGGCCAGCGGGCCGTACAGGCGCAGCACGATGACCTCGCTCGCGCCGGCGTCGCCGCCGACCCGGATCTGGCCGTCGATGCGCGGGGCCGCCGTGCGGGCGCCCTTGGCCACCACGATCACCCGCGACGGGTGCTCGCGGCTCGCGCCGTTGGCCGCCTCGATGGCTTCCTCGAGATGGGCGTCGTCGTCGGCCACGATCACCAGCGTCAGGACTCGCCCGAGCGCCACTTGCCCGCCCTGTTCGCGGATCTCCACCAGCTTCTTGTTGAGTGCCGAAGTCGTGGTGGACGGCAGGTCGATGATCACGGGCGCCTCCATTTCCGGCCGGTGCGCTCCAGCATTTCGTCGGCGGACGGCGGGCCCCACGTGCCCGGCGCGTACTGCTCGGGCGCGCCTTCCTTCGCCCAGTGCTCCAGGATCGGGTCGAGGATCTTCCAGGAGAGCTCGACCTCTTCGTTCACCGGGAACAGCGACGGCTCGCCGAGCAGGACGTCCAGGATCAGCCGCTCGTAGGCCTCGGGGGAGGACTCGGTGAACGCGTGGCCGTAGCCGAAGTCCATCGTCACGTCGCGGACCTCCATCGTGGTCCCCGGCACCTTCGAGCCGAACCGCAGCGTGATGCCCTCGTCCGGCTGGACCCGGATGACCAGGGCGTTCTGCCCCAGCTCCTCGGTCGACGTCGAATCGAACGGCAGGTGCGGCGCCCGCTTGAACACGACGGCGATCTCGGTGACGCGGCGGCCGAGCCGCTTGCCGGTGCGCAGGTAGAACGGCACCCCGGCCCAGCGGCGGCTCTGCACTTCGAGGGTCACCGCGGCGTAGGTCTCGGTCTTCGAGTCCTTCGCGAAGCCCTCTTCCTGCAGCAGGCCGGGCACCTTCGTGCCGCCCTGCCAGCCGCCCGCGTACTGGCCGCGCGCGGTGGTCTTGGCCAGCGGCCCGAGCGGCTTGGTGCCCGAGAGCACCTTGATCTTCTCCGCACGCAGGGCCCGCGGGTCGAACGACAGCGGCTCCTCCATCGCGGTGAAGGCCAGCAGCTGCAGCAGGTGGTTCTGGATGACGTCCCGGGCGGCGCCGATGCCGTCGTAGTACCCCGCGCGGCCGCCGAGGCCGATGTCCTCGGCCATGGTGATCTGCACGTGGTCGACGTAGTTGGCGTTCCAGATCGGTTCGAACAGCTGGTTCGCGAAGCGCAGCGCCAGGATGTTCTGCACCGTCTCCTTGCCGAGGTAGTGGTCGATGCGGAACACCGACTCCTCGGGGAAGACGTCGTTGACGATCGCGTTGAGCTCTTCGGCGCTCTTCAGGTCGTGCCCGAAGGGCTTCTCGATGACGACGCGGCGCCAGGTGTTCTCGTCGGCGTTCGCCAGCCCGGACCGGGCCAGCTGCTTGGTCACCACCGGGAACGCGCCGGGCGGGATCGACAGGTAGAACGCGGTGTTGCCGCCGGTGCCGCGTTCGGCGTCGAGGTCGCGGACCGTCTGCGCGAGCCGGTCGAAGGCGTCGTCGTCGTCGAAGGTGCCCTGGACGAACCGGATGCCTTCGGCGAGCCGGTTCCACACCGACTCCTTGAACGGCGTCCGCGCGTGCTCCTTGACCGAGTCGTGCACGAGCTCGCCGAAGTCCTGGTGCTCCCAGTCGCGGCGGGCGAACCCGACGAGCGAGAAGCCCGCGGGCAGCAGGCCGCGGTTGGCCAGGTCGTAGATGGCGGGCATCAGCTTCTTGCGGGCCAGGTCGCCGGTGACGCCGAAGATCACCAGGCTGGACGGCCCGGCGATCCGCGGGAGCCGCTTGTCCCGCGGATCGCGCAGCGGGTTGCTCCAGGTCATGCGCCGGCCTCCTGTACCGCGCGGGCGACGGCCGCGAGGCCCGCGGCCCGGTCGGTCAGGTGCAGGCGCAGCACGGGGCGGCCGTGCTCGGCGAGCACCTGCCCGTCGCCGAGGGCCTGGGCGTGCTGCAGCTGCCCCAGCGTGTACGGCCGGTCCGGCACGTCGAGGTCCTGCTCGACGGCGCCGGTCAGCTGCAGGAAGACGCCGTTCTGGTGCCCGCCCTTGTGGTACTGGCCGGTGGAGTGCAGGAACCGCGGGCCCCAGCCGAACGTCGTCTGCTTCCCGGTGCGCTTGGCGATCTCGCCGCGCAGCACCGCCGTCGACGCGTCGTCGAGCCGGTCGAGGTAGGCCTGCACCGCGATGTAGCCCGCGTCCGGCGCCGAGGCGAAGAACGCGCGGAGCACGTCGGTCAGGCTGCCGTCGGTGGAAACGCCGTCACTGCCGAAGATCTCGACCGAACCGTCCACATTGGATGGCTCTTCGCCGCCCTTCAGCTTCTCCGGGTCGTCCAGCAGCGCGCGGGCCGCCTTCTTCGCCGTCTCGACGTCGGGCTGGTCGAACGGGTTGATCCCGAGCAGCCGGCCGGCGAGCGCCGTGGCGAACTCCCAGAGCAGGAACTGCGCGCCGAGCGAGCCGGTGACCGCGATCTTCGCGGCGCCCTGCGAGCTGCCGACGGCGACCGGGGTGGCGTCGGACTTCGCGTCGGCGAAGCCGGGCGCCTCCGTGCCCTCGACCGCGACCGGCAGCAGGCCGGTGCCCTGCTTGCCGGTGGACTCGGCGATCAGCTGCTCGGCCCAGTCCGGGAAGCCCTTGATCCCCGAACCGGTGTCGGCGAGGACTACTTTCTCCGCGCCCGCTTCGTGCGCGGCGGCCCACCCGGCGGCCAGCTTGACCGCCGGGTTGCCCGCGGAGTCGGCCGCGAGCTCTTCGGCCACCGAAGCGGCCTGGTCGAGCAGCCGGGCGACGTCCGCGCCGGCGAGCCCGGCCGGGACGAGCCCGAACGCGGTCAGCGCCGAGTAGCGGCCGCCGACGTGCGGGTCGGCGAGGAAGACCTTGCGGTATCCCTCCTTTTCGGACAGTTCCTGGAACGGCGAGCCGGGGTCGGTGACGACCACGATCCGCCGCGCCGCGTCGATGCCCGTGTCGGCGAACGCTTTCGCGAAGATCCGCCGGTGGCTGTCGGTCTCGACGGTGCCGCCCGACTTCGACGACACCACGATCACGGTGCGCTCGAGGTCACCGGCCAGCGCGTCGGCGACCTGGCCGGGGTCGGTGGTGTCGAGGACGGTCAGCGCGACGCCGTCGGTCGCGGTGATCACCTCCGGCGCCAGCGACGAGCCGCCCATCCCGGCCAGCACGACGCGGTCGACGCCTTCGGACCGCAGTTCGGTGCGCAGTGCCTCGATCTCGCCGATCAGCGGCCGCGACGACTTGTGCAGCGTCGTCCACGACAGCCGGATCGACGCCTCGGATTCGGCGTCCGGTCCCCAGAGCGTCGCGTCCTGCGCCGCCAGCTTCGACGCGGCCTGGTCGGCGACCAGCCGCTGCGCCAGGGGCGCAGCACGCTCCGCCAGCTCGGCGTCCACGATCTCGACGCCGGTCTTTTCGCCTGTCGTCATGTCGTGCTTCAGCCCTTCACGTTCTTGAGCTGGCCGTCGACGGTCTCGAGCAGTTCGATCCAGGACTTCTCGAACTTCTCGACGCCCTCGTTCTCCAAGGTGAGGAACACGTCGGTGATGTCGATGCCCACGGCCTCGAGCTGGTCGAAGACCTGCTGCGCGTCCTTGCCGTGGCCGCTGACCCGGTCGCCCTGGAGGTCGGCGTGCTCCGCCACCGCGTCCAGGGTCTTCTCCGGCATGGTGTTGACGGTGTCCTTCACCACCAGGTCGTCGACGTAGAGCGTGGGGGAGTAGTCCGGGTTCTTCACGCCGGTCGAGGCCCACAGCGGGCGCTGCGCGTTCGCGCCGTCGGCCGCGAGGGCCTTCCAGCGGTCCGTGGCGAACAGCTCTTCGAAGGCCGCGTAGGCCAGCCGGGCGTTGGCGACGGCCGCCTTGCCGCGCAGCGCCTTGGCCTCGTCGGTGCCGATCGCGTCGAGCCGCTTGTCGATCTCGGTGTCCACGCGGGAGACGAAGAACGACGCCACCGAGTGGATCCCACGCAGGTCGTGACCGTTGGCCTTGGCCTGCTCGAGCCCGGCGAAGTAGGCCTCGATGACCTTCTTGTAGCGCTCGACGGAGAAGATCAGCGTGACGTTGACGCTGATGCCCTCGGCCAGGGTCTTGGTGATCGCCGGCAGGCCCTCTTCGGTGGCCGGGATCTTGATCAGCACGTTCGGCCGGTCGACGGTCTTCCACAGGTCCTGCGCCTCGGCCACCGTCTTGTCGGAGTCCTTGGCCAGCCGCGGGTCCACCTCGATGGACACCCGGCCGTCGACGCCGTTGGTCGCCGTGTAGATGTCGCGGAACACGTCCGCGGCGTTGCGCACGTCGGTCGTCGTCAGCTCCCGGATGGTCGCCTCGACGTCGGCGCCGCGGGCGGCGAGCTCCTTCGTCTGCTCGTCGTAAGCCTCGCCCTTCGACATCGCGTTGGCGAAGATCGTCGGGTTGGTCGTCACGCCCACGACGTGCTTGTCGCGGATCAGGGCGGCGAGGTTGCCGGTGTTCAGGCGTTCACGCGAGAGGTCGTCGAGCCAGATCGATACGCCGGCCTCGGACAGCTGCGCGAGCTTGTCGTTGCTCATTGCTGCGTCACTTCCTCTTCAGTTCTTGGTGTTGGCGATCGAGCGGCGGGCCGCCTCGACGACTGCTTCCGCGGTGAACCCGAACTCACGGAACAGTGTGGCGGCATCGGCGGAGGCGCCGAAGTGCTCGATCGAAACGTTCACCCCGGCGTCACCGGTGAAGCGGTGCCACGACTGGGCGATGCCCGCCTCGACGGACACCCGGGCCTTCACCCCGGCCGGGATGACGGATTCGCGGTAGGCCGCGTCCTGCGCGTCGAACCACTCGACGCACGGCATGGACACGACGCGCGCCTTGACGCCGTCGGCGTCCAGGGCCTTCTTCGCCTCGACGGCGAGCTGGACCTCGGAGCCCGTGGCGATCAGCACCACGTCGGGCGTGCCCTCGCTGTCGGCCAGGACGTAGCCGCCCTTCTTGACGCCCTCGGCGCTGGTGCCCTCGAGCACCGGCACGTTCTGGCGGGTCAGCGCCAGCCCGGACGGGTGGTCGGTGTCCTCCAGCACGGCCTTCCAGGCGTACGCGGTCTCGTTGGCGTCCGCCGGGCGGACGACGTTGAGGCCCGGGATCGCCCGCAGCGCCGACAGCTGCTCGATCGGCTGGTGCGTCGGCCCGTCCTCGCCGAGGCCGATCGAGTCGTGCGTCCACACGTAGGTGACCGGCGCCTTCATCAGCGCGGCCAGCCGGACCGGCGGGCGCATGTAGTCGGAGAAGATGAGGAACGTCGCGCCGTACGGGCGGGTGCCGCCGTGCAGCGCGATCCCGTTGAGGATCGAGCCCATGGCGTGCTCGCGGACGCCGAAGTGCAGCGTCCGGCCGTACGGGTTGGCCTGCCACATGTCCGTGGCGGCCTTCTCGGGACCGAACGAGTCGGCGCCCTTCATCGTCGTGTTGTTGCTCTCGGCCAGGTCGGCCGAGCCGCCCCACAGCTCCGGCAGCGGCTCGGCGAGGGCGTTGAGCACCTCACCGGAGGCCTTGCGGGTGGCGACGCCCTTGGGGTCCGGCTCCCAGTGCGGGAGGTTGTCGGCGAAGCCCTCGGGCAGCGTGCGGGTGGTCAGCCGGTCGCCCAGCTTCTTGCGCTCCGGGTTGGCCGCGGCCCACGCCTCGTACTTCTCCTGCCACTCGGCGTGCGCCGCGCGGCCGCGCTCGGCCGCCTGGCGGGTGTGCTTGAGCACGTCGTCCTCGACCTGGAAGGTCTGCTCCGGGTCGAAGCCGAGGATCTTCTTGACCGCGGCGACCTCTTCGCCGCCCAGCGCGGCGCCGTGCGCCTTGCCGGTGCCCATCTTCTTCGGGGCCGGGTAGCCGATCACGGTGCGCACCGCGATGAACGACGGCCGCTGCGTCTCGGCCTTGGCGTTCTTGATGGCCTCCTCGATCGCGACGACGTCCTCGCCACCCTCGACGACCTGGGTGTGCCACCCGTAGGCCTCGTAGCGCGCGACGGTGTCCTCGGACAGCGCGATGTTGGTGTCGTCCTCGATCGAGATCTTGTTGTCGTCGTAGAAGACGATCAGGTTGCCCAGCTCCTGGCGGCCCGCGATGGACGAGGCCTCGGAGGTGACGCCCTCTTCGATGTCGCCGTCGGAGGCGATCACGTAGATGTGGTGGTCGAAGATGCTCTCGCCGGGCGCGGCGTCCGGGTCCAGCAGGCCGCGCTCGCGGCGGGCCGCCATCGCCATGCCCACGCCGTTCGCGAGGCCCTGCCCGAGCGGGCCGGTGGTGGTCTCGACGCCGTCGGTGTGGCGGTACTCGGGGTGCCCCGGGGTCTTCGAGCCCCACTTGCGCAGCTGCTTGAGGTCCTCGAGCTCGAGGCCGTAGCCGGCGAGGAAGAGCTGGATGTAGAGGGTCAGGCTCGAGTGGCCGGCCGAGAGGATGAACCGGTCGCGGGCCGGCCAGTGCTGGTCGTTCGGGTCGTGGCGCATGGTCCGCTGGAACAGCGTGTAGGCCAGCGGCGCCAGGCTCATCGCGGTGCCGGGGTGGCCACTGCCACAGTTCTCCACCGCGTCCGCGGCGAGCACCCGCACGGTGTCCACGGCGCGGGTGTCGGTGTCGGTCCAGTCGGCGGGCGTGTTGCGCCGGAGGAGTGGGTTGTTCTCGCTGGTAGTGGCGGTTTCGGACACTGAACTCCAACTCCCGGTCATGATGGTTGCGGCTGGTCTTCCTCGTTCCGGTTACCCGTACGCGCGGCTACTTATCTCAATCGATCCCGAAGGGACGATATTCCTGCTCGCGGCCATGCGCAGGGGCAATCGCGGCCCGTCGCGGCCAGCCTAGTGCTTGGGCCGGTCGAGGACCCGCGATCACCCACGGGATTCACCACGTCTAACATCGTCCGAGGGTTCAGTAGGGCTGGTTCTTCGGCTACCCGGACTGTCCCGCCCGAACCTGACGCAGGGAGTGAAATGTCGCCGGTGAACGCTGCGCACGGACGCAGTGACGACACCAGCGCCGTGCACCCGACCGGTGAACGACCGCACGGTGAGCGGCGAAGCCTCCGCCGGGTCGTCGGCGCCTACGCCGCGCTGGCGAAACCGCGCGTGATCGAGCTCCTGCTGGTGACCACCATCCCGGCGATGTTCCTCGCCGGCCGTCAGATCCCCTCGCCGTGGCTGGTCCTGGCCACGCTGGTCGGCGGGACGATGGCCGCGGGCAGCGCGAACGCGCTCAACTGCGTGATCGACGCGGACATCGACAAGGTGATGAACCGCACGAAGCGCCGCCCGCTGGTCAAGGACTCGGTGCCCCGCCGCGGCGCGCTGGTCTTCGGCCTCGTGATGGGCGTCGCCTCGGCGGTCGTGCTCTACCTCACGGTGAACCTGCTCTCGGCGATCCTCGCCATCGCGACGATCCTCTTCTACATCTTCGTGTACACGCTCGGCCTCAAGCGGCGCACGTCACAGAACGTGGTCTGGGGCGGCGCGGCGGGCTGCATGCCGGTCGTCATCGGCTGGGCCGCGGTCACCGGCACGGTGCAGTGGCCGGCGTTCGTGATGTTCGGCGTGATCTTCTTCTGGACCCCGCCGCACACGTGGGCGCTGGGCATGAAGTACCGCGACGACTACGAGCGCGCGGGCGTCCCGATGCTGCCGGTGGTCGCCACCGCCCAGCACGTCGCCCGCCAGATCGTCATCTACTCGTGGGTGATGGTGGCGTGGACGCTGCTGCTGCTCCCGGTGACGTCCTGGCTGTACGGCACGTTCGCGATCCTGGCGGGCGGCTGGTTCCTCTTCTACGCGCACAGCCTGCAGGCGGCGGTGCGGCGGGGTGAAGAGACGAAGCCGATGGCGCTGTTCCACCGGTCGAACACGTACCTGATGATCGTGTTCGTGGCCCTGGCCGTGGACTCGGCGATCGGGCTGCCGACCCTCGGCCTGCCGTTCTGAGACGGGTCGGGACCGCGGTAGCCGCGGTCGTCGTTCTCGGCCTGCTGGTCCTCCTCGGCCACGGGAAGCTCCCGGCCCTGGACGAGAGCCTGCTCACCGGCGGCTGCGCCATCCCGAAACGGATCACGGCGGTTCCCGGGGCGGCCCCCGACGGTGGTGGCGTCCGCGTCGCCGAGACCGGCCCGGGTGTCGCGGTCTTGGAGAACACCAGCACCCTCGCGGCCTACCGGATCCCCGTGACGTCCGGCATCCGGACCGTCGAGGTGCCGGTGCTCATCCCGGGAGAGCGGATCGGCGTCGTGCTCGACCGGCCCACACCCGGCCCGGTGATCTGGCTCGCACCCGAGGCGCTGGGCGGCTTCACGCCCGTGACCGCCGACGTCATGCCGGGCGGCGTCCGCTACCGCTCGGCGAACTGCCGCGCCTTGACCAGCCGCGGAGCCGCCGTGCTGCACCGCGACGCCGCCGGGCACCTCACCGGCGGTGAGCAGCTGCCGCCGGAAAGCGTGTCGTGCGCGCCGGGGGAGCGGGTGCTTCCCGGAGGAGCTCCCGGTGCCGAGGTCTACCCGTACTGCGCCCTCGGCGCGGAATGATCGCGCGGCGGCCGCCGTTACACTTCGTTGGCTCTTTTTCCCTTGAGGCGAAAGCAGGATGCTCTTGTCCGTCTCCTCGGACGACTTCTCCGCCGAGCTCGCCCGCGAGCAGGCGTACGTCACCACCCTCTACTCGAAGCTCGACGCCGAGCGCCTCGAAGCCCAGCGACGCCTCGACGAGACGCTGCGGCAGACCGGCGGCACCCCGCAGGCGCGCACCGAACGCGACGTCGCCACCACCCTCTACACCGACCGGCTCGCCCAGCTCGGCTCCGTCGAGCAGGGCCTCGCCTTCGGCCGGCTCGACTTCGTCCCCGGGAGCGCCGAGGAAACCACCTACATCGGCCGGCTCGGGCTGTTCGACGAAGACGACGACTACCAGCCGCTGCTGGTCGACTGGCGGGCGCCGGTCGCGCGGCCGTTCTACCTGGCCACCGCGGCGTCCCCCGAAGGGGTGCGGCGGCGACGGCACCTGCGGTCGCTGAGCCGCAAGGTCACCGGGTTCGACGACGAGATCCTCGACCTCACCGCCGCCGACCAGGGCCAGGACCTCGGCCTGGCCGGCGAAGCCGCACTGCTGGCCGCGCTGGAGCAGCGGCGCACCGGCGAGATGAGCGACATCGTCGCGACCATCCAGGCCGAGCAGGACCGCATCATCCGGGCCCCGCTCGGCGGCGTGATGGTCGTGCAGGGCGGCCCGGGCACCGGCAAGACCGCCGTCGCGCTGCACCGCGCGGCCTACCTGCTCTACACGCACCGCCAGCAGCTCACCACCCGCGGCGTGCTCGTCGTCGGCCCGAACAGCACGTTCCTGCGCTACATCGGCCAGGTGCTGCCGTCGCTCGGCGAGACCGGCGTGCTGCTCGCCACCGTCGGCCAGCTCTACCCCGGCCTGACCGCCGACGGCGTCGAGCCGCGCGAAGCGACCGAGGTCAAGGGCCGGCTGGTGATGGCCGAGGTGCTGGCCAACGCCGTCCGCGACCGCCAGCGCGTGCCCGAGCCGGTCATGGAGATCGAGTACGAGCACGACGTCCTCAAGCTCGACCGCAAGACGTGCACCGACGCCCGCACCCGGGCCCGCCGGTCGCGGCGCCCGCACAACCCGGCGCGGCGCCTGTTCGTCTCCGACGTCCTCGACGCGCTGACCCGCCAGGCCGCCCGCAAGCTGGGGGAGGACCTCCTCGACGGGCAGGACCTGGCCGACATCCGCGCCGAGCTGGCCGCGGACGAAAACGTCGCCGCGGCGTTGGATTCGCTGTGGCCGGTGCTGAGCCCGGAAGGCGTCCTCGACGACCTGTTCGCCGACCGCGAACGCCTCTCCCGGGCGGCCGGGAAGCTGCTCACGGAGGAGGACCGCGCGCTGCTGGAGAGCGGCCGCGACGCGAAGTGGACGCCCGCCGACGTGCCGCTGCTCGACGAGCTCGCCGAGCTGATCGGCGTCGACGACACCGAGGCCCGCGTCGAGCGCAAACGCCGTGAGCGCGAGGATCGCGCCTACGCCGAGGGCGTGCTCGACATCCTGGAGCAGGACGAAGAGATCATCGACGAGGAGCTGCTGCGCGTCTCCGACGTCCTCGACGCCGAGCTGTTCGCCGAACGCCAGCAGGCGCGCAGCGAGCTGACCGCCGCCCAGCGGGCCGCGCAGGACCGGACCTGGACGTTCGGGCACGTGATCGTCGACGAGGCCCAGGAGCTCTCGGCGATGGACTGGCGGCTGCTGATGCGGCGCACGCCGAACCGGTCGATGACCCTGGTCGGCGACGTGGCCCAGACCGGCGCGGCGGGCGGGGCGCGGTCGTGGGGCGAGGTGCTCTCGCCCTACGTCGAGGACCGCTGGCGGCTGGAGCAGCTGACCGTGAACTACCGCACGCCCGCCGAAATCATGGCCGTCGCCGCGCGGGTGCTCGCCGAGGTGGATCCCTCCCTCTCGGCGCCGTCTTCGGTGCGGGAGACCGGGCTCCCGCCGTGGACGGTGCGTGCCGGGGACCTTCCGGCGGAGCTGCCCGGGCTGGTCGCGCGCGAGCTGTCCGAAGTGGACGGCGGCACGGTGGCGGTCCTGGTGCCCGCGGCCCGCTTCGACGCGGTGTCGGCGCTGCTCGCCGGCCACGACGAGCGGCTGAGCGTCCTGACGGTCGAGCGGTCGAAGGGCCTGGAGTTCGACTCGGTGGTGCTGGTCGCGCCGGACGAGGTCGTCGCGGGCTCGCCGAGGGGCCTCAACGACCTGTACGTGGCCCTGACGCGGGCGACCCGGCGGCTCGGCGTGGTCGCCACCGGTGACGAGGTGCCGGCACTCTCCGTGCTTGGTTAGGGTGCCCGGCATGCAGAACATCGGGAAGATCGTGGTCGTCGCCGTGGCGGCGCTGTCGCTGGCCGCGTGCGGCCAGGACTCCAAGACCCAGACGGCGGCGCCGCCCTCGTCGGCCGCCCCGTCGTCGACCGCCGCGCCGGCCACCCAGAGCAAGGGCCGCGAGTGCACCGCGGACGACATCAAGACGACGGGGAAGTTCGGCGAGAAGCCCGAAATCACCATCCCGGACGACTGCGACCCGCCGAAGAAGCTGATCACCAAGGACCTGTCCGAGGGCACCGGCGACGGCGCGAAGGCCGGCCAGAAGCTCCTGATGAACTACCACCTGGTGACCTGGTCGGACAAGCAGGTGCTCGACAGCTCGTTCGGCCAGCGGCCGTTCGACCTCGTCCTCGGCGCCGGCAAGGTCATCCCGGGCTGGGACCAGGGCCTGGTGGGCATCAAGCAGGGCGGCCGCCGGCTGCTGATCATCCCGCCGGACCTGGCCTACGGCGAGGGCGGCAACGGCATGAAGCCGAACGAGACGCTGGTGTTCGTCACCGACGCCGTCTCGGTCGCCGCGGCCTGACGTGCGCGAAGGCCGCCGCGGGGGTGCCCGTGGCGGCCTTCGGCGCGTCAGGGGATGAGCAGGAGCTTGCCGGTGGTGCGGCGGCCCTGCAGGTCCTCGTGGGCCTGGCGGGCGTCGGCCAGTGCGTACTTGCCGCCGATGCGGATGTTCAGCCGGCCGGCGAGGATGGCGTCGAACAGCTCCTTCGACCGCCAGTCGATCTCCTCGCGCGTGCGCGTGTAGTGCGCGGACGTGGGGCGGGTCAGGTACAGCGAGCCGCCGGAGTTGAGGCGCTGCGGGTCCAGGGGCGGCACCGGGCCGCTGGAGGCGCCGAACAGCGCGAGCAGGCCGCGGACCTTCAGGCTGGCCAGGCTGCCGTCGACGGTGTCCTTGCCGACGCCGTCGTAGACGACGTCGACGCCTTCGCCGCCGGTCAGCTCCCGGGTGATCGCGGCGAAGTCGTCGCGGTCGTAGCGGATGACCTCGTCGGCGCCGGCTTCGCGGGCGAGCTTCGCCTTCTCCTCGGTCGACACCGTGCCGATGACGCGGGCGCCGCGCGCCTTCGCCAGCTGCACCAGGAGCAGGCCGACACCGCCCGCGGCCGCGTGCACGAGCACGTCGTGGCCCGGCTTGACCTCGAAGGTGGAGGCGACCAGGTAGTGCGCGGTGATGCCCTGCAGCATGGTCGCGGCCGCGGTCTCGAGCGAGACGCCTTCGGGAACCTTCACCGCGACCGACGCCGGGACGAGCTTGCGGGCCGCGTAGCTGCCGATCGACCCCTGCCAGGCGACGCGGTCGCCGGGTGCGAAGCCGGTGTCGGCACCCGCCTCCACGACCGTGCCGGCGCCCTCGAGGCCGAGCACGACCGGCAGCTCCATCGGGTAGACGCCCTGGCGCTGGTAGGTGTCGATGTAGTTGACCCCGGCCGCGGCGACGTCGACCAGGAGCTCGCCGGCCTGCGGGGCGCGGACGTCCACTTCGGCCGGTTCGAGCACTTCCGGGCCGCCGGTCTTCGTCACCTGCACTGCGGTGGGCATGGGTCCTCCTCGGGTCGTCTTCTCCCGGGTGCAACTATGGCCGAGGCCACGCTGTTCCGCGTTCCGGCTCTCCGTTGGTTATCGTTCGGGACGTGACTTCAGAAGAGACCGTCGTTTCGCCGACCAGCGCGCAGCTGGGCGCGGCCCGCAAGTTCGTGAAGGCGCACGGCAAGCCGGCCCGCGCGGTGGTGGAGAACATCGGCCGGGCGGGCGCCCGCGTGGTCCTGGTCGGCGCGGACGGCGCTCTCGGGGACGTCGTCGTGCCTTCGGTGGCGACGGGCGAGGCCCTGATCGAGGCGGTCGAGGACCTCACACCGGCGACGTGGGACGCGGAGACGGTCAACCAGACGAAGATCGGCCCGGAGCACCGCCGCAAGATGGCGGGCAAGTGAGCCCCACGGCAGTCCTGGTCAGCTGCGCGGAACTCCCTTCGGGTGACGGCGACGACGACGCCGTCGTGCCTGCGTTGTCTTCGCTGGGCTTTTCGGTCTCGTGGGCACCCTGGGATTCTTCGTTCGACTTCGCCTCGGCGGATGCGGTCGTCCTGCGCGCGACCTGGGACTACCCTTCCCGGCGCGCCGAGTTCCTCGCGTGGTGCGAGTCGGTGCCGTCGCTGTTCAACCCGGCCCCCGTGGTCCGGTGGAACACGGACAAGTCGTACCTGGTTGAGCTGCTGGACGCGGGCCTGCCGGTGGTCCCGACGACGCTGGTCCCGCTGGGCTCGCCGGCATCTTTTCCGTCGTCGGATTTCGTGGTGAAGCCCGCGGTGGGCGCGGGATCGCGGGGCGCGGCCCGGTTCGCCGGTGGTGCCGATGCTTCGGCGCACGTCGCGGCGTTGCACGCTTCGGGTCACACGGCGCTGATCCAGCCGTACCAGTCCAGTGTGGACACCGACGGCGAGATCGCTCTGGTGTACCTGGGCGGAATCTACTCCCACGCGTTCACGAAGGGCGCGATGCTCGGGTCCACAGTGGACGGATCCGGCCTGTACCTGTCGGAGAAGCTGGCACCGGTGTCGCCGCCTCTTGACGCGGTGGCGCTGGCGGAGGACGTCCTCGACGCGGCTTCGGCGTTGCTGGGGATCCTGCGGGCGGAGCTGTTGTACGCGCGCGTGGACCTGGTGCGCGGGGCGGACGGGAAGCCGTTGCTGCTGGAGCTGGAGCTGACGGAGCCCTCGCTGGGCTTCCGCCAGACGGACCCGGCCGCGGTGACGCGGTTCGCCTCGGCGGTGCGGCAGCAGCTGGCGTAGCGTCACCGGGCCACCTGCACGGCCACCAGCACGAGCGCGACGACCGCCCCGATCACGGTCACGGCCAATGAGCCGGTGACCAGGTAGAGCCCACCGATGCCGGCCAGGCCGGCTTTGATCAGCTCGCGCAGTCCGCGCTCGTCGTCCCGCCGGGGCGGCGGCTCCGGTCTGCCGGCGGTGTCCTTCGCCATTGTTCTACCCCTCTTGATGGTGTACTAGTACGCCTAGGGGTAATGGTGACCAGTGGTGGGCCGGACCGGAACTGATCTTTTGTTTCCGGGGCGAGTTTCTCGTCGCCGGATGGTTGTCGCCGCAGATCTCGCCGTTGCCCGGGCTTGCCGGGGAATTGTCGATCATTGTCGGTGGAGGGTGCCGTGACCATCCCTATGGACCGCGAGCGCGTCGCCGAGGTGGCTTCGCCCGCGGTGATCGAAGACGCGCTGCGCTGGCTGGCGACGCGTAAAGAAGGTGAACCGCTCCGGTTTCTCCGGTACGCGATCGAAGAACCGGCGAGCCAGTCGGCCGTGGCGCTGCGCTCTTTGGTGGCGCCGTCAGCGATGTTGTCCGTCGAGACGCCCGAATCGCGCGCGTTCGCCGTATGGGGTCTGGTCGCCGACGAGATCGGCAAGCTCGGCTCGGCGGGGGACTCCCGCCGGCGCAACACCCTGATGGCGGCGTTCCGGATTCCGCCCGCACCGGGGGAGACCACCTGGAAGCCGACGCTGGACGACCGCTTCAAACAGCTGATGCGGCAGCGGGGCGTCTTCGGCGATCCGCCGCCCAGCACCACCACCCCGATGCACAAGGCCTGGCGACGGGCGGTCGGCGACCTGGCCGGGTGCCTGGCGGGGAAACTGGTCTCGCTGGACGAACAGGGCTGGCGGTTCTACATCGACATCGGGCGGGCGGTGGCGGAGGTCGCGAGCGACGACCGCGTCGGCTGGAAAGCCCGGGCCGCATCCAAAGGGGCGCAACCCGTCTTCGTCGAGCGCATGGTCGTCACGGTGGTGATGCACCGCAAAACGGTGCTCAGCCGCATCACCGAACGCGACATCATCGCCTGCGAGGACGGCGTCGACGGTTACAACGTGCACGCACTGACCGGCTGGACGCACGAGCCGGAAGAGATCCCGGTGACGGCGCTGTGGGCGTGCCGGCTGGTCGCTTCACCCGGCATGCATCCGGGCGACCCGATGCGGACCCGCCTGCGCTTCCGCCGGCCGCTACGCCGGGACGAGCGGTACACCTTCGTGTCCGAGGCGCTCGACGCAGAACTCGACGAGCAGTGCACGTGGATCAACGTCGATGTCGACCACCACGGCATCGCGCCCGGCGTGTGCGCTCCGGACGGCAGGCCGGTGGCCGGTTTGACGATTCAGGTCACTTTCGACGAGAAGTGCGTACCCGAAGCTTGCTGGTGGTACGCGGAGCAAACCGAATACGAGCGAAGGTGCCGCCCGTCGGACGGTGATCCGCACCTGCTTCCCATCGAGGACGGATTCGTCCGGCACACCTTCATCGACGGGTGCCACCCGAGGGAGCACTACGGGATAGCTTTCCGGTGGCAATGCTCGTGACCGAGGTGAACCCGCCTCGGTCACGAGCATTACTTCTTCGGCGAATCGGTTTGTTTAGTTACTCCTAAATGCTGCGGGGTCGATGTTGTTCCCAGTGTTGCCGCCGCCGGAGGTCGCGGCGACCGCCGCTCCCGCGGGCTCCTGCCTGGTCGCAGCCGGAGTACTGGCCACGTTCAGCGCGGAGGCGAGCGCAATCACTGCCAGAAGCATTGGGATTTTGTCATGCCGATTGCTGTTGCACTGGTCCACAGTGAATCTCCCTTGGGTCGTGGGAAGGTGATTCACGGTAGAGGCAGTGCGGCGGCCACGATCGAGCGCTTCGCTTTCTCATTCGTGTCACTGCTGGCGCACTACGATGTGGTCGGGGGCTCTCTGTAGCTACGAGCTGGCCTGGGCCCGCTTAGCGGCCAGCCGATCGGCTCGCGGCCACCGCACATCGGTCGCCCACCCGAACCGCTCGAACGCCCAGATCACCCGCGCCGAAACATCCACCTGCCCCCGCAACACCCCGTGCCGCGCACAAGTCGGATCAGCGTGGTGGGAGTTGTGCCACGACTCGCCCATCGACAGCAACGCCAGCGGCCAGAAGTTCGCCGCCTTGTCCCGGCTCGCGAACGGCCGCTCGCCGATCAAGTGGCAGACCGAATTCACCGACCACGTGACATGGTGCAGGAACGCGATGCGCACCAGGCCCGCCCAGAAGAACGCCGTCACGACGCCCCACCAGGACCATGAGATCAGGCCACCGAGCACCGCCGGGAGGGCCAGGCTCAGCGTGATCCACAACCAGAAGTAGCGGTTCACCCAGCGGACGTCCGCGTCCGCCACCAGGTCCGGGGCGAAGCGGTCCGCGTTGGTCACCTCGCGGCCGAACATCCAGCCCATGTGCGCGTGCCAGAAGCCGCGCAGGAGGGCTGATGGGGAGGTGCCGAACAGCCACGGCGAGTGCGGGTCGCCCTCGCGGTCGGCGAACGCGTGGTGGCGGCGGTGGCTGGCCACCCAGAAGATCACCGAGCCCTGCACCGCCATGCTGCCCGCGATGGCCAGGACCACCCGCAGGGGCCGCGACGCCTTGAACGCGCCGTGGGTGAAGTACCGGTGGAAGCCGACCGTCACCCCGAGCGTCGCGAACGTGTAGAACGCCGCCGCGAGGATCAGGTCGATCCAGCTCATGCCCCAGCCCCAGACCAGCGGGACCGCGATGAGCAGGGCCGCGAACGGCACCAGCAGGAAGGTCTTGAGCACGATCATCTCGCCGGTGCCGCGGCGGTGGGAGATGAGCGGCTTGGGCGCAGTGCGCGACGTCATGGCGCGAACAGTAATACACGGCCGGGACGCGCACGCCGACGCGGAGTTAAGCCCGCGTTGCCGTCAGGCGGCCGTGAGCTCGCGGGGCGCCGCTGCCAGCGATGTCACCGGGCCACGGTCGCGGCTGCCGGTCCACAGGGACGCCGTCGCGACGATGACCGCCATCGCGCCCAGGACGTGGAACGACACCATCGCCTCCGGCACGCCCAGCGCGTACTGCAGCGAACCGAGACCCCCCTGCGCGACGGCGACCACCCACACCACCGTGTAGCGCCGCCAGAGGCTCTTCGGGGCGCCGACGCGCAGCAGCTGGAGGCCGAACACCGCGAGCAGCAGCAGGTAGAGCACCAGCAGTCCGCCGTGGACCTGGGCGAGCGCCTCGAACGGGGCGTCGAGGCGGTGGGTGTTGAGGTCGCCGCTGTGCGGGCCGGCGCCGGTCACCGTGGTGCCCGCCGCCAGCACCAGCCACATCACGGCGGCGAGCGCGACGAGGATGCCCCGGCCGGAGGCGGGGACCAGCGGCCGCGCGGGTTCGTCGCCTTCGCGGAACGCGCGCAGCAGCAGGACGGCCAGCCAGACGAGCGGGGTGGTCGCGAGGAAGTGGATCGCCACGGTCCACCACTCCAGCTTCGCGAGCACGGTGAGGCCGCCGACGACGGCCTGCAGCACGACGCCGCCGGGCATCGTCCAGGCCAGCTTGACCAGGCGCTTGCGGCCCGGGTGGTCGATCTGCACGCGCCACGCGGTGACGACCGCGACGGCGGCGACCAGGATGACGACGCCGGTGAGCAGCCGGTTGCCGAATTCGATCCACTGGTTGAGCGCGTCGATCCCGGAGTCGTGCTTCGGCACGAGGCTGCCGGCGACGCACTCGGGCCAGGTCGGGCAGCCGAGCCCGGACCCGGTGACGCGCACGATGGACCCGGTGACGCCGATCAGCGCCTGCGCGAGGACCGCGGCGATCCCGACGGCCCGCTGCACAGTGGCGGAGGGATACGGCAGGCGGGCGACGAGGCTGGTGAACGGCACGGCATCGATGGTAGAGCGCGCGGAAAACGCGCTTTCGGCAGGTCCGGGCGCCCAGAACGGCGAGGCGGGCGCAAGGGACCAAGGTCACTCGGTCTTGCCGGGCTCCGGTGCCTGGTTCTTCCGCGTGCCGTCCTTGCCTCGGACTTCGTCGTCGCGAGGGTGGCCGGCGAGGAAAGTGGCCACGGCGACAAGCGCGTTCATCGAGGCCGCCATCGCGGCTCCGGACGTCAAGATCGCGAGTGGGAGCGATTCCCCGCTCAGCCACGCCAGCAGACATGCCGTCACGCCGAGCGAGACGACCGCCACTCCGCCAGCGGTGACCAACGTGTGCGGCTGACTGGCTCGGGTCGAAGATCGATTCTTCTTGTTCATTCGCCGATTCCTTGTTCGCTGCGAAGTATGCGAACCAAGCATGGCGGCGAGGAAAGATCAATGTAAAAGAATCATTCTTACAGTTGTTTACGATGATCTTACAAGTCGTTACGATTTGCGATGTCTCTGTGGAGGTGGCGACTATGACTCCCGAAGAATCCCTTGCCGCAGCCTTGAGGAAGTTGCATCTTAAGGCGGGGAAGCCGAGCACCCGAAAGATCGCCGGTGGGATCGGTGGCATCAGTCACACTACAGTCAACGAGATGCTTCGGGGGGCACGGGTGCCAACGTGGAACCTCGTCGAGAAGGTCGGTCGCTTCCTGGCCGGCGACGTGGACGAGTTGCGGGCCTTGTGGATGGCGACGCAGAAGACGCCACTCCCGCGCGGTGAAGCTCACAACGGCCTCTGGGACCCGATCTACCTGGATCGCCTGGTGGTCACTTCCTTCGTGAGCGGGAAGGGGACGCGAGAAACCCGTACCACCGAACGGTGGATCAGGGCGACGGGCGACGGAGTTGATCGCTATGTAGTCAGGGCCGCGGCGCGTAGAGGGGAGACGCACCTCGGTAGTGGCAAGGTCCACGTGCAGCCGTACCTCAACTGCACCATCGGCAAGGTCAAGCTCGTCACCGCGTCCGAAGAAGGCGACGTGCTATTGATCGACGTGCTGCTGGCGACTCCGCTGGACGAAGGCGAGTACGGATTCATCGCCACCCGGTCTCGATATGAACACCCGGCGCAATACACCAGTTTCTCCGAGACGACCATCAGTGGTCAGGGTGCCCGTGAAGTGCTGATTCGCGTGCAATTCTCCGCTGACAGCGTTCCCAGTAGGTGCTGGGGGTACGTGGGCGGGTCCGAGTCGGAGATGTACGAGGAGCCGCCCGTCGGGTCGCCCTGGGCGTTGACCGTATCGTCGTCGAATTACGCCGAGTTGCCGGCGCGGAATCTGCTGCCGGGCGCCCGAATCGCCATAGTCTGGCGGTGGGATTGATCAGCTCTCCTTGCGATTTGCCGAAGTGCTACCGGCGCCGCGGCCGCAAGGGCCAAGTCGCGACCGCGGCGGGTCCAAGGTCACTCGGTTTTCTTGGCCTTCTTCTGGAACAGCCCCATCGACTGCGCGAAGATGCCGGCGAACAGCAGCACGGCGACCGGGATGGTCTTGACCCAGAAGGCGGCGACGCCGAGCGACACGAGCAGGACGATCAGCCCGATCATCGCCGCGAGCATGACCAGCATGAACAAGAAGACGCGCGTTTTCGAAACCATGTGACTGCCCCCTCGGGTGCGGATCCTGACCGCAGCACCCTCTCAGGAGCGACATCGGGGCGTGAGGTCAGTTTTACCCGTCCACACGGGACTCGTACAAACCCCTTACAAACCCGCTCAGGTGAGCTTCGTCGTGCGCGAAGCCAGCGCCCCCGCGAGAACCGCCCAGACCGCCAGCACCGCCATCGGGCCGGGAGCGAACGCCCCGTCCACCAGTGCCGCTCGCATCCCCTCCGCCAGCGCGCCCGACGGCAGCAGTTCCACCACGCGCGCCAGCCCCGCGGGCAGGGAAGCCGGCGCCAGCAGGATCCCGCCCGCCAGCAGCAGTGCGAACCACACGATGTTCGCCAGCGCCAGCACGGCTTCCGCGCGCAAAGCGCCGCCCAGCAGCACACCGAGCGCCCCGAACGCCAACGTTCCGAGCACCAGCAGCAGGACCGCCGACAGCAGCCCGGACAGCGACGGCGACCAGCCCAGGAACGCCGCCACCACGCCGATGATCACCGACTGCAGGGCCACGACCACCAGCGCGGCCGCGAGCCGCCCGGCCACCAGCAGCCAGCGCGGCAGCGCCGTGGCCGAGAGCCGCTTCAGCACTCCGTAGCGCCGGTCGAAGCCGAGGGCGATCGCCTGGCCGGTGAACGCCGACGACATCACCGCCAGCGCCAGGATCCGGGGCGTGATCCAGTCCACTTTGGACGTCGAGCCGAGCGAAGACGCCGGGAGGATGTCCAGCAGGGACAGCCCGATCAGCAACGCCAGCGGGATCAACAGCGTCAGCAGCACCTGCTCGCCGTGGCGCAACGTCAGGCTCACCTCGACGCGCGCGTGCGTGCGCAGCATCCGGCCCAGGGACCCCCGTCCGGGCGCCGGAGCGAAAACGCCGGGCTCGAAAACGCTCATGCCCGCAGCTCCCGTCCGGTCAGCTCCAGGAAGACCTCTTCCAGGGTCCGCTTGCCGACCTGCAGTTCCTCCGGCAGCACGCCCTGCTGCGCGCACCACGCCGTCACCGTCGACACGACCTGCGGGTCGACCGAGCCCAGCACCACGTACGTCCCCGGCGCCGACTCGCGCACCGTGTAGCCCTCCGGCAGCGCCGCGGTCAGCAGGGCCGTGTCGAGCCGCGTGCGGGCCTTGAAGCGCAGCCCCGCGTTGCCCGTCTCGTCCATCGTCAGCGACTGCGGTGCGCCGGACACGACGACCTTGCCGTGGTCCACGATCACCACCGTGTCGGCCAGCGCCTCGGCCTCCTCCATCAGGTGCGTGGTCAGCAGCACCGAGACGCCGTCGGCGCGCAGCGCGCCCAGCAGGTCCCACACCAGTCGCCGGGCCTGCGGGTCCATGCCCGCCGTCGGCTCGTCGAGGAACACCAGTTCCGGCCGCCCGACCAGGGCGCACGCCAGCGAAAGCCGCTGCTGCTGGCCACCGGAGAGGCGCTTGAACGGCGTCCGCCGCACGGTGGCCAGCCCGAGGACGTCCAGCAGCCACTCCGGGTCCAGCGGGGTCGCGGCGCAGGACGCCACCAGGCGCAGCATCTCGTCGGCGCGGACGCCGGGGTAGGCGCCGCCGCCCTGGGGCATGATCCCGACGCGGGGCCGCAGCGCGGCCGACTCGCGGACCGGGTCGAGGCCGAGCACGCGCACCGAACCGGCGTCAGCGCGGAGGAAGCCTTCGCAGATCTCGACGGTGGTGGTCTTCCCGGCCCCGTTCGGGCCGAGCAGGGCGAGCAGGCTGCCGCGCTCCATCCGCAGGTCGAGGCCGTCGACCGCGCGGGTGGAGCCGTAGCTTTTGACCAGCCCGGTGATCTCGACGGCGGGGACACTCACATCGGGTCACGATACGGCGTCGGCCCGCGCGGGCACCCGCGGGGACGGCCGGGAGAGCAACACCGGCGCGAGCCGCCGCACGATCAGCATCCCGCCGCCGCAGACGACGATCGCCGCGACGTAGGCGAACGGCAGCACGTACGGGCGGCCGTCGAAGGTGCTGCCGGTGGGCGGGAGGAGGAACGGCAGGGCGGCCGACAGCACCGCCGCCGCCACCCGGAACCGCGACGTCCCGGCCGCGGCGGCGAGCGGGATCACCGCCCAGAGCACGTACCAGGGCTGCAGGTTGATCTGCAGGATCATCACCGCGCCCATCGAGACGCCGAGCCCGATGATCGGCCGGTAGCGCCACTTGAAGCTGTCCCAGAGGAACTTGAAGGTGATCCCGACGGCGACGAGGTAGCCGAGCGCGCCGAGGATGGGCACGAGCGCGTTCGTGTGGTTGCCGAGCCCGAGCGCGATGCCGAGGACGCCGGAGAGGTTGGCCAGCTCGGCGGTGGGGGAGATCCACGAACGGACCAGGCCGGGGGTGTTGAACGTCGCCCCGAACCAGCCGAAGCCGAGCCCGGTGCCGAAGCAGACGGCCACCAGGACCACGCCGAACCACAGCGCCATCGGCACGCCGGCCACGAACAGGTCCTTGAGCCGGCCGTGCCAGCGCCGGGCCACCATCACGGCGAAGAACGGCAACGCGAACACCGCGGGCAGCTTCACCGCGACGCCGAGGGTGATGATCGCGACGCCGAGGCCGATGTACAGCAGCTCCCCGCGCGCGAGCGGGGGTGGGGTGTCGCCCTTC
Organism: Amycolatopsis sp. DG1A-15b; assembly: GCF_030285645.1. Lineage (GTDB taxonomy): Bacteria > Actinomycetota > Actinomycetes > Mycobacteriales > Pseudonocardiaceae > Amycolatopsis. The sequence continues at coordinate 785,773 of NZ_CP127296.1, forward strand.
ACCCGGATCGGCAGCCGCCGGATGCCCACCTCCAGCCCGGCGAGCATCAGGCCCACGGCGAGCGCGTCGTTGTGGGCGCCGGCCACGAAGTGGAAGATCAGCAGCGGGTTCAGGGCGCCGAGCCACAGCGCGGTCGCGGGCTGCACGCCGAACCGCCGCGCCAGCCGCGGCAGCGCCCAGACGATGAGGACCACGCCGGCCAGCGCGAGCACGCGCTGAAGCAGCACGCCGACCGCGATGCTGTTGCCGGCCAGCGGGGCGAGCCAGCCGCCGAGGCGCAGCACGACCGGCCCGTACGGCGCCGGCGTCTCCCGCCACATGTTCGACACGCCGGCGGTGAACTTGTCCGCGACGCCGAGGGCCTGCGCCGGGCCGAGGGTGTAGGGGTCCATCCCGCGGTGCACGATCTCGCTCTGCGCCAGGTAGCTGTAGACGTCGCGCGAGAACAGCGGCGGGATGACCAGCAGCGGCAGCACCCACAGCGCGATGGTGCGCGCGAGCTGGCCCTGTGACGCCAGCCGCGTGCGGCTGGGCTGGGCGAACCGGCCGAGCATCAGCCAGCTCAGCACCAGGATGCCCATCCCGGAGATGGCGATGGCCAGCGACACCGTCGGGATCCGGGTGAACAGCCGCAGCACCGGGATCTCCTGCACCGGGTTGATCACCGGGGCGGCGCCGGCGCCGAGGGAGCCGAGCGCGAGGAAGAGCGACCCGACCGTGCCGAACCGGCGGACGACGTTCAGCCCGCGCTGTTCGTCGGCCTCCAGGGGCAGCGGTTCGCGGGGGTGGACCGGGGAGAGCGTCACCGGGTGGGCACTCCCGGTTTCGAGCCGTGCCACTTGCTGTTCCTGTTCGCCCACTGCCACGCGTGCAGGGTATCGGTCCGCCCCCGAGTGAGTCGGGTCACTGCCGGACACCCCGCCTTTGCCGACCGCGGGGAAATAAGACACACTTGTGTTGTGAAAAAGACGGCGGCGGGCGACCAGGCGGGCGGCGATCTGCCGCGTGCCCAGCACCCGCACGTTCCGTCGCAGGTCAGCGCCGATGGCAAGACCCGCCAGGAGGTCGCCCGGCTGCTGCTGGAACAGGGTCCCATGACCGCCGTCGTGGTCGCCGAGCAGCTCGGGATCAGCCCCACCGCCGTCCGCCGGCACCTGGACGCACTTCTCGCGGATGGCGAAGCCGAGACGCGGGACGCGCCGCGGCGGGGCCCCCGGGGCCGGGGCCGCCCGGCGAAGCTCTTCCTGCTGACCGAGCCCGGCCGCGCCCGCTTCGGGCACGCCTACGACGACCTCGCCGTCTCCGCCATCCGCTTCCTGGCCGAGCACGCCGGTGAAGACGCCGTGCGCGCCTTCGCCGAGCAGCGCATCGAGAAGCTGGTCGGCCCGCACCGCTCCGCGATCACCGGACCGGGTGATCCGGCGTCGCGCGCGGAGGCCCTCGCGACCGCGCTGAGCAGGGAAGGCTACGCTGCGTCGACCCGTCAGATCGGCGCGCTGCAAGCTTCGAAAGAAGCGCCCGGTCCCGGACAGAACACCGGGGCCCAGCTCTGTCAGCACCACTGTCCGGTCGCCCACGTGGCCGCGGAGTTCCCGCAGCTGTGCGAGGCCGAGACGGAGGCGTTCGCCAAGTTGCTGGGCACCCACGTCCAGCGGCTGGCGACCATCGCACGCGGGGACTCCGCGTGCACCACCCACGTACCCGTCACGGCGGGTCAGCCGGCCCATCCCGAGCCGGCAAGCACAGAGCCTTCGAGGGCGGCGGCGAAGCCGCTGTTCCCGGGGCGCACAGCACGGATCCCGAATGGAGGGAAACCCGCATGACTGCCGCTGCCGAGCAGCGCACTCCCACCACCGCGCCACTGAGCCAGGAAGAGACCATCGAGTCCCTTGGCAAGTACGCGTTCGGCTGGGCCGACTCCGACGAGGCGGGCGCCAGCGCCCGTCGCGGGCTGAACGAAGATGTCGTCACCGACATCTCCGGGAAGAAGTCCGAGCCGGAGTGGATGCGCGAAGCGCGACTGAAGGCGCTCAAGCTCTTCGAGAAGAAGCCCATGCCCAACTGGGGGGCCGACCTCTCCGGGATCGACTTCGACAACATCAAGTACTTCGTCCGCTCCAGCGAGAAGCAGGCGGCGAGCTGGGAAGACCTTCCCGAGGACATCAAGAACACGTACGACAAGCTCGGCATCCCCGAGGCGGAGAAGCAGCGCCTCGTCGCCGGTGTCGCGGCCCAGTACGAGTCCGAGGTCGTCTACCACTCGATCCGCGAGGACCTCGAGAAGCAGGGCGTCCTGTTCCTGGACACCGACACCGCGCTGCGCGAGCAGCCGGAGCTGTTCCAGGAGTACTTCGGTTCGGTCATCCCGGCCGGCGACAACAAGTTCTCCGCGCTGAACACGGCGGTCTGGTCCGGCGGCTCGTTCATCTACGTGCCGAAGGGCGTGCACGTGGACATCCCGCTGCAGGCCTACTTCCGGATCAACACCGAGAACATGGGCCAGTTCGAGCGGACCCTGATCATCGTCGACGAAGGTGCGTACGTGCACTACGTCGAGGGCTGCACGGCGCCGATCTACCAGTCCGACTCGCTGCACTCGGCGGTCGTGGAGATCATCGTCAAGAAGGGCGCCCGCTGCCGCTACACGACCATCCAGAACTGGTCGAACAACGTCTACAACCTGGTCACCAAGCGCGCCAAGTGCGAAGAGGGCGCGACCATGGAATGGATCGACGGCAACATCGGTTCCAAGGTGACGATGAAGTACCCGTCGGTCTTCCTCATGGGCGAGCACGCCAAGGGTGAGGTCCTTTCGGTCGCGTTCGCGGGCGAGGGCCAGCACCAGGACGCGGGCGCCAAGATGGAGCACCTCGCGCCGTACACCTCTTCGACGATCGTGTCGAAGTCGGTGGCGCGCGGCGGCGGCCGCACCTCGTACCGCGGCCTGGTCCGCGTCGCGAAGCGGGCGCACCACTCGCGCTCCAGCGTGGTCTGTGACGCCCTGCTGGTCGACACGATCTCGCGCTCGGACACCTACCCGTACGTGGACATCCGCAACGACGAGGTGTCCATGGGCCACGAGGCCACGGTGTCCAAGGTCAGCGAAGAGCAGCTGTTCTACCTGATGTCGCGCGGCCTCGACGAGGCCGAAGCGATGGCGATGATCGTGCGCGGGTTCGTCGAGCCCATCGCGCGTGAGCTGCCGATGGAGTACGCGCTCGAGCTGAACCGCCTGATCGAGCTCCAGATGGAAGGGTCCGTCGGCTAGTCATGTCGGTAACCGAGAACAACGTTTCGGAGTCTCTGCGCGAGGGGGCCGTCATTCCGGCGGCCTCCCGCGCGGAGCGCTTCACCTCCTACGACGTCGAGGCCTTCGAGGTCCCGAGCGGCCGTGAGGAGAACTGGCGCTTCACGCCGATGAAGCGGCTGCGCGGCCTGCACGACGGCAGCGCGGTCGCCACCGGCGAGATCACCCTCGACGCCGACGCCGCGCCCGAGCTGGGCATCGTGACCGTCGGCCGCGACGACCCGCGGCTGGGCCAGGCCGGCGTCCCGAGCGACCGCATCGCCGCCCAGGCGTACTCCTCGTTCACCAAGGCCACCATCGTGACGGTGCCCAAGGAGACCAAGGCGTCCAAGCCGTCGGTGCTGCGCATCCACGGCCCGGGCGAGGACAAGGTCGCCTACGGGCACCTGCAGGTCCGCGCCGAGGCGTTCGCGGAAGCTCTCATCGTGCTCGACCACGTCGGCTCCGGCACCTACGCCGACAACGTCGAGTTCGTCATCGGCGACGGCGCGAAGATCACCGTGGTCAGCGTCCAGGACTGGGCCGACGACGCGGTGCACGTCTCCGAGCAGCACCTGAAGCTCGGCCGCGACGCCTCGCTCAAGCACACGGTCATCACCCTGGGCGGTGACCTGGTCCGCGTCTCGCCGACGGCGACCTTCGCCGACAAGGGCGGCGACGTCGAGATGCTCGGCGTCTACTTCGCCGACGGCGGCCAGCACCAGGAACACCGCCTCTTCGTCGACCACGCGGTGCCGAACTGCAAGTCGCGCGTGGGCTACAAGGGCGCGCTGCAGGGCGAAGGCGCGCACACCGTGTGGATCGGCGACGTGCTGATCCGCGCCGCGGCCGAAGCCACCGACACCTACGAGTTCAACCGCAACCTGGTGCTCACACCGGGTGCCCGCGCGGACTCGGTGCCGAACCTCGAGATCGAGACCGGCGAGATCGAAGGCGCCGGCCACGCGAGCGCGACGGGAAGGTTCGACGACGAGCAGTTGTTCTACCTCCAGTCGCGCGGAATCGCCGAAGAAGCCGCCCGCCGGTTGGTCGTGCGCGGGTTCTTCCACGAGATCCTGGTGAAGATCGACGTCCCCGAGGTGCGCGAGCGCCTCGAAGCCGCGATCGAGGCCGAGCTCGAAGCCGTCGGCGCCTGACGCCGCCCACCGCAGACTTTTAGGAAACGAAGAATGGCTACCCTGGAAATCAAGGACCTGCACGCCTCGGTCGACACCGACGAAGGCGCCAAGGAGATCCTCAAGGGCGTGAACCTGACCATCAAGTCGGGCGAGACGCACGCGATCATGGGCCCCAACGGCTCCGGCAAGTCCACCCTGTCCTACGCGATCGCCGGCCACCCGAAGTACCAGGTGACCTCCGGCGAGGTGCTGCTCGACGGCGAGAACGTCCTCGAGATGAGCGTCGACGAGCGCGCCCGCGCCGGCCTGTTCCTGGCCATGCAGTACCCGGTCGAGGTGCCCGGCGTGTCCATGTCCAACTTCCTCCGCACCGCGGCCACCGCGGTCCGCGGCGAGGCTCCCAAGCTGCGCCAGTGGGTCAAGGAGGTCAAGGAGGAGATGGGCAAGCTCGAGATCTCGCAGGAGTTCGCCGAGCGCTCGGTCAACGAGGGCTTCTCCGGCGGCGAGAAGAAGCGCCACGAGATCCTGCAGCTGGCGCTCCTCAAGCCGAAGTTCGCCATCCTCGACGAGACCGACTCCGGCCTCGACGTCGACGCCCTGCGCGTCGTCTCCCAGGGTGTGAACGACTACAAGGCCAACAGCGAGGTCGGCGTCATGCTGATCACGCACTACACCCGGATCCTGCGGCACATCACGCCGGACTTCGTGCACGTCTTCGCCGGCGGCCAGATCGTCGAGTCGGGCGGCAAGGAGCTGGCCGACGAGCTGGAGGAGCACGGCTACGTCAAGTACGCCGGCAAGCCCGAGCCGGCCGCGCTCTGACGTTTTCCCAGTAGGACACCGAGAATGAGAGGAGTCGGCCCGATGACCACCACCTCGGCCAGCTCTGTGCCACTCGACGTGGCGGCCCTGCGGGCCGACTTCCCCATCCTGTCGCGCACCGTCCGCGACGGGAAACCCTTGGTGTACCTGGACTCCGGGGCGACCTCGCAACGCCCGACCGCGGTGTTCGACGCCGAACGCGACTACGTCTTCACGTCGAACGCCGCCGTCCACCGCGGTGCGCACCAGCTGTCCGAAGAGGCGACGGACGCCTACGAGTCCGCGCGCGCGAAGATCGCGGAGTTCGTCGGCGCCGACCCCGAGGAGCTGGTGTTCACCAAGAACGCGACCGAGGGCATCAACCTCGTCGCGTACTCGATGAGCAACGCCGCCACGGCCGGTCCCGAAGCTTCGCGGTTCGTGGTCGGCCCGGGTGACGAGATCGTCATCACCGAGATGGAGCACCACGCGAACCTCGTGCCGTGGCAGCAGCTGTGCCAGCGCACCGGTGCCACGCTGAAGTGGTTCAAGGTGACTCCCGAGGGCCGCCTCGATCTGTCCGATGTGGACGAGCTGATCACCTCGAAGACCAAGGTCGTCGCGTTCGCGCACCAGTCGAACGTGCTCGGCACGGTCAACCCCGTCTCGCTGCTCGTCGAGAAGGCGAAGGCCGTCGGCGCGCTGACCGTGCTCGACGCGTGTCAGTCGGTGCCGCACTTCGCCGTCGACTTCCACGCGCTGGGTGTCGACTTCGCGGTGTTCTCCGGGCACAAGATGCTCGGCCCGTCCGGCATCGGCGTGCTCTACGGCCGCACCGAACTCCTCGAAGCGATGCCGCCGTTCCTCACCGGTGGCTCGATGATCGAGATGGTCCGCATGGAGGGCTCCACCTTCGCGCCGCCGCCGCAGCGGTTCGAGGCGGGCGTGCCGATGACGTCGCAGGCCATCGGCCTCGGCGCGGCCGTCGACTACCTCTCGGCCATCGGCATGGACCGGATCGCCGCGCACGAGCACGAGCTCGCCGCGGCGGCCATCGAGGGCATCGGCGCCATCGCGGGTGTGCGGATCATCGGGCCGACGGACCTGAAGGACCGCGGCGCGACGGTGTCGTTCGTGATCGACGGGGTGCACCCGCACGACGCCGGCCAAGTGCTCGACAGCCTCGGCATCGCCGTCCGCGTCGGCCACCACTGCGCGTGGCCGCTGCACCGCGCGTGCAACGCCCAAGCGACCGTGCGGGCGTCGTTCTACCTGTACAACGACCTGTCCGAAGTGGACGCACTGGTGGCAGGGGTGCGAGAGGCGCAGAAGTTCTTCGGAGTGGCCCGGTGAACCTGGAGAGCATGTACCAGGAGATCATCCTGGACCACTACAAGAACCCGCACGGCCGCGGCCTGCGCGACCCGTTCGACGCCGAGTCGTTCCAGGTCAACCCGACCTGCGGCGACGAGGTGACGCTGCGGGTCAAGCTCGACGACGGGAAGGTCACCGACGTCTCCTACGACGGCCAGGGCTGCTCGATCAGCCAGGCCTCGACGTCGGTCATGACGGACCTCGTCGTCGGCCACACACTCGAAGAAGCGTTCACCACCATGGACGCCTTCGTGGAACTGATGCAGGGCAAGGGAAAGATCGAGCCGGACGAGGACGTGCTGGAGGACGGGATCGCCTTCGCGGGCGTCGCCAAGTACCCGGCCCGCGTCAAGTGCGCCCTCCTCGGCTGGATGGCTTTCAAGGACGCCGTCGCCCGGACGACCAGTGGAGATGGACAGGCATGACCGAAGACACCGCCACCGACGCTCGCGAGGGCCGGACCGCCGCCGACCTCGACGCCGAGACCACCGCGACGCAGGACCTCGACCTCGCCAAGCTCGAGGACGTCGAAGAGGCCATGCGCGACGTCGTCGATCCCGAGCTCGGCATCAACGTCGTCGACCTCGGCCTGGTCTACGACATCCGCGTCGAGCCGGACAACACCGCGACCATCGACATGACGCTGACGTCGGCGGCCTGCCCGCTGACCGACGTCATCGAAGACCAGACGTCGGCGGCGCTGACCTCCGGCGGGCTGGTCAAGGACTTCCGGATCAACTGGGTCTGGATGCCGCCGTGGGGCCCGGAGAAGATCACCGAGGACGGCCGCGAGCAGCTGCGCGCCCTCGGCTTCACCGTCTGAGTTCGTTCGCGTCGAGCGGGTCACCTTCCGAGGTGGCCCGCTTTGCGTATAACGCCATATACCGCGCGTGCCAGGCCAGCGCGTAGAGCACGAGGGCGGCGAAGAACCCGCTGCAGGAACCGGTGACGAGCAGGTAAGTGGCGTTGCCGACGACGCCGGCGCGGGTCATCGGGTCGTGGTCGGCCAGGAACGGCAGCACTTCGAGGAGCCCGCCGGTGAGCGTGCCGGCCGCCAGGAACGCGGCGACGGCCCTGCGGTGGCGGGTGCCCGGCGGTGCCGGCGCGACCGGCGCGGTGCGGTACCAGCGCCACAGCCACCAGGCGAGGATCGCGGCACCGGCGATGGTGCTGACCAGCTGGATCAGCCGGCCGACGTCGACGCCGGTGACGAGCGGGGTCCGCAGGAACGCCGGCCCGCCGCTTTCGTGGGTGAAGGCGTCCCAGCCGACGTGCGTGGCGGCGCCGAGCACCAGTGAAAGGGCGATCCAGTGCGGCTTCCGCCAGTCGAAGTGGCGGGGAAGCCGGCCGGCGAGTGGTCCGGGCGCCAATGCCAGCAGCGGCCGCTTGAGCAGGACATGGAACACGGCCAGCAGGACGAGCGCGATGAGCGGGTCGAGCCACAGGACCGCGGTGAATTCGTGGGTGTCCGTCAGGCCCACGCTGTGGAGCCGCGGCACGAACCAGAAGAGGTCGGGCGCGACCGACCCGGCGACGAGCGCCGAGGGCACCAGCGGACGTCGCGCCAGGGGGAGCACGGCGGCGGGATGACTCAGCGTGAACGGCACGAGGTTAGTATCCCGGAGTGGTCCTGCGGTCGATCCTCCTGTTCCTGGCCGCGGCGGTGTGCGAAATCGGCGGCGCCTGGCTGATCTGGCAAGGCATCCGCGAAAGCCGTGGTCTGCTGTGGATCGGCGGCGGGATCGTGGCGCTGGGCGTGTACGGCTTCGTGGCCACCCTCCAGCCGGACGCCCACTTCGGCCGCATCCTCGCCGCGTACGGCGGGGTGTTCGTGGCGGGCTCGCTGGCCTGGGGCATGGTCGCGGACGGCTACCGCCCGGACCGCTACGACGTCATCGGCGCTTTGCTGTGCCTGGCGGGGGTCGCGGTGATCATGTACGCGCCGCGCGCGGGGTAACGGCGCAGGTGGGCGGGCGATGATCGTCGTGACCGAACCCGCGTTCCCGCCGGCGCCACCCGGATCGCCGAAGCCGCGCCGGATCTCGCCCGCCCTCGTGGTGTGCATCCTCGTGGCGCCGTCGTGCGCGCCCGCGATGGCGAAGAGGTCCACCGCGGGGACGTGGTCATGTCCGACCGTGGTGCGTTCGCCCACCCGGACAGTTCCGGGCTCAGTGTCTTCCGGGTCGTCGCGGTCGCCGGGGACGTCGTCGCCTGCTGCACCGGCGGCCGGCTGTCGGTGGACGGCCGGCCGAGCCCGCGATTCGCGTTTCCTCGGCGTCGCGCCGCTTTCCGCGGTCACCGGGTTCGTGGTCGGCACCGGCGGGGTCGTCCGCCCGGCGCCGCTGCCCCGCACGACCGCCTTCACCGACGCGGGCCTGCCGGGCGCGCCGTTCGAAGACACGATGTACCCCGCGCTGCGCTGGTGGCTGCTCGGCGGCGCGGTCCTGTTCTTCGCCGGCTTCACCGGGCTGGTCGTGACGCTCGTCCGGAACGCCGGAACACGACGAAGAGCAGCCGCAGTCCCACCAGGGCGCTGATCACCAGCAGGTTGTAGCCGAACACCTGGTGCAGCGTCAGGTCCGCGGCGATGCGCGGGCCGCCCGAGCCGGTCAGCAGGAGCACCGCCATCAGCCCGGTCGCCGCGCCGGTGAAGGCCAGCAGGATCTCGTGGACCAGGCCGGTGACCACCTCGCGGTCGCGCTCGTCGGAGAACAGCCGGACGTTCACCGACAGCCGGCCCTCCTCCAGGGCCGCGCCGATCCGGTCGATGCGGCGGGGGATGCGGCGCAGCACCGGCAGCAGCGCCGTCAGCTCGCCGACCGCCGTGCGGCCGAGCGAGCCCGGCCGCAGCCCGGCGCCGACCTGCTCGACGGCGAACGCGCGGGACTCGGCGACGACGTCGAAGCCGGGATCCAGCGCGGCCAGCGTGCCCTCGACCGTGGCCAGCGCGCGGAACACCGCGGCCACCGGCGGGGGGACGCTGAGCCGGAAGTCCGCGACCACGCGGAACAGGCCGGTGAACAGGTCGAGGTCCGGGGTGCGGCCGGGGCCGAAGTGCCGGGCGACCAGGGCACCGAGGGCGCGTTCGAGGCGCTGTTCGTCGATTTCGCCGGTGCGGTCGACGATTTCGAGGAGCCCGTCGCGCAGGCCCGCCGGGTCGCCGCGGTCCAGGGCGAGCAGGAGGTTTTGCAGGCCGCCGCGCAGCCCGCTGTCGAGCCGGCCGACCGAGCCGAAGTCGAGCAGGCCGAGGCGGCCGTCGCCCAGCAGCATGAGGTTGCCCGGGTGCGGGTCGGCGTGGAAGACGCCGCCGATCATCACCTGGTCGAGCAGGCACCGCAGGAGTGACCGCGCGAGCCGCTTGCGCTCGGCCGCGGGCAGCGTGTCCTTCGCCGCGGTGAGCGGCCGGCCGGTCAGCCGGGACATGACCAGCACGCGGTCGGTGGAGAGTCCCTTGTGGACCTTCGGCAGCCCGACGTCCGGGGAGCCGGTGGCGGCGACGGCGGTGATGTTGCGGGCTTCGATGGTGAAGTCGAGCTCCTCGGCCAGCGCGGTGGCGAACCCGTCGGCCAGTTCGGCGACGCCGAGCGACCGCGCCCAGTCCGCGCGGTCCTCCAGGGCCGCGGCGACGCGCCGGACGATGGCGATGTCGCGTTCGGCCTGCTCCCGCACGCCCGGCCGCTGCACCTTGACCACGACGTCTTCGCCGCTGCGCAGCTTCGCGCGGTAGACCTGCGCGACCGACGCGGCGGCCAGTGGTTCGGGGTCGAACTCGGCGAAGACGTCGTCGGGGGAGCCGCCGAGTTCGTCGGCCAGCAGGGCCCACACGGCGTCGGCGCGGGCGGGCGCGACCTGGTCCTGCAGCCGGGCGAGCTCGTCGGCGAACACCGGGGGCAGCAGGTCCGCGCGGGTGGAGAGCAGCTGGCCGAGCTTCACGAACGTCACGCCGCCCTCTTCCAGAGCGCGGCGCAGGGACCGCGCGAGCTTGGCGTGCCGGCCCGGCGCGAGGCCGGGTTCGCGGCGGCCGGTCAGGTAGCGGCCGAGGCCGTGCTTGACCGCGATCCGGCTGATCTGCGCGTACCGGCGGGTGCGGGAAAACCGGCCGCGCAGCCGGCCGAGCCCGACGCCGTGCGGCAGCGCCATCTCGACGACGAACAGGAAGATCAGGGTCGCGAGGAAAGCGCTGCCGGCCAACGGGATCAGCAGGCCGATCGCCGCGCCGCCGTTGCGCAGCAGCGAACCGGGGAACGCCTGCGCGATGCCGCCGGCGACGAGCCACCCGAACGCGGCCGCGCACAGGGCGCGCACGGTGCCGATCCGGACGCCGAGCACGCGCCGGGCCGCGGCGACGAGCGGCCACAGCAGGAGCACGTACAGGGGGAGGGTCAGCAGGCCCAGCAAGATGTCCATCGGTTCCCTTTCGCCGGGCACGAGCAGACCACGGCGGCCGCCACCGGCGGCTCACGCGGCGGCGGGAGGGGTCTCCCTCCCACGGGGGAACGACTTTCGGCCGTGGTCCCGGCAGTGGTGGCCTTCTAACCTGATCGCGCGAACCACGGTGAAGTGCTCTGGCGAATCGGACGAAGGAGACACGATGAACGGACGCGTGATCGGCCGGGTCGTGGCGTTGGCCACGGTCGTCGCCGCCTCGCTCGGCCTGGGCCTGGCCGTCGCCCCGGCCGCTTCGGCGGCCGCGGTCACGACGCTGTACTACAGCTCGTCGGGCGCCCCGGACTACCTCACCCAGATCGACCAGGGCGCGGCCAACTGGAACGCCGCCGTCACCGACGTGAAGCTGGTCAAGCGGAACACGAGCGCCACGATCGTGTTCCACGAGATCCACAGCGGCGGCTCGTACACGAACACGAACGGCCATGGGCGCGGGCAGATCTACCTGGACACGAGCCAGGTGGCGGAGGGCTTCGACCCGACCCGCATCGCCGCCCACGAACTGGGGCACAACCTGGGCCTGCCGGACCACTACAGCGGCCCGTGCACGGAGCTGATGTCGGGCCACGGGCCGGGCACGGCGTGCAAGAACGCCAAGCCGTCCGCGGCCGAGGCGGCGAAGGTGCAGTCGTTGTGGGTCAACGGGTTGGTGGCGGCGGCGGAGAGCCGCGCGGTCGCCTACTGAGCTGACTCGAGGTGGCCTTCGGTGTCGGTTCGCCGAAGGCTGCCTCCGGTCTTCCGGTGCAGACCCAGTGTCACGCCGGCGATGACCACCGCTCCGCCGAGCACCTGCACCAGCGCGAGCCGTTCCCCGGCCAGCACCACCGCCCACACCAGCCCCGCCACCGGGACGACGTTCAGCAGGTTCACCGCGACGCTCGCCTCCAGCCGCCGGAGGCCGTAGTTGTACAACAAGAACCCCGCCACCGAACACAACCCCGCCAAGAACGCGATCCGCAGCACGTTCGCCCCGCTCGGCACCACCCAACGGTCCACTTCGGATAGTGACAGCAGGACGAACCCGGCCGCCCCGGCGAGGGTCTGGTAATACGTCACCACGATCGGCGAAGCCCCGGATCGGTCCCGCCGCGCCAGGATGTTGTACGCCGCCCAGGCCGCTCCGCCCGCGATCAAGAACACGTCGCCCCACAGCGAATGCGTGCCGTTGCCCCGGACCACCAGGCAGACGCCCCCCATCGTCAGCAGCATGCCCGTCAGCCGAACCGGGGAAAATTCGGCGCGGCCGGACAGGACCAGCGTCAAAATCGGGTACGAAGCGACGATCAGCGTCGCGTCGGACGCCGTCGCCAGGTCGACGCCGACGTTCTCCAGCGCGAAGTACGCGGTGATCCCCAGCAGGCCCGCCGAGCCGATGAACAGCCGCTCCCGGGGTGAGGGCAGGCGACGGCGGTCCGGGCCCGTGTGCACCGCCACCCCGAGGATCAGCGCCGCCAGCGCGAACCGCAGCGCGCCCAGTGTCATCGGCGGGACCTCCGCCAGCGCCACCTTGGTGACCGCGAACGAACTGCTCCAGATCAGCGCCGCCCCCAGGACGGCGGACACGGACAGACCCAGGCGAGGCGAATCGGTGATCATGGCGTCACGGTAAACAACGGGCAGCAAGAGAACGACAAATACCGTGCTAGATTCGGCGCAATGAGCACAAGGCCGAATATCACGAGTCTCCGAAGCGGAGAACGGCCCGATGGACGAACTTGACACGGCGCTGCTGACCCTCCTCCAGGAGGACGCCAAGCAGACCAACAAGGAACTCGCCCGCCGCCTGCACATCGCGCAGTCCACCTGCCTCGAACGGGTGCGGGACCTCACCCGGCGCGGGATCGTGCGCGGGCACACCGTCGACGTCGACCTGAAGAAGATCGGCCGGCCCGTGCAGGCGATGGTCGCCGTGCGGCTGCGGCCGCCCGACCGGGCCGTGATCGAATCCTTCCGCGCCTTCGTGACCGGCCTGCCCGAGGTGCTGTCGGTGTTCGTCATGTCCGGCAGCGACGACTTCCTGCTGCACATCGCGGTCGCCGACAACGACCAGCTGAGCGGGTTCGTCCTCGACCGGCTGACCCAGCGCCGGGAGATCGTCGACGTCCGGACCTCCGTCATCTTCAACCACTTCCGCCGCACCGTCGTCACCCCGGCCGAGAGCGAGGGCTGAGGCGGTTCCACCGCAAGAGGGAGGCACGGCCGGGCGCCGGGCTGCGAAGATCGGCCGGTGCGCATCTTCGGGCCCCTGACGAGCAAGGCGACCTACCGCCGCTGGGTCTACCTCGTCCTCGGTGGCGCCATCAGCGTGCCCTACCTGCTGTTCGCCGCGGTCGCCGTGCCGTCGCTGCCGCCGTTCCTCGTCACGCCGGAACGGGTCGTGGTCGTCGGCGGCCTGCTCACCCTGGCCGTCCTGGCCGGGACGGCGTTCCTGCCCGCCGTCCACGTCCTGGAGTCCACCGCGGTCCGCGAGCTGCTCGACGACCCGGTGCCGGACGCGCCCGCGAAACCGCACACCCTCCAGGGCCGGCTGCGCGCCGCGGTGATGTACGTGCTGCACGTCGGCGCCGGGTTCGTCGTCAGCTTCTTCAGCCTCGCCGCCCCCGTCGCGATCGGGCTGTCGGTCAACGCCGTCTTCACCGGGGAGCTCTTCCGGACCGGGGAGGGCGACGCCGTCACCGTGCCGGCGGGCTGGGCCTCGGCGTGGCTGCCGGTGGTCCTCCTGTTCGGCCTGGTGCTGCTGGTCTACGCCGTCAGCGTGACCGGCGGGCTGCTGCGCCGGGCGGCGGCCGGGCTGCTCGGGACGACCGCCGCCGACCGGATCGCCCGGCTCGAACGGCGGACCGAGCAGCTCGCCGAACGCAACCGCCTGGCCAGGGAGCTGCACGACTCGGTCGGGCACGCCCTGAGCGTCGTCACCCTCCAGGCCGGGGCCGCCCGGCGGACGCTGCGCACCGACCCGGACTTCACCGAACGGGCGCTCGGCGCCATCGAGGAGTCCGCCCGCACCGCGCTCGACGACCTCGACCACGTCCTCGGCCTGCTGCGGGAGGAGGCGCCCGGCCGGGCACCGCAGCCGACGCTCGCCGCGCTGCCGGCGCTGCTCGAAACGACCCGGCTCGCCGGCACCGACGTCACCGCCGACCTCGGCGGCGACCTGGCCGCCGTGCCGCCGGTGGTGTCCCGCGAGGTGTACCGGATCCTGCAGGAATGCCTGACCAACGCGGTGCGCCACGCCGGTAGGGTCCCGGTGACGGTGGTCGTCGGCGTCGCGGCGCACGAGCTCCGCGCGCGGGTCGCCAACCCGCTGGGGAGCGGCCCGCGCCGCTCCGGTGGCGGCCGGGGCCTGCGCGGGATGGCCGAGCGGGTGGCGGTGCTCGGCGGTGAGCTGTCGGCCGGGCCGGTGGACGGGCGGTGGGAGGTCGTCGTGCGGGTGCCGTGGGGGAGGGGGAGAGAGCGATGAGCGTGCGCGTGCTGCTGGTCGACGACGAGCCGCTGATCCGGGCCGGGCTCCGGGCGATCGTCGACAGCGAGGACGGCCTTTCGGTGGTCGGGGAGGCCGCCGACGGCGCGGAGGTGCCGGGGCTGGTCGCCCGGCTGCGCCCCGACGTCGTGCTGATGGACGTGCGGATGCCCGCGGTGGACGGGATCCGGGCCACCACCCATCTGATGTCCGCCGTGGACGACCCGCCGAAGGTGATCGTGGTGACCACCTTCGAAAACGACGACTACGTGTACGACGCCCTCGTCGCGGGAGCCAGCGGCTTCCTGCTCAAGCGCGCCCGGCCGGAGGAGATCGTCGCGGCGATCCGGACCGTCGTGACCGGCGAATCGCTGCTGTTCCCGGCGGCGATCCGCCGGCTGGCCGCCCAGCACGCCTCCACCCCGGCCGGCGACGGCCTGGCCACGTCGGGGCTGACCGAACGCGAGCGCGAAGTGCTGCGGCTGATGGCCGCCGGACTGTCCAATGTGGAGATCGCGGGCGCGCTGTACGTGGGTGTCCAGACGGTGAAGACCCACGTGGGCAACGTGCTCGCGAAACTCGGGGCGCGCGACCGGACCCAGGCGGTGATCCGCGCGTACGACTCGGGCTTCGTGACGCCGTCGCGCTGATTCGGGCACTATGGGCCGCATGACTGCCGCATACGACGACTTCGCCGAGGCGTACACGGCCGAGAACGAAAACAGCCTGATGAACGCCTATTACGAACGGCCCGCGACCCTGGCGCTCGCCGGGGACGTGGCCGGCCGTCGGATTCTCGACGCCGGCTGTGGCTCCGGCCCGCTGTTCGCGGCGCTGCGGGAGCGGGGCGCGGTCGTGACCGGGATCGACCAGAGCGCCGAAATGCTGGCGCACGCCCGGCGGCGGCTCGGCGACGGCGCCGACCTGCGGGTCGCCGACCTGGCCGGCCCGCTGCCCTTCGCCGACGGCGAGTTCGACGACGTCATCGCGTCCCTGGTGCTGCACTACCTGCGGGACTGGGACCCGCTGCTCGCCGAGCTGCGGCGCGTCCTGAAGCCCGGCGGCCGGCTGATCGCCTCGGTGAACCACCCGATGATGGTCAACCTGACGCACCGCCACGAGGGGCCCCGGCCCGACTACTTCGAGCCGTACACCTGGACCGACGAGTTCGATCTGCACGGCCGGAAGGCGCACATGACGTTCTGGAACAAGCCGCTGCACGCGATGACCGACGCCTTCACCGCGGCGGGCTTCCGGATCGCCGTCATCAGCGAACCGCATCCCGTGCCGGCCGCGCGCGAGCTGTTCCCCGGCGACTTCGAAATCCTCGACACCTTCCCGAGCTTCCTCTTCTTCGTCCTGGAAGCCGAGTAGGCGTCAGTCGAGGCAGAACTCGTTGCCCTCGACGTCCTGCATCGTCAGGCACGACTCGTTGTCCTCGTCCGCCTCTTGGAGCCACAGGCGTTTCGCGCCGAGCGCCTCCAGCCGCGCGCACTCGGCCTCGAGCGCGGCGAGCCGTTCTTCGCCGGCGAGCCCGGTGCCGACCCGGACGTCGAGGTGCACGCGGTTCTTGACGGCCTTGCCTTCGGGCACGCGCTGGAAGTACAGCCGCGGGCCCACGCCCGTGGGGTCGACGCAGGCGAAGCCCGCGCTCTGCAGCTCGTACCCCAGCACCTCGCACCAGAACCGGGCGACGCGCTCGGGTTCCGCGCAGTCGAAGGTGACCTGGACCTGCCTGACCGACGTCATGCAGCCCACCCTAGGGGCGCGCGCAAGAGATTTCAGCCGAGCTCGTCCAAGAGGGCCTGGATCGCCGCCGCCATCGCCGCCGGGTCGCCGTCGCCCGGGCGCAGCACCAGGTCCGGCGACGCCGGGCGCTCGTAGGGGGCGTCGATGCCCGTGAAGCCGGTGATCTCGCCGGCGCGCGCCTTCGCGTACATGCCCTTCGGGTCGCGGGCTTCGCAGACCTCCAGGGGCGTGTCGACGAAGACCTCCACGAACGGCAGCCCCTCGTGGACCGCTCGCGCCCGGGCCCGATCCTCCGAGTACGGGCTGATCAGCGACGCGATGGCCACCACGCCCGCGTCCGCGAACAGGCGCGCCACCTCGGCCACCCGCCGGACGTTCTCCGCGCGGTCCTCGGGGCTGAACCCCAGCCCCTTGTTGAGGCCGTGGCGCAGGTTGTCGCCGTCGAGCAGGTACGCCGGGCGGCCCGCCGCGACCAGGCGGCGTTCCAGCTCGACCGCCACCGACGACTTGCCCGACGCCGAAAGCCCGGTGAGCCACACCGTCGCGCCGCGGGTCGGGCGGTCTTCGCGCCGCACGGCCGCGGTGTGCCAGACGACCGGGGACACCGGTGCGCCGGTGATCATGCCCGCCGCGACCGTGTCGCCGGTGTGCTCGTCGACCAGCAGGAAGCCGCCGGTGGCCCGGTTGCGGCGGTACGGGTCGAACAGCAGCGGCGAACGCGTGCGCAGCCTGATCCGGCCGATGTCGTTCAGGGACAGCGCTTCCGCCGTCTCGTCGCGGTGCAGGGTGGTGACGTCGAGGCGGTATTCCAGCCGCTCCACCGTGCCCCGCGTCTCGGTGGTCGTGTGCCGCACCGCGTACGTCGCGCCCGGCGTCAGCGCGGCGCGCTCGGAGAACCAGCAGACCAGGGCGTCGACCTCGCGGGCCGACTCCGCGCGGTTGCCCGGGCGGCACAGCATCGCCCCGCGGCCGAGGTCGAGGTCGTCGGCCAGCTCGACCGCCACCGCCTGGCCGGTGAACGCCTCTTCGAGGGGCTGCCCGCCGGGACCCCAGACCGCGCGCACCTTCGACGTGAACCCCGACGGCAGGGCCACGACCTCGTCACCCGGCTTGAACACCCCGCCCGCGATGGTGCCCGCGTAGCCGCGGAAGTCGGACCGGCGGATCACGTACTGCACCGGGAACCGCGCGTCGATGAGGTTGCGGTCGGAGGCGACGTGCACCTCCTCGAGCTGGTGCAGCAGCGAAGTGCCTTCGTACCAGGGCATGCTCGCGCTGCGGTGGACCACGTTGTCGCCGTGCAACGCCGAAACCGGCACGAACGTCAGGTCGGCGACGTCGAGTTTCATCGCGAACCGGCGGAAGTCCTCGCGGATCTCGTCGAACCGTTCCTGCGACCAGCCGACGAGGTCCATCTTGTTCACGCACACCACGAGGTGGCCGATCCCCAGCAGCGACGCCAGGAACGCGTGCCGCCGGGACTGTTCGAGTACGCCCTTGCGCGCGTCCACCAGAACGAGCGCCAGGTCGGCGGTGGACGCACCGGTCACCATGTTCCGCGTGTACTGCAGGTGTCCCGGCGTGTCGGCGATGATGAACTTCCGCCGCGGCGTGGCGAAGTACCGGTGGGCGACGTCGATGGTGATGCCCTGCTCGCGCTCGGCGCGCAGGCCGTCGGTGAGCAGCGCGAGGTCGGGGTAGTCCTCGCCGCGGTCGCGGCTGGCGCGTTCGACGGCGGCGAGCTGGTCGGTGAAGATCGCCTTCGAGTCGAACAGCAGCCGGCCGATCAAGGTGGACTTCCCGTCGTCCACGCTGCCCGCCGTGGCGATCCTCAGCAGCTGCATCAGAAGTAGCCCTCTCGCTTCCGGTCTTCCATGCCTGCTTCGGAAATCCGGTCGTCGGCGCGCGTCGCGCCGCGCTCGGTCACGCGGGTGGCGGCCACTTCGGCGACCACTTCGGACGGTGTCGACGCCGACGACTCGACGCAGCCGGTGCACGTGGCGTCGCCGACGGTCCGGAAGCGCACGGTCGCCTCGTACGGTGTCTCGCCGTCCACAAGGGACAGGAACCGGGTGGCCGCGAGCAGCATGCCGTCGCGCTGGACCACCGGTCGCCGGTGCGCGTAGTAGAGCGGCGGGAGCGCGATCCGCTCGTCCCGGATGTACTGCCAGATGTCCAGCTCGGTCCAGTTCGACAGCGGGAACACGCGGATGTGCTCGCCGCGGCGGTGCCGCCCGTTGTAGAGGTTCCACAGCTCCGGGCGCTGCGCCCGCGGGTCCCACTGGCCGTGCTCGTCGCGGAAGCTGAACACGCGCTCCTTCGCGCGCGCCTTCTCTTCGTCGCGGCGCGCGCCGCCGAACACGGCGTCGAAGCCGCCCTCGCGGATCGCCCGCAGCAGGGTCACCGTCTGCAGCCGGTTGCGGCTCGCCCGCGGCCCGGTCTCCTCGACGACGCGGCCGGCGTCGATGTCGTCCTGCACGCTCGCCACCTCCAGGCGCAGGCCGAGGGCGGCGACGGTCTCGTCGCGGAACCGCAGCACCTCGTCGAAGTTGTGCCCGGTGTCGACGTGCAGCACGGGGAACGGCAGGGGCGCCGGCCAGAACGCCTTCGCGGCGGCGTGCAGCATCACCACCGAGTCCTTGCCGCCGGAGAACAGCAGGACGGGGCGCTCGAAGGTCGCCGCGACTTCGCGGAAGACGTGCACGGCCTCCGCTTCGAGCGCGGCCAGGTGCGAGAGCTCGTACGAGGTCACGGACACCGGAAAAAAGTAGAACATGTTCTTGTCTTTGGTCAAGCGGTGCGGGACGCTGTGTGCATGGACCTGGTCGTACTCGAAGAGATCAAGCGGCTGAAGTACCGGTACCTGCGCGGGGTGGACCTGAAACTGTGGGACGAGGTCGCCGACACGTTCACCGTCGACGCCACGGCCGACTACGGGACGCGCGCCGTGGGCAGCGACGGCAAGCAGTTCGAAGGCCGCGACGCCATCGTCGAATTCCTCACCCAGAGCCTCGGCAACGGCATCATCACCGTGCACCACGCAGGTCAGCCGGAGATCGACGTCGACGGCGACACCGCGACCGGGCGGTGGTCGTTCACCGACAAGGTCATCGTGCCCGACCACAAGGTGATCATCGAAGGCGCCGCGTTCTACGAGGACACCTACCGCCGCGACAACGACGGCGCCTGGCGGATCTCGCACATCGGGTACGTCCGGACCTACGAGTCGATGATGTCCTGGGACGCCCTGCCGGGCTACCGGCTGCTCGCGAACCGCTGGGCCGTCCCGGCATGATCGAGAACGAGTTCTCGTTGACCCGGTCGTTCGCCGACGCCATCGTCGAGGCCGAGAAGCTGATCGCCGAAGCCCCACCGGCGCAGACCGGGCAGGGCCTCCTCGAGGGCTACGACTACCTCGCGGGCAGCATCCGGGCGTCGCTGCAGATGGCCTGGGCCTACCAGCGCGACTTCCCGTACTTCACCGCGTCCACCGGCCCGTACACGAAGATGGGCCTGGACAACCCGGACACCCTGTACTTCAACGCGAACATCCGCGCCGACCGCGAGTACCTGGTCACCGGCGTCCGCGGGACCACCGCCGACCTGAGCTTCCAGGTCCTCAACGGCGACTACTCGCCGGTGGAGGTGCCCGACAGCCTCGCCGCGTTCGACGACCGGGCGATCGAGATCGGCCCGGACGGCCGCTTCGAGCTGCGGTTCGGCCCGGCTCGCGAGAACCCGGGCCCGAACTACTTCGTCCTCGGCGAGGGCTCGTCGATGCTCGTGGTCCGCGAGGTCTACAGCGACTGGGCCACCGAACGCCGTGGCGAGATCCGCATCCGGTGCGTCGACACCGCGGGCCAGGCGCCGCCGGTGCCGGACCGGTCCGCGCTGGCCAAGCGCTACGGCGTCACCGGCAAGATCCTGCTGAGCCGGCTCAAGACGTTCCTCGCCTTCCCGAAGTGGTTCTACGACAACCTGCCGGTGAACACGATGACCGAGCCGCGCTCGACACCGGGCGGGCTCACCACGCAGTTCTCCTCGGCCGGGCACTACGAGCTCGGCGCCGAAGAGGCGATGATCGTCACCGTGCCCCGCTGCGCGGACGCGCCGTACCAGGGCATCCAGCTCGGCAGCCTCTGGTACGTCTCGCTCGACTACATCAACCACCAGACGAGCCTCACCGCCGACCAGGCCCGCGTCGACCCGGACGGCAAGATCCGGTTCGTGCTCGCCGAGCGCGACCCCGGCCTGGCGAACTGGCTGGAGCTGACCGGCCACGAGCGCGGGTACGTGCAGATCCGCTGGCAGCGGCTGGCCCGCGACCTCGGCCCGGACGACGGTCCGGTCGTCGAGGTGGTCAAGACCGACGAGCTGCCCGACCGGCTGCCCTACCACGCCGACGCGCGCGTGACGCCGGAGCAGTGGACGGCGCGGATCGCGGCCCGGCAGGACGCCGTCGCCGCCCGGATGCTGGGGTGAGCGTGGAGAACGTGTTGCAGGGCAAGGTGGTCGTCGTCTCGGGGATCGGCCCCGGGCTCGGCCGGTCGATCGCCGTGCGCAGCGCGCGGGCCGGCGCGGACGTCGTGCTCGCCGCGCGCACCGAGTCGCGGCTCGGCGAGGTCGCGAAGGAGGTGACCGACCTCGGCCGCCGGGCGGTCGCGGTGCGCACCGACATCGACGACGCGGACTCCGCCGCGAACCTGGTGAGCGAGGCGGTCGAGGCGTTCGGCCGGGTGGACACCGTGGTGCACAACGCTTTCGCCGTCCCGCCGCTGACCGACCTGGCCACCGTGGACCTCGACGCCGTCCGATCGGGCTTCGAGACCGCCGCGATCTCGGTGCTCCGGCTGACCCGGCTGTTCCTGCCCGCGCTCAAGGAGAGCAAGGGCTCGCTGGTGATGATCAACTCCGCCGTGCTGCGGCACTCGCGGCGGACGTTCGGCGCCTACAAGATGGCGAAGTCGGCGCTGCTGTCGCTCTCGCAGAGCCTCGCCAGCGAGCTGGGGCCGGACGGCGTGCGCGTCAACACCGTGGCGCCCGGGTACATCTGGGGGCCGAACCTCCAGTGGTACTTCGGCTACCTGGCCAAGGAACGCGGCATCACGCCGGAGGACGTCTACGCCGAGACGGCGTCCACGATCGACCTGCGCAAACTGCCCGAGCCCGACGAGATCGCCGACGCGGTGGTCTTCCTCGCCTCGCCGATGGCGCGCGCGATCACCGGGCAGTGCCTCGACGTCAACGGCGGCGAGTACCACCACTAGGAGGATCGATGCTCCCCGGCCGCGAAGACGTCGGCACCGTCGAGGACCTGCACGCCTCGGCGTCGAAGCTCACCGGGCTCGGCGACTTCGGCAGCGACGAGTACGTCGAAGGCCTGCGCGTGCTGCTGGAGTCCTACGACGCGGACGCGGAACTGACGCCGTACGGCAACAAGGTGCACCGGGCGTTCCTGCGCGGGGCGCTCGTGGCGCGGCTGCTCAGCGAGGCGTCGTGGAAGCAGAACCCGGGGTACGCGGACGTCCGCGTGGAGCGGCCGATCTTCGTCACCGGGCTGCCGCGCACCGGCACGACCGCGCTGCACCGGCTGCTCGCCGAGGACCCCGCGCACCAGGGGCTCGAGGTGTGGCTCGCCGAGGTCCCGCAGCCGCGGCCGCCGCGTTCTTCGTGGGCGGACAACCCGATCTTCCAGGGGATCCAGGCCGGCTACGAACGTCACCACGTCGAGCACCCGGAGTTCATGGGCGTGCACCACATGTCCGCCGACCAGGTGGAGGAGTGCTGGCAGCTGCTGCGCCAGTCGATGCGGTCGGTGTCCTTCGAATGCCTCGCGCACCTGCCGCGCTACTCGCGCTGGCTGGCCAAACAGGACTGGACGGACGCCTACGCCCGGCACAAGCGCAACCTGCAGCTGATCGGGCTGCCGGACGCGGGCAAGCGCTGGGTGCTCAAGAACCCCAGCCACCTCTTCGCGCTGGACGCGCTGATGGCGAACTACCCGGACGCGCTGGTGATCCAGACGCACCGGGCGCCACGCACGATCATGGCGTCGATGTGCAGCCTCGCCGAGAAGGCCGCCGACGGCTGGTCGGACAAGTTCCGCGGCGAGGTGATCGGCCGCGGGCAGCTGGACCTGTGGGCCCGCGGAGCCGACGAATTCAGCTGGGCCCGCGCGCGCCACGACCCGGCGCAGTTCCTCGACGTGCGGTACGAGGACTTCGTCGCGGACCCGATCGGCACCGTGTCCACTGTGTACGACCACTTCGGACTGGAGTTCACGCCGGAGGCGCGGGCGGCGATGACGGCGGTGCACGAGGCGAGCCGGACCGGGGAACGGAAACCGGTGCACCGGTACAGCCTGGCGGACTTCGGCCTGACGCCCGAGGAGGTCGACGAGCGGTTCGCGGGCTACCTGGCGGCGCACGGCTCGTGACGCTCAGCCGGTGACCAGCTTCACCACCTCGTCCATCGCCGGCCCGGCGGCCATTTCGCCGGCCAGCTCCCGGGCCCGGGTGCGGTAGCGCGGGTCATCGAGGACGGCGCGGACGGCCCGCCGCAGCGTCCGCGGCGCGGCCGAGGCGCGGGCGCGGCCGATCCCGGCCCCGGACCAGGTGACCCGGGCGGCGACCTCGCGCTTGTCCTCGCTGGCCCCGACCACGACCAGCGGCACGCCGTAGCGGAGGGCGTGGTTGACGCCGCCGTACCCGCCGTTGCTGACGACGGCGGCGCAGCGGGGGAGCAGCTCGTCGTAGGGCAGGAAATCGGCCACGCGGACGTTCTCCGGCAGCGGGCCGGGCCGCAGGGGCGTCCCGCACGTCGTCGCGACGACCAGGACGTCCTCGCCGGCCAGCGCGTCGATGGTGGGTTCGACGAGCCGGCCGAGGTCGTCGTTCGCGACCGTCCCCTGGGTCACGTGCACCACCGGCCGGCCGCCGTCGAGGTCGGCCCACCACGGCGGCAGCGGGTGCTCGCTCGCCGCGCTGACCGTCGTCGGCCCGATGAAGTGCAGCGGCACCCCGGGGCGCGGGTACTCGAAGCCCGGGCAGGTCATCTGGAGCACGCCGTCGCTGTGCAGGGGCCAGTCGGTGAACAGCATGCCCGGATCGCCGCCCAGCAGGTCTTTCGCCAGTCTCTGCGCGGGGCCGGTCACCCACGGCACGAGCGCTTTGAAGATCGCACCGCGCAGGGGGTGCCCGGGCGGGCCGGTCGGGACCGGGGGCATGAACGGCAGGAACCCCAGCGTCAGCAGGCGTGGCCGCCGTTCGCGCCGGACCAGGGCCAGCCCGGCCGTCATCAGCGGATCGCACAGCACGACGTCGGCCTGGTGCCCGTCGATGACGCTCAGCTGCGCGGGCATGGCGCGGACGAAGTTGGCCAGCTCGAACCGCGCGAGACCGAGCCCGCGTCGCCCGGCCCGGCCGGGGATGGTGCCGTTCAGGTCGGTCTCGTCGAAGTCGGCCTCTTCCGGCAGGACGGTGACGGTGGCGCCCAGCTCCTCGAACGTCTCCCGGTAACGCGCACCGGTGACGACGGCGACCTCGTGACCGGCGGCGACCAGCGCTCCGACGATCGGCTTGGTCGGCCCGACGTGACCGCGCGCGGGCTGCACGCAGACGAGTACGCGAGTCATGGCTCCCCCTCGATGGACCGATACGATTGACCGATACGATGTACTATCCAATAGTGACGATACCGGAATCCGAGGGCACGCGGCGCCGTTACGAGTCGCCGGTGCGCGAGGCCCGCGCCCGGCGTACCCGGGCCCACGTGGTGGCGACGGCGGGCAAGCTGTTCGCTGCACGCGGCTACGCGGGCACGAGCATGCGGCAGATCGCCTCCGAGGCCGGGGTGAGCCTGGAGACCGTGACGCAGACGGGCCGCAAGCCGCAGCTGCTGCTCGCCGCGTTCCGCGACGGCTTCGCGGGCGACCCGGACGCGGTGAACCTGGACGCCTTGGCGGGCCCGGCCGGACCGGCGGACCTGCCGGCGGTGGTGTCCCGGGTGGCGGCGGGGGTGCGCGGATCGCTGCCGATCTGGCGCGCGTTCACGACCGCGGCCGCGGCGGACGCGGAGGTGGCGGCGGTCCGCGCGGAGCTGGCGGTGGTGCGCCGGACGGAGATCGCGGGCCGGCTCTCGGCGGCGGGCCTGGCGCCGGAAGGTGGTTCGGTGGGACGGCTCGCCGACGCGATCGGGCTGATCATGTCGCACGAGGCCTACGACCACCTGACGGCGGTGTGCGGCTGGCGGCACGAGGAGTACGTGGCTTGGGCGGCGGCGGCGATCCAGGCGCAGCTGACGCTCGACTGGGAGTGAGAGCGGCCCGGCTCATGCGCCTCGAATGCGGCCTTGGGGGCGGTGAGCGCACCGAAGGCCACCTCGGGGCGTCAGCCCGCGGCAGCCTGCAGGCCGCGGGTTCCGATGCCGCGCAGCACTTCCACCCGCTCCGAGCCCGGGCGGCTCAGCACCCAGCTCGAGCCCGGTACCGCCTTCGCGCGCTTCTTCAGCGGCGCCAGCAACCGCGAAACCTCCTGGTACGACCCGATCGCGCCGCTCGCGCAGACCAGCGTCGCCAGGGACACCGTCACCGGGCGCCCCTCCGCCGACCAAGCGCGGTCCAGCACCGCCCCGGCCACCGTGGCGATCTCGTCGACGTCGCACACCACCAGGAAGTCGTCGCCGCCGACGTGGCTCACGCGCATCCGCCGCAGGCCGCCGGCCAGCTCGGTCAGTGCCGCGCCGAGCTCGCGGATCAGGTGGTCGCCCGCCGCGAAGCCGGCCGTGTCGTTGATCGCCTTGAAACCGTCGATGTCCAGCCAGGCCGCGACGAACGGCTCGCCGATCGTGATGCGGCGGGCGACGTCGCGGGCGATCGTGTCGCTGCCCGGCAACCGCGTCAGCGGGTTCAGTGCCGCGGCCGCTTCGACCTTCGCCTCGGCCACGCCGCGGACCACCTCGGTCACCAGCACCACGCCGAGGCAGCGGCCGAGCTCGTCGACCACGACCACGTCGTCGCCCGTGCGGCCCCAGTCGGCGTCGGTGACCAGCTCGAGGAACTCCATCGCGCCGGCGCGGGCCTCGATCGTGTGCGGGGTGTCCGCGAGCCGGGCCGCCGGGCGCTTCGCGTGCAACGCGTGCCCGTACGGGCCGGTGACCGCCACCAGGAACCGGGTCCGGTCGACCGACCAGCGCGGCCGGTGCAGCTCGTCCACCCCGACCACGCCCGAAGGCGCGTCCGCCGCCGCGAGCACCGCGCGGACCTCATCGCACGCCGCCGTTTCCGGCAGGGTCGTCGCCGGGCGGAGGAAGTCGCCGACGCACGGTGCCGGGGCCCCGGTCGTGGGACGGCCGCGCGTCAGCAGGGCCGGCGCGGGCCCGGCGGCGGTCGGCGGCGCGAGCAGGTGCCCCTGCGCGATCCGGACGCCCAGGTCGCGGACGGCGTCGAGCTGGGCGTCGGTCTCCACGCCGGTCGCGACGAGCCGCGTGCCGGTGCGGTTCGTGTAGTGCAGCAGCGCCTCGACCACCGCGGCCGAGGCCGGGTCGTCCGGCAGCCCGCGCAGCACGGTCCGGTCGAGCTTCACCAGGTCGATCGGCGCCTCGACGAGCAGGCCCAGCGGCAGGTCGCCGCGGCCGAGACCGTCGAGCGCGAGCCGGAAGCCGAGTTCGGTGAGCTCGCGCATGCCCGCGAGCGCGCGGCCGGCCGGCAGCGGCGCGAACGGCGGCCCGATCTCGAGGACGACGTCGCGGGTGCGCCGGCCCGCGTCGCCGAGCTCTCCGAGGAGGTCGTCGTACATCGCCGGCGGCGCGGCCAGGGTGCGGGCCGAGAGGTTCAGGTGCAGGGGGAGCGACGTCGGCTTTTCGGCGTCCTGCCGGACGGCGGCCACCGCGAGCCCGAGGTCGGCCTCGGCGAGCCTGCCGTCGCGGCGCGCCTGCGCGAGCAGCTCGGGGACGGTTCCGCGGCCGGGCCTGGCCAGCGCTTCGTGCGCCACGACACCTCCCGTGTGGAGGCTGTACAGCGGCTGGAAGGCGAAGCGGACCGCGCGTGGCGACTTCACAGCCCGATCGTCGCGGGTCGCGTGCCGCAGCGGAACCGATGTCGGCTGATGTTCACCGGGGGTTGCCCCCATCGGCGCAACTGTTTCAGCCTTGACTTATATAAGTCGACACTTGTACCTTGGCCGGGTGCACGCGTTCGACGTCCTCGGCGACCCGGTCCGCCGCCGGATCCTCGAGCTGCTGGCCGACGGCGAACGGGCCGCCGGGGCGGTGACCGAGGTGATCCGGGCCGAGTTCGGCATCTCGCAGCCGGCCGTCTCCCAGCACCTGAAGGTGTTGCGGGACAACGGCTTCGCGGTCGTCCGCCAGGACGGGACGAGACGGCTGTACGCGGTCGGGCACGATCCGTTGCGCGACGTCGACGTCTGGCTGGACCGGTTCCGCCGGTACTGGACACCGCCGCTGGACGCGCTGGCCACCGAAATCGCCCGCGGCAAGCGCGAGCGCCGCATCGAGCAAGGAGAAGATCCGTGATCGACGTCAGCCACCAGATCAGCGCCGTCCGCCGGACGCTCGGCGACCGGGTGATCGAGGAGAAGGAGGCCCGCGTCCTCACGATCAGCCAGGTCTACGACACCGATGTCGACGACCTGTGGGACGCCTGCACCGACCCCGAGCGCATCCCGCGCTGGTTCCTGCCGGTCAGCGGGGAGCTGAAGGTCGGCGGGAAGTACCAGCTGGAGGGCAACGCGGGCGGCACGGTCGAGCGCTGCGACCCGCCGAAGAGCTTCGCCGCCACCTGGGAGTTCGGTGGCAACGTCAGCTGGATCGAGGTCCGGCTGACGCCGGAGGGTTCAGGCACGCGGTTCGAGCTGGAACACGTGGCGCACGTCGACGAGCGCTGGGACGAGTTCGGCCCGGGCGCGGTCGGCATCGGCTGGGACGGGGCGCTGGTCGGCCTGGTCCTGCACCTGTCCGCGCCGGGCACGGCCGTCGACCCGGAGGCGGCGATGGCCTGGATGATGTCGCCCGACGGCATCCGCTTCATGACGGCGTCGAACGAGGCGTGGTACGAGGCCGACGTCGCGGCGGGCGCGGACCCGGCCAAGGCCCGGGCGGCGGCCGACCGCACGCTGAAGGCGTACACGACCCCGCCGGAGGCCTAACGGTCGTCGTACTTGACCGCGGTCAAGGTGATCACCGCGTCGGCCGGGACCTCGGTGCCGGGCGCCGGGTCCTGGCCCGTCTGGCGCCAGTTGCGGTCGATCACCAGCGCGCGGCCCTGGCCGGTGCCGTCGACCTCGCGCAGGTTGTAGAGCCCGGCGCGCTGCATCGCGTTCTGGGCGTCCTGGTGGTTCATGCCGGAGACGTCCGGGACCTTGATCAGCTTCGCCGGAGCGGAAGCCGAGGTCGAAGTCGCGGTCGAAACCGTGGTCGAGGTCGTCGTGCCGGGCGAGCCGGGCGGGGTACCGCACGCGGCCGTGGCGAACGCGAGCGCCGCCAATGTCGTGACCATCCGTCGGGGCATACCTCCGGGGTACCCACGCGCCTGGCCGCCGTTCAGGTGAACCTGGCGGATAAGGTCGGGCGCATGGATCAGGAGACCGACCCGCGGACGGCCCGGCGCGATCCCGTGGCGAACGTCGGCGGGTTCACCGACCTGGCGACCAGCCCGTTCCGGATCGACCGCGACCGGATCGCCGCGTCGCCGTTCTTCGCCCGGCTCGGCGGGGTGACGCAGGTCGTCAGCGCCGGCGGCGCCGGGCTGCTGCACAACCGGCTCACCCACAGCCTCAAGGTCGCGCAGGTCGCCCGGGCCATCGCCGAGCGCGTCACCAGCGGGCCGGACGCCGGGCTGGCCGACAAGCTCGGCGGCTGCGACCCCGACGTCGCCGAGGCCGCCGCGCTCGCCCACGACCTCGGGCACCCGCCGTTCGGGCACCTCGGGGAGCAGACGCTCGACCGGATCGCCCGCCACCGCTTCGGCCTCGCCGACGGCTTCGAGGGCAACGCGCAGACGTTCCGGATCATCACCACGACCGACGTGCGCGGGCCGTCGGCGATCGGGCTGGACCTGACGGCCGCGGTGCGCGCCGCCGTCCTGAAATACCCGTGGCTGCGGCTGCACCACCCCGCGCCGCACCCGTCCGAGCTGGCGGTGCCCCCGCGCGGGGCGGCCGAGCCGGGCGACCTGCCGGGCACCGGCGCGGCCAAGTTCTCCGCCTACGCCACCGAACTCGACGACTTCGAGCAGGCTCGCGCGGCCTTCGCGGGCCGCGTCGAAGGCTGGCAGCAGACGGTCGAAGCGTCCGTGATGGACACCGCCGACGACATCGCCTACGCCATCCACGACCTGCAGGACTTCCACCGCATCGGCGTCCTGCAGCACGCGCCGGTCGCCGCGGAGCTGGGGCAGTGGCTCGAGCACGCGGTGGAGCTGGCGTCGCTGGACGACGAGACGCTGTACGCGGACCTGCGCCGCCCGGGCCGCTCGCTGGAGCGCCTCCGCCGCCGCATGCACGCCAAGGACGCCTGGATCGTCGACGACGACGCGTTCGCCGCCGCGGTCGCGCGGGTGCGCGCGGAGCTGGTCGACGGGCTGCTGGGCGGCGAGTTCGACGGCTCGATCGAGGCGGAACAGGCCACGGCGGCGTTCTCCGCGAACTGGACGGCCCGCCTGGTCGACGGCGTGTTCCTGCTGCCCGCGCCGTCCACCCGCACCGGGCACGTCTCGCTGCGGCCCGCCCAGTGGCACGAGGTCCAGGTGCTGAAGTTCGTGCACCGCCGGTTCGTGCTGCTGCGCCCCGACCTCGCGCTGCACCAGCGCGGCCAGGCCGGGGTGGTGACGAGCCTGGTCGACGCGCTCGACGCGTGGCTGCTCGACCGCGACGAGGTGTCCCGCCTGCCGCGCCGGCTGCACGACCTGGTCGAGCTGGCCCGCGCCGAGTACACCGGATTGGCCCGCACGGCGCCGGAGCTGCTGGTGGGGGCGACGGGCGAGCCGGTGACGGGAGCGGACGCGGTGCGCGGGCTCGCCCGCGGGCGGGCGGTGGTCGACTTCGTGGCTTCGCTGACGGACAAGCAGGCGGTGACGCTGCTGGACGCGCTGTCCGGCCGGGCCGCGCAGCCGTGGTCGGATTCGTTCGTGCTCTGAGCCGCCGGGCCGACTGCCGGAAGCGGCGGGGGCCGGATTCGCCCGCCGCCCGCCGCCCGGCGCCTGCCGCCCGCCGCCCGATGCCCCGCGGCACCCGGGATGGCTGGTCGCCGCCTGATGCTCCGCGGCACCCGGCATGGCTGGTCGCCGCCCGCCGCCCGCCGCCCGCCGCCCGCCGCCCGATGCACTGCGGCACCCGGCATGGCTGGTCGCCGCCTGATGCTCCGCGGCGCCCCCACACGGCTGCCCCGCCCGCGGCTCCCCACCTGGCCGGGCGGTCCCGCCGCGGCGGGACACCGCCGCCGTTCGGCCGGCAGCCCGCGGCGGGCGCCGTACCGGACCGGCGTAACTCGCCGTCCCTGCGCGGTAACGAATTCTCCCGGTGACCCCGCCGGTTGCACGGTCCGGTGTGTTGCTTGTGGACATCCCAGTCCGTGGTCGCCCCTTGCGGGCGGCGGTGGGACGATCATTTGTCCGGTGCGTGTCCGGTGACCGGTTCACCGCTGCGCTGAACGGCCTACGTCATCCGGCCCCTTCGGGAAATTATCCGTCCTTTGTCACTCGAACGGCTGATGTTTACGGAGAACTCGCGGTACTTGACTGGGTTCAGCCGGTGATCACCGGCGTCGGTCAGCGTGAGTCGGGGCACGCGCCTGGAGAATTCGGAGGGCGCCCGTGCGCCGTACCCGTTCCAATAGATCGAGATCCACTGTGCTCACCGCCGGTGCCGCGGCCCTGCTCGCCGCGCTCGGCCTGGTTTCCCCGCCGGTCGCGGGAGCCGCACCAGCGTCCGGTCCGGACGCGTTCAGCGAAACCGCGCAACAGCAGATCGCCGCCCTGCAGGCGGTCAAGGCGGGCCGCACCGCCACCGAATCCAAAGTGGACAGCAAGCTGCTCGTGGCCGCCAAGGGCGTGGGGAAGCAGCTGAACGCACTGCAGTCGGGGGCCACCGTCTCCGCGGCCGGGACCGTCCTGGTCGACATCCGCGCGAGCAAGGTCTCGCCGGACCTCCTCGCCGGGCTCACCAAGGCCGGGGCGGGCATCCGCGCGGTGTCCGACCGCTACGGCAGCGTCCGCGCCGAAGTGCCGCTGGACAAGGTCGGCGAGATCGCCGCCCGCGGCGACGTCAAGCGCGTCGAGCAGGCCGACCAGGCGATGACCGCGCGGGAACTGGCCACGCCGGCGACGACGCCGGGCAAGTCCGAAACCAAGGCCGAAACCAAGCAGCAAAAGGCCGACCGCATCGCCGGCGAGCTGCAAAAGGCCATCAGCGCCAAGACCCAGCGCAGTGCCGCCGCGGCCGCGCCGCTGGTCAGCGAAGGCGACCGGGCGCACAACGCCGACCTCGCGCGCCAGCAGTTCGGCGTCACCGGTGTCGGCGTCAAGGCGTGCGCCCTGTCCGACGGCGTCGACTCCTTGGCCGCTTCGCAGGCCAAGGGCGAACTCCCGCCGGACGTCGACGTCCTCCCCGGCCAAGAGGGTCAGGACGACGAGGGCACCGCGATGCTCGAGATCATCCACGACCTCGCGCCCCGCGCCGCGCTCGGCTTCGCGACGGCGTTCAACTCGGACGCAAGCTTCGCGGACAACATCCGCCGGCTCCGCTTCGAGTCGCACTGCGACGTCATCGTCGACGACGTCATCTACTTCAAGGAATCGCCGTTCCAGGACTGGATCATCGCCCAGGCCGTGAACGACGTGACCGCCGACGGTGCGCTGTACTTCTCGTCCGCGGGCAACGAAGGCAACGTCGCCAGCGGCACCGCCGGGCACTGGGAAGGCGACTTCGCCGACTCCGGCAAGTCGGTCGGCAAGTTCGCCGGCACCGCGCACAACTTCGCCGGCGCGGCGGGCAACCAGATCTACGAGCCCATCTCGAACGCGTCCTCGGCCGGCGTCCCGGTGACGCTGCACTGGTCCGACCCGATCGGCGCGTCCGCCAACGACTACGACCTCTACCTGCTCAACTCCGCGGGGGCCGTGGTCAGCTTCAGCCAGAACGTCCAGGACGGCACCCAGGACCCGTACGAGATCCTGCAGACGCCGGCCTTCGGCGGCACCGGGCTGCGCCTGGCCGTCGTGAAGTTCTCCGGCCAGAACCGCTACCTGTCGCTTTCGGCGCTGCGCGGCCGGTTCTCCGACTCGGCCGACGGGCTCAAGGCCTACAACACCCCGGGCGTGACGGTCGGCCACTCGGCCGCGCGGGACGCCGTCAGCGTCGCGGCGGCTCCGGCGGCCAAGGCGTTCGGCCGGGCCCTCGAGCCGGGCGACCCGGCCAACCCGGCGGGCCCGTACCCGGGCTCGTTCAGCGGCGCCACCAAGGCCGAGCGGTTCACCTCCGACGGTCCGCGTCGGGTGTTCTACGAGGCCAACGGCACGCCGATCACCCCGGGCAACGTGTCCTCGACCGGCGGCGAGGTCCGGAACAAGCCGGAGATCACCGCGGCCGACGGCGTGCAGACCAGCGTCACCGGGTTCAACCCGTTCTTCGGCACCTCGGCCGCCGCTCCGCACGCGGCCGCCATCGCCGCGCTCGTGCTGTCCGGCAACCCCGGCCTGCCGCCCGCGGAGGTGCGCGAAGCGCTGATCAACACCGCGATCGACATCGAAACCCCCGGCCGCGACAACTTCACCGGGTCCGGCGTCATCCTGGCGGACAAGGTGCTGGCCTACACCGGCGCCAGCCCGCAGCCCCTCGCGGTGGCGAAGCAGCCGACGGTCACCCCGGCCGACGGCGGCTCGGCGCTCGACCCGGGCGACACCGCCAAGGTGACGCTGCCGGTGACCAACGACGGCGACGGCACCGCGGTGTCCACCAGCGTCGTGCTCACCAGCCCGACCCCGGGCGTCACGGTGGCGCCCCGTTCGAAGTCCTACGGCACCATCAGCCCGGGACAGACCGGCGTGAACGACTTCACCATCACCGTCCCGGCGAGCCAGCAGCTCGGCGTGCCGGTGGTGCTGAACGCCCGCGTCACCTTCGCCGGTGCGCACTCGCCGACGACGACGTCCTTCGCGCTGCCGGTCGGCACCCCGTCGCCGGTCGCGCAGGACTTCGCCTACGCGGGTGAGCCGGTGGCGATCCCGGACAACAGCCCGGTCGGGGCGTCGGTGACCATCCCGGTCACCGGGGTCGGCCGGGCGTCGAAGGTGTCGTTCTCCGTGGACGGCACCACGTGCAGCACCGACCCGACCTCGACGACGGTGGGGCTCAACCACTCCTACGTCGGTGACCTGGTCGGCACGCTGACCGCGCCTTCGGGTGCCAAGGCGACGGTGTTCCAGCGCAACGGCGGTTCCGGCAAGAACCTGTGCAAGGTCGTCTTCGCCGACGACGCGGCGGCCGCGTTCAGCACGGTGACCTCGGCGAACGCGCCGTTCACCGGCACCTGGCGGCCGACGCAGGCCCTGGCCGGCAACCTCGCCGGTGCGGCGGTCGACGGCACGTGGACGTTCGGCGTGGTCGACGCGGCGGGCGGCGACGCCGGCTCGATCCGTTCGGTCGCGCTGCACATCAACGGGTTCGTCCAGCCCGCGGCGGCCGGCGCGCCGTCGAACGTGCGGGCCGTGACGAACAACGGCCCGGTGCACCCGCTGTAACGCACTACCACCGGTACGGGGCCGTCGCGATCACCGCGGCGGCCCCGTACCGTTTTCCCCGTGGCGAAGGCACGGCAGGTCCCGGGTGGCGGACGCGCCGTCGAGGTGCCGCCGGCACGCCTCGCCGGCTGGTTCGAGCGGTTCGCCGGCGGGCACGGGGGAGCGGTGGCGACCGCGGCCACGCCGCACGAAGTCCGGGTGACCGCGGTGGACGGGACCACCGCCACCGCGACCGTCCCTTTCGGACCGCTCGTGGAGCCTTCCCTCGACGCCCTCGTGGCGCACGCGCTGGCGCCACGGCGCATCGCGCTCGTGCTGGTGCGGCGGGGCGGCCACAGCGTCGGCATCGCACGCGATGGCCGGATCGAGGTCTCGCGCACGGCCCGGCACCTCGTGCAGGGTCGTTCCGCCGCGGGCGGGTGGTCGCAGCAGCGCTTCGCCCGGCGTCGCGCGGGCCAGGCGCGCCACGCGCTCCAGGACGCGGCGAAGGACGTCTTCGAAGTGCTCGTGCCCCGGCTGTCCGAAGTGGATGCCGTGGTGCTGGGCGGTGACCGCCGGGCGCTCGACGAGCTGCGTGCGGACCGCCGGCTGGCCGGGCTGTTCGCCCGGGCGGAACCGCGGGTGCTGGAGGTCGCCGAGCCGAGCCGGGCCGTCCTCGAAGAAGCCGCCGTGCGCGCGCTGTCCGTGCAGGTCACGCTACGCGACGGGTGAGTCCGCACACGTCCGGAAAATCCGCTGGCGCCCGGCCCGTACACTGGACTCCGTGGATATCCAGCTGGAGTGACGCCGCGACCCCATCGGTTGCCTGACGCTGTCCTCCATTCGCCCCTTTTCCACGGGAGTTTCCCTTGATCACGGCCACCGGCCTTGAGCTGCGCGCGGGTTCGCGCATCCTGCTCAACGGCGTCACCCTCCGCATCCAGCCCGGCGACCGCATCGGTCTCGTCGGCCGCAACGGCGCGGGCAAGACCACCTCGCTGAAGGTCCTCGCCGGTGAAGGCGAGCCGCACGCCGGCGACGTCCGCCGCACCGGCGAGCTCGGCTACCTGCCGCAGGACCCGCGCGAAGGCGATCTGTCGGTCACGGCGAAGGACCGCGTGCTCTCCGCGCGTGGTCTGGACAAGCTGATGCGCGACATGGAGAAGGCGCAGGCCTCGATGGCCGAGCTCGTCGACGAGGCCGCCCGTGACAAGGCCATCAACCGCTACGCCCGGCTCGAAGAGCGCTTCGCCTCCCTCGGCGGGTACGCCGCGGAGAGCGAAGCCGCGCGGATCTGCTCCAACCTGGGCCTCGCCGACCGCGTCCTCGCGCAGACGCTGGGAACGCTTTCCGGTGGTCAGCGCCGCCGCGTCGAGCTGGCGCGGATCCTGTTCGCCGCGGCCGAAGCCGGCGCCGGCGGCAAGTCCGAGACGATCTTGCTGCTCGACGAGCCGACCAACCACCTCGACGCCGACTCCATCAACTGGCTGCGCGGCTTCCTCAAGCAGCACGACGGCGGCTTGGTCGTGATCAGCCACGACGTCGAACTGCTGGCCGACGTGGTCAACAAGGTGTGGTTCCTCGACGCCACCCGCGGCGAGCTCGACCTGTACAACATGGGCTGGCAGCGCTACCTCGACGCGCGCGCCACCGACGAGAAGCGGCGTCGCCGTGAACGCGCCAACGCCGAAAAGAAGGCGTCGGCGCTGCAGCAGCAGGCCGCGAAGCTCGGGGCGAAGGCGACGAAGGCCGTGGCGGCCAAGAACATGGCGCGCCGGGCCGAGCAGATGCTCTCCTCCCTCGAGGACACCCGCCACGCCGACAAGGTCGCCCGGATCAAGTTCCCCGAGCCCGCGCCCTGCGGCCGCACCCCGCTCACCGCCGAGGGCCTCTCGAAGTCGTACGGCTCGCTGGAAATCTTCACCGGCGTCGATCTCGCCATCGACCGCGGTTCGAAGGTTGTCGTACTCGGGCTCAACGGCGCGGGAAAGACGACTTTGCTCCGGCTGCTCGGCGGAATGGAAACCCAGGACACCGGATCCGTCGTTCCGGGTCACGGATTGCGTTTGGGGTATTACGCACAGGAACACGAAACTCTTGATCATGACGCGTCGGTGTGGGAAAACATCCGACATCTCGCTCCGGACACCGGCGCGCAGGAGTTGCGGAACCTGCTGGGCTCGTTCCTCTTCACCGGCGAACAACTCGACCAGCCGGCCGGTACGCTTTCCGGCGGCGAGAAGACCCGGCTCGCGCTGGCGGGCCTGGTCTCCAGCGCTGCCAACGTG
This sequence comes from Amycolatopsis sp. DG1A-15b, assembly GCF_030285645.1. Lineage (GTDB taxonomy): Bacteria > Actinomycetota > Actinomycetes > Mycobacteriales > Pseudonocardiaceae > Amycolatopsis. The sequence continues at coordinate 821,045 of NZ_CP127296.1, forward strand.
TTGCTGCTCGACGAGCCGACGAACAACCTCGACCCGGCCAGCCGGGCCCAGGTCCTGGACGCCTTGCGCAGCTTCGCCGGTGCCGTCGTCCTGGTGACGCACGACCCCGGCGCGGTCGAGGCGCTGGAGCCCGAGCGGGTCATCCTGCTGCCCGACGGGACCGAGGACCACTGGTCGGCGGACTACCTCGAACTTGTCCAGCTCGCGTGAGGCGTGCGTCCATTCGGGTGCAAGATCACTCGCCGTAGAGCACTGGAATGGCCCAATGTGATCGCAATTTCGGCTGTTTCGCGTCTGTCGTCTGGCATTCCGGCGCTCAGTGTTCGATCATTGCCCCGGCAGGGGCCGATATGTGGCCCAGAACACTCTCGGCGGGAAGGCGATCGACGTGGCTGATCTCAAGAAAGGCGCGCGGATCACCGGCAACACGCGCGACAAGCTGGCCGCTGACCTGAAGAAGAAATACGAGAAGGGCTCGAGCATCCGGGCACTCGCGGAGTCGACGGGGCGGTCCTACGGGTTCGTCCACCGGGTGCTGTCGGAGTCCGGCGTCCAGCTGCGGGGGCGTGGCGGAGCCACCAGGGTCAAGAAGAAGTAGTCGCGGACTGCTGCGCGGGGGGCGCAGTGGGAACTTCGGCCACGCGGAAGGCCAGGTGGGCCCCGAGCAGGACCAGCGGGTACACCAGGTAGCCGTACCGGGTGGCCGGGGTGAGCAGGATCAACGCGCCGAGTCCGACGGCGGTGCGCAGCAGTGCGCCGGAGCCGTTCGCGGGGGGCCGGCGCACCAGCCAGACCACCATCGCCACGGCCGCGGCGCCGACGAGCACGAACGCCGTCACCTGGCCGAACGGGCCGGTCTCGGCGATCAGGTGGCCCGGCAGCGGGCTGGCCGCGGGCGACCGCACCACGCCCATCCCGAGCGGGAACCGGAAGACGTGCTCGACGAACGCCGCCGGATCCACCAGGTACACCGGCAGGTGCACGGCGGCCGTCGTCGCCACCAGCGCCGCCGCGAACCGGCCCAGTGCCGCCCAGTCCAGCCTTGTGTCGGGGCGATCCCGTCCGCGGCGCACCAGCACGAGCACCGCCAGCACCGCGGCCGCGGGCGCGACGATGAGCTTCGCGCTGACGACCAGCGCCAGCACCAGGCCCGACCAGGCGACCCGCCCGGTGGCCGCGAGCGCGCAGCTGAGCACCAGCAGGCCGACGATCGCCAGGTCCGGGCCGGCCACGGCCCAGGTGAGCGCGGTGAGCGGGCAGGCCAGCGCGAGCTGCGCGGCACCGACCGGCACCCGGGGCCACTTCAGCAGCTTCAGCGTGCCCAGCACGCACGCGCAGGCGGCCAGGGCGAACATCCAGCGGGCGTCGGTGAGCGCGTCGGTCAGCGGGGTGCCGCCGAACAGCGCCCGCGGCAGGCCGAAGACCGCCATCACCGGGCCGTAAGGCGTGTAATCGTTTACCACGGGCGGCCGGCCGAGCGCGGTGACGTCGACGTACGGGGTTCCGTGGTGCAGCAGCAGATCCGCGGACCGCTCGATCACCCAGACCTCGGGCTGCGCGGCCCACGAGAACGGCGTGATCAGCCAGTCCACTCCGGTCAGTCGCCGAATCACCAGAAGCGCCAACGGGAGGATCATCGCCAACAGCGCCACCGCGGCGATGCCACACCAGCGTGAACCGGGTACGCCACGCGGCGTACGTCCGCTTCGTGCGGAGAGCAGCAGGTAGCCGCTGTGCGCCGCGCCGAAGCCGTACGCGACCGTGGCGAAGGTGCCCCAGATGCGGTAGCCGTAGAACTCGGACACCAGCGCCGTCGGCAGCGCGAAAGCCAGGCAGGCCAGGTAGAACCCCAGGTCCCAGCGCAGGGGGGCGGCCTCTCCGGTGCGCGACGGCGCCGTGAAGAGCCGGGCCGCGCGCCGCCATGCGGGCGCCTGGCCCACCTCCGTTCCCACGGCGTCAGGCTACCGAGGGGACCGCCGCCCGGTTCAGCCGACGTCTCGCAGGCGGGGGAGCAGCTTCGCGGCCGCTTCGGAGGCCGCGACGACGTCGTCGCGGCCGGCGGGCATCAGCACCAGTTCGGTGAATCCGGCCTCGAGGTAGCTCTGCGTGAGCCGCAGGGCGCTGTCCGCATCGGAGGGTAGCCGGAACTGCACGGCGCGGCGGACGGTCGCCGGATCCCGGCCCACCGCCGCGCAGTGCTCGTCCAGGACGCGGGAAAGCCGGCGCAGCTCGGCGGTTTCCGTGCCGGGCAGGGCCGCGTTGAGCCAGACGTCGGCGTGCTCGGCGACGACGCGGAGACCGCGCTTTTCGCCGCTGCTGCCCAGCCACAGCGGGGGTTTCGGTCGTTGCAGCGGCTTCGGATCGCTGATCGCGCCGGTCAGGCGGTAGTGGCGGCCGTCGTGGTCGGCGACCGGCGCGGTCCACAGCAGACGGAGGATTTCGCAGGTCTCGGCCAGTCTTTCGACGCGTTCCGCCGCGGACGGCGTCGGCGTGCCCATCATCGCGTCGGTCAGGGTGTCGCCGCCCGCGCCGAGGCCGACGTCGAGCCGGCCGCCGGAGAGGTGGTCGACGGTCGCGGTGATCTTGGCGAACGTGCCCGGGTGCCGGTTGGTGTTGCCGGAGACCAGGCAGCCGAGCCGCACCCGCGTGGTGGCTTCGGCCATCGCGGCCAGCAGGCTCCAGCCGTCGAAGACGTCGCCGGTGCGGTCGGGGCCCATCGGCGCGAGGTGGTCGAACACCCAGCAGCCGTCGAAGCCGGCGTCGTCGGCGATCGCCCAGATCTCGCGGAGCGCGGCGATGCCGATGTGCTGCTGGGGCGGTTTGAGCCCGATCGTGGTCATGGGAACTCCTGATCGTCAGTAGGTAAAATCATCAGTGATACTGACGATCAGCGTAGGTGTAAGGTCGGCGCATGTCCAGCGCGCCCCTCGCCGTCACCCAGCGGCTCGGCTACCTGCTCAAGCACGCGCAGCTGCGGCTCGCCGAGCTGGCCGAGCCGCTGTACGCCCCGCTCGGCGTCACCGGGCGGCAGCTCGCGCTGCTGACGCTCTTCGGCGACGGGCCGGCGCGGTCGCAGCAGGACGGCGCGGCCCGGCTCGGCGTCGACCGGACGACGATGGTCGCGCTCGTCGACGAACTGGAGGCCAAGGGCCTGGTCCGGCGCGAGGTCGCGCCGGGCGACCGCCGCAAGCGCCTGGTGCTGCTGACTCCCGAGGGGGAGCGCGTCCGCGAAGCGGGGGTGGAAGTCACGCGGAAGGCCGAGGCACTCCTGCTGGAACCGCTCTCCGCCGAGGACGCCGAGCGGCTGCGCGCGGCCCTGCGGCAGGTCGTTCGCGCCGAGTGAACGACATCGGGAAGCAAACGGACAGCGAGGGCGTTGTCCAGGTCATATCCGGCGAAAACCTCAGCTAATGTAGAGGTTTCTGATCCTGGGGGTTTCCCGTGGACAACATGTGGGGGCTGTGGAGTTCGGCGATGCGCGCCGGCGACACCCCGAAAGCGCTCACGCGCGGCACGCTCAAGCGTGTCGCGCGCTTCGCCCAGCCGCATTGGCGGCGCCTGCTGGCCTTCCTCGTGCTGACCGTCGTCTCGGCCGTGCTGGCCGTCTCGACGCCCGTGCTGGCGGGCAAGGTGGTCGACGCGATCGTCGGCGGTCACGACGTCACGGTGGTCGTCTGGCTCGCCGTGGTGATCGCCGCGCTGGCCGTCGCCGACGCCGGGTTCGGCCTGATCGAGCGGTGGCAGTCCGCGCGCATCGGCGAGGGCATCATCTACGACCTGCGGCGTGCGGTCTTCGAGCACGTCCAGCGCATGCCGATCGCGTTCTTCACCCGCACCCGCACCGGCGCGCTGGTCTCGCGGCTCAACAACGACGTCATCGGCGCGCAGCGGACGTTCACCGCGACGCTGTCGGGGCTGGTCACCAACGTCATCCAGCTGGCGCTGTCGCTGGCCGTCATGCTCACGCTGTCGTGGCAGGTCACGCTGCTCGCGCTGGTGCTGCTGCCGATCTTCGTCATCCCCGCGCGCCGGCTCGGCCGCCGGATGGCCGGCCTGCAGCGGGAAGCCGCGGACCTCAACGCCGGGATGACCACGCAGATGACCGAGCGGTTCTCCGCGCCGGGCGCGACGCTGGTGAAGCTCTTCGGCCGGCCGGTCCAGGAGGCGGAGGACTTCGGGCTGCGGGCCGGGCGCGTGCGGGACATCGGCGTCCGGACCGCGATGCTGACCCGCTGGTTCATGACCAGCCTGACCCTGGTTTCGGCGCTGGCGCAGGCGCTCGTCTACGGCCTCGGCGGTTACCTCGCGCTGACCGGCAAGCTCGCGCCCGGCACCGTCGTCGCGCTGGCGCTGCTGCTGACCCGGCTCTACGCGCCGCTGACCGCGCTGGCCAACGTCCGCGTCGACGTCATGACGGCGCTCGTGTCGTTCGAGCGGGTCTTCGAAGTGCTCGACCTCGAGCCGATGATCAAGGAGAAGCCCGCCGCGCGTGCGCTTTCCGCCTCCGGTGGCGTCTCGGTCGAGTTCGCGGGAGTGCGCTTCGGCTACCCGGCGGCGGACCGGTACTCGCTGGCGTCGCTGGAAGACGTCGCCACGCTCGACCACCGCGGTGGCGAAGAGGTGCTGCACGGGATCTCGTTCCGGGCCGAACCCGGGCAGATGGTGGCGCTGGTCGGGTCCTCGGGGGCGGGGAAGTCGACGATCGCTTCGCTGCTGCCGCGGCTCTACGACGTCGACTCCGGTTCGGTGCGGCTGTCCGATGTGGACGTCCGGGAGCTGACTTTCGCTTCCCTGCGGGAAACCGTCGGCGTGGTGACGCAGGACGGGCACCTCTTCCACGACACGATCCGCGCCAATCTGGCGTACGCGCGCCCCGGCGTCACCGACGACGAGATCTGGGAAGCGCTGGAGCGAGCCCGGCTGGGCGAGCTGGCGCACTCGCTGCCCGACGGCCTCGACACGACGGTGGGCGAGCGCGGCTACCGGCTTTCCGGCGGCGAACGCCAGCGGCTGACCATCGCCCGGCTGCTCCTGGCCCAGCCCAAGGTCGTCATCCTGGACGAGGCGACCGCGCACCTGGACTCCGAGTCCGAAGCCGCCGTCGGCGAGGCACTGACGCACGCACTGGCCGGCCGCACGGCCCTGGTCATCGCCCACCGGCTGTCGACGGTCCGCGCGGCCGACCAGATCCTGGTCCTGGAACACGGCGAAATCGTCGAGCGCGGAACCCACGATGAGCTCCTGGCCGCCAACGGCCGCTACGCCACCCTCCACGCAACCCAGTTCGCCGACCAGGAACCCGCCGTGGCGTGATCCAAAGGTCATCACACGTGATTGGAGAGTCAACTCTCGTGATTGAAGGGTCGACACGGTGCCGCCGCCGTGTCGACCCTCCAATCACGCGTGTCGACCTCTGAATCACGCGTGTCGACCTTCCAAGCACGTGTAGAGGGCTTGGACCAGGGCCATTTTGCGGGGGTCGTCGCGGATGAGGGGGCCGAGCTGGTTGAGGGTGTAGCCGAAGGCGATGCCGTTCTCCGGGTCGGCGGCGCCGGTGGAGCCGCCGAGGCCGTCATGGCCGAAGGCGGCGGGGTTGGGGCCGAAGCCGCGGGCGTCGCTGCCGAGGTAGAAGCCCAGGCCCCACTCGTTCGGGAGGCCGAGCACCGCGTCGATCTCCTTGCCCTGGCTTTCGCGGGCGCGGGCCAGCGCGGGCGGGGACAGCAGCGTGCCGTCGGCGATCGCCGCGTAGATCGTCGCGATCGCGCGGGCCGTGCCGTGGCCGTTCAACGCCGGCATGACCGCGCGCCGCCACGCCGGATCGTTGGCGTCGTGGCCTTGGACGCGCGGGTTCATCAACGCGGCCTGCGCGACCGGGCCGGCGGCGGCGAACGCCGTGGCCAGCGCGTTCGCCATCTCCTCGGTCATGACCGGGTCGACCAGCGTCGCGCAGCGGGCCAGGTCGGCGTCCTCGGGCAGGCCGATGGAGAAGTCCGCGCCCAGCGGCCCGGCGACCTGCTCGGCGAAGAACTCGCGGATGCCCTGCCCGGCGACCCGGCGGACGACTTCGCCGACGAGCCAGCCGTAGGCCAGCGCGTGGTAACCACCCGCGGACCCGGGCTCGTACAACGGTTCCTGGGCCGCGAACAGCGACGTCATCAGCTCCCAGTCGTACAGCTCCTCGACCCGCACCGGCCGGTCCAGGCCGATCCCGGGCACGCCGGACCGGTGCGAAAGCAGCCACCGCACCGGGATCTCCGCCTTCCCGGCCGCGGCGAACTCCGGCCAGTACTTCGCGACCGGCGCGTCCACGTCGAGCTCGCCCGCGTCGGCGAGCTTGTGCGCGCACAGCGCGGTCATGCCCTTGGTCGTCGACCAGACGTTGGCCAGCGTGTCCGGCTGCCACGGCCGGGCGCGCTCCGGCCCGGACCAGCCGCCCCACAGGTCCGCCACGACCTCGCCGTGCCGGATGGCGGTGAACGCGGCCCCCAGCTCGCCGCGGGAGCGGAAGTTCTCCTCGAAGGCCTCGCGCACCGGTTCGAAGCCGGGAGCGCACTCGCCGTGCACCGTCGCCGTGGCACCGTCCATCGGACCTCCTCCGGGAGCGACCGGTCCACACCGACCAGTCGGTATGTCGAAGCTAGGACGGCCGGGCACGCCCGTCAAGAGCTGCCCGGCCGGTGCTTTCCGACGAACTACCGCAGCCGGGGGACGATTTCGCCGTACTTCGCCAGCAGCGCGGCGTTCGCCTCGTCGCCACCCTCCACATTGGAGCTCCGCCACAGCGGGACGTCGAGGCCCTCGGCCGTTCCGCGGTCGTAGACCTGGGCCAGCACGAGATTCCACAGGAACGCGTTGACCACAGTGGACAGCGGCGCGGTGCGCGGGGCGTCCGGCGGGTAGCTCGCGTCACCGGGGACGACCAGCGAATCCAGCACCACGGTGCCCTGCTCGGCCAGCGTGCTCGACGACCGCCGCGGCGCCGCGGCCACGCACGCCCGCGACGTCACCGCGATGACCGCCGCACCCCGCTTGCGCGCCTCGATGCACAGCTCGACGGGGTAGGGGTTGACGCCGGACGTCGAGAACACCACCAGCACGTCGTCCGGCCCCGGCGCGCGCTCGGCCAGCACCTCCGCGGCCAGGCCGCTGCGCCGCTCGGTCCGCGTGCTGGACACCGCGCCGTGCAGCGGGAGCAGTTCCGGGTGGTAGAGCGGGTAGACGCAGGCCAGCCCGCCGGCCCGGTAGAACGTTTCGGCGACGGCGGCCAGCGAGTGCCCGGCGCCCGCGGTGTAGACCAGTGCGTCGGCCCGGATCACCCCCAGCACCAGGTCCGCCGCGGCCCGCACCGCTTCGGCGTTGACCTGCTCGACTTCCGCCAGCTGCCGGGCGATGCTGCCGGCGATGTCCGTGGCGCTCACCACACCCACCCTTCCGTCGGGGATCGGGCGCCGAATCTACCGTGCGGACCACTTCGCACGGTGGAATAGCCGGGCGGGGGACCGAGGTTGACCCGGATGCGGGGGAAGAGGAGGACGCGGGTGGGCGAGGTGGATCCGGCGGTGTCCGTGTGGAGGGCGCGCGGGCGGACCCGGGCGGTCGTGCTCGTGCTGCACGGCGGCGCGGAGCGGGGCGCGGGCAGCGTGCCGCCCTGGAAGCTGGCCTATCTCAGGATGGTGCCGATCGCGCGCGCCCTGCACCGGGCCGGCCGGAGAGAGGGCGTCGAGGTGCGGCTGCTGCGCAACCGCCGGTACGGCTGGAACGCGCCCGCGGAACACCCGGTCGAGGACGCCCGCTGGGCCCTCGAACGCATCCACGCCGACCACCCGGGGCTGCCGGTCGTGCTGGTCGGTCACTCGATGGGGGCACGGGTCGCGCTGCGCGTGGCCGACGACCCGGCCGTGCGCGGGGTCTGCGCCCTCGCGCCGTGGACGCCGCGGGGCGAGCCGGTCGAGGCCGTCGCCGGCCGGTCGGTGCTCGTCGTGCACGGCACCCGCGACCGGATGACGAGCCCGGCGGAGTCGCACGCCTACGCCGAACGGGCCGCGCACGTCGCCGCCCGCGTCGCCCGGTTCGAAATCGCCAACGAGGGCCACGCGATGCTGCGCCGCGCCCGGGTCTGGACCCGGCTGACGGTGGCGTTCACCCTGGATCTGCTCGCCGGGGACGACGGCGGAGCCCTCCGCGGTGCGTGGGCCGCGACCGGGCCCGACCGGCTGCGGATACCGGTGTGAACGTGCCCCGAACAGGGCATTCGGCGAAACGCGCCGCGGGGGTGCGGCGACTACGATCGACCACCGGCGAAGCCGGCCGGCCGGAGGGAGTACCCGTGACCACTTCGAGCGCTGACCGTGCGTCGGCCCGGGACGTCCCGGACGGGACCCGGTGGCCGGGCCTGGCCACCCCGCCGCACTCCGCGCTGCGCGCGCGGATCGCCGCCGCGCTGTTCCGCCGCGCGGTCCGCCCGCTCGAGGTCCGGGTGACCTTCCCGGACGGCACCGTGCTCGGCGCCGGGGGCCCGGAAGCACCCGAGATGCGGATCCTGCGCCCCGAGGCGTTCTTCCACCGCCTCGGCGTCGACGCCAAGATCGGCTTCGGCGAGTCCTACATGGCCGGTGACTGGACCGCGTCCGACCTGGCCGAGGTGCTCACGCCGTTCGCCGAGCGGATGGCCACGCTCGTCCCGCCGGTGCTGCAGAAGTTCCGCCGGGTCGCCGAGCGGGCGCAGCCGCCGTCCGAGGAGAACACCCTCGAGGGCGCGCGGGCGAACATCCACCGCCACTACGACCTGTCCAACGACCTGTTCGGCGCCTTCCTCGACGAGTCGATGACGTACTCCTCGGCGCTGTTCGGCCCCGGTGACGACCTGACCACCGCGCAGCACCGCAAGATCGACAGCGTGCTCGACTACGCCGGCGTCCGCGAAGGCAGCGAAGTCCTCGAAATCGGCACCGGATGGGGTGAACTCGCCATCCGCGCCGCGGCCCGCGGCGCGCAGGTGACGTCGCTGACCATTTCGGAGGAGCAGCGCGCGCTGGCCACCGAGCGCATCGCGGCGGCCGGGTTCTCCGACCGCGTCGAAGTGAAGCTGTGCGACTACCGCGAGTCGAGCGGCCGGTACGACGCCGTGGTCAGCGTCGAGATGATCGAGGCCGTCGGCGCGTCCTACTGGCCGGCGTTCTACGCCACGATCGGGGACCGGCTGCGTCCCGGCGGGCGGTTCGGCCTGCAGGCCATCACGATGGACCACGACCGGATGATGGCGGCGTCACGCGCGTACGGCTGGGTCCACAAGTACATCTTCCCGGGCGGCCTCATCCCGTCGGTGCGGTCGATCGAGGAGGGCGTCAAGGCGAACACCCGGCTCAAGCTGGCCGGGATGCGCGAGTTCGGCCAGGACTACGCGCGCACGCTACGGTGGTGGCGCGAACGGTTCCTGCACCGCTGGACCGACATCGCCGGGTTCGGGTTCGACGACGTCTTCCGCCGGATGTGGGAGTTCTACCTGGCCTATTCCGAGGCCGGGTTCCGGTCCGGGTACCTCAAGGTCCACCAGTTCGGCTACGAGGCAACCGGCCGGTAACCCGTCGCGGCAACCCGACCCCGTGCCGGACGTCTTCCTATCGGAGACGTGCGGTGTACTGACGACGACACGTTTTGTCCGGATCGGGATTGGGTGATGGTGATGACGTACCGTGGCGACGACGGCGGGCGCCGGATGCCGCCGCCCCGGCCGCCTGGCGGCCGCTCCCGGGACCACCAGCGCGCGCAGATGATGCCGCTGCCCGGGCGGGGCCGCAGCCCGTACGACGAACGCACCCGCCCGATGGGCGCCCGCGAGCCCGAGTACGCCCCGCCCCCGCCGCCGCGGCAGGACCCGCCCCGCCGCCCGGCCGAGGACGACTACCCGCCGTCCCGGCCGCCGCGCCGGCGTCGCTGGAGCTTCGGCCGCGTCCTGGGCGCGCTGGTGCTGGTGTTCGTCGTGTTCCTCGCCGGCATCTGGGTGTACCTCGAGTTCTCGATCAAGCGCGTCGACGCGCTGGCCGACTACTCCGGCCGCCCGGTGGCCGCGTCCGGCACCAACTGGCTGATCGTCGGCTCGGACAGCCGTGAAGGCCTGACCGCGGAGGACGAGGAGCGGCTCGCCACCGGCGACGTCGCCGCGGCGGGCGGCGGCCAGCGCACCGACACGATCATGGTCGCGCACCTGCCGGACAACAGCACCAAGCCGACGCTGCTGTCGCTGCCGCGCGACTCGCAGGTCTCGATCCCCGGCCACGGCAAGAACAAGATCAACGCGGCGTTCTCCCTCGGCGGCCCGAAGCTGCTCGCGCAGACAGTCGAAGGTGCGACCGGCCTGCACATCGACCACTACGCGGAGATCGGCTTCGGCGGGTTCGCCAAGATCGTCGACGCGATCGGTGGCGTCGACATGTGCATCGACCAGGACATGAACGACACGATGACGGGCATCGACATCAAGGCGGGCTGCCAGACGCTCGACGGCCGGTCGGCGCTGGGCTTCGTCCGGATGCGCCACAGCGCGGCGACCCCGCGCTCGGACCTCGACCGCGTCGCCAACCAGCGCAAGTTCATCGGCGCGCTGGTCAGCCAGATCGCCAGCCCCGGCACGCTGCTGAACCCGTTCGACTTCTTCCCGCTGCTGTCCTCGGCACCGGACGCGCTGACCATGGATTCCGGCGACCACGTGCACAACCTCGCCGGCCTGGCGATCGCGATGCGCGGGATCTCCTCCGGCGGCGTGGTGACGACGACGGTGCCGGTGACCAGCGGGTCGGCGGAGAACTGGGACAAGGCCAAGTCCAAGCAGCTGTTCGACGCGCTGAAGAACGACACCGAGGTCCCCGACAGCGTGATCGTGAATTGATTCGCGTGTGACGTCCCGGCCGGGGCACCATGAGCCGCATGGAAACCCCGGCCGAGACCTACCGCGACGGTGACCTGACGCTGACCCGCTGGCACGCGGGCGACCGGCCGGTGCTGACGGCGGTCGTCAGCGGCTCGCTGGCGCACCTGGGCCCGTTCCTGATCTGGGCCGCGGGCGGGTACACCGACGACGACTCGGCGGAGTTCCTGCGGCTGACCGCGAATCGCTGGGAGAGCGGCGAAGCGTACGAATACGCGTTGCGGCTGGGCTCGGAGGTGGCGGGCGGCATCGGCGTGATGACCCGCGACGGCGGCGTCGAGATCGGCTACTGGCTCGCGCACGGTTTCGTCGGCCGCGGCTTGATGACCCGGGCCGTCACGCTGCTGACGGAGGAGGCGTTCCGCCTCGGCGCCGGGTACGTCGAGATCAAGCACGACGAACGGAACGTCCGAAGTGGAGCGGTGCCCGCACGCCTCGGCTTCACCAAGGTGCGCTCGGAACCGGCGGAGAAGCCGCTGGCGCCGTCGTGCACGGGCACCAACCACGTGTGGCGGCTCGCTCCTCGCTAGGCGACCTTGTTCCGCTCCCGCAGCACCTTGAGCGCCTCGTCGGCGTGGACGGTGAAGTTCAGCTCGCTCTTGATCTTCGCGATGACCTTCCGGTCTTCGCCGATCACGAAGGTGGCGCGCTTGGTGTGCAGCGGCAGGAGCTTCCGCCACACGCCGAACTGCTTCGCGACCTCACCCTCCACATCGGACAGGAGCGGGTAGTCGAAGCTGTTGGCCGCCGAGAAGGCCCGCTGCTTGGTGATGGCGTCCGGGCTGATCCCGACGCGGTGTGCCCCGACCGCCGCGAACTCCGCCGCGAGATCCCGGAAGTGGCAGCTCTCGGCGGTGCAGCCCCCGGTCATGGCGGCCGGGTAGAAGAACAGGACCACGGGCCCGGTGGCCAGGAAGTCCGAGAGCGTGCGCTCCTGGCCCTGGTCGTCGGGCAGCGTGAAGTCGGGGGCGAGGTCTCCGGCGTCCATGGACGTCCTTTCTCGTCGGGGGCGGAACCCATCCTGCCGGGTCTTCGGAGCAGGGTCGCCACCGGCTTGGTCCGGACGCGCTGTGGCCAGGCCGCTTCGGGCGCTACTTCGGCGGGTGGCGGGCGATCATCTCGTCGACCTCGTCACCCGTCGCCGAATCCGCTACGAACGGCCCTCGGGCCGCGATCACGCCGAGCTGACGGAGCCGGGTCGCCTGCTCGTGTGTTCGCACGCCTTCCGCTCCCACCCGCAGGTGCAGCTCGCGGGCCCGGGTGATCAGCTGCGTCAGGTGCCGCAGGTCGGACTCCGCCGGCTCGTCCGTGTCCAGCGCGTCGACCACCGGGCCCGACAGGATCACGTGCCGGACCGGGAGCTGGTGCTGGGGGATCAGCTCCAGGTCCGCCGACCCCGAGATCGTCAGCACCAGCTGGGCGCCCAGGTCGGCCAGGACCGCCAGGGAGTCCAGGACCTCGCCGCGGGGATCGAGCATCGAGTCGCGGTCCGTGCACAGCCTCAGTGCCCTCGCCGGGAGCTCGTGCTTGTCCAGCTGCTCCTTCACCAGCAGCACCAGGTCCGGGTCGATCGCCAGCCGGGCGGGGAGCCGCACGCAGACGTCCGGTGCCGCGTCGCCCAGGTGCGTGCGCCAGCGGGCCGTGGCCGCCAGGGATTCGGCGAGGAGCCAGCGGCCCAGCGGCACCGTCATGCCCGTGGTCTGGGCCAGCGGGTAGAACTCGTCGGAGCCGAGCTCGCCCTTCTCCGGGTGGTTCCACCGCAGCCCGGCGTTGACCGCGGCGAGCTCGTCCGGCCGGGACAGCTTCACCGTGGGCTGGTAGACCAGCGAGAACTCGCCGTTCTCCAGCGCGCCGGCGATCACCGCGCCCAGCTGGTAGCGGCCGCGGTCGCGGGCGTCCAGCTCCGGGTCGAACAGCATCCACTGCGCCTTGCCGGCCTCCTTGGCCCGGTGCAGCGCGATCTCCGCCGCCCGCAGCAGTTCCGCGGCGCCGCCCTCGACCGCGGCGCGCACCACGATGCCCGCGCTCGCACTGACGCCGATGCCGTGCCCGCCCAGGTAGATCGGCTCGTTGAGGTCCTCCAGGGCGCGCTCGACCAGCCTGACGACCTCGGTCGCCGCCAGCTCGCCGCGCAGCAGCACCGCGAAGCCGTCGCCGGACAGCCGGGCGACGAACCCGTCGTGGTGGCCGGTGAACACCGCCGACAGCTTGTTCGCGACCCCGCGCAGCACCTGGTCGCCGACCCCGGCGCCGAGACCGTCGTTGATCACCTTGAAACCGTCGACGTCGAGGTAGATCAGCGCGATGTCGTCGCGCGCGCCGGCGCCGAGCGCGGCTTCCAGCTTGGTGGTGAACGACGACGCGTTCGGCAGCCCGGTCAGCGGGTCGTGCACGTTCTGGTGCAGCAGCCGCTCCTGCAGCAGGTGCAGCTCGTTGGCGTCCGACACCATCAGCACCGGGTAGATCGAGCCGGGCCGGTCGCCGGGCAGCCGGGCGAGCGTCACGTCGGTCCAGAGCTGCCCGTCTTCGGTGTGGTCGAGCAGCATCCGTTCCTGGTAGCGGTCGCGGCCGGTGCGCACCTGCTCCAAGCCCGCCTCGAGCCGCGAGACGTCGTGGTCGGTCGAGCCGAGCTCGGTGATGTGCCTGCCCCGCAACCGATCCGGCGAGCAGCCGAGCAGCTGGCCGAAGGCGAGGTTCGCCTCCACGATGTCGCCGTCGGGGTCGGCCAGCGCGATCCCCATCGGCGACGCGGCATACAGCGCGGTGAACCGCAGCAGCGCGCCGTCGTGCTGCGAGCCGGCTTGGTCGACCGCTTCGTTCGCGACCTCGAGCAGCAGGGCTTGGAGCTCCTCCGGGGGAAGCGTTACTCCTTTGGTGTCGGCCAACGTCGCCGCCCACCGGCGCGCCACGTCCAGTAGCCCTGACGCGGCACCGGGTTCAGGCACACTCCACCTCTTCACGCACAGGTATGGCCAGGTCGGACACGGTGTCGGGGATCATGAAGCCACACCAGGCAGCCTTCGCCCACGATCGATGCCACGCCATCATGCGCGTGACAGGGTGTCTACCGGCTGAACGAGTGAACGAATCTCCACAAACGGTAACTTTTCGTTACCTTGCGTATGCGGTGGTGGACGCTCGCGGGGTCAGCGCGGGGTCAGGTGGACCGGGAGACCGTCCGCGGGCACCGGCAGCGAGACGTAGTCCCAGCGCGCGGTGTAACTCTCCGGAACCGACCAGCGGTACGCCCGCAGCAGTTCGTGCATCAGCAACTTCACCTCGAGACCGCCGAAGTGCAGCCCGATGCACTTGTGCGCGCCGCCGCCGAACGGCATCCACGCCATCCGGTGCGACTTGTCCTCGCGCCGCGGTTCGGCGAAGCGTTCCGGGTCGAACGCGAAGGGGTTCGTCCAGCACTCGGGCGTGAAGTGGTTGACCGTGGGCGAGACGCCGACCAGGGTGCCCGCCGGGATGTAGTGGCCGAGCACCTCGGTGTCCTTGACGGTCTGGCGGGTCAGTGACGGCACCGGCGCGACCAGCCGCAGCGCCTCCTTCATCACGAGGTCGAGGGTCTCCAGCCGCTCCAGCGCGGCGATGTCGGGCAGGTCGTCGCCCAGGGCCAGGGACTCCGCGCGGGCGCGTTCCTGCCACTCCGGGTGCTTGGCCAGGTAGTAGGCCATGGCGCTGCTGGTGATGGTGGTGGTGTCGTGCGCGGCCATCATCAGGAAGATCATGTGGTTGACGATGTCGGTGTCGGAGAACCGGTCGCCGTCCTCGGTGGTGGCCTGGCAGAGCGCGGCGAACAGGTCGTCCCCGCCGGAACGCCGTTTGGCGGGCAGGTTTTCGCCGAAGTAGCGTTCGAGGACCTTCCGGCCGTGCAGCCCGGCCGACCAGCGCCCGCCCGGCACCGGGAAGCGCACGAAGGCGGTGCCGGCGCGCACCGAGCTGACGAACGCGCGGTTGATCCGGGCCGCGTCGCCGCCGCTGCGCATGCCCATGAACACGCGGGTCGCGACGTCGAGGGTCAGCTGCTTGAGCGCCCAGTACAGCCGCGGCCGCTCGCTCGAGCCCCAGCCCGCGACGCCTTCGCGCAGTGCGGGCCCCATTTCGCCGACGTAGCCGGCCAGCCGCGGGCGCGTGAAGGCCTCCTGCATGATCCGGCGGTGCAGGTGGTGCTCGCCGAAGTCCATCAGCATCAGGCCGCGCTCGAAGAACTTCTCGATGAAGAACTTCCAGCCTTCCTGCGAGAACGCCTTGTCCTTGTTGACGAGCGCGATCTGCGTGGCTTCGGGCCCGGACAGCGCGACGATCTTCCGGCCGAAGCCGCCGGTCCACGACACCGGGCCGTAGAGCTCGTAACGGCGGAGGCCGAACGCCGGGCCGAAGCGCATCATCTCGAGCATGTGCCCGACCAGCGGCGGTCCCGCGTCCCCCAGCACCGGCTTGAGGCCGCTGCCCGCGGGTGGCGTCGCGAGTTCCTCGACGGGCCAGCGCGACCGCAGCCAGCGTTCGTCGACTTTGGGCGGCAGGGGGAGCGCGGTCAGCGTCGGCACGCGTTCGCGCAGCGCTTCGGCGGCTCGGCTCACGGTGCCCGGCAAAGTGACCATCTCCTGCGTCGAGATCGGCTGTCCCTCCACGATGCACCCTTGTTGACGGTCTGACAACACCTCGCCGGCCCTCTTTTCGGGTGGTTTGCGGGGAGGCGCAAAGCCCCGGCCTGCTTTCAGGCGTCGGGCTTGTCGGGTGACGGCCTTCCGATCAGGCGGAGGTGGCGTTCCGCCGGTACTCGCTCGGCGTGACGCCGCGGACCCGTTTGAACGCCGCGCTGAACCCAAAGGCGTCGGCGTACCCGACTCGGCGGGCGACTTCCGAGACCGTGGCGGCGGTCCGCTCGGCCAGCAGGTCCGCCGCGAGCGCCATCCGGCGCCGGGTGAGGTAGGTCAGCGGTGGTTCGCCGAGCAGCTCGGTGAACCGCTTGGCCAGGGTCGAGCGCGAAACCCCGGCGCGCGCGGCCAGCGCGGCGACGGTCCACGGCGCGGCGGGTTCTTCGTGCAGCAAGCGCAGCACGGGGCCGGCCACCGGGTCGCGCTGGGCGCTCCACCACGCCGGGGGTTCGCCGCCGGGCCGGTCGAACCACTCGCGCAGGGTGCAGACGAGCATCCAGTCGAGCAGCCGGTCGAGCACGACCTGCTGCCCGGGCGTGTCGGCGGCGACCTCGGCGGCGAGGTGGTCCAGGACGGCGTCGCCGGTCTCCCCGCCGCCGACGCGCAGCACGGCGGGCAGGGCGTCCAGCAGCGGGCGGCTGACCTCCCCGCCGGCCGGGTAGGCGCCGACGATCAGCGCGGTCGGTCCCTCGCCGTCGTCGCGCCAGCCGCGCCGGTGCCGCGTCCCGCCCAGTTCGGGCGCCGCGCAGTACTCGCCGCACGCGACGGGCTCGGCGTCGGTGCCGATTTCGTCGACGAAGGTGAACGTCTCCGGGCCGCGCACGACGACGGTGTCGTAGGCGCGCAGCGGCTCGGGTTCGCCGTGCTCGGGGACGATCCAGCCGCCGCCCGAGAGCACGGTGCACAGGGTGAGAGGCGCGCCGTCGACGAAGTGCAGCGAAAACGGCGGCGACAGGGCCGAGCTGCCGAACAGCGAGCCGTGGGCCCGTACACCGCGGAAGAGGTCGTCCACGAGCTCGAGGTTAGACGAATGGACAGGGAATCCGGCTTTTCACCCATGGGATCGTCCGGGCCCGGCCGGTTCAATCGGAGCATGACCGCATTGACGTCCGACGACCTCGAGTTCCTCCGCCGTCCCCTGCACGGGTTCTTGACCGTGGCGGGTGGCCGACCCCGCCCCGTGTGGTTCGAGGCCGCCGGCGACGGCACGATCCAGCTGTTCTCGGAACCGGACGCGCCCAAGGTGCGGCGCGTGCGCCGGGATCCGCGCGCGTCGATCGTGGTCGCGGCGCCGGTGGGGGAGCGGGAGCGGTGGGTGTCGGTCGAAGGCCGCGTTTCGGTGGAACCCGGCGGGGCGCATGAGCTGGCCCGACGCCTGGCGGGCCGGTACTGGGACCTCGACGACCCGGACCGCGCGGCCGGCCTGGAGGCGATCCTGAAGACGGACCTGGTGCGCTTGGTGATCCACCCGGAAACCGTGCGCCGCTACGCCTATTGACGGGAGACGATGCCGACGTGGCCGAGCTTCCCCTCCGCGATCGAGCGGGGACCGTCCTGCTCGCCGTGCGCCGCGTGGCCGAAAGCGGCCTGCCGCCGCTGCCCGCGGCCCTGGTGGTGGCCGTCCACGCCGGTGCCGTCCTCATGATGTACGACAGGCGTCGCGGCCAGTGGGAATTGCCCGGCGGGATGCGCGAGCCCGGCGAAACCTGTCGCGAAGCCGCCGTGCGCGAACTGGCCGAGGAGACCGGCATCCGTGGCGTGGCGCTGACCTTCGCCGTGGTGGCCGAGTTCGCCCTGACCGAGCCCGCGCGCCGGGAGTTCCTCGCCGTTTACCGGACCGAACTGACCACCGCGCCGCGGCTGACCCTCAGCGACGAAGGGCTCGGCTTCCGCTGGTGGACACCGGGCGAACCCGTCGACGCGGACATGAGCCCGCTGGACGCGGAGCTGGCGGCGCGAGTGGCCATGACGTGAACCGGCCCCGCCCTGGACGACCAGGGCGGGGCCGGTGTGCCCGGGAGCTCAGTCCCAGTCGAGGGCGCCGCCCGACTGGTACTCGATCACGCGGGTCTCGAAGAAGTTCTTCTCCTTCTTGAGGTCCATCGCCTCGGACATCCACGGGAACGGGTTCTCGGTCTCGCCGAAGATCGGCTGCAGGCCGATCTGCTGCGCGCGGCGGTCGGTGATGAAGTGCATGTACTGCTCGCACAGCTGCGCCGACAGGCCGAGCATGCCGCGCGGCATCGTGTCGCGCGCGTACTTGACCTCCAGCTCGCACGCTTCCTTCAGCATCCCGCGGACCTCGGCCTGGAACTCTTCGGTCCACAGGTGCGGGTTCTCGATCTTGATCTGGTTGATGCAGTCGATGCCGAAGTTCAGGTGGATCGACTCGTCGCGCAGGATGTACTGGTACTGCTCGGCGATGCCGACCATCTTGTTCCGGCGGCCCAGCGACAGGATCTGCGCGAAGCCGGTGTAGAACCACATGCCCTCGAAGATCACGTAGAACGCGACGAGGTCACGCAGGAACGCCTGGTCGGCCTCCGGCGTGCCGGTCTCGAAGTCCGGGTTCTCCAGGTTCTGCGTGTACTTCAGCGCCCACGCGTCCTTGTCCGAAATGGACGGGACCTCGCGGTACATGTTGAACAGCTCGCCCTCGACCAGGCCGAGGCTTTCGCAGATGTACTGGAAGGTGTGCGTGTGCACGGCCTCCTCGAACGCCTGGCGCAGCAGGTACTGGCGGCACTCGGGGTTGGTGATCTGCCGGTACACCGCGAGCACGATGTTGTTGGCCACCAGCGACTCCGCGGTCGCGAAGAAGCCCAGGTTGCGCTTGAGCATCTGCCGCTCGTCCTCGGTGAGGCCGTCCGGGGACTTCCACAGCGCGATGTCGGCCTGCATGGCGACCTCGGTCGGCATCCAGTGGTTGTTGCAGCCGGCCAGGTATTTCTCCCACGCCCACTTGTACTTCATGGGCAGCAGCTGGTTGACGTCGGCGCGCGCGTTGATCATGCGCTTGTCGTCGACGTTGATCCGGGCGGCGCCGACCTCGATCTCCCCGAGGCCGGTCGCGTCCGTCGTCTCCACGTTGGTCATGTTCCTCGGGTTCCTTACTGGCAGGCTTCGCAGTCGGGGTCGTCGATGCGGCAGGCGGCGCCTTCGGTGGCGACGAAGTCGACGTCCGGCTCCGGCTCCGGCTTCGGCGAGGGCGCAGGCGCGGGTGCCGGCGTCGGCGCGGGGGCCGGGGCAGCCGCGGCGGGAGCCGCCGGTGCCGGGGTCGCCGAGACGGCGTTCAGCTTGCCGTCGGTGCCGCGCAGGGTGCTCTTCTCCACGTGCGTCGCGGACTGCGCGCGCAGGTAGTACGTGGTCTTGAGGCCCTTGTGCCACGCGTAGCGGTAGAGCTGGTCGAGCTTGCGGCCGCTCGGCGCCGCGATGTACAGGTTCAGCGACTGCGCCTGGTCGATCCACTTCTGGCGCACCGAACCGGCGTCGACGATCCACTTCGACTCGATCTCGAAGGCCGTCGCGTACAGCGCCTTCAGGTCGTCCGGCACGCGGTCGATCTGGCCGAGGCTGCCGTCGAAGTACTTGAGGTCGCTGACCATGACCTCGTCCCAGAGCCCGCGCTCCTTGAGGCTCTTGACCAGGTGCGGGTTGACGACGGTGAAGTCGCCGGACATGTTCGACTTGACGAACAGGTTCTGGAACAGCGGCTCGATCGACTGGCCGACACCCGAGATGTTGGAGATCGTCGCGGTCGGCGCGATCGCCATCACGTTCGAGTTGCGCATGCCGACGGTCTTGACCCGCTCGCGCAGCGGCGCCCAGTCCAAAGTGGACGAGGTGTCGACGTCGAGGCCGTCGCCCTGGCGCGCGTCGATGAGCAGCTGCAGCGAGTCGATCGGCAGGATGCCCTTGCTCCAGAGCGATCCCTCGAACGACTGGTACTGCCCGCGCTCCTCGGCGAGGTCGGTCGACGCCGAGATCGCGTAGTAGGAGAGGTGCTCCATGGAGACGTCGGCGAACTTGACGGCTTCTTCGGAGGCGAACGGGACGCCGATCTCGAACAGCGCGTCCTGGAAGCCCATGATGCCCAGGCCGACCGGGCGGTGGCGCAGGTTGGAGCGGCGCGCCTCCGGGATCGTGTAGAAGTTGATGTCGATCACGTTGTCCAGCATGCGGACGGCCGTGCGCACGGTCTTCTCGAGGCGCTGGGTGTCCAGGCCTTCGGGCGTGACGTGCTTGAGCAGGTTCACCGAACCGAGGTTGCAGACCGCGACCTCGTCGACGGTGGTGTTCAGCGTGATCTCGGTGCAGAGGTTGGACGAGTGCACCACGCCGACGTGCTGCTGCGGCGAGCGCAGGTTGCACGGGTCCTTGAAGGTGATCCACGGGTGGCCGGTCTCGAACAGCATGGTCAGCATGCGGCGCCAGAGGTCGACCGCGCGGACGCGCCGGAACACCTTGATCTCGCCGCGGTCGGCCATCGCCTCGTACTCGCGGTAGCGGGTGGCGAACTCGTTGCCGTAGAGGTCGTGCAGGTCCGGCGTCTCGTTCGGCGAGAACAGCGTCCACTGCGCGTCGGCCTCGACGCGGCGGAGGAACTCGTCCGGCACCCAGTTCGCGGTGTTCATGTCGTGGGTGCGGCGGCGGTCGTCACCGGTGTTCTTGCGCAGGTCGAGGAACTCCTCGATGTCGACGTGCCACGTCTCGAGGTACGCGCACGCCGCGCCCTTGCGCTTGCCGCCCTGGTTGACGGCGACGGCGGTGTCGTTGGCGATCTTGAGGAACGGCACGACGCCCTGCGACTGGCCGTTGGTGCCCTTGATGTGCGCGCCGAGGCCGCGGACCGGGGTCCAGTCGTTGCCGAGGCCGCCCGAGTACTTCGCCAGCAGCGCGTTGTTCTTGTACGCCTGGAAGATCGAGTCCAGGTCGTCGTCCACCGTGGTCAGGAAGCAGGACGACAGCTGCGGGCGCGTGGTGCCCGAGTTGAACAGCGTCGGCGTCGAGGCCATGAAGTGGAAGCTCGACAGCAGCTCGTAGAACTCGATCGCGCGGGCTTCGCGGTCGTCTTCCCGGATCGCGAGACCCATGGCGACGCGCATGAAGAACGCCTGCGGCAGCTCGAAGCGGGTGCCGTCGTGGTGCTGGAAGTACCGGTCGTACAGCGTCTGGAGGCCGAGGAAGCCGAAGTCGAGGTCGCGCTCGGGCCGGATCGCGGCGGTGATCTTGTCGAGGTCGAAGCGCTGCAGCTCGGCGTCGACCAGCTCCAGCTCGATCGCCCGGCGCAGGTAGGCGCGGAAGTACGCCGGGTACTCGCCGGCCATCTCGTCCTGGCTGGCCAGGCGCGGGGTGCCGGCGAGGTAGCTCAGCGCCTCGCCGCGCAGCTTGTCCAGCAGCAGCCGGGCGGAGACGTAGGAGTAGTTCGGCTCCTGCTCGACCAGCACCCGGGCGGCCAGGACCTGGGCCAGGGCCAGCTCGTCGGCGCTGATGCCGTCGTAGAGGTTGCGCTTGGCCTCGGCCAGCACCGGCTCGGCGCTGACGTCTTCGAGACCGGCGACGGCCTCGCCCACGACGTGGGACACGCGGGCCCAGTCGAGCGGGCGCAGGACACCGTCGGTGCCCTTGACGTTCAGCGAGACCTCGGTCGCGGCCGGCTTGGCGGCCTCGCGGGCCTTGGCGCGCTCGTCGCGGTAGAGGACGTAGGCGCGGGCGACCTTGTGGTGCTCGCCGCGCATCAGGGCGAGCTCGACGATGTCCTGGATCTGCTCGATGTGCAGGGCGGTCTCGGGGCCGGCGTGGCGCAGCAGGGTGGTCTCCACCTGCTGGGTCAGCTCGGCGACGACGTGGTGCACGCGGGAGGACGCGGCGGCGTCGCCGCCCTCGACCGCGAGGAACGCCTTGGTCAGCGCGACCGAGATCTTCCCGGCGTCGAACGGCGACACGCTGCCGTCCCGCCGGATGACCCGGATCGCGGTGGGTGTGTCCGCGGCGGAGGGCCGCTGACCGGTTTCGACTGACATGCGTGTCTCCAAGTTTTCGGGCGCGTTCGATCGCCACACGGCGTCATGAGGCCGTGCGCTGCGGTTTCTTGAAAGCTGCCCGGCCGCCCTCTGCAGCGGTCTCCCCGTCGCTGGGGGCTGCCGGTTCCCAGAGACTACATGTTGGGGTGGGTGTGCGCGCGGGACCCCAGATGGCGTGTCATTAGTTCACTCTGGCGGGGTGGGGTGATCACCCAGAGGTGCTGCTCACGCCCCGAAACGCAGCTCGCTGCCGGGCAGGGCGAGGCTCAGGAACGGGCGCCGGCCGGCGAGGTGGCCGAGCGGGCCGGACGCGTTGACCGTCCAGTCGGCCGCGGCGAGCCGGGGCCGGATCTTCGCGCCGACGGGGGTGCGCACCGGGGTGCCGTCGCGGTCCTGGAGGACGTCGAACCGGCTGGGGAGGGCGAGCGGCGAACCCGGCCTCGGGGTGAAGGCCGCGGTGGCGATCCAGTCGTCGCCGGTCGCCGCGGTGTACGTGCGGTCGGTGAACTGCAGGGCCGCGAGGTCCTTCGGGATGGCCCACAGCTCGCGGCCGCCGGCGAGCGAGACTGCGGAGTCGACCCAGATCTGCGTGATCGTGCACGTGGTCCGCTTCCCGCGCACCGGGACGGCGGCGAGCAGCTCGTGGTAGCTGAGCTGCCCGGGCTCGCGATAGGCGATCCAGGCGGTGAACAGGGTGGTGTACCCGGCGAGGGACAGGGCGCCCGGGTGCACGTCGCGCGCGGGGACCCGCCAGATCGACACGTGGGCGTCGGCGACCAGGTTCCAGGGCTGCGGCGGGTACGGGGTCATTTCTCCAGCCAGGGCAGGTAGTCGGGCAGGTCCTTTTCGACGCGCATGCCGAACGACGGCGGCCGCTTCTGCAGGAACGACAGGACACCCTCGACGGCGTCCGGGTTCGCGCCGAGCCCGCCGATCAGCTTCGAGTCGAGCTCGTGCACCGGGAACGGCGACTCGGCGCTCGCCATCCGGTAGAGCAGCTGGCGGGTCACCGCGACCGACACCGGGGCCGTCGTCTCGACGATCTCCTTCGCCAGCTTCTTCGCTTCGTCGAGCACGGTTCCAGTGGGGAAAACCTGGTGCACCAGGCCCTTTTCGAGGGCCTCCGCCGCCGGGAACACGCGTCCGCTGATCATCCAGTCGAGCGCGGTGCCCATCCCGACGAGCCGGGGGAGGAACCACGCGGAGGCGCCCTCGGGGTAGATGCCGCGGCGGGTGAAGACGAACCCGAACCGGGAGTCCGCCGAGGCGAGCCGGTAGTCGCACGCCAGCGTGATCGTGATGCCGCCGCCGACGGCCGCGCCGTGCAGGGCGGCGATCACCGGCTTGTTCATGGTGAAGATCCGCTTCGAGCACCGCCCGGCGGGCTCCTGCCATTCCCGGCCGGGCCCCTCGGCGGGGTCGAAGTCGAAGCCGCCCTGCGAGAGGTCGGCCCCGACGCAGAAGTCCTTCCCGGCCCCGGTCAGCACGACCACACGGACGTCCTCGTCACGATCGGCACGGTCCATGGCGGCACCGAGCTCGTCGGCCATCCGGATCGTGTAGCCGTTGCGCGCCTCGGGCCGGTTCAGCGTGACCGTGGCGATCCGGTCCGCGACGGCGTAGGTGATCTCGGCGTAGTCGGCCATGCGACGAAGCTATTGCAGTCCGGCACTACTGGCAAGATGTCAATAGTGGGACGAGGTGGCCTCCGGTGTGTGGTTGCGGTCGGGTGTGGTGTCACGTGGGCGCAGGCCCGTGGCCGCCATCAGCCCAGTGGCGGGTTCGGGGAGGTCGCCGAGGTGTTCCGGCAACCGGGCGGCGGAGCGGTGACCGAACAGCGTCGGCGGACCGCAGGCACACGAGCAGCTCACCGGTGCGGTCGCGAGCCGCTGTCCGGACCCTGGAACGGGGAGCGGAGGCGGCCCACGGGACAAAACAATCAGGCGCGCTTGATTTTTCCGGCCGCCGGTGCCACGCTGGCTCCCGGACGCAAGGAGGCGGGCGATGGCGGATCTCGGCGTGATCCTCGGGGATCTCGACGCGGAGACACGGACGATCGACGACGTGGTGGCGAACCTGCCCGCGGCGGACTGGGCGCGGGAAACACCGGCCGCGGGGTGGACGATCGCGCACCAGATCGCGCACCTGGCCTGGACCGACCGGAAGGCCCTGATCGCGGCCGCGCACCCGGAGGACTGGCAGGCCGAGGTCGAAGAACTCCTCAAAGCCGGGGAGACCTACGTCGACGACGGGGCCGCGGCCGGAGCGCAGCGGCCGCCGCGGGAGATCCTCGAAGACTGGCGGTCGGGGCGTGCGGCGCTGGCCGGAGCCCTCGCCGCCGTCCCCGACGGGCAGAAACTGCCCTGGTACGGGCCGCCGATGAGCGCCGCTTCGATGGGCACCGCGCGGATGATGGAGACCTGGGCGCACGGCCAGGACGTCTTCGACGCCCTCGGCCTGACCCGCGAGCCCACCGCGCGGCTGTGGCACATCGCCCGCTTCGGCACCCGGACCCGCGACTTCGCCTACAAGGTCCACTCGCTCGCGCCGCCGCCCGAGGAGTTCCGTGTCGAGCTCACCGCGCCCGACGGCTCCACCTGGGCGTTCGGCCCGGAGGGCGCCGGGCAGAAGCTCACCGGCAGCGCGCTGGACTTCTGCCTCGTCGTCACGCAGCGGCGGCACCCGGCCGACACGGACCTCGTGGCGCAGGGCGCCGACGTCGAAGAGTGGCTGACCATCGCGCAGGCCTTCGCCGGGCCTGCCGGGGAAGGCCGCAAGCCGGGGCAATTCACATGACGTACCGCATCGGCAACGCCTCGGGCTTCTACGGCGACCGGTTCAGCGCGGTTCGCGAGATGCTCACCGGCGGCCCCCTCGACGTGCTCACCGGCGACTACCTGGCCGAGCTGACCATGCTCATCCTCGGCCGCGACCGGATGAAGGACGCCACCCGCGGCTACGCCAAGACGTTCCTCCGCCAGATGGCGGAAAACCTCGGCCTGGCAAAAGAAAACGGCGTCAAGATCGTCGCCAACGCGGGCGGCCTCAACCCCGCCGGGCTCGCCGGCGCCCTCCGCGAACTGGCCGACGAGCTCGGGCTGGACGTCAAGATCGCGCACGTCGAAGGCGATGATCTCGTGGCGCGGGCCGAGGAACTGGACCTCGGCAAGCCGTTGACCGCCAACGCCTACCTCGGCGCCTGGGGCATCGCGGAGTGCCTCAACGCGGGCGCCGACGTCGTCGTCACCGGGCGCGTCACCGACGCCTCCGTCGTCGTCGGCCCGGCCGCCGCGCACTACGGCTGGGCCCGTGACGACTTCGACGCCCTCGCCGGCGCGGTCGCCGCCGGGCACGTCATCGAATGCGGCGCCCAGGCCACCGGCGGGAACTACGCCTTCTTCACCGAACACTCCCTCGGCGTGCCCGGGTTCCCGATCGCCGAGATCGAGGCCGACGGCTCAAGTGTCATCACCAAACACCCCGGCACCGGCGGCGTGGTCAACGTCGGCACGGTCACCGCGCAGCTGCTGTACGAGATCACCGGAGCGCGGTACGCGGGGCCGGACGTCACCACGCGGTTCGACACGCTGTCCCTGGCCGAAGACGGGCCCGACCGCGTCCGCATCTCCGGGGTCCGCGGCGAAGCCCCGCCGCCGACGCTGAAGGTCGCCCTCAACCGCCTCGGCGGGTTCCGCAACGAGACGACGTTCGTCCTCACCGGACTCGACATCGAGGCGAAAGCCGCGCTGGTGCGGGAACAGCTCGAAGCGTCCATGAAGGACCGGCCGCCGGCCGACGTCCGCTGGACCCTCGCGCGCACCGACCACCGGGACGCCGACACCGAGCAGACGGCGAGTGCGCTGCTGCACGTCGCCGTCAAGGACGCCGACCCGAAGGTCGCCGGCCGCGCGTTCACCGGCGCGGCCGTCGAACTCGCGCTGGCCAGCTACCCCGGGTTCCACGTGACCGCCCCGCCGTCCGATGCCTCGCCGTACGGCGTCTACACCGCGGCCTACGTGGACGCCGCGAAAGTCCCGCACGTCGCCGTGCTGCCGGACGGGATGCGTGTCGACATAGCGCCTTCGACGTCCACTCAGGACCTGTCCGAAGTGGATGAGCCGGCCCGGCCCGAACCCCTCGGCCACGGGCCGGTGCGGCGGGTGGCCCTCGGCGCGATCGCCGGCGCGCGCAGCGGCGACAAGGGCGGCAACGCCAACCTCGGCGTCTGGGTGCGGTCGGACGAGGCGTGGCGCTGGCTGGTGCACCGGCTGACCGTCGCCGAGGTCAAGCTGCTGCTGCCCGAGACCGCCGACCTGCCGGTCACGCGGTACCTGCTGCCGAACCTGCGGGCGATGAACTTCGTCGTCGAAGGCCTCCTCGGCGAGGGCGTCGCCTCGCAGGCCCGGTTCGACCCGCAGGCCAAGGCGCTCGGCGAGTGGCTGCGGTCGCGGGAGATCGACGTCCCGGAGGTCCTGCTGTGACCGACCCCTTCCGGGCGCCCGAACGGACCGAACTGCGCCGGACCGTCCGGAAGTTCGTCGAGCAGGAGGTCCTGCCGCACCTCGACGACTGGGAGCGCTCCGGCGAACTCCCCCGGGACCTGCACCGCAAGGCCGGGGACCTCGGCCTGCTCGGCGTCGCCTTCCCGGAAGAGATCGGCGGGGGAGACGGCAACTACCTCGACGCTCTGGTCGTCGCGGAGGAGATGCACTACGCCGGTGGTTCCGGCGGGCTCTTCGCGTCGCTGTTCACGTGCGGCATCGCCGTGCCGCACATCGCCGAGGCGGGCGACCCGATCCAGCTCGAACGCTGGGTGCGGCCGACCCTGGCCGGGGACAAGATCGGTGCCCTCGCCGTGACCGAGCCGGACGGCGGCTCCGACGTCGCCGGGATCCGGACCACCGCCGTCCGCGAGGGCGACGAGTACGTCATCAACGGCGCCAAGACCTTCATCACCTCCGGGTGCCGCGCGGACTTCGTGACGACGGTGGTGCGCACCGGCGGTGACGGTGCCCACGGGCTGTCGCTGATCGTCGTCGAACGCGGGACACCGGGTTTCACGGTGAGCCGCAAGCTCGAGAAGATGGGCTGGCTCTGCTCCGACACCGCCGAACTGTCCTACGTGGACGTCCGGGTTCCGGTGGAGCACCTGGTCGGCACCGAGAACAGCGGGTTCGCCCAGGTCGCCACCCAGTTCGTCACCGAACGGCTGTCGCTGGCCGTGCAGGCGTACGCCCACGCCCAGCGCGCGCTCGACCTGACGCTGGACTGGTGCCGGCTGCGCGAGACGTTCGGCCGCCCGCTCATCTCGCGGCAGGTCGTCCAGCACAAGCTCACCGAAATGGCGCGGAAGGTCGACGTCGCCCGCACCTACACCCGGCAGGCCGCGATCCGGCACGTCTCCGGTGAAGAGGTCATCGCCGAAGCCTGTTTCGCCAAGAACACCGCCGTCGAGGCCGCCGAATGGGTGGTCAACGAGGCCGTCCAGCTGCACGGCGGGCTCGGCTACATGCGCGAGTCCGAAGTGGAGCGCCACTACCGCGACGTCCGGATCCTCGGCATCGGCGGGGGCACCACCGAGATCCTCACCGGCCTGGCCGCGAAGCGATTGGGATACACCTCGTGACTGCTCTGAGGTCCACAGTGGACACGCGGGCCGCCGAGTTCGGCGCGAACCGCGACGCGATGCTGGAAAAGCTCGCCGAAATCGACGCCGAGCACGCCAAAGCCGTCGCCGGCGGCGGCGAGAAGTACGTCGAGCGGCACCGCAAGCGCGGCAAGCTCCTCGCCCGGGAACGCGTCGAGCTCCTCCTCGACGCGGATTCGCCGTTCCTGGAGCTGTCGCCGCTGGCCGCGTGGGGCACCGACTACCGCGTCGGCGCGAGCCTGGTGACCGGGATCGGCGTCGTCGAAGGCGTCGAGTGCCTGATCTCGGCCAGCGACCCGACGGTCAAGGGCGGCGCGAGCAACCCGTGGACCACGAAGAAGAGTTTCCGGGCCGCGGACATCGCCGCGCAGAACCGGCTGCCGTCGATCAACCTCGTCGAGTCCGGCGGCGCGGACCTGCCCACCCAGAAGGAGATCTTCATCCCGGGCGGCCGGATCTTCCGGGACCTCACGCGGGCCTCGGCCGCGGGCTGCCCGACGATCGCGCTGGTCTTCGGCAACTCCACGGCCGGGGGCGCGTACCTGCCCGGCATGTCGGACTACGTCGTGATGGTCAAGGAACGCGCGAAGGTGTTCCTCGGCGGGCCGCCGCTGGTGAAGATGGCCACCGGTGAGGAGTCCGACGACGAGTCGCTCGGCGGCGCCGAAATGCACGCGCGGACCTCGGGCCTGGCCGACTACCTGGCCGTCGACGAGCAGGACGCGATCCGCCTGGGGCGCAACATCGTCAAGCGGCTCAACTGGGCGAAGCAGGGGCCTTCGCCGAAGCCGGACTACGAAGAGCCGCTCCACGATCCCGAGGACCTGCTCGGCATCGTGCCGACCGACCTGAAGGTGCCCTTCGACCCGCGCGAGGTCATCGCCCGGGTCGTCGACGGCTCCGACTTCGACGAGTTCAAGCCGCTCTACGGCTCTTCGCTGGTGACCGGCTGGGCGAGCATCCACGGCTACCCGGTCGGCGTGCTGGCCAACGCCCAGGGCGTGCTGTTCGGCGAGGAGTCGCAGAAGGCCGCGCAGTTCATCCAGCTGGCCAACCAGATCCACACCCCGCTGGTGTTCCTGCACAACACGACCGGCTACATGGTCGGCAAGGAGTACGAGCAGAGCGGCATCATCAAGCACGGCGCGATGATGATCAACGCCGTCTCGAACTCGAAGGTGCCGCACCTGTCCGTCCTCATGGGAGCGTCCTACGGCGCCGGCCACTACGGGATGTGCGGCCGGGCCTACGACCCCCGTTTCCTGTTCGCCTGGCCGAGCGCGAAGTCCGCGGTGATGGGCCCGGCCCAGCTGGCCGGCGTGCTGTCGATCGTGGCCCGCGCCGCGGCCGAAAGCCGCGGCCAGGAGTACAACGAGGAACACGACAAGGCCATGCGCGCCATGGTGGAAGGCCAGATCGAAGCCGAGTCGATGCCGATGTTCCTCTCCGGCATGCTCTACGACGACGGCATCATCGACCCGCGCGACACCCGCACCGTGCTGGGCCTGAGCCTGTCCGCGATCCACAATGGACCAGTGAAGGGCGCCGAAGGTTTCGGCGTCTTCCGGATGTGAGCGAGCGATGATCCAGAACCTGCTGGTCGCCAACCGCGGTGAGATCGCCCGCCGCGTCTTCCGCACCTGCCGCGACGCCGGGATCGGCACGGTCGCGGTGTTCTCCGACGCCGATGCCGCCGCGCCGCACGCCCGGGAGGCCGACGTGGCCGTCCGGCTGCCCGGCAACGCGCCGTCCGAGACGTATCTGCGGGCGGAGCTGCTGGTCAAGGCCGCGGCCGAGACCGGCGCCGACGCCGTTCACCCCGGCTACGGCTTCCTCTCCGAGAACGCCGCGTTCGCGCGGGCCGTGCTCGACGCCGGGCTCACCTGGGTCGGTCCGCCGCCCGGGGCCATCGAGACCATGGGCTCCAAAGTGGAGTCGAAGCGGCTGATGGCCGCGGCCGGGGTGCCGGTCCTGGCCGAGCTGGACCCGGCTTCGGTGACCTCCGAAGACCTGCCGTTGCTGGTCAAGGCGTCCGCCGGCGGTGGCGGCCGCGGGATGCGCGTGGTCCGCTCGCTCGACGAGCTGGCCGAGGCGGTGGAAGGCGCCAGTGCCGAGGCCGGGTCGGCGTTCGGCGACCCCACCGTCTTCTGCGAGCGCTACCTGGAGACCGGGCGGCACATCGAGGTCCAGGTGCTCGCCGACCGGCACGGCACGGTGTGGGCGGTGGGGGAGCGGGAGTGCTCCATCCAGCGCCGGCACCAGAAGGTCGTCGAGGAAGCGCCGTCGCCGTTCGTCGACGCCGCCATGCGCGAGGAGCTGTTCGACGCCGCGCGCAAGGCCGCCAAGGCGATCGACTACGTCGGCGCGGGCACGGTCGAGTTCCTCGCCGGGCCGGACGGCCGGTTCTACTTCCTCGAGATGAACACCCGGCTGCAGGTCGAGCACCCGGTCACCGAGAACGTCACGGGACTCGACCTGGTCGCCTTGCAGCTGCGGATCGCCGAGGGCGAGCGGCTCCCGGCCGATCCGCCCCCCACGGTGGGCCACTCCATCGAGGTCCGGCTGTACGCGGAAGACCCGGCGGCGGCCTGGCAGCCGCAGAGCGGCACGCTGCACACGTTCGACGTGCCCGATGTGGACCGCTCCTTCACGCACGGCCCCGGACTGCGCCTCGACTCCGGGTTCGAGACCGGGTCGGTGGTGGGCGTCCACTACGACCCGATGCTCGCCAAGGTGATCACCTGGGCGCCCACCCGCGCCGAAGCGGCGAGGCGGCTGGCGAAAGCTTTGGCGGCGTCGAAGATCCACGGTGTGGTCACCAACCGCGATCTCCTGGTGAACATCTTGCGCCACGAGGCGTTCCTGGCCGGGGAGACGGACACGGCGTTCTTCGACCGCCACGGCCTCGGCACCCTGGCCGCCCCCCTGGCCACAGTGGACACCGAACGGCTCTCTGCCCTCGCGGCGGGCTTGGCGGACGCGGCAGGCAATCGGGCGTCGGCCACCACGCAGAGCAGGCTGCCCAGTGGCTGGCGCAACGTCCGCTCGGCCGGGCAGCGCAAGGTCTTCTCGATCGCGGACCGCGAGTACGAAGTGGTCTACTCACTGACCCGGAACGGGTTGACCGCCGAGGGCTACGACGCCGAGCTGATCAGTGCCGAGCCGGGCCGGGTGGTCCTCGCCGTGGGCGGGGTGCGGCGCACCTTCGAGGTCGCGCGCCACGCCGGCGTGTCCTATGTGGACTCCGCGCTCGGGCCGGTCGCGCTGACGGCGGCCCCGCGATTCGCCGACCCGGACGCGGCCCTCGCTGCCGGGTCACTGGTCGCGCCGATGCCGGGCACGGTTGTCCGGCTCGCCGTGCAGGCCGGGGACCCGGTCAAGGCCGGCGATCCGCTGCTGTGGCTCGAAGCGATGAAGATGGAACACCGGATCGCCGCGCCCGCCGACGGTGTGGTGGCGGAACTGCCGGTCACGGTCGGACAGCAGGTCGAAGTGGGCACGATCCTCGCGGTGGTGGGAGAAGCAGAATGAACGCCATGAACTTCGTCGAGCCGGAAGAGCGGATCGCGCTCCGCAAGGCCGTCGCCGAGCTGGGTGCCAAGTACGGGCACGAGTACTACGCCCGCAAGGCCCGCGCGGGCGAGAAGACCCACGAGCTGTGGGACGAAGCCGGGCGCCTGGGCTACCTCGGCGTCAACATCCCCGAGGAGTACGGCGGCGGGGGCGCGGGTATCGCCGACCTCGCGGCGGTGCTCGAAGAACTCGCCGCCGCGGGTTCGCCGCTGCTGCTCATGGTCGTCTCGCCGGCGATCTGCGGCACCGTCATCTCCCGCTTCGGGACCGAAGAACAGAAGAAGCAGTGGCTGCCCGGCATCGCCGACGGCAGCAAGCGGATGGTCTTCGCGATCACGGAGCCGGACGCCGGGTCGAACTCGCACAAGATCACCACCACCGCCAAGCGCGACGGCGACGGCTGGGTCCTCAACGGACGCAAGGTCTACATCTCCGGCGTCGACGAAGCCGACGCGGTGCTCGTCGTCGGCCGCATGGAGGACTCCAGGACCGGCAAGCTCAAGCCCGCGCTGTTCATCCTGCCGACGAACACCGAGGGCTTCGAGCACACGAAGATCCCGATGGACATCGTCGCGCCGGAGAACCAGTTCTCGCTGTTCCTCGACGACGTCAAGCTCCCGGCCGAAGCGCTGGTCGGCGAGGAGGACGCGGCCATCGCGCAGCTGTTCGCGGGCCTCAACCCGGAACGCATCATGGGGGCGTCGTTCTCCCTCGGCATCGCGCGGTACGCGCTGGCCAAGGCCGTCGGCTACGCGAACGAGCGGCAGGTCTGGGGTACCCCCATCGGCACCCACCAGGGCCTCGCGCACCCACTCGCCGAGATCAAGATCGAGCTGGAACTCGCGAAGCTGATGACGCAGAAAGCGGCGTCGCTCTACGACTCCGGCGACGACTTCGGCGCGGGGGAGTCGGCCAACATGGCGAAGTACGCCGCCGCCGAGGTCGCCATCCGGGCCACCGACCAGGCCGTGCAGACCCACGGCGGCAACGGCCTGGCCACCGAATACGGCCTCGGCACGCTGGTGACGGCGGTGCGCCTGGGCCGGATCGCGCCGGTCAGCCGCGAGATGGTGCTCAACTTCGTCGGCCAGCACAGCCTCGGCCTCCCGAAGTCCTACTAGGAGCCGATATGTCTACTTTGGACGGCAAGACGATCATCATGTCCGGTGGCAGCCGCGGCATCGGCGAGGCGATCGCGCTCCGGGCGGCCGCCGACGGCGCGAACGTCGCGCTGCTGGCCAAGACGGGTGAGCCGCACCCTAAACTGCCCGGCACGATCCACACGGCAGCCGAGGCGATCGAGAAGGCGGGCGGGCACGCACTGCCGATCCTCGGCGACGTCCGCGACGACGACGGTGTCGCCGCCGCGGTGGCGAAGACCGTCGAGCAGTTCGGGGGCATCGACATCGTCGTGAACAACGCCAGCGCGATCGACCTGACGCCGACCGAGCAGGTCAGCATGAAGCGCTACGACCTGATGCAGGACATCAACGCGCGCGGCACGTTCCTGCTGTCCAAACTGGCCATCCCGCACCTGCGCCGGTCGGCGAACCCGCACATCCTGACGCTGTCGCCCCCGATCAGCCTCGACGAGAAGTGGTTCACCGCCGGGCACCTCGCGTACAGCATCGCCAAGTACTCGATGAGCCTGGTGACCGTCGGGCTCGCCGCGGAACTGAAGGAGGACGGGGTCGCGGTCAACTCCCTGTGGCCGCGGACCACGATCGACACCGCGGCGATCCGCAACGTCGTCGGCGCGGAACTGGCTTCGCGCAGCCGGACGCCGGAGATCATGGCCGACGCGGCGCACGCGATCCTGACCGAGCCGAGCCGTTCGGCGACCGGCCAGTTCTTCCTCGACGACGAAGTGCTGCGCGCCGCCGGCGTCACGGATCTCTCGAAGTACCGTGTCGGCGGTTCGGAAGAGGACCTGCAGCTCGACTTCTGGGTGGACCCGGCTTGACCGGCATCCGCGAACCCCAGCAGGAGCGCAGCCGCACCACGCGGCGGCGCCTGGTCGAGGCCGCGCTCGACAGCTTCGGCGAGCGCGGCTGGCACGGCGTGACGGTGGCCGGGATCGCCGAGCGAGCGGGCGTCTCCCGCGGCGCGGCACAGCACCACTTCCCGGCCCGCGAGGACCTCGTGGTGGCGGCGGTCGACCTGCTCGGCGAAGCCCAGATCGACGAGCTGCGCGCCCAGGCGGCCGGCCTGCCGAGCGGGGCGTCTCGCATCGAGCGCGTCGTGGAGATGGTGCTCAACCTGTACACCGGCCCGCTGTTCCGCGCGGCCCTCCAGCTGTGGTCGGTGGCGGCGACCGACGAGGCGCTGCGGGACGTGCTGGTGCCGCTCGAAGCCCGGGTCGGCCGCGAGGCGCACCGCGTCACGGTGGAGCTCCTCGGCGTCGACGAGTCCCGGCCGGGCGTGCGCGAGCTGGTCCAGGCCACTCTCGACCTGGCCCGCGGGCTCGGCCTGGCCAACCTCCTGACGGACGACACCCGCCGCCGGCGCCAGATCGTGCGCGAATGGGCCCGGACGCTGGAGCTGCGGCTGACCTAGGCTCGGTCGTCGCCCGTCCCGGGGGGGCGCGGTCCGAGTTCAGCGGCCGTCCACGAGGCCGTGTTCGTAGGCGTGGATCACCAGGTGGACCCGGGTACGCAGGCCGAGCTTGGCCAGCATCCGGGCCACGTGGGTCTTGACCGTGCCTTCGCCGACGACCAGGGCACCGGCGATCTCGGCGTTGCTCATGCCCTTCGCCACGTGCCGCAGCACTTCGAGTTCCCTCGGGGTGAGCCGGTCGAGGCCGTCCGGCGGGCGGCGGGGTGCGGGTTCGGCGAACCGGCGGAGCGTGCGGCGGGTGACCTGCGGATCGAGCAGGCCCTGGCCCTTCGCCGCCGCGCGGACGGCATCGACCAGCAGCGCCGGTTCGCTGTCCTTCAGCACGAACCCCGCCGCGCCCGCCGCGAGCGCTCCGAACAGGTACTCGTCGACGTCGAACGTGGTCAGCGCGACGACCGCGGGCGCCGGGTTGACCGATTCGCCGATCCGGCGGATGGCGGCGATCCCGTCCAGGCGCGGCATGCGGAGGTCGAGCACCACGACATCGACGCCGCCGTACCGGGCCTTCTCGACGGCTTCGGCGCCGTCGGCGGCTTCGCCGACCACCTCGATGTCGTCCTCGGCGTCGAGCACCAGGCGCAGGGCCCAGCGGACCGGCTCCTGGTCGTCCGCGAGCAGCGTGCGGATCATCGGGGCAGCCGGGCTTCGACGCGCCAGCCTGCCGGGCCGTTGGGCCCGATTTCCAAGGTGCCGCCGAGCAACCGGGTCCGCTCCCGCATCCCGCGCAGGCCGCTGCCTTCGGCCGGGGCACCGGGGTGGGTGGAGCCGTTGTCCGCGACGGTGACCACGACGGCGTCCGGACGGTGGTCGACGCTCAGGTCCACGCGGGTCGCGTCGGAGTGGCGCAGGACGTTGGTGAGCGCTTCCTGGGCCACCCGGTAGCCGGCGTGGTCCAGGTGCGGCGCCACGTCCGGCGAGCCGCGCCGGGTGAGGGTGACCGTGCGGTCCGGGCCGGTGATGCGCTCGACCAGCATGTCCAAATCGGACAGTGAACCGCCCGTTCGCGGCAGCACGGCCCGCACTTCGGCGAGGGCGGTGGCCGAGGCGTCGGCGATGGTGACCAGCGCCCGGTCGGCGGCCGGCGGCAGCGCGCGGACGACGTGGCGGACGGCGGTGGCCTGCAGCCGGATGACGGTGAGGTGGTGCCCGACGGCATCGTGCACCTCCCGGGCGATGCGGGCGTGCTCCTCGGCGACGACGCGCCGGGTCTCCGCCCGGTAGAGACGCTCGGCGTGCTCGGCGCGGTCCCGGTGCAGCCGCAGGGCGTACCCGGCCGCGACCGGCGCGACGCCGAGGAGCACGAGGTCGGTGTAGGTGGCGGCGCCGGCCGGCCGGACACCGGCGACGGCCAGGACGAGCAGCCAGCCCACCGAGCAACCGAGCACGCGCAGCCGCGGCCGGTGGTAGGCGGCCGACCCGAACGCGGCCATGGCGACCAGCCGCCCGGGCCAGAGCGGCAGGGCCAGGACGACGGCGGCGCAGAGCAGGGCGGCACCGAGCGGAAAGCGGCGGCGGAGCATGAGCGGAGCGGCCACCGCGGCGGCGCCCGCGCCGACGGCGAGCGGATCGGTGCCGGCGCGTTCGGCCAGCCCGAGCACCAGCACGACCACCGCGGCGGCGCCGGTGACGAGGAGATCGCCGGTGGCGGTGCGGAGGAAAGCCGGCGGTTGCCACGGTCCCGGGCTGGTCGGGTGGTCGATGGCCATGTCCACGTTGTACACGTCCGGCGGGTTCGCGGTGCGGGTTCCGGCTGGCACGGGGCGGGGATTTCGGTTGGCTGAGCGGGTTCCGGCTGGAGGGGTTCTGTTGGTTGAGTGGCGCGGGGCCCGGCTGGGGAGCGGGTTCGGGTTGGCTGAGCGGGTTCCGGCTGGGGGCTCTGTTGGTTGAGCGGCGCGAGGCCCGGCTGGGGAGCGGGTTCGGTTGGCTGGGCGGTGCGGGTTTCGGCCGGCCGGCGAGGGGGATTTCGGATGGCTGGGCGGGCGTGGGCCGGCGTGGGTTTCGGGTGGCTGACCGGCACCGGGAGCCGTGGCGATGAAGGCCGATCCGG
The DNA here is from genome assembly GCF_030285645.1 of Amycolatopsis sp. DG1A-15b. Classification (GTDB taxonomy): domain Bacteria; phylum Actinomycetota; class Actinomycetes; order Mycobacteriales; family Pseudonocardiaceae; genus Amycolatopsis. The sequence goes on from NZ_CP127296.1 coordinate 856,539, forward strand.
GCAGCCGCCCGCCCGTCAGCCCGCGCTTCCGCAGCGGGCCCCCGACGGCGGCAGCTCCCCGTCCCACAGCCACCGGTGCACGTAGCCGCGCACGCACGCGTTGCCCCGCAGGTACAGCGCATGGTTCCCCGCCGATGGCAGATAACTCCCATGCAGCTGCGCAGCCACCCGGCGGCCGTGATCCGCGGGCGTCAGCGGGTCGTCGTCGCCGTTGGCCACCAGTACCCGGGGCATCGGGGGCAGGGCGGCCGGTGGGGTGAGCCCGGTCCGGGGCAGCCCGGCGCACTGCCCCGACACCCGCCACGGGTGCGCGGCCCAGCCCAGCCGCGGCGCCGCCGCCCGCAGCTCGGCTTCCACCCGCTCGGCGGCCGGAAACGTGCGCGGCTCGGGGAAATCCGCACAGAACGCCGTCCGGGCCAGACGGGCGTCGGGCGGGGCCGGACGGGGCGTCACCGCCGAGGTGTCCCCGGCTTCGGCCGCGGCCAGTGCGGCCGTCAGCGCGGGCCAGCTCCGGTCGTCGCCGATCCGGGCGGCCGTCCACGCGACGGCCACCCCCGCCGGGAGCCCGTCCCACACCGCGATCACGTCACGCCCGTGCAGCGCGCAGCCCGGGTCCGCCGCGCACCAGCGGGCCATCCGGAACAGGTTGCGTTCGGCCGTCACCGCGCCGGCCCGGGCCCACGCCGCCGGATCGGACCGGGTGTGGTCCAGCACGCTGTCGAGGTACATGCGCCCGACGCGGGGGCCGAACAGCGCCGCGTACTCCTGCCCGTACACCGTGCCGTACGAGCTGCCGAAGTAGTTCAGCCGGGGCTCGCCCAGCCGGGCCCGGATCGCGTCCATGTCGCGGGCGACCTGGCGGGCGCCGAGGTGACCGGGGGCCGCCGTGCAGTCCGCGGCGAACTTCGCGTTGGCGGCGGCGTAGGCGTCATACGCGCTCTTCGTCAGCGGCCCCGGCAGGGCCGCGGGCGCCGGCCCGGGGCACGTGACGTCGAGGCCGCGCGGGTCGAACACCACCACGTCGAACCGGGCCGCCAGGTCGGTGAACTGGTCGCGGAAGCCCGGCACGGCGAAGAGCGGGATCGACTGCGCGGGACCGCCCGGGTTCACCAGCAGGGTGCCGAGTTTCCGTTCGCGGGCGGGGATCCGCAGCAACGGGACGGTGACGGTGGCCCCGCCGGCCGGGTGGTCCCAGTCAGCGGGCACCTCGATCCCGGTGCACGACAAGCCGTCGTAACAGTCTCGCCACGCCAAACCCCCCTCCGCCACAGCGGTCCCGGCTCCGGTCACGAGCAGCACGGCCACCGCGGCCACGTGCTTGAGCAGTGCTTTCATGCCTCGATTCGAGCAGCCGGGGGCGCCCCGCGCGTCTGCCTCGCGACAGACTTTTCCGCCCGGGGAACCTCACCCACACCCCGGACGTCCTAGTGCCGTAAGTAACACAATCGGCCCAATGGGCGAATAACCCGTTGTAGTGGCGACAAAGGAAAGGCAGTCCGGTGTCCGGTTCAGGAGTCGAGCTCACCCACCGCGCGATGGCCATGTTGAGGGCGGTGGCCGCCGGTCGTGCGCAGATGACGTGCAGCTGTGAGCCCGACCTCTTCATCGACGGATTCGCCTGTTGTGATCAGATGACCGCCCACGCGCTGGCCCACGGCGGTTTTCTCCGCCCCGGCGCCGAAGGGGCCACCGGCCGCGTCGCCGCCGAGCTGACCGAGGCGGGCCGCGCGGCGCTGGCGATCACCGTCGCCGCCTGAGCGGCTGATCACGCGTCACGCAGGGTCGTGACTTCGCTCTGGTGTTCGATTTATCCCGGGTCGCCGACCTGGCAGGCTTGTCCCCATGGCGGAGCACCCACCACCGGTGGACGACGAGGCGACGGTCTTCCTCCCGAGCGAGCTGAGGGGCCCGCACTGGCCGACCCGTGACCCCGACGTCTCCCGGCGGGCCTACGACGAGTTCGCCGGCCAGATCGTCGCGCGGCCGCCCGCGTCGCCGGTCAGCGCCGGGCGCGGGGAAGGCGCCGGCTCGTCGCTGGCCCGCTCCAGCGGCCGGATGGCGGTCGCCTCGGCCGTCAGCCGGGTCACCGGGTTCGTCGCGAAGCTGCTGCTCGCCGCCGTGGTCGGGGCCGGGGTCGTCAACGACTCCTTCACCGTCGCGAACACGTTGCCCAACATCGTCTTCGAACTGCTCTTCGGCGGCGTCCTGGCCAGCGTCGTGGTGCCGCTGCTGGTCCGCTCGCACGACGACCCCGACGGCGGCCGCGCCTACACCCAGCGGCTCATCACGATGGCGCTGGTGCTGCTCGCCGTCGGCACGGCCGTCGCGGTGGCGATCGCCCCGCTGTTCACCGCGCTCTACGTCGACAAATCGTCCGCGTCCGCGAACTCCGGGCTGACCACCGCGCTGGCGTACCTGCTGCTGCCGCAGATCCTGTTCTACGGCCTGTTCGCGCTGCTCTCGGCCATCCTCAACGCGCAGAACGTCTTCGGCCCGCCGGCCTGGGCGCCGGTGCTGAACAACGTCGTCGTCACCGGCACGCTCGTCGTGTTCGCGTTCGTGCCGGGGGAACTGACGCTGGACCCGGTCCGGATGAGCGACCCCAAGCTGCTCGTGCTCGGCCTCGGCACCACGCTCGGCATCGTCGCGCAGGCGGTCGTGCTCATCCCGGCGTTGCTGCGCACCGGGTTCCGGTTCCGCTGGCGCTGGGGCTTCGACCCGCGGATCAAGGAGTTCGGCGGGCTGGCCGCGTGGATCCTCGGCTACGTCGTCGTCAGCCACGTCGGGTTCGTCATCACCACCCGCGTGCTGACCGGCGGCAACAGCGGCGGCGTCACGGCCTACAGCTACGCGTCCCTGCTCTTCCAGCTCCCGTACGGCATCCTCGGCGTTTCGCTGCTGACCGCGCTGATGCCACGGATGAGCCGCGCCGCCGCGGACGGCGACACGGTATCCCTCGTCGGCGACCTCTCGCTCGCCTCCCGCATGTCCACCGTGCTGTTCGTGCCCATTTCGGCGGTGCTGGCCGTGGTCGGCACACCGATCGGCATCGCGATCTTCACCTGGGGCCGCGGCACCCTCGACGACGCCGAGCGGCTCGGCCAGACGCTGGCCGTCTCGGCGGTCGGGCTGCTGCCGTTCGCGCTGGTCATGCTGCAGTTGCGGGTGTTCTACGCGATGAAGGACGCCCGCACGCCCACGCTGATCATGCTCGTGATGACCGCGGTGAAGATCCCGCTGCTGCTGCTCTGCCGCGGACTGCTCGACGGCGAGCACGTCGTCTACGGCGTCATGCTGGTCAACGGCGCCGGGTTCGTGGTCGGGGCGGTCCTCGGCCAGGTCTGGCTGTGGGTCCGGCTCGGCCACTTGCGCAGCAAGCGCTCGCTGCGGGTCGGGCTGATCACCCTCTCGGTGAGCGGGCTGGGGGTGGTGGCCGCGGTGCTCGCCGGGCGCGCCGTGCCCGCGTCGCTCGGGGTGATCCCGGGGGCGTGGGTGAAGCTGCCGGTGCAGGGGCTGCTGGGGATGACCGTGCCGTTCGGGTTGCTGGCGTTGCTGAAGCTGCCGGAGTTCACCCCGGTGACCCGGCGGGTGGCCGGGCTGCGGCGGCGGTTCGCGGCTCGTTGAGGTTGGGGCCGGGGTGTGGTCCGGTTGTGTCGAGTGGTGGCTTGCGGTGTTGGGGTTGCTGAGGCCCGGTGACCCCGGCGGCGGCCGGCCGCTCTCTTGAGCTCGGGCTGGGAGTGCGATCCGGTTGTGCCGAGCGGTGAGGAGTCTGGAGCCGGCGTTGCTGAAGCTGCCGGAGTTCACCCCGGTGACCCGGCGGGTGGCCGGGCTGCGGCGGCGGTTCGCGGCTCGTTGAGGTTGGGGCCGGGGTGTGGTCGGCTTGCCGAGGCTGCCAGAGCTGCCCGGGTGGCCGCCGCGCGGGGGTGGTTCGCGGCTCGTTGACGGCTACGGCCGGGAACGCGATCCGGTTGTCTCGAAACGGTAACGAGAGCGCGGCGATCAGCGCGTTTACAATTGCCGCAAGGGTTTCTACTATCCACCGGGATCATGCGGCCGCGGGCGAGCGCGGCGGCGGGGGCACGGGTGGAGGACATGCATGACGCGCAGTGCGCGCAAGCGGCGGGACCGGGTCACGGTCGACGAACTGCTGCGGCAGACCGGGGCGCGGCCGCGCAAACCGGGCTCGCGGGCGGCCGAGCTGGCGGCGCGCCGGGACACCGGACCCGAATCGGGGCTCGGCGCCGGGCACAGCGGGGCGGCGCGGGTGGCGCTGGCGTCGGCGGTGTTCGTCGTGCTGGGCGGGCTGGTCGTCGTGCTGGCGACGCGGCCGGACTCCGTGCCGGGCTCCACGCAGTTCCCGCAGCTGCAGCCGGCCACCGCCGTGCCGTCCTCGACCGCGCTGGCCGTCCCGACCGAGACGACCACGCCGTCCCCGGCGGTGATGCACGCGCGCCGGACGCCGACCCCGACCCCGACGGTGACGATCGAACTGCCGCCGCCGTCGACGACGGCCAAGACGACCCCGCCGCCCACGTGGACGCCGCCGCCGTGGAACCCGTACCAGTGCAACCCGTACTCCTGCGGGCCCTACTCCGGCGGGCCGCGGCGCTGACCCGCGAAGGCCCCCTCACCGACCCCGATGCCGGTGAGAGGGCCTCCGACAGCCCCACTACGGGTCGGTGGGTCAGCCGGTGTAGCCGGCGACGATCTTGGTGAACGCGTACTTGTCCTGGCTGATCCCGCTGCACTCGCCACCGCCGCTGCAGTCGCGGTTGGTGGCCCAGAACGTGAAGCGGGCCAAGTGGTGGCTGGCCGCGTAGCCACGGATGGAGTTGAAGTTCGCGACCGTGACGGTCTCGCCCGCGTTGTCGGTCTTGCCGTTCATCGAGGAAAGGCCGCTGTGCCGGTAGGCGGTGTCGTCGCTCCAGCCGAACGTGGTCTTGAGCTGGTTCTTCAGCCCGTCGACCGCGGACTTCGTGTGGGCGGCCATGTCACCGCCGTCGGAGAAGTCGAACGGCATGACCGACCAGACGTCGACCGGGGCGCCGATCGCCTTGGCCTGGTTGATCAGGCGCTTGCCCCACGAGTCGGGGCCGGTCGTGGTGGTGCCGATGGTGATGACGACCTTCAGGTTCGGGTTCTTCTGCTTGGTCAGCTTGACCGCGTTGAGGATGCGGTCCTGCACCGTGTTGTTCTGGAACTCGTCGGTGTTCTCGATGTCGAGGTCGATCGCCTTGAGCGCGTAGGCGTCGATCACCTTCTGGTAGGCGCCCGCCAGCGCGGCGGCCGACGTGCACTTCGAGCCCAGCTTCGTGCCGGACCAGCCGCCGAAGGAGGGGATCACGTCCCCGCCGGCGTTGCGGATGTTCTGGATCATCGTCTTGTCGGAGCCGGTCAGCGACCGGCTGCCGTCCCACTTGGGGTTGCACGAGCCGTCCGAGAGGACGAACGCGAGCGTAAACGCTTTCACGCCGGTCGCGGACATCGCGGCGGTCGGGCTGGTCTGCCCGCCCCACTGGTACAGGTACGGGGAGGCGAGCACGGGGTCGACCGCGGCCATGGCCTGCGGGGCGAGCCCGACCGTCGTCGCCAGCGCGGCCGAAGCCGCGGCCGCGAGGGTGAGGAGACGGCGCACTGATTTCGCCGATCCGGCCGAAAGCAGGCCGCCCCCCGAGCGACGGGCAACCGTCGCTACGAAGGTGTTCGGCCGTGACTGTGGGCGGATCGGCGATGAACGAAGCAGCATGGGGGTCCTCCGAAACGCGCAGGTGGAGCACCTCCGGTTTGAGGCGGCGGGATCAACCCGGGAGGAGTGCTGTGTGCCACCACACAGTGGACTAGACCAATGTTGCGTGTCAACCCTCCGTCGGTCGGAAAATGACCCACGATCCCTGGCGCTCCCGGGCGTGTTAAATTCCCCTTAAGGCGGATCGACACGGGCCCGCATTCCGGCTACTTTGCCGAAATGGTGGGGGATTCCACGGTCGCCGCCGGCGGGGATGGCCGCCCGGGCCGGTTCCTGCCCGCCCTCGTCCTGCGGCGCTGGGCCCTGCGGCGGTGGGCGCTGTGGCGGCTGCCGCGCCGCGGCCAGGTCTGGTACCTCGTCGGGATCGACGCCCTCGCCGTCGCCGCCGTCGTGCTCGCCGCCCTCCGCTTCCCGCCGCTCGCCGCGATGCTGACGCCGTTCGCGCTGCTCGCGGCCGGGATGCTCGTGTCGGCGGAGCTCGCGCGGCCGGTCGAGCGCCACCGCGAGGACACCCTCCTCGGCCCCGGCGTCGACACGCCGTGGATCTTCGCCGGCGTCCTCGTGCTCCGCCCCGGTCTCGCCGTCGCGCTGGTCGTGCTCTCCGCGCTGCACCAGTGGTTCCGGGTCCGCAGAAGACCCGTCCACCGGCAGGTGTTCGGCGCCGCGGCGACGGCGCTGGCCGGCCTCGTCGCGGGTGCCTTCCTCACCGCGACCGGCGTCCGGCCGGTCGGTGAGGTCCTTGGCACCCGGACCGTTCTCCTGCTCACCGCCGCCGGGCTGGTGTTCCTCGCGGTCAACGCCGCCCTCGTGACCGGTGCCGACGGGCCCCGCCGTCCGCGCGAAGCCGCCCCCGGGTACGCCTTCGACGCCGCGATGACGGCCTTCGGCCTCCCGCTCGCCTGGGCCGCGGTCGCCGCGCCGCTGCTGGTCCCGGTGCTCGCCGGCGCCACCGTCGTGCTGCACCGCGGCGGGCTGGGCGGCGGCCGCCGCGACCACGTCACCCTCGATCCGGGCACCGGCGTGCTGACCGCCGCGTCCTGGCGCGGCGCCGCCGAGGCCCGGCTGGACCGCCCCGGCGGCCCCGGCCCGGCCGTGCTGCTGCTCGACCTCGACCACTTCCGCCTGCTCAACGACCGCTACGGCGCCCGGATCGGCGACGCCGTCCTGCGCGCGGTCGCCGGCACCCTGCGCGACGAGGTCCGGGCCGCCGATCTCGTGGGCCGCTCCGGCGGCGAGGAGTTCGCCGTGCTGCTGCCCGGCTCCGGCCCGTTCGACGCGATGGCGATCGCCGAGCGCATCCGCCTGCGGATCGCCTCGACGCTGGTGGCACTGAAGGCCTCGGGTGACGGCCCGCAGTTCGTCGGGGTGACGGTGTCGATCGGCGTGGCGGGTTGCTCGGCCGGGCTCCTCGACGAAGCGCTGCTGGCGGCGGAACAGGCGTTGCTGCGGGCCAAGGGGGCGGGCCGCAACCGGACGGTCTGCGCCGAGCCGGCGTCGTGACCCCACCGTTGAGCGGGGCGTGCAACCGGTAGTACCGCCGGGCGTCTTGAGGGTGGAAGACGGTGAGGGGCCGTCGGACAACGCAGGGGAAAGGGGCTGCAGCGCGTCAAATGCGAGGCGCCCTGGGCATTCGCGCACTTCATCAACGAAATCGAGGGTGGCCGGATCCTGTTCGGCTACCGTAGCGGGAAGTGGGTGGTGCAGGGCGGCGGGACGGGCCAATTGTGTGAAAGTGTCCCGGCCGCGATCGCCGAGCGGATCTGCGGCTAGCTCATCGTGATCGCGTCCAGTTTTTCCTTCAGGTACTGCGACGCGATCACCTCGGGGTAGGCGCGGGTGCCCAGCGGCGGCGCCAACGACGTGATCCGCGCGTCGTGATCGGTCTCGTAGAAGAAGATCAACGACACGAGGTCTTCGTCGGGTGCCGTCGCGGCCGGGGGAGGACGCGGTGGCGCGTCGAGCGCCAGCGGTCGCCCGTCCAGCGGGCCATCAGGTCGCCGATGTTGACCGTGAACGCTTCCGGGTGGAACGGCGCGTCCGCCCACTCGCCGTCGGCCGTGCAAACCTGCAGGCCGCCGACGCCGGCCTGGCGGTCGAGCACCGTGACCGTGCCGAAGTCGGTGTGCGGGCCGATCCGGAACTGGTCCGGCGCCGGCGGGCCGACGTGGGTCATCGGCGGGTACCAGTTGATGTTGAACGTGTACGTCGGGTGCCCGGTGTGCCGGGTGAAGTGGCTCTGGGCGAGCCCGAGCGCCGCGGCGAAGATCTCCAGCAGGTGGTCCGCCAGCGCCCGCATCCGGCGCATGTACTCCGTGGCCGCCTCGCCCAGGCCGGGCACCTCGTGCGGCCAGACGTTGGGCTGGAACCAGAACCCGTCGACCTCGGCCACACCGGTCCGGGTGTCCGCGCCCGCCGAGTAGGACTCCTTGAGGTCCGGCGGGGTCTCGGTGCCCTCGGCGTAGCCGTTGGCCTCGACCCCCGGCGGCAGCCAGCCGCGGCCGCCGACCGTGACGGCGTAGCGCTGCTTGACGTCTTCGGGCAGCGCGAAGAACTCCCGCGCCAGCTCGCGCGTCCGGTGGCGCAGCTCGTCCGGGACGCCGTGCCCGGTGACCAGCAGGAAGCCGGACTCCCGCAGCGCCTGGTCGATCCGGCCCGCCACTTCGGCCCGGCCCTCGGACGTGCCCGCGAACCACGGCGAAAGGTCCACGAGCGGAACGGATGACGGCATACCGGCTCCTGTAAGGCGCTGTTGTCGAGCAGGTGCGGTCGAGCTGGGCCGATCAGTACTGTCCTATTCGGACTTCTCGACCCCGATGTCCTCGAACCACAGGTCCGGGCGCGCGGCGATGAACTCCGTCATCAGCGCGGTGCAGCCGGGATCGTCGAGCAGGGTGATCTCCACACCGAGCCCGGCGAGCCAGTCGTGACCGCCGTGGAACGTCTCGGCCTCACCGATGACGACGCGCCCGATACCGAACTGACGGACGAGCCCGGAGCAGTACCAGCACGGCGAGAGCGTGGTGACCATGATCGTGTCCCGGTAGTGCGGGCGGCGGCCGGCGTTGCGGAACGCCGCGGTTTCGGCGTGCATCGACGGGTCGCCGTCCTGCACGCGCCGGTTGTGCCCGCGGCCCAGCAGCGTGCCCGCGGAGTCGAACAGCGCGGCCCCGATCGGCACACCTCCCTCGGCCTTGCCCAGCTCGGCTTCTTCGCGGGCGACGGCGAGCAGGGTGTGCGGATCGATCGGCATGCGTCACTCTTTCCGGCCGCGGTGGTGCCTGGCAAGTGTTTGCCGCCTTCCGGTGGATCGAGGACAGGAGTTGTCCGCGATGTCTGGCACACTGCGTGCCATGTACGGCACTTCGGAACGGCTGCTCAGGCTGCTTTCGCTGCTGCAGGCGCGCCGGGACTGGCCGGGTGCCGACCTCGCGGCCCGCCTCGAGGTCGACGTTCGCACGATCCGCCGCGACATCGAGCGGCTGCGCTCCCTCGGCTACCCGGTGCACGCGACGCCGGGGGTGGCGGGCGGCTACCGGCTGGGTGCGGGCGCGGCGCTGCCGCCGCTGCTGCTGGACGACGACGAGGCCGTCGCGGTCGCGGTCGGCCTGCGCACGGCGGCGAGCGGCACGGTCAGCGGCATCGAGGAGACGTCGGTGCGGGCGCTGGCGAAGCTGGAGCAGGTGCTGCCCGCCCGGCTGCGGCCGCGAGTGGGCGCGCTGCAGGCGGCGACGGTGTCACTGCCCGGAGCCGGTCCGACGGTGGACGCCTCGGTGCTCACGGCGATCGCGGCGGCCTGCCGCGACCAGGAACGGCTGCGGTTCGGCTACGGCGACCGGTCGGGGGCCTCGACGCAGCGGTCGGTCGAGCCGCTGCGGCTGGTCCACACGGGGCGGCGCTGGTACCTGGTCGCCTTCGACCTCGACCGCGCGGACTGGCGCACCTTCCGGGTGGACCGGATCGCCGAGGTGCCGGCGGTGGGCTTCCGGTTCACCCCGCGCGAGCCCCCGGCTGCGGACCTCGCGGAGTACGTCTCCCGCCAGATCTCGACGGCGCCCTACCCGCACCAGCTGGTCCTGCGGGTGGCGGCCCCGGCGTCGGCGCTGGCCCGGCGCATCTCGCCGACGTCGGGGGTGGTGGAGGAGATCGACGAGGGCAGCTGCCGGGTGCGGACCGGGGCGAAGGACCTGGACGCGGTGCCGTACCACCTGGCCCAGCTGGGGTACGACTTCGTGGTCGAGGAGGCACCGCCGGGACTGGTGGAGCGGCTGCGGGAGGTGGCGGAGCGGTTCGCCAGGGCGGTCGGTTAGCTCGGTTCGAGCCGGACGCAAGCGCTTTCGCCCTCGCTCAAGAAGCCGGCCAGTCCGCTTCCCTCGGCCGCGACCTCGTCACGTTCCGGCCCGGTCAACCGCCGCAGCGGCCGGACCACGACCGTGTCGTTCTCCGTCGTCCACGTTGCCGAAACGCGGCCGTCGACCAGGACCACCCGCTCGCCCGCGACCGAGAGCCCGCGGTGGGTGTCGTCGATGATGCGGGTGCGGTCGTCGTAGCCGAGGATCGCGTTGTCGAACGCCGGGAGGAACCGGACCGGTGCCGGGGTGCCCGGGTCGGGGCGGGGTGCTCCGGGCAGGTCGAGCAGCTCGCGTCCCCGCTCGTCGCGGAAGGCCACGAGCTCCTCGCGCACCGCCTTCACCGCGGCCGGCAGGCCGGCCAGGCCCGACCACGCGCGCAGATCCGCCGTCGCCGCCGGGCCGAACGCCGCGAGGTAGCGCCGGACCAGCGTCCGCCCGACGCCGTCGTCCGGGTCGAGCGGGTCGGCGTCGCGGCCGAGCCACGCGGCCAGCGGCAGGTTCCGCACGCCCGCCTTGGTGCGCCACAGCCCGCGCGGCGGCAGCTGCGCCGACGGGATCAGCGCGGCGATCAGCAGCTCGCCGAGCGGGCGCGGGCCCGGCGCGGGCCACCGGTCGGCGACCGCCCGCGCGAGTTCGCCCATCGAGCGGGGCTCGCCGTCGGCCAGCACCGCCCGGCCCGCCGCGGCGAGCTCGGCGAAGTCCACGTCCGCGAGCTCGCGGCGGTAGGTGCCGACGACCCGCTGCCGCAACATCGTGTCGAACCGGCTCCGCCACGCCAGGACGTCGTCGGCGGTCAGCAGGTGCACGGTGCGGCGCATGAGGTGGGTCCGCACGACGCGCCGCCCGGTCAGCAGGGCGTCCAGCGCGGCCGGGTCGAACGCGCGCAGCCGCGACCACAGCCCCGTGAACGGGGCCTGCGGCTCCTGCGCCTGCAGGCCGCCGAGGTGGGCGACGGCGTCGAGCACGGGCAGGCCGGCCCGCTCGAGCAGCAGCTGCCGGGCGAGGGTGGCGCGGTTGAGGGCCCGCGCGTCGAGGAGGGTGTGCACGAGGCCAGCGTGCCGGAGATAGCGGACAGGTTGTGTCCGCTACTGGGGCGCCATGCCGACGCCGAGCATCCGCAGCACGAGCCCGCCGTACTCCTTGCCCAGCGCCGCGGGTGTCTGGCGGGCGCGCTCGCTGTACCAGCGGGCGACGTCGACGCCGAGCGAAAGCACGGCCCGGGCGGCGACGTGCGGGTCGGTCACCGTGAACACGCCGCTGTCGACGCCCTCGGCGATGACCTCGCGCACGATCCGCTCGATCCGCCGCCGCAGCGCGGCGACCACCTCGAACTCCTGCTCGGGCAGTGCCTGCAGCTCGTACTGGACGACCCGCGCGACGGTGTGGCGCCGCGCGTGCCACGCGACGAAGTCCTCGACGATCAGCCGGATCCGCTCGACGGGATCGGACTCCTTGGCGACGACGTTCTCGACCAGCGCGAGCGTCTGTTCGTGGCCGTACCGGCTGATCGCGAACAGCAGCGCGGCCTTGGAGGGAAAGTGCACGTAGAGCGCGGCGGGCGACATCCCCGCGGCGCCGGCGATGTCCCGCGTGGTGGTGGCGTGGTAGCCGCGCTGGGCGAAGGCCTCCACCCCGGCCAGCATCAGCCGCCGGGCGGTCTCCGGCTGCACGTCCGGCCAGAGTTCGGCCGACAGCGACATCGTCATCCGGTGGTCCTCCCGCTCGCGCCCGGACGGCGGCCACGACGGCCGGACCGGTCGTGCCCATTGTAAGCGGGCGCTTTGCCGGGAAGGCCGGGGAGACGTCCCCGGCCCGGCCGGCGCGGCCGTCACTCACGGGCAGGTGACGACCTGGCCGGCCCAGGAGAGCCCGCCGCCGAAGGCGAAGAGGAGCACCGGCTCGCCGGACGGCAGCTCGCCGCGTCCGGCCATTTTGGACAGTGCGAGCGGGACGGACGCCGCCGACGTGTTGCCCGAATCGACCACGTCCTTGCCGATCACCACGTCGTCGCGCAGGTCGAGGCGGTCGGTCAGCGCCTCGATGATCCGCAGGTTGGCCTGGTGGGTGACGACTCCGGCGAGGTCCGTGGTGGCGATGCCCGCGCGGCGGCAGGCCTCCGCGGCGACCGCGGGCAGTTCCCGGGCGGCCCAGCGGAACACCGACTGGCCGTCCTGGGCGAACGTGGGCTGCCACGCGTCCACGAGCCGGACCAGGTGCCGGCGTGCCGGGTCGGATCCCCAGACGACCGGGCCGACCGCCGGCGCGACAGCGGTGCTGAGGACGGCCGCACCCGCGCCGTCGCCGAGGAGGACGCAGGTGCCGCGATCGGTCCAGTCGGTGACGTCCGACATCTTCTCGGCGCCGATGACCAGCGCGTGCCGGGCGGCTCCGGCCTGGATGGCGTGGTCCGCGGTGGCCAGTGCGGTGCAGAACCCCGCGCAGCCGTTGTTGAGGTCGAAACAGACCGGGGCGGGGATGCCAAGGCGGCCCGCCACCTGGGCGGCGATCGAGGGGCAGCGGTCGATCGCACTGCAGGTGGCGACGGTGACCATGCCGATTTCGCCGGGTTCCAGGCCGGCCGTGGCCAGTGCCTTCGCCGCGGCTTCGGTGGCCAGGTCGGCCACCGAGCCGTCGGCGATGTGCCGGGTGGCGATGCCGGTGCGGCGGCGGATCCACTCGTCGGAGGTGTCGACCATGCCTTCCAGGTCGGCGTTGGTCAGCACGCGGGCGGGCTGGTGGTGGCCGAGCGCGGTCAAGCGGGAGCCGGGCATGGGCCCTCCTCAGGGACTGGGGGAAAATAGCGACCGATCGTTCGTAATCTATACTGTGCCCATGAGTCCCCGGAAGTCCCTGGCCGAGTCCCGGCTCACCCGGCAGCGCATCCTCGACACGGGACTGGTGATCGCGTCGGCGGAGGGACTGGAAGGGCTGACCATCGGGCGGCTCGCCACCGAGCTGGGGATGAGCAAGGCGGGCGTGATCGGGCACTTCGGCACCAAGGAGAGCCTCCAGCTGGCCGTCGTCGACGCCGCGACCGGGATGTTCGTCCGCGAAGTGCCCGAGCGTGCGCGCGGGGTGGCGCGCGGCCTGCCGTACCTGCGCGCGGCCTGCGAGGCGTGGATTTCCTATCTGGAACGCGAACTGCTGCCCGGCGGCTGCTTCTTCACCGCGGCCGCGGCCGAGTTCGACGGCCGGGACGGACCGGTGCGCGATGCCATCGTGCGCGCCGACCAGCTCTGGCAGCGCGAACTGCGGCTCAACATCCGGCGGGCGGTGAGCCTGGCGGAACTGCCGCCGGACACCGACATCGACCAGCTGCTCTACGAGATCGTCGCGATCATGTTGGCACTCAACCACTTCTTGCAGCTGCACGGCGACCGCCGGGCGCCGGCTCGCGCGCGCCGGGCGCTGGAGCGACTGTGGTAGAGCAGTGGGCGGGCTCGGCTTTGCGCCGAGCCCGCCCGCGCCGGTTCATCCGGTTTCCCGTTCCCGAGCGGTCAGCGCTGCAGCGTCAGCACGCCCGGCTTGTAGGGCAGGAGGCCGTAGTCCAGGCCGTCGGAGCCCGGATCGCGCCCCTGGTAGAGCAGCTGCAGGTTGCACGGGTCGATGGTCTTGGTCTGGTCGGGGTTGGTGCGGACCAGATCGCCGTGGCTGATGTCGTTGGTCCACGTGGCACCGCTGTTGGCCTTGCCCGCGAAGGGATTGCCCTCGGTCGCGGCCTGCGGCGTCCATGAGCCGCCCAGGCTGGTGGCGGTGAACGACCGGAAGAAGCGCCGCTCGTTCGTCCCCCGCGCCTCGACGAGCATGAGGTACTGGTTCTGGCCCTGGACCTTGTAGACCTCGGGCGCTTCGAACAGGTTGAGGGGGGTGTCGCTCATGATCTTCGTGTACGACGAACCGAAGCTGCCCGGGAAGTTCCCGATGGGCATGGTGGCGCGGTAGATGCCGCCGTTGTCGTCGGCGAAGAACAGGTACGTGTTCGTGTCGTCGCCGATGATGGTCTGGTCGATGGGCGCTCCACCGGAGATGGTGCCGGTGAACAGCGTCTGCGGGGCGGACCAGCCGTTGGGGTTGGTGGGGTCGCTCGAGGTGCGGTAGGAGAAGGTCGGCCCGCCCCACTGGTAGGCGAGCACCCAGATGTTCTTGGGGGCGAAGTAGAACAGCGTCGGCGCAACGGCACCGATGGACAACGTGTTCTGGCCGGCGGTGGCCATGTCGGACCAGGTCGTGAAGGGGGCGAAGCTCATCGATCCCCAGCTCGATCCGGTGTCGTGCGACGTGCCGTAGACGACGTGCTTGCCGTTGTAGACGACGTTGGTGAAGTCCTTGAGCGCGACCCAGCCCGACTTCGGGTTGGCCAGCGGACCGGTGGACGACCAGCGGTACGACGACGGCAGCGTGCACGTGCCGGTGCTGCCGCCGTCGACCTTGACGAGCTGCCACTGCTGGTTGTTGCCGCCCGCGTCGCTCCGCTGCTCGACGCCGGCGCCGTCGGCCGTCGAGGCGCCCTGCACGCCGGCCACCTTGCCGCTGTTGCGGTTGACCAGCCGGACGTACCCGCCGGCGGAGTCGGCGAGGCTGAACTGCTGGTTGGCGCCGTTGCCGTCGGTCCACTGCACGATCGAGGCACCATCGGCCGTCGACCAGTTGAAGACGTCGAGCACCTTGCCGGAGTGCCGCGCGCGCAGCCGGTAGTAGCCGCCGCCGGAATCCACGAACTGGAACTGCTGGTTGGTGGCGTTGGTGCGGCTCCACTGGATGAGGCCGGCGCCGTCGGTGGTGGACGCGCCGTTGACGTCGAGGGCCTTGCCGCTGTTGCGGTTCAGCAGGACGTACCAGGCGGCGGTGTCCACAGTGGCGGCCGACGCCGTCGTGGGGGCCACCGTGAGCAGCCCGCTCACGACGGCCACGACGGCCGCGGCGGCCGACCCCGCCCGCCACCGGCGGCGCCACCTCGCGGCGCGCGCGAATCCAAGCGACATGGCATCTTTCCTTTCGTCGTGGGGACCTCCGGCGAAAGTGTTAGCGTTAACATTTCGCGGCGAACACGGTAGGGGAAATCACCGAGGATGTGGGGGATGGGTGGTCGACCGGCGGTGCGGCTGAGCGCAGTACGAGGACTGTGAACGATAACGCCGGCCGCGTCAAGATGTAACGCGAAGGTTTCGGGTCGGTCAAGAAGGCGGTGTACCCGTCGGCCGGGGGAGGGCCGCTCCGGTGCCGGAGGCGGTCCGCGCCACCACCTCCGGCGCGGTGGTCAGCGCTGCAGCGTCAGCACGCCCGGCCGCCAGGGCAGGTGGTTGTAGTCCGTGCCGTCGGAGCCGGGATCGCGCCCTTGGTAGAGGAGCTGCAGGTTGCAGGGGTCGATGGTCTTGGTCTGGTCGGGGTTGGCACGGACGAGGTCGCCGTGGCTGATGTCGTTGGTCCAGGTGGCTCCGCTGTTGGCCTTGCCGGCGAAGGGAGTGCCCTCGGTGGCGGCTTGCGGCGTCCACGAGCCGCCCAGGCTGCCGGCCGTGAACGAGCGGAAGTAGCGGCCGTTCGCGCCCATCGCCTCGACGAGCATGAGGTACTGGTTCCGGCCTTGGACCTTGTAGACTTCGACCGCTTCGAAGAGGTTGGCCGTCGTGTCGCTCATGATCGTCGTGTAGTTCGAACCGAAGCTGCCGGGGAAGTTCCCGATGGGCATGCTCGCGCGGTAGATGTTGCCGTTGTCGCCGGCGAAGAACAGGTACATGTTCGTACCGTCACCGATGAGCGTCTGGTCGAGGGGAGCGCCGCCGGGAATGGTTCCGGTGAACAGCGTCTGCGGCGAGGACCAGCCGTTCGCGTTGGCCGGGTCGCTCGACGTCCGGTAGCTGAAGGTGGTCGGGCCCCACTGGTAGGCGAGCACCCAGATGTTCTTCGGCGCGAAGTACAGCAGTGTGGGGGCGACGGTGCCGGAGTTCATCCCGTTCTGGCTTGCCGACGCCATGTCGGACCAGTTCGTGAAGGTCCCGAAGTTCATCGAACCGTACGACCCCGACGTGTCGGTTGTCGATCCGTAGACGAGGTGCTTGCCGTTGTAGACGACGTTGGTGAAGTCCTTGAGCGCGAGCCAGCCGGACTTCGGGGTGGCCAGCGGGCCCGTCGAGGACCAGCGGTATGCCGACGGCAGCGCGCAGGTGCTGCCGCCGTCGACCTTGACGAGCTGCCACTGCTGGCTGGCGCCCTGCCGGTCGCCGTACTGGACGACGGCCGCTCCGTCCGCGGTCGACGCGCCCGTCACTTCCACGGCCTTCCCGCTGTTGCGGTTGATCAGCCGGAGGTAGCCACCGTCGGAGTCGGCGAGGCTGAATTGCTGATTGGTTCCGTTGAGGTCCGTCCACTGCTGGACTTTCGCTCCGTCGGCGGTGGACCAGTTGCCGATGTCGAGGACCTTGTTCGAATTCTTCGACTTCAGCCGGTAGAAACCGGTGCCGGAGTCCACGAACTGCCACTGCTGGTTGGCGCCGTCGTGGCGGGACCATTGGTGGATCACCGCTCCGTCGGCGGTGGACGCACCGGAAACGTCCAGCACTTTGCCGCTGTTGCGGTTGACCAGCACGTACCACGCATTCGTGTCGACGGTCGCCGCCCACGCCGCGCCGGGGCTGAGCGCGACCGCCGTACCGGCCGCGAGGACGGTCGTGAGCAGGGTGATCAGTGCGCGCCGCAGGCGAGAGGGCGCGGCCGGTGGGGTTCGGCCTTTCTGATTCACGGTGGTTCTCCTTCGCTTTGTTAGCGCTAACATTCAGGCTCGCGGAATTTGCCCGCGTCGAACAGGCATCGGGGAACGGTGACCACCACCGCTGACGAGGTTGCCAGATCGATCGGGAGCCTTCAAGAGGCGAGGGCCGAGGCCGCACGGAGTCCGGGACCCGGTTGTCGAATCCGGCGTCGCGCGTTCGACGTACGGGTGAGAGCGGCGCGGGTCATGCCGCCGGCGGTTCGGAGAAGGGAATGAAATGACCAGGACACCACTGCGGCTGTACATGTCCATGTCGGTCGACGGGTACATCGCGGGCCCGGACGACCGGCCGGGTCAGGAACTCGGCCGCGGCGGGGGGCGGCTGTTCGACTGGCTCGACGACCGGATGTCCGAAGGCGTCAACGGGCAGGTGTACGCCGAGGCCGCGTCGACCGGCGCGGTGATCTCCGGCCGCCGGACGTTCGAGCTGGCCGGGCGCTGGCAGGGCGACCACCACGACGGCGTGCCGATCCACGTCCTCACCCACACCATCGACCCGGCCGACGAGCCGCCCGGCAGCGCGAAGTTCTACACCGACGTCACCGCGTGCGCGGTCGAGGCCCGCGAAGCGGCGGGAGAGCGAGCGGTGCTGGTCCACGGCGCGGGAGCGGCGCGGGCTCTGCTCGCGGCGGGCCAGCTCGACGAACTCGAACTGCACCTGGTCCCGGTCCTGCTGGGCGACGGGCGCCGCCTGTTCGAGCCGGCCGGAATCGGCCGCGTCGAACTGGAACCCGTCCGGCGGCTCGCCGGCCGCGACGCCACGCATCTGCGTTACCGCGTCGTCCGTTGAGCTTGGCCCGCTCCCGCGCTGGCGGTCCTTCGCCGGCCTGCCGTTCTCCCCTGGGGCAAGCGGGCACGGAGGCGTCGCTTCGACATAATCGGGGTCATGCCGTTGTTCGACTACTTCCGCGCACCCGACGCCGACGCCGTGCAGCGGGTGATGAGTGCCAGTGACGGGTGCTCTCCGATGGGCGAGGTGTTCGACGGTGTCGACGCGAAGGGAATCGATCCGACGGTCGTGCTGGGCATGATGGTCGCCGCGATCCGCAAGGTGCCGTGGAGCCCGGACCTCGTTGAGCAGAAGCTGGTGTGGCCACCGGGTGGGGAACAGGACCTCGACCACGAGGGCCCGTGGGTGGCCGAGCTGAACGCTTCGGCCCGCGACGTGCTGGCCGAGGCCGGCGATCTGCCCCGGGTGGCGCAGGAGTGGGCCCGGATCGAGGAACTCGGCGGCCACCTCGACGTCAGGGACGCGCAGGCGTTCATCGAGACGATGGTCGGGCTCGCGGGGCGGGCGCGGGAAGCCGATGAGCTCCTGTACTGCTGGATGAGCCTCTAGGGCGTAACACGCCACCGCCAGGGAAAGCGCTCACGACGGCGCCATGGGGCCGGTCAGGCAGTGCTGCACCAGCGGGCCGAACCGTTCGACCAGTTCGTCGACGGAGGAGGACGCGATCGGTTCGATCCGCATGATGTACCGCGCCACCGTGAGACCGAGGATCTGGACGTTGACCATGGCGGCGCGCAGTGCCGCGTCGGGTGTGCCGAGCAGTGCCGCCAGCCGGTCGGTGATTTCGCGGTCGATGAACTCGCGCAGCAGCGCTTCGGACCGGGCGTCGGTCGGTGCCGATCTGGTCAGCATCACCAGGGGGGTGCGGCCGGACTTGTCGAGGTTCTCCACCAGGGTGCGGACGATGCGCTCGCCGGTCGTGTCGAGGTCGCCGGCGAAGATCGACTCGATGGCCGGCGGGACGGTGCCGGACATCTCGACAGCGGCGCCGAACAGGCCCTGCTTGGTGCCGAAGAAGTAGAACACCATCGCCGGGTCGACGCCCGCCGCGGTGGCGATCGCGCGCACGGTCGTGGCGCCGTAACCGTGCTCACCGAACAGTTCCCGCGCGGTCCGGAGGATCCGCTGCTTGCTCTCCGCGCCGGACCGCCAGCGTCCGGGGCGGCCGTGGGTGTCGTCTTCCATCATGACCACCGCAGTCTAGCACCCTTTCTTCATCAACCGGTGGAGTTTTGCCCGAACCCGCCGTAGCGTGTTCTTCATCGGATGGTGAAGAAAGGGTGCGGACATGAGGGTGATCGTGATCGGCGCCGGTCTCGGCGGGCTGACGCTGGCCCACGGGCTCCGCCGGGCGGGCATCGACGTCGCCGTGTACGAGCGGGACGGCGCGCGGGGACGTCCGCAGGGCGTGAGCCTGCACGTCGACGACCGGGGCGCGGCGGCCCTGCGGGCGTGCCTGCCCCCGGCGCACGCCGCGATGGCGGAGGCGACGATGGGAGGGCCGCGCGAGCAGACCCTGACACTGTCCGATGTGGAGGGAGAGCTGACTGTCGTGGGCACCCGGCCGTCCGACGGTTCGGCCGGCCGGGCGCGGCCTGGCCGGCAGGTCCACCGGCCGTTGCTCCGGGCGGTGCTGCTGACGGGGCTGGACGACGTGGTCCGGTTCGGCGCGGAGTTCACGCGGTTCGAGCGGCGCGCCGATGGCACGGTCCGGGTCTTCTTCGCCGACGGCGCCGCGGTCACCGGGGACGTACTGGTCGGCGCGGACGGGGCCGGTTCGGCGGTTCGGCGCCGGTACCTGCCGGACGTGCGGGTGGCCGACACGGGACGACGCATGATCATGGGCGCGACTCCGCTGCGAGCGGTGGCCGGCACCGGGTTGCCGGCGCTGGTCGGCGACAACCCGGCCGTCGCGCGGGTGGGCGGCACGATGATGGCGCTGGGCGTGCTGCGGTTCACCCGGCGGCCGGTGGCCGCGCGGGAGGAGTTGCTGCCCGCGCTGAGTTCCCGCGCTGTCGTCGACACCGAGGACTACGTGATGTGGGCGCTGCCCGGCACGCCGGAGCGGCTCGGCTCGCCGGCCACGGTGTGGCGCCGGGCCCAGGACCTGGCGGCGGGCCTGCACCCGACGCTGCGGCTGATCGTCGCCGAAGCCTGGCCGGACCTCACGGCCGCGCTCCGGATCGGGACGATCCCGCCGATGCCCGCCTGGCCCGCCAGCCCGGTGACGGTCATCGGCGACGCCATCCACCTGGCCCCGGGTTTCGGTGCCAACCTGGCGATGCGGGACGCGCACCGCCTCGGCGAGGCGCTGGCCGAGGCGGACCGCGGCCGGCTCGACCTGCTCGGCGCGATCGGCGCCTACGAGGACACCATGCGCCGCACCAGCTTCACGCCCGTCGCGGCGAAGGCGAGCGCATGAGCCTCGATGTGCTGACCCGGAAGTCCCTGTCGTTGTTCGACGCGGTGGGCGGGTGGCGCACGGTCGTCGAGAGCGTCGTGTCCCGGGTGGTGTTCCTGGTCGCCTCCCTGCTGACCGGCCGGGTGTGGACCGCCGCGCTGATCGCCGTCGGCGCCGTGGCGGTGCTCGCGATCGTGCGCGTGTGGACCGACCGGCGCCCCTGGCCGGCGGCGATCGGGCTGGCCATCGTCGGGGGCTCCGCCCTGCTGGCCGGGACCACCGGGCAGGCGATCGACTTCTACCTCCCGGCCGTGGTCATCCAGGCCGCGCAGGGGGCGGTCTTCCTGCTGTCGATGCTGGTGCGGTGGCCCGTGGTCGGGCTGGTGGTGGGCGCGGTGCGCCGCGAACGGTTCGGCCGGCGCCACGATCCGGCGGCCCGGCGGCGCTACCAGCTGTGCACGGCGGTGTTCGTGGTGAAGTGCGCCATCGCGACGGCGGTGCTGATGCCGCTGTACGTGGCCGGGCAGACCACCGCCCTCGGCATCGCCGCCACGCTGCTGGGCGGGGCGCCCTCGGCGGGCGCCTGCCTCTACCTGTGCTGGCGGATACTCCGCGAAGACTCGCCGGCTGCCTAGGCTGCGCAGGCAAAAGGGACCCGCGCCGTCACCCAGGACGGAGCAGTGTGTGGTGCGCGTCGAGGCCTTCCGGGGTGAAGGCGATGCCGGTGACGGCCTCGCCCAGCGCGAGCAGCCACGCAGCGGCGTTGCCCGCCGGTGCCGGCAGGGAAGTGGTGAAGGGAGCCAGGGGCGCCGGGACGTCGCCTTGGCCCGGCCGGATCACGGCGACGTCGTGGCCGGGCCGGGCGTAGTAGGCCAGCTTGTTGCCGCGTGTCTCCCAGCCGATGTTGAGCACTGTCGTGTGTGGACGGAGGGTGTCGACGAGCCGGTGCGCGAACGGGCTCCGGTTGAACGCGATCGCGATCGTCCAGTCGTTCTCACGCCGCAGCGCGACCTGTTCGGTGTCGGTGAGGGACACCGGTCCGGCGCCGAACGGGATGGCGCCGAACGCCGCCGCGACGGTGTCGGGCGGGGCATTGCGCGCGTAGGTGATGGACGCGGCGAGGCCGAGCCAGTGATCGGTGATCCACGCGTGCCGTTCCAGCGGGCCGCCGGTACCGGCACGGGCGCCGTCCGCGCCGGACGGGGCCGGTGGGTTTCCCAAGAGGTCAAGGAAACCGGCGAGCATCGGCGCCGAATCCCGGCGGTCCAGCTGCTGGGCGAGTTCGGCCGCGTCGATCGTCTTGAACGCGGCGGTCAGCGGGTTCGGCGCGGTCCGCAACGCGCGGACGGCGTCCAGGGCGACGAGCCGGAGGCGGTCGGCACCCGATGCGTGGCCGCCGTAGCCGCTCCAGCCTGCCTCGTAGCGGGCCATCCGGATCAGTTCGTCGAACTCGACGTCGCCGCTGGGTACCCCGGCCGAGGCGGCCACTTCGCCGACGGCGGCACGGGCGACCGCCAGCAACGCCTCGTCCTCGGCGCGATGCAGCGCGGCGGCGAGCACCGGGTGCCGGTACTCCAGCGACTCGAACCCGGGCGTCACCGGGTGCACGTCCTCGAGGTGTTCCGCGATCGGCGCGACGAGGACCTCGCCGGACAGCCAGTCTTCGCTGAACGGCTGCCCGGTGACCCGGGCGGCGAGCAGGAGCAGGCCCGTCCGCCGATGACCTGCCTCCCAGTCGATCTCGGCGACCAGCGGCGCCAGGCAATCGGGGTCCTCGCCGTCTTTCGCCGAGCCGGCGCCCGCTTCGAACGCCGTCTTGATGCGGCCGTCGGCGGCGTAGCTGAACCTGGTCAGTGCCTCGACGTTCCAGAAGGCGCTCACCGTCTCGCCCAGCCGCGACACCCGGCGCAGGACCTCGGGCCGCGAGCCCTGGAAGCCGTTGGTTTCGACCGCGACGACGTACTCGCCCCGGCGGCACACCGCGACCGCGTACGCCTGGCCGAGCTCGTCCCCTGCCTCCGCGAACGAGACGGTCCGGGCCTCGCCCGCCATGCCGCCGAAGCCGCGCACCACGGCGTCCACGTCCGTCGTCTTCACCATGGTCACACAGGCGGCTTCACCCAGCGGGCTCGTCGACAGCCAGTCGAAATCGTCCTCGGTCACCACTCCTTTCTAGCGGCCCTTTCAGAGCCGCGAAACCTGGTAGTGGGCGATCAGCCAGCGGTCACCGGCGCGGCGGACGACCACGCTCAGGTGGACCGGGAGCGTCGGCCGATCGGTGAAGCCGAAGTCGACACTGGCATATCCGAGGACCACGTCTTCGGCCAAGCGGCGGCTCTCCACGATCCGGTAGTCCGCCGTCATGCCCCGTGGCTGGGAGTCGTAGTACGCCGCCACGCTTTCCCGGCCCACGCTGTACGGGTGCAGGCCCTGGAAGATCGCGTCCTCGGTGAAGATCTCCGCGACGCGCTCGGGCTCGTGCGCGTCGACCGCCGCCTTCCAGGCGTCCAGCACGGCGCTGAGGATTTCGGTGCTCATGTGTCAATGCCCCGCGCTCTGGCCGCCGTCGACGTGCAGGATTTCGCCGGTGACGAACGGGGCGCCTTCCAGGTAGACGACCGCGTCGACGATGTCGCCCGGGTCGCCGATCCGCCCGACCGGGTGCAGGGCGGCCAGGGCGTCGTGCGTCGAAGCCGGGTGCATCGGCGTGCGGATGATGCCCGGAGACACGGCGTTCACGCGGACGCCGCGGGTGGCGTACTCGACGGCCAGGGACTTCGTCACCGAGTTCAGGCCGCCCTTGGTCAGCGCCGCCAGCGCCGAGGGCACCGCGCTGTTCGCGTGGTCGGTCAGGCTGGTGGTGACGTTGACGACGTGCCCGCCGCCGACCTCGAGCATCGCGGCGATGGCGCGCTGGGTGACCTCGAAGAAGCCACGCAGGTTCACGCCGGTCACCAGGTCGAAGTCGGCGCCGGTGTAGTCGGTGAACGGCTTCGCGACGAAGACGCCGGCGTTGTTGATCAGGGTGTCGATGCGGCCGAACTCGGCCAGGGCCTGGTCGATCACGCGGGCGCCGACGGCCGGGTCGGCGATGTCGCCCGCGACGGCGAGGATCCCGGCATCGCCCGATGGGGTGATGGACCGCGAGTTCGCGACCACGGCGTAGCCGAGCTTGCGGTAGGCCTCGACGAGGGCCGCGCCGATGCCCTGCGAAGCGCCGGTGACGACGGCGACCTTCTGGGTGCTCATTTCCGTTGACCTCCTTGGAGTTGGTGCTTCCGAAGCCGATGGTGTGCCGGACCCGGGTGCTTCGCCACGACCGGTTCGCTCTCACTTGAGAGGCGCAACCTCCCACCGCACTAAGCTGCCGCCATGGAGCTACGCCAGCTTCGGTACTTCGTGGCCGTCGCCACAGAGCTGAACTTCGGCCGGGCCGCCGAACGGCTGCGCATCGCCGGGCCGTCCCTGTCCCAGCAGATCAAGGCGCTGGAGCGGGACCTCGGTGTCCGCCTCTTCGACCGCGACCGCCGTTCGGTCACGCTGACCGAATGCGGGGAAGCACTGCTGCCCCAGGTCCGGGCGCTGCTGGAGCAGGCGGACGAGCTGCGCCGGTCGGCCGCCGGGATCGCGGCGCGCGAGCCGGTGCGGCTGGGCTACGTGAACTGGCGCCCGGCCGACCTGCTCGACCGGGTGGCGGGTGTCGCGCACCTGCACGTCGACACGTGGGTGCTGCCTTCGCACACCCAGCTGCGCCGGGTGGCCGACCGGAGCATCGACCTGGCGATCTGCTGGGCGCGGGCCGCCGACCTGGCCGAACTCGGTCTGGAAGCCCGCCTGATCGGCGCGGACCGGCTCTACGCGGTCGGCACCGGCACCGCCGAGGTCGCGGCCCGGGACGTCGTCGTGCTGGTCGATGCCGACACGGCCAGCTGGGCGTCGTGGAACGCCTACGCCGAGGAGTTCGCCCGGGCGACGGGTGCCGAGGTGGTGCACACCGAGGACGGCGGGTCCACGGGCCCGGCGCTGTTCGACCACGCCCGCCGGCTGCGGCGTCCGGTGCTCAACAACCCGAAGGGCCAGACGACACCGGTACCGCCGGACCTCGGGCGGCGGCCGGTGGTCGACCCGGCGCCGTTCTGGACGTGGTCCCTGGTGTCCCGCCGCGACGAGACCCGCCCGCCGGTCCGCGCGACCATCGCGGCGCTCACCCGGGACGTCGGCTCCCTGGACCTCGGCACCGGCTGGCTGCCCGCCGACGACCCGCACGCCGCCGAGCGGAGCGGGCACGCTTGACGGGCGGGAACCGCTCCAACGCCGTGTGCAGAGGCTCAGGGTGGGCGCCGTCAACGACCAGCCGGCGTGTAGCGCCAGAACGACCTCACCAGGACGGCGCCGGCCATGACGAGCACTACGCACGTCAGCGCGCTTCCGGACCAGGCCACGGTGAGTGGTAGTGCCGAGGCCATGATCCCGGCGCGGAGGTCGCCGAGGCGGGGACCGCCGGCGACGACGACCGTGTACACGCCCTGCAGCCGGCCGCGCATCCGGTCGGGGACGGCGGTTTGCAGGATCGTCTGCCGGTACACCGCGCTGACGAGGTCGGCCGCACCGGCGACGACGAGCAGTGCCACCGCGAGCCACCGGCTGGGGGCGAGCCCGGCCAGCGCGACGGCGCCCGCCCACACCGCCACCGCCGCGGCGAGGGCGGCGCCTTGCCGCCGCACCCGGCCGATCCAGCCGCTGGACAGCCCGGCGAGGACCGAACCGATCGCGATCGAGGAGTACAACAGGCCGACTCCGCCGTGCCACCGCGTCTCGGCGGCTTGGGGGAACAGGGCGGTCGGCATGGCCAGCACCATCGCGGCGATGTCGAGCAGGAACGACATCAGCAGGACCCGGCGGCCGGCGAGAAAGCGCAAGCCGTCGAGGACCGACCGCAGCCCGGGGCGGCCGAGGGGGTCCGCCGCGGGCAGGGCCGGGAGCCGGAAGGTGGCGTAGAGCGCGGCGGTGAACAGGACCGCGTCGGCGCCGTAGGCGTAGCAGAACCCGTTCGGGAGTCCTAAAAGGACTCCCGCGACCAGCGGTCCCAGCACCTGCCCGACCGTCGAGGCGGTGTAGCTGAGCGAGTTGGCCGCCGGTACCAGGCCGGGCGGGACGAGGGCCGGGGTGATCGCGCCGCGGACCGCGGACGACACGGCGAAGCCGCCGGACTGCACGGCGACGAGCGCGAGGATCAGTGGTACGGACCCGATTCCGGCCAGCGCCTGGCCGAGCAACGCGAGCGTGACCGTCCAGGTGAGCGCCGAGGAGGCCAGGTACAGGCGACGCCGGTCCACGGCGTCGGCGACCGCGCCGCCGTAGAGCCCGAACACGATGATCGGGACGAGCCCGGCCAGTCCGGCGAGACCGACGTCGAACGAAGAGTGCGAGAGGTCGTAGATCTGCACCGGCACGGCGACTTCGGTCACCACCGTCCCGACCACCGCGGCGCCTTGGCCGGCGAAGGTCCGGCGGAACACCGGGTCCGCCAGCGGCCGCGTGTCCACGGCGACCCGGCGCAGGCGGTTCTTCGGCGAACTGGTCGTCATGCGCTCACGTTCGCAGCACCGCCGGAGCCGCACTTCCGATAATCTGTCGACTTGTGTCAGAAAACCGCCACCAGCACGCGGCCGGGCAGGTCATCGAGCGGCACCGGCACGAGGAACACCAGCTGGTGTACGTCATCCGGGGCGTGCTCGCGGTCCGGACCGACCGCGGCGCGTGGGTCGCCTGCGCCGACCGTGCCATCTGGATGCCCGCCGGCACCTGGCACGAGCACCGCGTCTACGGCGCCTCCGAGATCCTCACCCTCATGTTCCCCGTCCGCGACGCGCCGTTGGACGGCGGCGCGCCCACGGTCGTCGCGGTCAGCGCCCTGCTGCGCGAACTGCTCCTCGCCGCCACCGAACCCGGCCTCGGCACCGGCGAGGCCTCCCGGCTCCACGCCGTGCTCCGCGATCGCCTCCGCCGCGCCCACGACCAGCCGCTGACCCTGCCCGAGGCCCGCGACCCCCGGCTGGCCCACGCCTGCCGGCTCGTCACCGACGACCTCAGCCGGCCCCGCACGACGGCGTGGCTGGCCCGCCGCACCGGCACCAGCGAGCGCACGCTGTCCCGGCTGTTCCGCCTCGAGTTCGGCACCACCTATCCGCAGTGGCGCACCACGACCAAGGTGTTCCACGCGATGGTCCAGCTGGCCGAGGGCGCCAGCGTCACCCAGACCGCGCACCGCTGCGGCTGGGCCACACCGAGCGCGTTCGTCGAAACGTTCACCCGCACCATGGGCCGGACACCCGGCAGCTACCGGGCCACGCCACCGCAGCGTCAGCCACGGGAACACCCGCCTCGCGGGAGCGGATGAGAGCCGCGCTCAGCGGTGTGCGGAGACGAGGTCGTGGGCGGCGTCCTACCGGCGCAGCTCACCGTCACGGCCGTGGCCGCTGTTTGATCCGCGCCGCGAGGAGGTCGACCACTTCGGCGATCCGAGCCGCGCGGAGATCCGGACGGCGGGTGGTCGCGTCGATCCAGCGGAGGTAGGCCTTGCGGTAGAACTGCGCCAGCGTGTCGAAGAAAGCAGCGGCAGCGGGGTTTTCGGCCAGTGCCGCGGCGACGTCGTCGGCGAGATCTCCGCGTTGGGGACCTTCCGGGGCCAGCTCGACGGTCACTTCGGTGCCGATCGTGACGCCTGCGTCGCGCAGCCACATCGGCGTGACGGTCAACGACCATCCACTGCCGGTCGGGGCCAGTCTTCCGCGGACCCGCCTGCCCTCGATCGTGCCGCCCACCGGATGGTCGGCCTTGGCGCCCCACGTCCGGTCCGGGTCGAAGGGCACCGCGATGATCGCGCGGTCGCGCGGACCGGCGGCGATGACGGCGCGAAACTGCTGCGAGCTCACAACCGCGATCGTCTCACAGCTGTCGAGGTCGCAGCCTCCGTGCCGCAATGCACTTGATCTTGGCGTGGCGCCTGATCTACCGTCCACCTCGCGTTGATCGCGCACTCCGGGGTGTTGTGGTCGCTCGCCGCCGAAACGGAGGTTTGTCGTGCACAAGCTGATGGTCCTGTATCCCGAGCCCGCCGATCCCGACCACTTCCGCGACTACTACGTGCGCACCCACCTCCCGCTGGTCACGCGCATGCCCGGCCTGCTCGCGTGGCGCTACAGCTTCGAGGTGGCAGCGACGCAGGGACAGACGCCGTACTTCGCGGTTTTCGAGGCCGAATTCGCTGACGCTGCGGCAATGACCGCGGCGAGGGCGTCTCCGCAGGGCAAGCAGGTGACTGCCGATGTCGCCAACTACGCCACCGGTGGCGCGGTCGTCATCCACTACCCGGTGCAGGACGGCACCTGCTGAGCCCGGCCCTGAGGCACCGCCGCATCCGTGGTCGGACGCAACGCGTTCCTGACGCAAAGCGTCCCGTCGCCGTGTGATCGGTGGCGTGAACGGACCTCGGAATGCTCAGAAGCCGGAAGGGTGAAGGGAAAGCCAGTCGGTGTGACGGTGCTTCAGGGCGTCGCGTTCACCGGTTGTGGGCAGGAGGATGTCGGCTCCTCCGTCGTAGGGGTGGTGGACGCGGTCGAAGGCGAGACTGGTGATCATCACGCCGCCGGTGACGTAGTCGGCCGCGGCGCGGAGCAGATCGTCCACGAGGCCGGGTCGCCAGGGCCGGCAGTTGACGTAGAGGTGGGTGTAGCCGACGAAGTCGGGGTCGGGTTCGTCCTCGTCGGTGAGCATGGACGTCCAGTGATGTGCTCCGGGGTTCCAGAGCGCGTGTTGTGCGGACGGCGCCGGGACTTCGGGGGTGTCCGACCAGTCGGCGGTGATGATCCGGACCTCTTGGCCGTGGAACAGTTCGTCCAGCACGGTGTTGTAGCGGTGGAGCACGATGTCGTACTCGGCTTCCGTGCCGGGATAGCGCTGGGATTCGGGCAGGCTGTGAAAACGCACCCACCGGTCGCGGTAGGCCAGTTTCAGCTCATCGGCGAACGGACGGCACTCGGGCCACTGCTGCCGCCACAGGGTCGACAGGGCGTCGTCCGGCACGTGATCACCTTTCGCACGAGCAGTCTCGTCGACTCCAGACCGGGGCGGCCGAGCCCTCTGAATCTACGCGCGAGCTGATCCACATGCAGCCGGTTATCCGTTCTTCCGGGGATTCGCCACGGATTCCGGCCAAACCGTTCGGCCGCCTTGCTCGCCGGTGCGCTGCCTGCCGTTGCCGCGGACGCGACACCGAACGTTCACGTCGTTTCGACGCGGTTCGACAAGCTCGGCTACCGACCCGGTGACGTCGCCACGGTCACCTACAAGTTCGCGAACTGGGGCTCCGCCGACGCCGTCAAGGTCGTCAACGACAGCGGCGGCAACGGGGACCCGTGGGAGCTGGAGGTCACCGACTGGGCCGGCGTCGGGTACGACCAGGAGGGGATCACCATCGCCGCGGGCCAGACCGTCACTGTCGTCCTGCGCGGCATCGTGCCCGCCGCGGCCGCGAACGTCGGCCGGGTGAACATCGCCTACGGCTTCACCGCGCAGAACGGTGACCACCGCAAAGACCCGGGCGAGGGCCTGAAGGGCGTCAAGATCACCGTGGTCGGTCTGCACGACATCGACCGCCGCGCCACCACCCGCACCGACCGCAACGGCGACTTCCGGTTCACCGGGCTGCCGGTCGGCGAATACGAGCTCCGCGTGACACCGCCGGCCGGCTGGTGGCTGACCTACGGGTCCGACGTCGGACTTGCCGGCGTCCGGGCCGACGAGCACGGCGAACTCGTCTTCGACGTCGAGCCCCAGCCTTGAAAAGCGGTCGTCTCCCTCGGATCGGGGGAGACGGCCCGCTGGTGTTCAGGCTGTGAGCGGCGGGCACCGCGGCCGGCGTTCCCAGAGCTTGGTGGGGCGACGGACGATCACTGCGCCTCCGCTTGCTGGACCGTCCGGGTCACCAGGGGATGGCGCCGTCGTCGTTGAAGAAGGAGCCGGTCGGTCCGCCGTCAGGCAGCGTGGCGAGTCGAATCGCCGTGGCCGCGGCCTCTCGAGGTGGACGCCCTCGGAAGCCGCTGAAATCGGTCGCGACCAGCCCCGGGCAGGCGGCGTTGATGAGGATGTCCGTGCCCGTGAACTGTCGCGCGTAGTGCACGGTGACGGCATTGAGGTACGACTTCGTCGGCGCGTAGGCCGCCATCATCGGGCCGACTTCGATGTCCGGGTCCGCCTGCAAGGTCACCGACCCGACGCTGCTGGAGATGTTGACGATGCGCGGTGACGTCGCGCGCCGCACGAACGGCAGCATCGCGTTGGTCACCCGGATCACGCCGAAGACGTTGGTCTCCACGATCTTGCGAACGACGTCGAGGTCGAGCGTGGTCGGATCCTGCCTCCATCCCGGTCCCATCTCTCCGGAGATGGCGGCGTTGTTGACCAGAGCGTCGAGGCGTCCGCCTTGACGTTCGATGAGTTCCGCGGCCTCGGTGACGCTGCGGTCACTGGTGACGTCCAGCGGGACCGCGAACGCGTCCACCCCGGCGGTGTGCAGCGTCTTCACAGCCGCCTCGCCCCGGGCTTCATCGCGGGCGCCCACCGCCACGCGGTAGCCCCTTGCACCCAGCCCTGCGGCGATCTCGTATCCGAGTCCTTTGTTCGCGCCGGTCACCAACGCGAGCTGCTTGTCGCTCATGACCTTGATCCTGCCCACCGGCGAGCGCTGTCCCAACACCGATCAGGTGCGCTGTCATACCCGCCCGGTATCACCGCAGTATCGTGGTGCGGTGGACACGCTGGAGACCCGCGAGCTGAGGTACTTCGTCACCGTCGCCGAGGAACTGCACTTCAGCCGGGCAGCCGAGCGCCTCGGCATCGCTCAGCCGCCCCTGTCCCGGGCGATTCAGCAGCTCGAACGGCGTCTCGGTGTCACCCTGCTCGAACGCAACCGCCGCGGCGTCACCCTCACCGATGCAGGGCAGGTGCTCCTCGACGACGCCCGCGCCATCCTCGAGGCAGCCGCGGCGGCGGCCCGGCGCACCCGCCGTGCCGCGTCCTCCACGAACCGCCTGACACTGGCGACGAAGGCCGGCGCGAATCACGAGCTGTTGCGGAAACTTCTCGATGCCCACGCCGCCGAACCCGACGCGGCC
The DNA here is from genome assembly GCF_030285645.1 of Amycolatopsis sp. DG1A-15b. Lineage (GTDB taxonomy): Bacteria > Actinomycetota > Actinomycetes > Mycobacteriales > Pseudonocardiaceae > Amycolatopsis. Next base: position 886,766 of record NZ_CP127296.1, read on the forward strand.
GAAATCGACGTGCTGGTGTGCGGAATGGGAGAACAGGCGCGGATGTTGCGAGACGGCCGCGCCGACGTGGCGCTCATGCAGCGCCCCTTCGCCGACCTCGCCGGGTTCGACACCGAAGACCTGCTTACCGAGGAGCAGGTCGCCATCCTGCCCGCGGGCATCCCCTCGCCACGCGCACGTCGCTGACCATGGCTGAGATCAGCGGTTTGGCGGATCCACCGCTCGCCCGCTGGCCTTGCAACGATGGCGCTTACCCACCCGGCCCGGGCCCCGAGATCCACGACCAGTCGCAGCTGGCGCAGCTGATCGCCCTCGGGCACACCGTCGCCGTCACGAGCGCCTCCGCCCGATCGTGGCTGTGGAGCGCACATGTTGCCGTTCCCCTGACCGGCGCATCTCCCGTCACCACCGTTCTCGCCTGGCCTGCGCACAGCCGCTCCCTGGCTGTCGCCAGGCTCGTCCACACGGCAGCCCACCTGTAACCAACCTTGTCGGCGCGCAAAAAAGAGGGGCGTGGTCGCAACCGGGCGGGGCTACCCCGGGGTCAACCGTCGGGGATGATCTCCGGGCAGGCACCGGGGTTGTCCCGGATGGCACGAGTTGTCCCATACGACACGCTTTCACCATGAAGCCTCGCAATTCCGCAGGATTACGCCGCGCCATCGGTCTCGCCTGCGGGACCCTCCTGCTCGCCACCACCCTCGCCCCCGCAGCATCAGCCGCTACCTTGCCACCACTGGACCCCGCCGCGATGCGCACGGCCATTGCCGGGCTGCCCGACGACGAGGCCAGCGGCGCCCTGGTCCAGGTGCGCGGCTCGGCCGGCACGTGGGTGGGCACCTCAGGCGTCGCCGACATCCACTCCGGCCGGCCGGTTCCGGCGGAGGGCCGCTTCCGGATCGGCAGCATGACCAAGACGTTCACCGCGACCGCCGTGCTGCAACTGGCGGCCCGGGGCCGGCTCGACCTGAACCGGACCGTACAGAGCTACCTGCCCGACCTGCTGCCCGCCGATTACGCGCCGATCACCATCCGCCAGCTGCTCAACTACACCGCCGGAATCCCCGGGATCAGGATCGACCACAAGGACCCGACCTGGTTCCTGGCCCACCGGTTCGACACCTGGACCCCACGCCAGCTGATCGACCTGGCCACCGCCGGCCGGCCGATGACGTTCGCCCCCGGCACCAAGCAGGACTACGACAACATCACCTACCTCGTCCTCGGCATGGTCATCGAGAAGGTGACCGGCCGCCCGTACGGCGCGTCGATCCGCGAGGGGATCATCCAGCCGCTGCACTTGTCCGCCACCTCGGTACCGGGCACCGACATCGAGATCCGTGGCCCGCACGCCCATGGATACGAAGCGGTCACCACCGGCGGACACACCGACTACGTCGACATCACCCAGGCCAACCCCACCTTCCAGTGGGCCGCCGCGGAAATGATCTCCAACGCCCCCGACCTCGACCGGTTCCTCACCGCACTGGTGTCCGGCCGGGTGCTGCCGCCGGCGCAGACCGCCGAGCTCTTCGCGATCCCGGACGTCCCCGACTACGACGGTGACGACGACCCCGGCAACGACAAACCGGCACACATCGGCGGCGGGCTCGCCCAGATGACCATCGGCCAGGTCGTGTTCTGGGGCAAAACCGGCGACCGGCCCGGCTACGCCAGTGGCATGGGCACCACCTTGGACTTGTCCCGCCGCTTGGTCTACTCGGTGAACACCCTGCACATGGGTGGGGACATCCCGCAGACCGCCCAGCGCATCATCATGGCCGCGGCCAACGTGGGCTGAACCACCCCCACAACGCCTGTGGACATGAACGTCCCGCCGTGAACACCACGGTCCGATGCTCGGTTTCCGCCGTGACCACACCGCAATCACGGCGGAAGCCGGCAACGACCGTGAGCCAGTTGCCGAACGCCACCGCCGCTTGGATCATCTCCTGGTCGCTGCCGACAGCGATGGCGTACTCGGCTATCTGCTGGGTTGGGCGGCACGGCGGAACTGCGCCCTTTCCGCCCTGGCTACCCGACGTGCGACGCCGTTCTACCTGGCTTTGGGGGATGAGGAGTCGGCGACCTACCTTCGCAAGGTGCTGCCGACGCGAGAACTGCCCTGACCGTTCGGCTGCGACCAACGGCATCTGGTCGGCTGCCTGGCTCGTGGGCAGGCGCGTGTGCCGTGACAGCGCGACCAGCGGCAGCGGTTTCAGACTGCAGGGCCGTTGGCGCAGAGGGTTGTCGCCAAACGACATACCCTCGAGATTCCGGTGAAGATCCGGCCAGCAGCGCGATGCGGCGGGCGTGGGTGCTCGATGGGCCTCGGCCGGGCGGCTGCAAGACTGGGCGTCAAAGTGACGACGCGAAGGAGCTCGCGGTGGCCTCTGATGCCCTTGAAGGACCGGTGCCGGCGTCGAGCGGGCCGGGGCAGCCGGTTCTTGCGCTGTTGGACAAGGCCATCGGCTTGCAGGCGCCGCTGGTGCGCAGGAACATCGCCCGGGCCCGTCAGCGCAATCCGGAGGCGACACCGGTGGAGGTCGTGCGCACCCTGGAGCGGATGTACGTCAGTGCCCTGGCGGGCACCGGGGCCGCGGTCGGGGCCACCGCGGCCGCGCCCGCCGTCGGCACCGGGGTCGCACTGGCATTGTCGGCGGGCGAGGCTTTCTCCTCGCTTGAACTGAGTACCCTGTTCGTGCTCTCGGTCGCCGAGGTCCACGGGGTCCGGCTGGACGAGATCGAACGGCGGCGGACGCTGGTCATGGGGATTCTGCTCGGCCAGTCCGGTTCCTCGACCATCGTGGGCAAGGCCGCCGAGCGTACCGGTCAGCACTGGGCCCGCCAGCTCGTCAGCAAGGTGCCCATGACGACGCTGAACCAGATCAACAGCGTCCTGGGCAAGAACTTCGTCACCAAGTACGGCACCAAGCAGGGCATCATCGTGCTCGGCCGGGTGGCGCCGTTCGGCATCGGCGCGGTGATCGGCGGTGGCGCCAACGCCACCGTCGCCGCCCTTGCGGTCCGAGCCGCCCGGCGCGCGTTCGGTCCCGCGCCGCAGTCATGGCCCGGCACAGAGCTGCCTCCCGGCTCGGAGCCCTCGGATCGTTGAGTTCGTTCGGGGTGGACGCGATAACCGGTGGACCGGTACGTGCGATCCACCTAGCCTTCCGTCGAACCGTATCGCCTTCCGTCCGAAGAGGTGCATTTCATGAATGTCCGGGTAGCCCGGCCGTCCACGGCCGACCCAGCGCTGAGCACCGTGCACTACCCCTTGGACGTGAGGAATCCCAGAAGTGGACCTACCCCGTAGCTTCACCATCCGCGAGAGCAGCCACCGCATCCACAACCCGCTCACCAGCCGGAAACTGGCCGACCTGGGCGAGGCGCTGAACCCACCACCCGGCACTCGGCTGCTCGACCTGGCCTGCGGCTCGGGCGAGCTGCTGTGCACCTGGGCCCGCGATCACCGCACCACCGGAACCGGCGTCGACATCAGCACCGTGTTCCTGGCCAAGGCCCGGGCACGAGCGATCGAACTGGACGTCGCCGAACAGGTCACGTTCACCCATGGTGACGCGTCGGACCACGTTGCCGACGCCCCGGTCGACATCGCGTCGTGCGTCGGTGCGACCTGGATCGGCGGTGGCGTTGCCGGCACCGTGGACCTGCTCCGGCGCAGCCTGCGCCCCGGCGGCATGATGCTGATCGGCGAACCGTACTGGCGCAGGCAACCCCCGGACCAGGCCACCGTCGAAGGCTGTCACGCCACCAGCGAAGACGACTACCGTCTCCTGCCGGAACTGCTGGAACAGTTCGGGGAGCTGGATTGTGACGTCGTGGAGATGGTCCTGGCCGACCAGGACAGCTGGGACCGCTACGTCGCGGCTCAGTGGCTCAACACCCGCCGCTGGCTGGACGCACATCCCGACGACGAGCTGGCCGAGCAGATGCGCGCGGAACTCACCGCCGCTCCGGTACGCCACGCCCGATACCAACGCGAATACCTCGGCTGGGGCCTCTTCGCTCTGATGAACCGCTGACACAGCGGGTCGAGTGAGTCCCGATGACCCGGCACCGGGACTCACTCACATCGGCTACTTGAGACTGGCAGTGGACGCGTCTCCGGAGCTGCCGGCAGTGCGACGCCTCGTCCCAGTTCCGGCTCAGCCCATCACCGTGCCCGAGTTCGCCGTGTTTCGGTTGCGCTTACGCGAGAACGCACCCAGGTCGATCTCCAAGCCGGTGCGCGGGGCCCGGAACCGGACGGGCGACGCGTCGTGGTCGACGCCGTTCTCCACCCGGGTGATCAGCTCCGTCATCAGCTGCCCCACCACCGGCGCGTTCTTGAACTGGTTGCCGCTCGTTCCGATCGCGACGTAGAAGCCCTCGAGTTCGGTGCGGTCGTAGATCGGGGTCCAATCGTCGGCGACGTCGTACACGCCCACCACGCCGCGCGCCCGGTTGGGCACCGCCAAGTCGGGCAACCGTCGCGCGGCCCGCGTCACCTGAGCCTCGAAGACCGCGGCCGTCGGGTGGATGTCGACGGTGTCCGGGTCGTCGGTCCACTGCATCGGATCGCACTCCGGTTCCGTTCCGCCGACGAGCAGGTCCCCGCCGACTTCCCCGCGGAAGTACGTGCCCAGATCCATGTCCGCCACCACAGGGCCGCCATAGCCCTGCAGAACCGGCACGTGCGCCACTTCCTGCCGCATCGGGCGCACCCCGACGGTGAAGCCGGAACCCACGCCGGCCAACCGGTTCACCGCGCCCGACCACGGACCGGCCGCGTTGACCACGACGGCGCAGGGAATCCGGGTGCCGTCCGACAGGCGCACCGACGTCACGCGCCCGCCGGTCTTCTCCACCGCTGTCACCGTGCTGCGGAAGCGGAACTCCGCCCCGCACGCCGAGGCCGCGGCGGCGAGGTTCACGGCGGCGAGGCTCGGGTCCGAGACGTAACCGGCGTCCGGGGTGTACACGCCACCGAGCGAGTGGTTCGCGTCCTCCCAGAATTCCTCGTCGTCGAGCCGCTTCGGCGGCCAATAGCGGCCGACGTCGATGCCGGGAACGCGCTCGGCCAAGGTCGCGCTGTCCCATTCCTCGTAGGGAACACCGATCTCGTCGAACAACGGGAGCCATGACGTACGCGGAGCCGCCTCGACGTCCAGCACGACCAGCCCGCTCTTGCGGAACACCGCGAGGTCGCCGACGTCGTGCCCGAGGTGGCCGGCCCAGTCGAGCCAGCCGAAGTGCGCCTCCCACGCCGTTGCGACCCCGGCGGTGGTGGAGAAGTTGAACCGGACGATCGCACTCGATGCCGAGGTCGACCCCTGGCCGGCCCCTGGGGCCCGATCGAGCACGACAACGCGGTTCCCCGCCCGCGCCAGCTCGAGGGCGATCGACGAACCGATCACCCCGGCCCCGATCACGACCACATCGGCACTCGGGCGCTCACCGGGCACGGCAGGTCCTGAGGTAGCTGAGGAACGAGGCCTGCAGGCCGGTCACGTGCGTTTCGCGCAGGACCGCGCTGGTGACGGCACCCCCGCGGGCGGTCAGGCGGTGCAGCACGGTGGCGGCGTTCTTCGTGAGGTTCTGGTAGACGGCCAAATCTCCGAGAAGCTCCCGGTCGTTGAGGGTCACGTGAAGCTTGGCGGCCGGCAGGCTGTCACCCATTTCTTCGAGCATCGCGAAGATCTGACTGTCTTCACCGACGACACCGGGGCTGCCCGCGCCGATGCTCTCGAAGAGCGTGCTGCCGGTGAGCCAGGTGTAGAGGCTGAAGAGCCCGCCGTAGGAGTAGCCGAAGAGGCCGTGACCGCCGGCGGCGGTGCCGTAGTCGCGTTCGATCCGCGGGTGCAGTTCCGCGGTGAGGAAGCGCAGGAACGCGTCGGCCTGGGTGTCGCGCAGTTCGGCGAGGTAGGCGTCGGCTTCCTCGCGGGTCATCGCGCCCCTTCGGATTCCCGTATCCACGGCGTCGATGAACTCCCGGGCGATGGGCTCTCCGGGTGGCACGAGGTCCCTGTTGCGCAGCCGTGCCCAGTGCTGGGCGTCTTCGCCCGCGTAGCCGACGCTGACCTGGATGTAGGGCTGGATCTGCTGCATGGGGTCGTTTTGGGTGACGATCAGCGGAGCCGTCATGCCCACGGCCCAGTTGCCGTCGAGCACGTACACGGCAGGCGCTTGCGTCGTGGCGGGGTCGTAACCCGGTGGTGTGGTGACCCAGACGCCGTAGTCGTGCCCGCCGCCGGAACGCAGCTCGAAGTAGTCGGTGTCGGCGAGGCAGCCCTGCCACATGGTGCTCATCGGAGGTCCTTCACAACTCGGCCGGCCTGGAGGACGAGGACGGCATTGGCGGGATCAGCGAACAGCTCCGGGTCTTCGACCGGGTTGCCGTTCCACAACACGAGGTCCGCCTGCGCGCCGGGAGCGATGACACCGACCTGGCCGGACAGGCCGAGGATCTCGGCGTTGGTCTTGGTGGCCGCCACGAGAGCGTCCATCGGTGTTTCGAGCTTCGCGCGCAGCCTCAGCTCTTCGCCTCGGCGCTCCTGCGCCGGGCCGATGAGATCGGAACCCAGCCCGATCCGTACCCCGGCCTCCTTGGCGACGGCGAGCGCCTCGGTCATCCGCTCACGAACACCCAGCACCCGATCGCGGGTGGATTCGTCGAGGCCGGCCCCGGCGGTGTCGTGCAGCAGCTGCTCGACGACGGCGAACGTGGGCACGAGGGCGACCCCGCGAGCAGCCATCAGGGTGGCCGTGGGTTCATCGAGGTCGGTGCCGTGCTCGACACAACGCGCCCCGGCCTCGACCGCGTTCCGGATGCCGTCGTTGTTGTGGGCGTGGACCGTCACGTAGGTGCCCCGCGCCGCGGCCTCCTGGACCGCGACGGCGATTTCCTCGACGGTGAACTGGGTGTCGGTCAGCCGGTCGTGCGCGCCGACCACTCCGCCGGTCACGCAGAGCTTCAGGAAGGTGGCTCCGCGACGGAAGGCCTCGCGCACGTTGCGCCGCAGCTCGTCCGCGTTGCCGGACATCGCGGACAGGGCGCACAGGCCGGGCAGGTGGTGGCTGCTCCACAGCTCGGTGGGTTCCCAGTCGGCTCCGTAGTAGCCGTGGCCGCCGATCTGGCACTGAACCGGTCCGCACGACAGCACGCGCGGGCCCCGGACCTTGCCCTTCGCGATCGTGGTGACGAGGCCGCCGTCGACCCCGCCGGTGTCCCGGACGGTGGTGAAGCCCGCGTCGAGCGTCGCGCCGGCCGCGGCGAAGATGTCCGCCGCGAGCTCGGCGGCGCTGATCCGGAACGAGAACTGCGGCTGGATCGGGCTCGACAAGCCCAGGTGGACGTGCGCGTCGATCAGGCCGGGCGTCATCGTCAGCCCCTCGGCATCAAGGCGCTCGCCGCGTGCGCCGGCGGCACCGACCTGGGTGATCAGCCCGTCTTCGATGCTGACGTCGACGTCGGCCGGGTCGCGACCCGATCCGTCGACGACCGTCGCGCCGACCACTTGAGACAGTCCCACGTGTCGTTCCCTCCCTCGGTGCCGACTGCGACCATGTGGGAGCAACACGGCGTAGCCAGTTTCTTTTCCAATGGATAAACTGTGGGAGTGGTCCTGTCAAGCACGGAACGCAACGGCGACGCCCGCGAGCGTCTCCTGGCCCGGCTTCTCGACGCCTTCGAGGAGGGCCTTCCCTCGCCGGAGGTGTCGCTCCGCGAGATCGCCGCCAGGGCCGAGACCAGCCACGCCCTCTTGCGGTACCACTTCGGGTCACTCCCCGGCGTCTTGGCGGCCATGCTCGAGGCGCAGCGATCGCGTGACAACGAGGCGCTGCTCGAGACCGCCCGGCAAGGCACCTTCGACGATCTCGTCGTGGCGATCTGGCGGGCCTACACGCGCCCGGAGCAGCTGTCGCGGGTCCGCGGCTTCTTCCACGTCGTAGGGCTCGCCGCGTACAACCCCGAGGACTTTCGCGAGTTCATCGACTCACTCGACGACCTGGCCAAGATGCTGGCCTCGCTCGCGGAACGCGAAGGGCTCGGCACCGAGGAAGCGTCGACTTTGGCCACCGTCACCATCGCCGCGATGCGTGGCCTGCTCCTGCAGGAGGTGCTGACTCCGGCAGTCCACTCGGAGGACGCGGTCGCGTTGATCCTGCGCATGAGCAAGGGCCGGTCCGTTCCGCGGACACCCGGGGGGCCTTGAGCGGGTAGCCGCCTTTCGGCACCGCGAGATCGGCGTCAGCCCGCCGCGGTACCGGAGTCGGGCCGCAGCCGGGTGAGCGCCTCGCCGGTCGCGCTGTCGAACGGCACCGAACTGTGTTCGTGGACGATCTTCCAGCCGTGGTCGTCGCGGCGGAGCCCGGCGGTCGAGCGTACCCACATCGCCACGTCGGTTCCGTCCACCATGGTCCCGCGGACGTGGAACAGGTAGGACGCGAACGCGACGTCGCCGTCGGTGACCACGTCCAGGTCGCGGATGTCCAGCTCGATCGCAGACCGGTAGGCGCCGAACCACTCCCGCAGCCGGGCCCGTTCCGCGTCCCGGCCGGTGTCGCGGAGGGGGCCGACTGCGTCGAACAGCGTGACGTCCTCGGCGTAGCAGGCCAGGAGGGCGTCCAGGTCCTTTGCCGCCACCGCCGCGACGCGGGCCTCGATCACCGCCCGCGGGCCGGCGGTCACTTCAGCTCCTCGCCGAGCTTGTCCGGCCGGGCGCTGGTGCCCTGCTCGGTGAGGACCAGCCGGGTGCCCGTGGTGACCTCGCGGCCGCCGGTGCGGAAGTCCGGTTCGTGGGTTTCCCCGCCGAGCCAACGGGCTTTCGCGGTGGGGTCCGCCCAGGGGGTCGCGTGGTAGGAGCGTTGCGGCTCAGCATGGTTAAGCATGTACTTAAGTTATCCTCGACAGGCTCATTGGTCAAGTAACTACTTAACTGTTTGAGGTCGGCCCGCCTAGCGGAGTGTCCGCATGGGAGCACCGACGTTGCCCGCGTGAAGCGCCTGGCCGCTGCTCGTTTGCCCGAGTAGCGCGAGAGCCTCCTCGGAGGGGGAGCCGGTGGGGGTCGTGCACACGATCAGTGACTGTTCCGGTGAGCGGGCGATCGACAGTGTCTGCTGGGTGACGGTCACCGTGCCGACGACGGGGCCGATCAGCTCGGCGAGCAGGGTGGCGGAGATCCTCGGAAGTTGACGGAGGCCGCTCCGGATGGGCCTCGCATGCGACAGCGGGCCGTCTCCCTCACCGCAGGGATACGGCCCGCCGTCAGGAATCAGGGCTCAGCCGTGAGCCGCGGCCACTGCGGCTCCGGTCGGCTGGCCGGTGACCGGTGGCATCAGCTTCGGGTACACCTTCTGGAATTTCTCGATCATCGTGGCGGACGGGATGATCCGGTTCGGGTTGGCCTGGCTCGTCGCCTGCTTCTCGCCCCACGCGCCGGCGGCCTTGCGCTGGTCGGGGGTGCCGTGGCTGTGGTAGCAGTCGCCGATGGAGGCGTCGAGGTAGGCGACCTCCTGCTGGGTGCGGGCGTTCCAGCTGAAGCCCTTGGCGTGCGCGACGAAGTAGCCGCCGTAGGCGTCGGGACCCATTTCGGAGGACTCGTTGCGCGGGTAGTTGTCGTGGGCGAAGTCGACTTGGTGGCCGTACTCGTGTCCGACCACGGACTCCACCGAGACGTCGCCGAACCCGAGAACGCCGACCGTGTCGAGCAGGCCGTCACCGAGCGCCACGCGCTTGCCGCCGAGGCTGCCGGCCGGGGCGGAGAACGCGTTCAGGGTGATCAGCGGGTTGCGGCCGCCCTGCAGGGCCGGGACTTCGTAGAGCACCTTGGTGGCGAGCGCGGCGGCGTTCTTCACCTTCGCCGGCGCGAGACCGAGGCTGAAGGTCTGCGCCATCTTCGCCTGGCTGCCGAGGTCGGTGCCTTTCCAGGCGACGAGCTGGATGTTCCAGCTCTCGATGTCCCAGAAGCCGCGCAGCTTGTCGATCGTGTCGGTGGCGCGCGAGGTGTATTGGCCGTCGGTGCCGAAGACCTGAGGGCTCTTGTCGGATGTGACGCCCTGGACGTAGAGCTGGCTGAGCCCGGACAGTGCATCGAGCGCCTTGTTCTCGAGCGGGGTCAGCTGTGACGCGAGCTTGTTCGCGTACGTCAGCAGCGAACCCTCGGTGCAGCCCGGAATCGGGCCCTGCGCGGCCCGGCTCCGCGGCCCGATTCGCGGAATGGGCGACTCGATGAGCCGGTCGACGCCACGCAGCGCGTCGGCGGGCAGGCCGTTGTAGAGGTCGACGACGTCCTGGTACAACTGCGCGACATCCTGCTCGACGGTGGATGGCGTGGCCGCGCCGGCGGGAACGGCCGTGGCGAGTGCGAGTGCCGCCACGGTTCCCGCTGCCGCGAGCGTGTGGCCGAGGAATCCGGTCCGCTTGGGCAAGGTGATTTCCCCTCTGCTGGTCCGTTTCAAGATCACCAATCGCCGCCACGGTAGGGCGGCGATTGGCGGTGGAACCGGCGCCGGGGCAAGAACCCCGAAATGGCTCACGTCTTTCGGAGGGTTTCGGCGGTGCGGACATCGGCCGAAAGTACTAGGAGCCGTCGCGTCGGAAGGTTCGCGACCGAGGGGACGCTGCCGATCAGCGGGGCTCGCCGAACCAGTGGACGAGCGCGGGTTCGAGGTCGTCCGCGTTGCCTGCCCAGCACACGTAGCCGTCCGGCCGGATGAGCATCGGCTCGGTGTCCGCGCCCTGACCCGCGCGGTGCACCCGGTCCTGCCAGCGGGCGGCGACCTCGGCGAACCGGCCGGCCGGATCGAGCAGGACGCCGCGTCCGCGCCGCAGCAGCTCGTGCGACCGGACCGGGCCGAGGTCCAGGTCCGGCGCGGGGAGGCCGACGAGCGGCTGGTTCTCGGTGCCCGGCATCGGGTAGCGGATGCCCATCCCGGACAGCATGTCGTCGAGGTGGTACTGCACGTCCCGCAGTCGCACCAGGGCCGCGAACAGGTCCTTGGCCGCCGCCAGATCCGGGTCGCCGGTGCCTTCCCAGTCCATCAGCAGGCTCTGCGCCTGGACGTTGCGCAGCACGGCGGCCGCGGCCGGGTGGCGTTCGGTGTGGTAGGTGTCGAGCAGGTGTTCCGGGGCCCAGCCGTGCGCCGCGGCACCGAGTTTCCACCCGAGGTTGAGCGCGTCCTGGATCCCGGTGTTCATGCCCTGTGCGCCGATCGGGAGGTGGACGTGGGCGGCGTCGCCGGCCAGGAACACCCGCCCGTGCCGGTACCGCGCGGCCTGCCGGGCCGCGTTGGTGATGCGGCGGGCGTAGCACAGTTCGAGCAGTTGCACCCGGGACCCGAAAACCGCACGCAGCCCCTCGCCGATCTCGTCCTCGGTGACCGGGACCTCCCGGGGAAGTGACCGGCCCGGCCCGCCCAGCGAGAGCCGCCGCAGGGGCCTGCCCTGCGGATCGGTGCCGAGCGGGAACACCGACGCCCAGTGCCCGTCCTCGCTTCGGGTGTGCGTCATCGCCTGGTCGTCGCCGCTCAACCGCACGTCGGCGGCGACCACGGTCGCCGTGCCCGGCCGGCCGGGGAACTCGGCGCCCACCAGCGACCGCACCGTGCTGCGGCCACCGTCGGCCGCGACCAGGTACCGCGAGCGGATGACGCCGCCGCTCGCGAAGGTGGCGGTGACCCCGTCCCCGTCCTGGGTCGTTCCGGTCAGTTCGTGGTCACGTCGCACGTGGATGCCCTGTGCGGCAAGGTGTTGTTCGAGGAATCCTTCGATCACCACCTGCGGGACGGACCGCCACGGATGGCGGTGCCTGTCCCGGGTGAGCGGGAGCGTGATACCGGCGAAGTGCGCGGTGCCGATCGGGTGGTTTCCGGTGGCCAGCAACGGTTCCAGCAAGCCGCGCTGGTCGAATGCCTCCTGGGTGCGGGATTGCACGCCGCCCGCCTTGGACAACGCGCTGCGCCGCGGCAGTTTGTCGACCAGCACGGCCGGCACGCCCGCCACCCGCAGTTCGTTGGCCAGTGTCAGGCCGGTCGGGCCCGCGCCGACGATGAGCACATCGGTGTCCATGGATGCTCTCCTGGTGGTGTCTCGAGGGATGACGGCAACGCTGCGCTCCTCCGCCCAGTCGCGCCAGATACCGGCTCGGTTGAGCCGGTATCCGACGCCGATTACGCTCGAGACGGTGGAATCCGACTACGACGAGCTGGATCGCCGGCTCGCGCACGCCTTGCAGATCAACGGCCGTGCTCCCTTCAGCACGATCGCCGAGGTTCTCGGCGTGTCGGATCGCACCATCGCCCGCCGGTACGCGCGGTTGCGCTCGGCGGGGGCGGTGCGGGTGATCGGGGGAGTCGACCCGACGGCCATGGGCGCGGTGCTGTGGTTCCTGCGGGTGCGCTGCGCGCCCGCCGCGTCGGTCCCGGTCGCCGAGGCGCTGGCGCGGCGCCCCGACACGTCCTGGGTGAGCATCACCTCCGGAGGCACCGAGATCACCTGCACGGTCCGCACCGAGAGCGAGGCCGACAGCGAGGCGCTGCTGCTGGCCAAGCTCCCGCGCACCCCGCGCGTGGAGGGAGTGACAGCGCACTCCGTGCTGCACGCGTTCTACGGCGGCCCGGACAACCTGGTCGCCAAGCTCGGGTCGCTGGACGAGGAGGCGATCGAGCGGCTGCGCCCGCTCCCGGTGCCGCACCGGCCGGGACCGGTGCGGCTCGACGACTCCGACCGCAAGCTCCTCGCCGCGCTGGCCACCGACGGCCGGGCCGAGTTCGAGCACCTGGCCGCGGTGACCGGCTGGTCGCCGACGACGGTCCGGCGCCGGATGGCCGAGCTTCGCGAACGCGGGGTGCTGTACCTGGACATCGACGTCGACGGGCGCCTGTTCGGGGTCGGCCCTCGAACCCTGCTCTGGCTCTCGGTCGCCCCCGCTCACCTGGAAGAGGCCGGTGCGGCGCTGGCCGCACACCCCGAGATCGCGTTCGCCGCCGCCACGACCGGGCCGACGAACCTCTGCGCGAGCGTGGCGTGCGCGGGTCAGCGGGAGTTGTACCGGTACCTGACCACCCGGGTGGCCATGCTGCCGGCCATCACCCACGTCGAGACCGCACCGGTGATCAGGACCGTCAAGCAGGCCGCACACCCGACGTAGCGACCGCCATCGGGCCGCTGTGATCGGTTCTGGTACGCCTCGACCCCGGACGTGTCGCGCCGCACGCGCTCAAACTTCCGCGGCCGGCGTGGCACCCGGCGCTTCGCGTTCAGGGCTGTAGCGACTGGGTGCCGAGGACGGCGGCGAGGGCCAGGCGATCGGCGTCCTCGGTGCCGGGCTCGGCGGTGTAGACGGTGATGCGCAGGTCGTCCGCGGTGACGAGCAGGGTGTCGCAGTCGAGGGTGATCGGGCCGGCCGCCGGGTGGTCGATGGTCTTGCGCCGGGATGGGTCGGGCGGGGGCGGCGGGGCCGCGGTGTCCCAGAGTTCGGCGAAGCGGGGGCTGCCGGCGGCCAGGTCGGCGATCAGGCGCCGCAGCGCGCGGTCGGCGGGGTAGCGCGACGCCGTCAGGCGCAGGTCGGCCACGAGCCGGGCTTCGTGTTCGGCCTGTTCCCGCGGGGAGTGCACGACCCTCGATGGCAGCCGGGTGACGTTGCGCCAGACGGCGTTGCGGTCCAAGCCGCGCCAGGACGTCGTGTCGCCCATGAGCGCGTCGTAGGGCGCGTTGGCCAGCACGAGCGTCCAGGTGGCGTCGTAGACGACCACGGGCGTGTGCGAGAGCCGGTCGAGCAGCCGCTGCACGCTCGGGGTGACCCGCGACGGCACGACGTCCGGGCCGGGCGGGGCGTGCCCGGCCAGCCGGTAGAGCAGGTCGCGTTCGGTGTCGGCCAGGCGCAGCGCGCGGGCCAGCGACTCCACGACCTGCGTCGACGGCGCCGTCGCGCGGCCCTGCTCGAGGCGGGTCAGGTAGTCGGCCGAGATGCCGGCGAGCGCGGCCAGTTCTTCGCGGCGCAACCCGCTGGCCCGGCGTCGCCGGCCCGTCGGCACGCCGACGGCCTCGGGCGCCGCCCGGTCGCGCCAGCGGCGCACCGTCCGGCCGAACTCCCACGCTTCCACACAGTCCATTCTGGACCAGTCCGCGCCGGTTGTCCTGGCCCTGGCAGTCCTACGAAAACCGGACGACTGGCTGCGCCCCGGCCGTGCTCGCAGGCTGGCGCCATGACCGAACCCGGAACCGTCCTCATCACCGGCCCCACGCGCAACCTGGGCCGCCACGCCGTGCTGGCCATGGCCGGCCGCCCGGACGGGCAACGCCCCGACCTGCTGCTCGTCGGCCGCGCCGGACGTGACCTGACCGCCGTCGCCGGCGAAGCTCGTGCCCTCGGGGCACGGGTCCACGAGATCGGCTGCGACCTGGCGAGCCTGGCCGACGTCCGGGCCGCCGCGGCCGGCGCCCGCGAGCTGATGGCCGCCGGCGCTGTCCGTCCGCTGCGCGCGCTGGTCGCCAACGCCGGCACCATGTCGCCCGACACCCGGCGGGCCTCGGCCGACGGCTACGAGCTGACCTTCGCCGTCAACCACCTCGCCCACGCGCAGCTCATCGGCGACCTGCTCACCTCGTTCACCGCCCCGGCGAGGGTCGTGCTGGTCGGCTCGAACACCTACCACGCCAACTTCTGGCGCAAGCTGCTGCACGTGCCCGCAGCCGAGTGGGCCGACCCCGCCGAACTGGCCCGCCCGGCCGACGGCGAGCAGGCCCCGGGCATGGCGGCCTCCGGCGTCGCCTACTCCAACGCCAAGCTCGCGATCCTCTACTACGCCCACGAGCTGCAGCGCCAGGCCGGCCCGGGCATCACCGTGTCGGTGTTCGAGCCCGGCTGGATGCCGGGCACGGCGCTGGGCCGCGACGCCCCCGCGGTGTTGCAGGCGATGAGCCGTGCCCTCGGCCGGATTCCCGGCGTCTCCACGCCGCAGCGCTCGGGGCCGCTGCTGGCCGCGATGGCCCTCGACGAGCGGTGGGCGCACCTGCGTGACGGCGTGTTCGTGGTGAAGACCAAGCTGACCGAGGTCCGGCCGGTCGCCCACGACCGCGATCGGGAGCGGCGGCTGTGGGAGGCGACCGCCGAGCTGCTGGAACGCGCAGCCGCGTCGCGTAGCCCGAGGTGAACCCACGGCGCGGTCAGCGCAGGGCCGGGTCGGCGAGAGCCCGGCTGCTGATGCCGGGGACGTAAGCGCCCAGCGCGGTGATGAGCGTGCGGATGCCGCTGCGGGTTCCGGTGGTGAGCCGGGCGGTGCGGGCCACGTCGAGTTCGTTGGCGATGGTCAGGACGGCGAAGTCGGTGAGGTCGTCGGCGGCCAGGGGGAGGATCTCGCCGGTGAAGCGGTCCGTGAGCGGGAGCGGTGTCGCGCCGAGGTGGGCGTAGGTCCGGCTCCGGTCGCACACGCCGTAGCGGTGGACGAGGGCCTCGGCGTCGTCGCCGATGGCCGCGCGCAGGCGGGCCCGGCGATCCGGCGGCAGCAGCGGGTGCGGGAAGCCGTCGGTGCCGTAGGTGGCGTGGCACAGCGCGGCGAGGCGCGCGCGCCGGCTCCCGCCCCACGCGGCCACCTGATCGCGGACGCGCCGGAGGTGGTCGAGGAGGTGGCCGCCGGGGTGGCCGACCTGCTCCGCGCCGAGTTCGCGCAGGAGCGCGAGCGCGGGCCACTCGGCGGTGGCGGCGGCGATGGTTTCGGCCAGCGCCACCGGTCGGTCCCGGGCGATCAGATGCCCGGCTTCGCGGATGCGGGTCACCGCGGCGTGCGGAGCCTGCCGCAGCAACCCGTCGACGTCGTCGTCGGTGACGGGCGACCCGTCGCCGCCGCGCACCAGCAAGACCGGCAGGCCGAGCCGGGCGGTGACCTCTCGCAGCCGGGGAACCCGGGCCAGGATGTCTTCGACGAGCCCGGCGTGCGGGTCGAGCAGGCCGCCCGCGGCGAGGAAGCGGCGGACCCGGCCGGGATCCAGGCCGGGCACGACGTCCACCAGCACGAGACCCGCCACCCGGGCCCGGATCGCCGGATCGCCGAGGGCGGCGATCGCGGCGAGCCCGCCCAGCGAGGCGCCGACGACCACACATCCCGGCGGTTCGGCGTGGAGCATGGCGGCGACGTCGTCCGCGCAGAGCGCGAGCGTCCGCGGCGAGCCGTCACTGTCACCGTGACCGCGTTGATCGAAGGCCACGCACCGGAACCCGGCCCCGACGAGGACCTCGGTGACCGGCGTCCAGACCCCGCGCCGCTCACCGCCGGCGTGCAGCAGCAGGAGGGTCGGCCCGGCGCCGGCCTCCTGTCCTTCGAGGACCGCGTCCGGCCGGGCGAGGCGCCGCGCCCGGACGCCCGTGGGCTCGGTCATGGCAGCGCCCCCTCTACCTTGTGATGTCAAGGTAAGACGGTAGGTCACCATACCTTGGCTGGTCAAGGTATGGTGGCGGCGTGACCTCTCCGCGTGTGCGCCGTCCTCCCGCCGAGGCCCGGCGCCTGATCCTGGACGCCGCCGAGGGAATCCTGGCCGAGGGCGGCGTCGCCGCCGTCGGCGTCCGCGCCGTCGCCGCGCGCGTCGGCATGACCGACGCCGGGATCAGCCACCACTTCGGCAGCCGCGACGACCTCCTGGAAGCGCTGCTGCGGCACGGCGGCCGGAAGATCCGCGCCGGGGTGGAGGAGGTGCTGCGGTCCTGGCTCGACCGCGGTGCCGACCTCGGTGAGCTCGTCGACACCCTGGCCGCGTTCTACCGCGGTGGCTACGGCGAACTGGCCGTGGCGCTGCACGCCGCCGGCTGGCGGGACCGGGGCTCGGGGATGCTCGCCCCGGTGGTCGACGCGCTGCACGCACTGCGCGCCGACGCGGCGGACATCGAGGACACCAGGCTCGCCGTGGCCGCGCTCCACCAGGCTCTCGTCACCGAGTCCCGGTACGGTCCGGTGTTCCGCCGCAGCGCCGGCTTGACCGGCCGGGCGGCCACGGCCAGCGGCCCGCAGCTCCGCTGGTGGGCCACGCACCTCGCCCGCTCACTCGGCCTTTCCTAGCGGGGACCACCGGGCCGATGGGTCGACGGTGGACCGTGTGGTCGCCGTCCTGGCTGCCGTTCCTCGCGTTCCTCTGAACCGGCCCGGCACGCGCCCCTGTCGCCGCGACCGGGTGGTCCTTCTGGTGACCGGTGGGGGAGTGCGGTACAACCGGAAGCGTGGCCGAGCGCGTCCGGCGTCCCGACCCGCACGTTTCCGTCGAACGCGACGTGCTGGTGCGGTACCTCGACGCGTGGACGGCGACCGTGCTGCGGTCGCCGCGTGGAGCCGCCTACGTCGAGTGCGGGGAGTTCGCCGCCGACGCCTTCCGGGTCTTCGGTGAGTTCGCCGACCGGCTGGACGATCACCACCTGGAGGCGGTCCTCGTCGGACGGCCGGTCCCGCCGGGTGGCGCTCCGGCGGGGCTGGCCGTCCGGACCGTCGCCGACCTCCGGGACGTCCGGGTGGCCGGGCCGATGCTGGCGCACCTGTCCGGTGCCTGGCCGCCGTCACTGGTGCGGGGCAAGGCGCACGAAATCCTGCTCTCGGCCGAGCCGGGCACGGATCACCGGGACCGGCTGCGCGCGGCGGGCCTCGAGTGCGTGGTGGCCGTGGACCTCGTGGCCGACGACGGAACCGCGCGGTTGCTGGTGTTCGCGACGGCGGACAGCCGGCACCTGGCGACGTTCAAGAACGAGCTGTGGGCGGCGGACGAGTTCGCGGGCATCCGGTATCGCGACCCGCGTGACACCGAAGGCGCGCTGGTCGACATCTCGCTCACCCCGCAGCTGCTGCCGTTGCGGCGGGCGCTGCTGGGGGAACTGGACCGGGGTTCCCGCACCGTCGCCGAGCTGCAGCGGTTCACGCTGCTCGAGACGATCTACCGTGCCGAGGACGCCGTCGGCGCGCTGACCGCCGCCGTAGCGGCGGGTCAGGTCACTCGGCAGCCGGAAAAGGGCCGGCTGGGTTCCCGCACCGTTCTCTCGGCGAGCTAGCCGGTCGTCCCGACCGGCTGGACGGCGCCGGTGGCCGGCGTCAGGGTCGGGCGGAGCGCGGTGACGACCGCTGTGGTGACGACCAGGTGCATGAGCATCAGCCCGATGACGTTGGCGGCGGTGGCGCCCGCGGTGAGCAGCAGCAGGTCCGGTACCCAGGTCAGGACGAGGACCGCGGGGACGACCACGCGCAGGGCTTTCGGCGCCCTGCGGGCGAGCACGAACCAGCCGACGGTGCCCAGCAGCAACCCGATGACGGTGGCCGGCAGGTAGGACGCGGGGGACAGGCCCATGCGGATCCCGCCGTCGTCGAGCGCCACCGCCCCGAGGGCGATGGCGGTGTTCGCCGCGGCGGCCGCCAACAGGGCGAAGCCGAGGCGGACGGCGGTGGTGGCGGTCGGTGTGGCGGTGGTGAGCATCGCTCCTCCTTGGGTTTAACACGCAACTCAAAAGGTAGTTTGGGTTGCGTGTTAAAGTCAAGGCGTGCGTGACGAGGAACCGTTCCCCCGGCTCGGTGAAGACGAGCAGCGAGCGTGGATCAACCTGGTGAAGGTCCTGCTCACGCTGCCGGGCGCGCTGGAGAGCCAGCTGCTGCGGGACGCCGACCTGACGCTGCTGGGCTACATGATCCTGGCGCGGCTCTCGATGGTGCCGGGGGAAAGCCTGCGGATGAGCGAGATCGCGGAGATGGCCAACGGGTCACTGCCGCGGATTTCGCACGCGGTGGCACGCCTGGAGGACCGGGGCTGGGTGACGCGCGAGGTCTGCACCGGCCAGGGCCGCCGGTTCACGACCGCGACCTTGACCGAGGCCGGCCGCGCCCACCTGGCCGCCTCCGCACCCGGCCACGTCGCGATGGTCCGCCATCTGGTGCTGGATCCGCTGGGCGACGACTTCGTGGGGGTCGGCGGCGCCGTGGGGCGGATCGTCGAGACCCTCGGGCTGCCCACGGAAGTGCTCAAACGGCGGTAGGAATCGGTTCAGCGGGCCCGGGTCCGGTGGCGGTACAGGAGCCACACGAAGTAGGGCGCGCCGATGATCGCGGTCATCAGCCCGGCCGGGAGCTGGCCCGGGGCGATGACGGTGCGGCCGGCCGTATCCGCCGCGCAGACCAAGATCGCGCCCAGCAACGCCGCCGTGGGCAGCAGGCGCGAGTGCCGGCTGCCCACGATCGCGCGGGCCGCGTGCGGGGCGACCAGCCCGACGAACGTCAGCACCCCGATGCCGGCGACCGCCGCGGCGGTCAGCAGGACGGCGCACGACAGCAGCAGCAACCGCGTCCGGGCCACGGGCACGCCCAGTACCCGTGGCGTTTCGTCGTCGAGCGAGAGCAGGTCGAGCTCGCGCCGCAGGCGGACCAGCACCGGCGCCACCAGCAGCAGCGCGAGCGCCATCGGCACGAGGTGCGGGAAGGTCCGGCCGTAGGTCGAACCGCCGAGCCAGGTCAATGCCTTGGTCTCGTTCCACGGGTCGGACAGGGTGATCAGCAGCGTCACCAGCGCCTGCGACGCCGCGTGCACGCCGAAGCCGATCAGCACCAGGCGTTCGCTGGTGAACCCGCCCCGGGCGGCCACGGCGAAGACCACGGCCATCGCCACCGCGGCACCCGCGCCCGCGGAACCGGTCAGCGTCCAGAACCCGACGCCGGACACGCCCGTGAGCACGGCGACCGCGCCGAGGCCCGCCCCGCCGACGACGCCGATCATTCCCGGTTCGGCCAGGGGGTTGCGGGCGACGGCCTGGGTGAGCGCGCCGCCCAGCGCGAGCGCCGCGCCCGCCAGCAGCGCGGCCACCACGCGGGGGACACGGGTGTCCAGCACGCCGGTGACGATCGGGCCGGCCTGGCCGGTGACCCAGTTGACGACGTCGCCCAGCAGCAGCTTCGCGTCCCCGAGCAGTACCGCGCCCACGGCGACGCCGGCCACCGCGAGCGCCAGCACGCCCAGGACGACGCGGTACCGGGCCGCGCTCACCCCGCCCCGCGCGCCGGCCGCGGGCGGTCCGGCGGCCGCCGAGGTGATCCGGGCCGTCCGGGCGAGGACCACGAGGAAGAGCGCGCCGAGGATCGTCGTCACGACGCCCGTCGGTACTTCGAGGGCTCGTTGCGGGCCGATGATCGCGCGGAGCAGCACGTCGGCGCCCAGCAGGAGCGCCGCGCCCAGGGCCGCGGAGCACGGGATCAGCGCGGCGTGCCGGTGCAGGCCCGGCACCACGGTCGCGAGCAGCCGGGCCACCGCCGGTGCGGCGAGGCCGACGAACCCGATCGGGCCGGCCAGGGTCACCGCCGTCGCGGCCAGCAGCACGGCCAGCGCGATCGCGGCGAACCGGAGGCGTCCGATGTGGACACCCAGCGTCCTGGCGTGGTCGTCGCCGACGTGGATCAGGTCGAGCCGCCGGGCCATGGCGAGCAGCGCGGCCAGTGCCACGCCGGCGACGGGACCGAGCGTGCGGATGCCGGCCGGCCCGTTCTGCTCCAGCGAGCCCTCGCCCCAGGCGAAGAGACCGCGGGTTTCCTGGGCGTACAACAGCAACAGGACCTGGGTCACGGAAACCAGGGCCAGCGCGGTCGCGGTGCCCGCCAGCACCAGCCGCACGATCCCGGTGCCGCCCGTCCCGGACAGCGCGAGCACGAACACGGCCGCGGCCAGCCCGCCCGCGAACGCGACCCCGGTCGCGCCGAGCACGGGCAGCGAGACGCCGAACGCGGCCACGGCGACGACCGCCAGGTGCGCTCCGGCGTTGACGGCCAGGGTGTCCGGCGACGCCAAGGGGTTGCGGGACACCGACTGCAGCACCGCGCCGGCCACTCCGAGTGCGCCCCCGACGACCAGCGCCGCGAGCAAGCGCGGCAACCGCGACTCGACCACGACGGCGGCCGTGTCGCCGGTCCCGCCGCCGAACACCAGCCGCAGCACGTCCAGCGCGTCCGGGTTCGCGGTGCCCTGTGTCAGGTGCACGGCCGAACCCAGCAGGATCAGCGCGGCGAGCCCGCCGCCGAGCAGCGCGAGCCGCCCGCGCCGCCGGACGGCGACCACGGGCGGCCGGGGCCCGGTCCGGGTGACCACCGCTATTTCTCGAGCGCGGCGACGGCCGCGTCGACGAACTGCGCCATGGACTTCGGCCCGCCGAACATCCACAGCGAATCCGGGAAGCGGTGCACCTTGCCGCTCTTGACGAACGGGAGGCTCGTCCAGATCGCGTTGCCCGCCAGCTGCTGCTGGTACGGGTCGCCGTCGGCGTTGTTGGCGATGTACCAGAACCGGACGTCGGGCAGCCGGGTCAGGCCCTCGACGTCGGCTTGCGCGAGGCCGTAGACCGCGTCGCCGTCCATCGGCCAGGCGGTCTCGAGGCCGAGCCGGCCGAACACCGCGGACACCAGCGCACCCTTGGTGTAGGGCCGGATGCTGACCGAGCCGGAGGTGACGTAGGCGTCGGAGAAGGCGACTTTCTGCCCCAGGGCGCCCCGTTTCTCCACCTCGGCGCGGCCCGCGGTGAGCTTCCGCTCGAACTCCGTCTTCAGCTGCGCGGCCTTGGCCTCGGTACCGGTGGCCTTCGCGATCACGTCCAAGCCGGCGTACATCCCGGCGACCGGGTCCTGGGCACTGCCGCCGTTGATGACGACGACCGGGACCTTCGCCTCGATCTGCTCGAGCGCCCCTTCGGTCACGCTGTCGGTGACCACCACCAGGTCGAGCCCCAGCGAGCCGAGCGTGTCGAGGCTCGGCTCGCCGCGGGTGCCGATGTCCTTCGGCGTGCCGTCGAGCTTTTCCGCGCTGACCCACTGGCCGTAGCCCTTGATGTCGGACACGCCGACCGGCATGACGCCCAGTGAAACGAGGTGCTCGACGGCGTTCCACTCGGTCGCCGCGACGCGCTTGGCCGGGCCGGGCAGCCGCACCTCCTTGCCGCGCGAGTCGACGACCGTGACCGGGCCGGCGCCGCTCGTGGCGGCGGTGTTGCTCGTGGGCGCCTCGGTGGTCCCGCAGCCGGCCACGAAGAACGTGGCGGCCGCGGACAGGCCGAGGAGCAGCCGGGTGATCCGCATGTCTCTCCTGGGTTTTCGATGACGGCGCACCGGTCAGGCCGACGCGGTGCGCGCTCCGGTGTCGTTGAAGCGGCTCGCCGCGGTGTTGTTGAAGCGGCTCGCCGCGGTGTCGTTGAAGCGGCCGACCGCGCGGGTGTGGATGTGCCCGCCGGCCGGGTCGGGCACGACGTCCACGCGGATGCCGTAGGCGCGGGTGAGGTTTTCCGGGGTCAGCACGTCGGCGGGGGAGCCCTCGGCGGTGACCCGGCCGCCTTCGAGCAGCAGCACCCGGTCGGCGACCGCCGCGGCCTGGTCGAGGTCGTGCAGCACCACGCCGACCCCCACGCCGTGCCGGTCGGCGAGGTCGCGGACGACGTCGAGGATCTCGACCTGGTACCGCAGGTCGAGGAAGGTCGTGGGTTCGTCGAGCAGCAGCAGTCCGGTGTCCTGGGCCAGGCAGGCGGCGAGCCACACCCGCTGCGCCTGCCCGCCGGACAGGGCCTGCACGGGCCGGTCGGCGAGGGCGGACAGGCCGGTCAGCTCCATCGCCCGCGCGACGGCAGCGGGGCCGTCGGGGTCGCGGCCGCCCCACCGGGACCGGTGCGGGTGCCTGCCGAACTCGACCAGCTCCCGGACGCACACCCCGCCCGGCGCGGTCCGGTGCTGCGAGAGCAGGGTGATCCGCTTGGCAACGTCCTTTCCGGACAGAGCGCGCAGATCGGCTCCGTCGGCGAAGGTGACCGAGCCGGCGACCGGCGGGTGCAGCCGGGCGAGCGCCCGCAGCAGGGTCGACTTCCCGCTCCCGTTCGGGCCGATCAGCGCGGTCACGGTCCCCGCGTCGAGGGAGACGGACGCGGCACGCACGACGACGTCGTGGCCGTAGGCGACGTCGACCTTCCGGGCGTGCACACCGGTATCGGCGAGGTGGGGCAGGGACACACGAGGACAATAAGGTCAGGCTTACCTAACTACAACGTGGCGACCGGCACAATTCGGACTGCCGCTCCCGACGAGACTGTTGACGTCCGTGATCGCGGTCACCTACTCCCATCGGAGTTGCCCTCGATTGAATTGTTTCAATTCCTCGGGAGTTGACGTGGCCGGAAGGCAGCGCCGCATGAAAGCCCCTCGCACGGCACCACGGAGCCGGAGCCTGCTGGCCGTCGTCACCGAGTCGGGCAAGCCCCTCCAGTGGGCCGGCGGCGTTCTGAGCGTCACGTACGACGCGGGCAAGAAAGCGGCCGTCGTGGTCGTCGGATCCGGGCAGTACCGCTTCCGGGCCCCGGAGTAGCCGGGTTTCCTCAGTGTTCCGCTCGGTGTTCCGCGGCGTGCGGCGGAACACCGAGGAGCCGGCCGAGGTAGAGGTCCCTGGCCACGAGGCTCACCGCCAGGTGGTCGGCGAGCGGGTCGAAGAAGGCGTTGCGGTACTTGGCGTCGGTCACCGTCGCCGCGGCGAAGTACAGGCCGGAGAACGCGGCGATGAACAGGGAGACCTGCAGCAGCTCCTGCGGTACCGGCAGCTGGATGCCGAACAGCGTGCCGCCGGCGGGGTCGCGGCCGATCCACGCCCTGATCACCGCGTGCTGCACCGCGACGATCCCGAACACCACGAAGAAGACGAACACCAGCGTGGCGAGGACGAACGTCTGCAGCACCTGGGTCAGGACCAGGACGAGGACCATGTTCGCCCGTTCCAGCTTCGTGAGCGGCAGCCGTTCGGCGGGGACCTCGTCCGTCAGGAAGGCGGCCAGCGGGGTTTCGCGCAGCTTGTCGAGGCCGACCGGGGCGGTGCGCGACTGGGTCAGCCGGGTGACCTCGTCCTTGAGCATCGCGAGCAGGAAGACCACGGCGACCACGGCCAGCAGCCCGGCGACCAGCCACATCCGCTGCCGCGGCAGGGCGGCGCCGACCTGCCAGATCTCGGTGGTGAAGAACCCGAAGACGGTGAACAGCAGCAGGAGCGGCAGCGCCCGGCTGGTCAGCTCCCCGAGCAGCCGGGCCTGGCGGTACGCGGCCCGCAGCGCCCAGCCGACGATCGAGCCGACCCCGACGAACGCGGCCGCGAACAGCCCGGCCAGGATCGCCAGCTGCGTGATGAGGCCGAGCACCACCGCGTCGCCGTCGACGACCTGGTCGACCGCGGGCACGACGACCACGAACACGGCCGCCATGACGGCCGCGGGCACGGTCCCGCCGCGCTCGACCAGCTTGCGCCGCACCCACCGCGCGGTGAGCCAGGAACCGAGGCCGGGGACGACGACCAGGCTCAGCAGCAGGCCGCTGTAGCCCAGTGCGAAGAGGTCGTTCTCCATCAGCCGGTCGAAGTCCGCGTCCGTTTCACCGTCCACTGCGGACAGCACGGCGGTCAGCACCCGCCAGCCCGCGATGAACACGACGGCCGGCGCGATGCGGACGAGGAGGTGGGCGGGCCGGCCCCGCACCACGGCGGGCAGCCCCCGCCGCCGGAACCACTGCTCGACGGCTTCGACGCCGCGTTCGTCCGCCATCTTCGCCTCCCGGTCGGCGCGGTCGCCGCCGGGATGCTAGCGCGCGGCCGGGGGCGCCGGCCCGGGCGGTCCGGCCGGGGACGGGCTGGAGCTACGCCGGGGCTTCTCCGCGGACGAAGTCGCGGCCACCAGGGAAGGCCAGGGCGCTGGTCCCCGGCGGGTCGACGACTACCTCGCCGACTTCGCACAGGCCCTCGAAGACCCGCAGCTCGTCGCCCGGTACGCGCTGATCGCCCACCACGGCGGAGAACCGACGCCGGTCGCGCGGCCGGCCCGGCTTTCGAAGCCGAGCTCCGCGCGGCCGGCGTCCGCCTTCACCGATCGGACGGGCCCCCGGTCACCGCAGCCGGTTCACCGCGCTGACCTCGTCCTGAACCCGCGTGCGCAACGCCGCCACCGCGGGGGATTGTCCGGTTTGGACGGACAGGGCCGAGCTGCGTACCGGACCGGCGACCGGGTACACCCGGTCCTCGCCCGGGAGGGGCACCCCCGGGCAGGTCGTCGCGCGCGGCCGGGAGTTCTTGACGAGGAACACGTTCACCAGACCGTCCACGCACGGGTTGCCCGCCAAGGCGTACTGGCCGTGGAACGGCGAGTCGTCCACCGACACCAGGGGCACGCCGGCCGAGCGGGCTCCCGACGTCGCCTGCTCGTAGCCGGTCTGCGGGTCGAATTCGCCCTGCACGACCAGGATGTTCGCCGCCGCTTCGGCGGGCACGTCCGGGAGTTCCTGCCGCGGCTTGTCGGACCAGAAGCCGCACGTTTCCCCCAGGCCGTACGCCCAGCCGAACAGCGGGTACCGCGGGCCTTGCCGGTCGCTGAGCCGCTTGTACCAGGCCGCCGGGCGGGTGGGCTGGTCACCGCACGCCACGGCGAAGCGGGTGCCGGGCGCCTGCGTGTAGTCCGGGGCGAGCTCCGCGGCCACCACCCGGTCCGTGGTCAGCTCGGCCGCCGGGACGCCGAACGTCGTCCGGGACACCGCGTCGAGGTCACCGGAGAGGGTCGCCGGGTCCGGGGGCGTGGTCCCGTCGAGCGCTTGCGCGCCCAGGAGGAAGATCAGCGCGCCGAGCACCCACCGGAGCGGGCTGCCGTTGCCGACGAAGACGCCGTCGTAGGTGTCGGGGGCGAGGCCGTGCGTGCCGTAGTACGCGCGCACGCGCTCCCACTTCGCCTTGACCTCGGCGGCCGTTCCGCCCAGCTGCGCGGGGAAGTTCCGCGCGAGCCACGGCAGGTAGACGTCGTCGAACTGCCGCTGGTCGATGACGGGGAACGCTTCGAAGTCGGCCTGCAGCCTGCCTTCGAAGTCGACGCTGGAGTCGAGCACGGTCTTGCCGGTGTGCTCCGGGAACAGCGACGCGTACTTGGCGCCGAGCCACGTTCCGTAGGAGTAGCCGAGGTAGTTGAGCTTCTCGTCGCCGAGCAGGGTGCGGATCAGGTCCATGTCGTGCGCGGTCTGCCAGGTGGTGACGAAGGGCGCCAGCGCGTCGCTCTGGCACGCCTCGGCGACGGCACGGGGAACCTGCTGGTGGGCCGCGATGCTCGCGGCGGAGCGGTCGCGGGCGTCGAGCGGTCCGGCCGGCAGCCGGCCGGACGGCACCTGGCACTGGAAGCCCTTGTCGTCGGTGCCCGCGTGGCCGGTGCCGCGCGGATCCATGCCGACGAAGTCGTAGAGCTCGTTCACCGTCGGCTGGAGTGCGGCGAGCGCGCCCGCGAGCGGGGTGCCCTGGCCACCGGGACCGCCGGGGTTGAGCAGGAGGGCGCCGCGCCGCTCGCCGGTCGCGGCGACCCGGCTGATCGACACCTCGACCTCCGAGCCGGCGCCCGGGTCGGCCCAGTCCCGCGGGACCGTGACCCGGGCGCACTGCGCGGGTTTCTCGTCCGCGGCCGGCTTGAACGGGCAGTCGCCCCAGCTCAGCTGCTGCGTGGTGTACGGGGTGAGCGGGTCGGCGGCCGCGGCGGGCACGGAGGCGGCGAAGAGGGCGGCCGTCGCGGCCGCCAGTCCTGTCCGGGAGAGACGCACCGGGATCCTTCCGTCGGCGGGTGGGGTGCGCCCGAGCCTGGCCGGGTGGCGTCCGCCGGTGATCAGCCCGGAGGACGAACTCGCCGCGTCCGCCTCGGCCCGGGGTATGAGACGCACCCGGTGTGCGCCCGGCGGCCGCGGCGGAGATCATGGGGGCATGACCGGTTCCCGCCCGGGGGTGGGCGTCGTCGGGCGCCGCCTCGTGCAGTTCCTGCTGGACGAACTGCTCGTCTTCGGGCCGATGCTGCTGCTCGCGATCGCGGTGGTCTGGCTGTTCCACCCGCACGGCCCGGCCCTGCTGACGTTCCTGAAGGTCGTCCTCTACACGATGCTGGCGCTGGACCTGGTGGGCCTGTGGTTCGTCCACGCGTGGTGGCCCTACCGGCACGGCGGCCAGACGCCGGCGATGCGGTGGCTGCGCCTGCGGATCGAGACGCTCGAGGGCACGCACCCGTCGTTCGGCGCGTTCTTCGTCCGCGAGCTGCTGATGGTGGTCGACGGCTTCGCGTGGGGGCTGGCCGGGATCGTGGTGATGCTGGTGACCCGGCGGCGGCAGCGGTTCGGCGACGTCGTGGCGCGCACGGTTGTCGTGCGCGTCCCGCGGTCAGCGCACCAGGCCGCTTTCCCAGGCCCAGATGGCGATTTCGGTGCGGTTGCGGGCGCCCAGCTTGCGCTTGGCCGCGCCGATGTGGGTCTTGACCGTGGGCATCGACACCACGAGTGAGCGGCAGATCTCGTCGTTCGTCTCGCCGCGCGCCACGGCCTTCACGACGTCGAGCTCGCGCGGGGTGAGCGGGTTTTCCGGCGGGGTGACGCGCCGGGGGGCGCGGCGCGCGTAGTGCGCCAGCAGCCGCGTGGTGATCGCGGGGGAGACCAGCGCCTCGCCGTGGGCGGCCGCGTGCACGGCCTCGACGAGCAGGTTCGGCCCGGCGTCCTTGAGCAGGAAACCGCAGGCACCGGCCCGCAGCGCCGCGTGCACGTTCTCGTCGAGCCCGAAGGTCGTCACCATCACGACGTGCAGGGGCTCCGGGACGTCCGGGCCGGCCAGCAGTTCCGTCGCCCGCAGCCCGTCCACCCCGGGCATCCGGATGTCCATCAGCGTCACGTCCGGGCGCAGCCGCCGGGCCAGCCGCACCGCCTGATCGCCGTCCGCGGCTTCGCCGACGACCTCGATGTCCGGCTCGCCGTCGAGGATCAGCCGGAACCCCGCGCGAACCAGCGCCTGGTCGTCGGCGATCAGCACGCGCACCGGCACCCGGTCTCCCCTCGGCTCAGCCCGGCCGGAGCGGCAGCCGCGCGGCCACGCGCCAGCGCCGACCCTCCGCCGGACCCGCCTGCACGGTACCGCCCACCGCCGCCACCCGCTCCGCCATCCCCAGCAGGCCGTAGCCACCCCGGCGGGCGGGCCGGCCGGCACCGTCGTTGACCACCTCGACCAGCAGCTCCCCGGGCGGCTCGTGGCGCACGAGCACCCGGACGTCGGCGGCTTCGGGCGCGTGCCGGCGGACGTTGGTGAGCGCCTCGGTGAGCAGCCGGTGCGCGGTGGTGACGACTTCCGGCGCGACCGCGAGCCCGGCGAGGCCGGGGCCGACGTCCAGGTGGATGCGGTCGTCGTCGGGGACCGCGCGGTCCACGGCGGTGGCGAGGTCGGCCGGCGGGACGAAGAGGTCTTCGTCGCCGGTCCGCAGCGCCCCGACCAGCCGGCGCATCGCGGACAGGGCCGCCGCGCCCGCGGTTTCCAGCTCGGCGAACGTCGCGGTGTCGCCGCCGGTCCGCTCGGCGACGCGGTGCGCGGCCTGGACGCGCACGACGATGCCGCCGATCTGGTGAGCGACGAGGTCGTGCAGTTCCCGGGCCAGCCGCAGCCGCTCGGTGGTGCGGAGTTCGAGCACCTCCACCCGGTGGCGGACGTCGGCGTCGCGCAGGACCAGGCCGCCGGCCAGCGCGCCGCCCCAGACCACCGCGGCGCCGGCGGCGTAGAGCGCGGACGGCGTTTCGGCGCCGTAGCGCAGGATCGGGGCGAGGGTCGCCGCGCAGCCACCGAGGACCGCCTGCGCGGTGGCCGCCCTCGGGGACAGCCGGTGGCAGCACGCACCGACCATCAGCGCCAGCGCGAGCGCTTCGGCCGAACCGGGCTGCGGCGGCAGCCGGGCGCCCGCCGTGGCGAGCGCGGCGGCGACGGCCGTGCCCAGCAGTGACAACCCGGACACGGCGGCGGCCAGGCCGGCGATGTGGCCGGGGAACCGGCGGCGCAGCACGGCCAGCAGCGCCACGACCGGGCCGACGCCCGGCGCGAACTCGATGGCGATGGTGGCGAGCTGACCCCGGCCCGGACCGGCCCGGGCGGCGACGACCGTGTCGAGCACGACCAGTGCCCCGAGGACGACCGCCTCGGCCACGAGCGGGCCACGGCGGCCGGTCCACGGGATCCGCGGGTGGCCGGCGAAGGTCATCTGCCGATGGTGCCGCACCACGCGTCCGCGCGCCCCACGCACCGGGCGGAACTCGTACCGGGGTACGAGACGGCGGCGCGCATCTCCTACCGGCGGCCGATCGCGGGCCCGGCGTTCCGCGGAAGACTCGGGCCGATGGACGATCGAAGCGAAGGGGTTCCGATGCGGGAGGCCGGCACCACCGGCACGCGGCCCGCCGAAGGCGTGATCGAGGGCCTGCCGGGCTGGTACTTCGTGCTCGTCGGGCTGCTGGTGGCGAGCAACGACCTCAGCCGGCAGTTCAGCGACCGGTACGGCTGGGTCGCGCTGCTGCCGCTGGTGCTCGTGGCGGTGCACCTGACACTGTGGTTCACCCTGTTGTCCCGCCGTCGGCGGTACCTGCGGGCGGTGTGGCGGAGCAAGCAGGCGCTCGCGCTCGTGGCCGTCCTGTTCACGCTGCGGCTGCTGCTGCAGTTCGGACTCGCGAAGCTGACCGGCGAAGCCGCGCCGCTGCACAGCTACGCGCACCTGGTCATCGGGCTGGTGATGCTCGTCGTGACCACCGCCGGGGCGTGGTTCGACCAGTGGCTCGTCCTGCGGGTGGTGAACCGGGACGCGAATCGCGGACGGTGATTTTCCGCCCAACAGCTGTCGATTTCTTCGCGGGGTCCGGAAAGTGGTCAAAAAATCATCGGACGGGGTGGCCGGGTTTTCGGTTGCCGGCGCCGCGCCAGGCCGGAATCAGGTGGTTCGCCAGGGCGAGGACAACGCCGGCCGCCACGCCCGGCCACCGGTCCGGGACCGGTTCGAGCGCGCCGATCGCCGCGCACCCCGCGCTGCCCGCGGCGAGCGTGACCGCTCGGGACACCACCGCCCACGACACCGTCTCCGCGCCGAAACACCCGCACGGCACACCCGGCCGGCGCGTCCGCAGCACCGCCGCGTAGCCGGCAAAAGCGCAGTACAGCGCGGCTTGCGCGGCCACCGGGAGAGCTGCGGCAGCGGGATCCGCGAGCAGGACCGCGAGCACGGCCACGCCCACGAGGACTTCCGCGCCCGTGGTCGCCGCCGCCACGAAAGCCGTCGGCGGCAGCAGGCGGTGGACGCGCAGCACCGCCCGGTGCTCCTGCGGGCGCGCCGCGTGGGTCACGCCGGCCGCGGCCAGCAGAATCGCCCCGAATGCCGTCAGCGCCGTCATTCCCGCGGACCAGATGTGCATGGACCCACTGTATTCCCCCGGCGGAATTACCGTCCCCGTTCGGAGCAATCGGGGAACCGGTGGAAAACGATCGTGGCCACCGTGGAATCCGTCGGCTAGTCTCACCGGGGGCGATTCCGGGAATCGGAGGTCTCATGGCGACACAACGGCTGCGATTGATGGCGCCGAGCGGGGACCGGGTGACCGTGGGCCTGCCCGCGGCGGCCCCCGTTTCGCACGTGGTGGCCGGCGTCCGGTTCGTCGGCGGCTCGTACGGCACCGGGTTCCAGATCGGGCCGCGCGGCTACCACGATTTCGCGTGCACGCACGTCGCCCCGGCCGAAACCCGGGAGCGCCTGGTCGTGCACGGCCGGGAGGTCGCCGTCGCCGAGGCCCGCGACGGGCAGTCGTCCGTGGCCACCCTGTTCGGCGCCTACCACGAGCTGATGACGGTGTACGCGGGCCCGGCGCCCCGCCGCGACCGCGTGCTCGCCCTGTTCGGCTCGCTGCGGATCGAAGACCACGTCGACGGCATGACCGTCGTCCCCCGCGCGGAGACGTTGCTGGACCCGATGAACGAGCACTTCGTGGTCGTGGTGAAGGACCACGGTTCGCTGTCGATCCCCGCCCCGCGCCAGGCCGCGGCGATGATCCCGCGGCACGCGGGCGCGCGCACGCGGCACGGCGAAGTCTGGAAGTCCGGGTACGCGACGGAGCCCGCGCGCTCGTTCGTCCTCGGCTGCCCGGCGGGCCTGGCCGAGGTCCACCTCGCCACCACGGCGGCGAAGACCGAGCGCGAACGGCTCGACTGGCTCGACGGGATCGACATCGCCTGGGACCGCCGATGACCCCGTCGATCGCGGTCACGCTCCTCACGTGGGCGGCGATCATCCTGCTGTTCTTCGGGCTGGCGGCCGTCCTGCGCGAAGTCCGGCTGCTGCGCGGGATGGTCACCCGGGCCACGGACGGATTCGTGGCCGCGCCGCCCGAGCTGGTGCTGGGCCCGCGGTTCGCCGGGGACGGCGGGCGGATCGTGGCGGCGGTCGATTCGGGCTGCCCGCTGTGCCTGACGGTGGTCGAGCGGCTGGCCGGGCTCGGCGCGGCCGCGACCCTGCTGACCCACGAACCCCTGACGACGTGGGCGGAGCTGGCCCGCGGCCTGCCGGTGATCAGCGACGGCGAAGCGTGGCGTTCGGTTTCCCACCTTTCGCCACCGGTGCTGATGTCGCTCGACGGCACCGGCCGCGTCCGCCGGATGCTGCTCCCGGTCCGGGCGGCCGAAGTGGACACGGCACTGGCCGGCTGGGCCGGCCCGGAGGAAGGAGGCGAGCCCCGGTGACGCTGGAGCTGGCGCACATTCCCGACGTCGACCGCCCCGGCCCGGACGCCCGCGCCACCCGCGCGGGACGGAAGCTGAAGGTCCGCGGTACGCGCCGGACGTTCCTGCGCGCGGTGACGCTCGGGGCCTTGACGATCGGCGCGACCGCGCTCGACTGGTCCGGCCTGTCCCGCGTCCGGAAGGCGGACGCCGAGTTCAGCCCGTACGGCATGCCGGGCTTCGACCGCAACGACTGCCGGGACGCCTACCCCACCGGCTACGCCGAACTGACCGACACCAGCGGCACCTACGTCAACACCTACGCCGCGTGCTTCGGCGGGTTCTGGCGGGGGAGCACCTACTGCGAAGCGGGCTGGCACAAGTACGGCACGTGGAACGAGGGTGGCATCCAGGTCGACCACCAGCCGGTGGCCAACACGTGCGGCCAGTTCGTGGGCAAGAACGCGTGGCGGTGGACGACGCCGGACCTGAAGGTCTACCGCTGCTCCGACGGCTTTTCCACCTTCTGGGGCGGCGGGTACACCGGCCAGACGTACCTGACGATCTGCCGCGCCGCCCTGTGACGGAAGGGAACGCCCGGCGGCGGTGGCACCCGCTGACGATCGCCGCCGGGCTCGTGCTCGCCGCGGCCGCCGTGACGATCGCGCTGGTGTTCGCGCCGGGCCGGCTGCTGCCGGGCGCGTGGCTCGTCCTGTGCGCGGCCGCCGGGTTCGCCACCAGCGGCTCCAGTTGAAGCCGGAACTCGGCCTTCGTGCTGAGCTCGCCGGTCTGGCGAGGCACTCCGACACTGGCGTTCTGCGCCGGGCTCGTCTGCGGCGGCGCCCTGACCGCGCTCGTCCTGATCGTGGCGGGTTCCCTGCTGCGCGCCCCGCTTCCGGCGCTGGGGTGCTGGGCCGTGGTGGCCGCGGCGCTGGGTGCGGTGCTGCTCCGCGAAACGGGCGTGTGGTCGTTCCGGCTGCCGGAAAACCGCCGGCTGGTGCCCGACACGGTGTTCCGCCTCGGCCGCCACCTCGGCCCGCTGCAGTTCGGCTTCGAGATGGGCACGGGTGCGCGCACCTACCTGCCCAGCGGCCTGCCGTACGTCGCCGCGATCGCCGTGGCCCTCACGGCTTCGCTGCCCGCGGCGCTGTGCGCGGGCGCGGGGTTCGGGCTCGGCCGGGCCTTGATGACGACGGCGAACCTGCGCTACGACGGCGAAAACGGCTGGGACGGCGAATGGCGGGCCCACGGCCGGGAGCTCAAGCTTCTGACCGGGGCCGCCTTCGTCGTCCCGCTCGCCGCGGTGGCGGTCACGGTGCTGTCTGGTACGCCCTGATCACGGTCTGGGTGACCGCGTTGCCTTCCGTGTCGCGGGCGGTGATGCGCAGCGACACGAACCCTCCGCCCGGTGGGTTGTGCGCCACCGCGAGACCGCCGTTGCCGAGGCGCACGGCCGGTACGGACGTCCACTTCGCACCGTCGTCAATGGACGTTTCGACGCGCAGGTCCGCCAGCCGGAACTCGCCGGCGCCCGGCTGCCGCTGGGCGGTCAGGGCGAGCACGAACGGCTTCCCGGCCGGGGCCCGGCTCTGGTCGTCGACCGCGCCCTCGGCCCGGACCACCAGCAGCGGCAACGGTTTCGCCGGCGCCGCCACACCCGGCTCGCGGAACGTCCACGCCACGTCCACCGCGGTGCCCACCACCGACCACGGCACGCTGCGCGTGGCCACGGACCGCAGCGTGTAGGTGCCCGCGCCGTCCGGGATCGCCAGCGTCCCGAAGGCGGGGCTCGCCGTGGTGGCGAGCGTGACGCCGTCGCGCGACAGGGTGGCCGTGCCGGTGAGGCCTCCCGGCGGCGAGGTGTACTGCTCCGGGTCGCTGCCCGACACCAGCGGGATCGCGTACGCCAGCTGGTTCCCGGCGCGGACCACCCCCCAGCCGTCCTGGGGTGCGCCGAAAGCGGGCCCGACCGGAGCGCGGTTCCAGCCGGAGTGCTGCGGCCCGGGCCGGTACGTCCGGTACGAGTAGTTGCTTTCCGCGTCGGTCAGCGGGTCCGGGTACACCGCCAGGAGGTGCTGCCAGCTCACCCCGGTCGTGTAGTACTCGGTGCGCCGGCTCGGCAGCGTCTGCGCCGCGACCTGGTACGTCCCGCTGTCGGCGCCCGGGAACCCGAACGTGACGTCGTCGAGACGCAGGCTCTCGGCCGGTTTCCCCTGGGTGTGGTAGCGGGCGTCGACCACCGCGAGGTCCCGGTCGCGCACCCGGAACACGGGATCGGCCGGCACGCGGCCGCGCTCGAGCAGCGCCAGCTGGTAGACGTACCCGTTCGGATCGGCCCCGGGCGGCTTGGCGCCCAGTGTCGCCCGGAAGTACAGCGCGTAGGTGTGGTCGGTGACCTCGCGGTCCGAGCCTGCCGCGTACAGCTCGGTGCCCGGCTGGGCGATCCAGGCGAGCGTGCTGGTGCGGGTCCCGTCCGGATTCCCGGACACCAGGCCCAGCTCGCCGCCCTGCAGCCGCGCGTTGGGCCGATCGACCACCGCGCGCAGTGGTTTGCCCGCGCGGGCGTCCAAAGTGAACGAAACATCGCCGGTCACCGGCTGACCGGGCCGCGACAGCAGGGTCACGGCGGCGGGCCGGGTCTGGCCCGCCGGATCTCCGGACACGTCGAACGCGTTGAGGTCGTAGCGCCCCTTGGGCACCCGCACCACGGCCGTGCCGTCGGCGCCGAACGGCCGGACACCGAACGCGGCTCCCGTCGCGGTGTCGACGAGCGTGGCGACCCCCGCGGTGAACCGCCCGTCCCGGCCGATCAGCCGCACGGACACGTCGTAGCTCTCGGGCTCGAGGAAGGCGCCGAGCGCGGTCTGCACGGTGATCCCGGGCGCCGTCGCGGTCAGCCTGCCGCCGTGCTGCCCGGCCGCGTCCCCGCCCGCCCGGAGGGTGACGCCGACGTCGGCATCGCCGTGCGCGGGCACGACCACGGACGTCGCCGAGGGCGTGAACAGCGGCTGCGGGTTCGTGGCCAGCGACAAGGTGACGGCCGCGGCTCCGTCGTTGTGGTAGGTCACGGTCTTCGTGACGGGTCGCGTACGCGGCCAGGCGACGAAGCCGTAGCCGAGGCTGCCGGTGGTGGCGGTGACCTGCTGGGTGACCGCGCGCCCGGCGTCGACCCGGCCGGCACCCTGCTCGGCGACGTCGGCGGTGGGTTCGGCGGTGCTCGTCAGCGTGGTCTTGAGCCGGCCGGCGAGCCAGTCGGGGTGCCGCTGGAGCAGCAGGGCCGCCGAACCGGCGACGTGCGGTGCCGCCATCGACGTCCCGGACAGCCGGGCGTAGGCGGCGTCCACCGGCGCGGTGTCGCCGTCGCGCGTGCCCTCGGCCCGGGCCGAGACGATGCCTTCGCCCGGCGCCGCGATGTCGGGCTTGACCGCGTGGTCGCCGAGCCGCGCGCCCCGGTTGGAGAACGGGCTGGTGGTGTCCCGGGCCGACACGCTGCCGACGGCCAGCGCCGCGTCCGCCGCGGCGGGCGCGACGACCGGTCCCGGTTCGGGCAGGTCGAGCGAGCGGTCGTTGCCGGCCGCGGCGACGAACAGGGTGCCGTAGCGGGCGGTCAGCGCGTTCACCGCCTGGGACACCGGGTCCGTGCCGTCGGTCGCGTCGCCGCCCAGGCTCAGGTTGACCACGCGGACCTTCGGCGCGATCCACTCCATGCCGGCGATCACCGCGGATTCCGGGCAGCCGTAGGCGACGCAGACCTTGCCGCTGACCAGCCGGGCGTCCGGCGCCACCCCGCGGTAACGCCCACCGGAGGCGGCGCCGGTCCCGGCGATGATGCCGGCGACGTGCGTGCCGTGCCCGAGGTCGTCGCCCGCGTCCGGCCTGGTCCCGGTGAAGTCCTGCGCTTCGACGACCTTGCCGGCGAGATCGGGGTGATCGGCCCGGACACCGGTGTCGAGCAAGCCGACCGTGACGCCGCGGCCCGTGTACCCCGCCTGCCACGCGGCCGGGGCGCCGATCTGCGGCACGCTGACGTCGAGCGCCGGGGCGGCCAGGCCGTCCAGCCACACCTTGCCGACCCCGGCCCGCAGCACGGACCCGGCGGTGAGCCAGCTCCAGAACTCCGTTCCCCGGCGCCGGTCCTGGCGCAGGGCCGTGCCGCGCACGCTCGGCAGGTCCCGGACGGCCGTGGTGGCGGGCGGCGTGGCCGCGGGGGAGCCGTCGGAAGCGGTGACGATCAGGGGGAGACTCCCGGCGGAGTCGGCGAGGTGCTGCCGCAGCAGCTCGGAAACGTCGAACAGCCGGGAATCGAGCCGGCCGGAGGCGACCAGCGCCAGGGCGTCCGACGGCACCACGGTGATGTCGCCGGGCCTCGCGGGGGTGTGCGTTTCGCGGAAGAAACCGATCCGCTCGCGCCCCGGGCCCGGTTCGACCGTGACCGTGTTTTCCCCGCGCGAATTCGACAGCACCCGCACCCGGTCGCCGGTGATCAGCGTGACGGATTGGCCCGAATCGCGCGGCACGCCGGGCGCGGCGGCCGGTTCCGCCGCCGCCGGAACGGGCAGTGACCACCCCGCCACCACCACGGCCGCCAGCGCCAGCTGTCTTCGATGCATGTCAGGACCCTCCGGCTGAGATCGTTTCCCCCGGATTTCGTCTCGGCAAATGCGAGCCGGAAAAATAGCCGCGCGGTCGCCGCGGTCACGTTAACACCGGTCCGGGCCGTCCGGGCAATACATCATTTCCGTGAACCAACCGCCGATAATTGATCACCAAAATACCGACAGTGGCAAAATGTGGGGGAAGCTATTCGGCGCGGCTGCGTCACGGCAGGCGTGGCGGTGCGGTGCTGGCGCGGGCGGCCAGCTTCGGCGCGAGCAGCCGCGTTCCGGGCGCGGTGCCGTCGTCGAGCTGCCCGATGACCGTTTCGACGGCCAGCGCGCCGATCTCCCGCGCCGGGATCGCCACGCAGGTCAGCTCGAGCAGGCTGTGGGCGGTCAGGCTGTCCGGGCAAACCGCGACGAGGGAGATGTCCTCGGGCACCCGCAGCCCCCGCTGGCGCAGCCCCGTCAGCACCGCCGGCAGCGCCGTTTCGTTGTGCACCACGAGACCGGTGACGCCGGGGTGCCGGGCGAAGAGCGCGTCCAGGCCGCGCAGCGTCCGCCGGTGGGTGTTCCCCCAGGCCAGCGTCGTCGAGCGGACACCACGGCGCGCCGCTTCCGCCGTGAAACCCAGCGCGAGCCGTGTCGCGGAGCTGCTGCCGCGCCGGTAGGCCGCGGGCGGCGAGCCGATCAGGGCGACGTGCTCGTGCCCGAGGCCGGCGAGGTGGCTCAGGCACAGCGCGCCCGCCGCGGCGAAGTCGAGGTCGAGGCAGCCGAGCCCGCGCGGCCGGTCCGGCACGCCGATCAGCACCGCCGGCCGGCCCAGCCCGAGCAGCACGGGCACGCGCGGATCGGCCGCTTCGACGTCCATCACCACGACGCCGTCGGCGACGGAGGAGGACACCGCGCGGCGCAGCGCGGCGGGGCCCTCTTCGGCGGTCAGCAGGAGCAGGGCGTGATCACGGGCGCCGGCCGCGGCGATCGCGGCGGCCACGAATTCCCGGACGACGACATCGTGGGCGCCGGCGCGCAGCGGGACGACCAGGGCCAGGACGTTCGTCCGGTGACCGGCCGCGAGCCGCGCCCCGGCGGGCCGGTGGTGACCGCGCTTGCGCATGGCGTTTTCGACTGCCCCCCCCAGAGACGGCGATCCGGCACGATGATCGTCGAACCGCATCGACGACCATCGAACGTAGAACACCCGCCAGGGATGTGCAAGCGGCTCTCAGCTGGTCCGAGGGGGGCTCACCGGGTTCGGTGAAGATCGAACCGTTTCGATCACCCGGCCGTGGACACCGGCCCGGCCGGCGCGAGAGGAAACCGAACGGCCCCTCGCCGCGAACGGCGAGGGGCCGGGCACCGGGAATCAGGCGAGGGCCGCGTCCATGGTGATCGTCGTGCCCGCCAGGGCCTTCGACACCGGGCAGGTCTTCTCCGCCGTCTCCGCGTACTCCGCGAACTGCTCCGCCGTCACGCCCGGGATCGAGGCGCGCAGGGTGATCGCGATGCCGCTGATCTCGAAGCCGCCGCCCTTGGCCGGGCCGAGCGTCACCTCGGCACTCACGTCGATCGAGTCCGCCGTGAGCTGCTGGGACTCCAGCACGCCCGACAGGTTCATCGCCAGGCAGGACGAGTGCGCCGCCGCGATGAGCTCTTCCGGGCTCGTCTGGCCGTCCGGGGCGCCCGCCCGGGTCGGGAACGAGACCGCGAACGTGCCCGCGTTGGACGAGTCCAGCGTGACCTCGCCCTTCCCGCTGTTCAGTCCGCCGACCCAGTGGGTGGTGGCGTCACGGCTGGGCATAAAGCCTCCTCAGTGCTCGGGTGCGTCAGTGCTCGGACGGATACGCGGCGGCCGACGCCGTCAACCGCCGCAGGGTGGTGATCAGTTCCCGCCGCTCCTGCTCGCCGAGGCCCAGCGCGCAGCCGATCGCCGAGGGGACACCGGCGGCGCGCGTGCGCACCGCCCGGCCCTGGTCGGTCAGGCTGATCACGACCGTGCGTTCGTCGGCGGGCAACCGCGTCCGCGTCACCAGGCCGTTGGCCTCGAGCCGCTTCAGCAGCGGGGAAAGCGTGCCGTAGTCCAGGTGCAGCGCCTCGCCGATCTCCTTGACCGGCCGGGCGTCGGACTCCCACAGCACCAGCAGCACCAGGTACTGCGGGTAGGTGAGGTCCAGCTCGCCGAGCAGGGGACGGTACGCGTCCGTCACCGCGCGCGACGCGGCGTAGAGCGCGAAGCAGGCTTGCTCGTCGAGAAGGAACTCATCCGGCACGTTCACAAACCTAGCCCACGATTACATCGTGCGCAAGGTATCCGGAACTGTCGGACCCCTCTGGCAGAGTGCGGCCCCATGACCGAACGACCCCAGCGCCCGGAGGTTCCGCTCACCGGCGGCGAGCGCGAAATCCTGACCGGGCTGCTCGACTACCACCGCGCCACCGTCGCGTGGAAGTCCGGCGGCCTCACCGAAGACCAAGCCCGCCGGGCGCACCTGCCGAGCGAGCTGACGACCGTCGCCGGTCTGGTCGCCCACCTCACGCTCAACGAGGGGTTCTGGTTCGGCGTCGTCGTCGACGGCGAGGAGGACACCTGGGAGGAGCAGCTCGAGCAGGACCCGGACGCGGAGTTCCGGGTGCCGCCCGGGACCACCGTGGACCAGCTCCTCGCCGCCTACGAGCAGCGATGCGCCCGCAGCCGCGAGATCGTCGCCAAGCACGACCTCGACGATCAGGTGACGTACAAGGACGAGACCTTCAACGTCCGCTGGGTCCTCACGCACATGATCGAGGAGACGGCGCGGCACGTCGGCCACCTCGACGTGCTGCGCGAGCTCACCGACGGTCTCACCGGGGAGTGACCTTCTTCGGCGGCAACGGGAAGAAGCCGCTGGTGCGCTCGACGTAGTGCGCGTACGCCGGGCGAGTGCGCGCCATTCCCTTCTCCAGCATGGGTTTGCCCGTCCCGCGGGCCAGGGTGAACGTCATCGCCACGGGGGAGAGGATCGTCGCCGCGCCCGGCCACGTCGAGCACGCCAGCAGGTAGAGGCCCCACCACACGCACGCGTCGCCGAAGTAGTTCGGGTGCCGCGTGTAGCGCCACAACCCGGTGTCCAGCACGCGGCCGCGATTGACCGGGTCCGCCTTGAACCGGCGCAGCTGGTCGTCGCCGATCGTCTCGAACGCGAAACCGACCAGCCACACCGCGACACCGAGCCAGCCGAGGACGCCGATGCCGGTGCCGTCCACGGCGAACTGCACCGGCAGCGACACGAAGTACAGGACGACGGCCTGGAACAGGTACACGCGCAGGAACATTTTCCCCGGCCCGTGCCCCATCCGCGCGTACCGCGGGTCCTCCGGCAGCTTGTGGTTGCGCAGGTGCAGGTGCACCGAAAGCCGCACGCCCCAGACGACCGTCAGGGCGACCACCACGAGCCGCAGCGGCAGCGGGCCGTCGCCGAACGGGAAGGCGGCCACCGCGACGATCGCGAACCCGAGCCCCCAGAACGTGTCGATCGTGTCGTACCGCCCGCGCGCCCGCGCGATCCCGAAGGTCACGGTCACCGCCACGAGCGTGACGACGGCGGTGACGAGCAGCTGCGGCATCGTCACCACTCCCGCGTCGCGGGCATACCGCTCCGGCCGTGCCGGTCGGGCCGCACGGCCAGGATCTGGTCCACGCCCATCCGGTTCTCCTCGAACGCCAGCGCCCCGCCCACCAGGTACAGGCGCCAGACCCGCGCGCCCGTCTCGCCGATGAGCGCGACGACGTCGGCCCAGTTCTCCTCCAGGGTGGCGGCCCAGGCCCGGACCGTCCAGACGTAGTGCTCGCGCAGCGCCTGCACGTCCCGCACCTCGAGCCCGGCCGTCTCCAGGTGGCCGATGGTCCGCCCGACCGGGCGCATCGTCATGTCCGGCGCGATGTACCGCTCGATGAACGCGCCGCCGCCGGGGGCCACGTGCCCCCGCGACATCTGCTGGAGCAGCACGCGGCCGCCCGGCTTCACCATGCGGTGCAGCGTCGCCGCGTACGCCGGGTAGTTGACCTCGCCGACGTGCTCGCCCATCTCGATCGACGCCACCGCGTCGAACGGCGCGTCCGGTAGCTCCCGGTAGTCCTGCCGGCGCACCTCGACGCGGTCTTCGAGGTCGTGCTGCGCGAGCCGGCCGCGGGTGTGCTGCAGCTGCTCGGCCGAGAGCGTGATGCCGACGGCCTCGACACCGTGGTGCTTGGCCGCGTGGACGAGCAGCGAGCCCCAGCCGCAGCCGACGTCGAGCAGCCGCATGCCCGGCCGGAGCCCCAGCTTGCGGCAGATCAGCTCCAGCTTGTCGTGCTGCGCCTGCTCCAGGCTCGACGAGCCGGAGGTGAAGTAGGCGCACGAGTACGCCATCGACTCGTCCATCAGCAGCTGGTAGAAGGCGTTGCTCAGGTCGTAGTGGTGGGCGATGGCGGAGCGGTCGCGCAGCAGGCTGTGCAGTTTCCCGGACAGCCGCGCCTCTTCGGCGGGCGGCTTCGGCGGCAGCCCGGCGACGCCGAGCCGGGCCGCCAGCTTGACGGCCTCGGCCCACTCGCGCGGGCCCGGCTTGGTCCGGTTGAGCTCACCCGCGCGGGTCAGGGCCCAGATCCGGCGGAAGCCGTCCGCCAGGTCTCCTTCGACCTCGAGGTCGCCGGTGACGTAGGCGCGGGCGAGCCCCAGCTCGCCGGGCGCGTACAGCAGGCGGCGCAGGGCACGGCGGTTGCGGAGCACGACCGTCGGTGCGTTTTCCGGGCCGGCGCGGGTCCCGTCCCAGGTCCGGAGGCCCACGGGAAGGGGGCCGCCGAGGAGTTTCGCGGCGAACGAGGCGAGGCGGTGCGCGGTGGTGTGCGGCATGTCCGGGATTCGCTCTCCCCGCCGCGGTGGATTGGTCGCCCGGTCCGGCAATCCGGGCGGGCCGCGGTCCCGAAGGACCGGTGTGGAGATCACGGGAGAACGCATCGGCGTCATCGGCAGCGGGGTGGCCGGGCTGACCGCGGCATACCTGCTGCAACGCAAGTACGAAGTTCTGCTGTTCGAGGCCGACGACCGCCTGGGCGGGCACGCGCACACGCACGACGTGCCCAGCACCCACGGTGGCACCGTCGGCGTGGACTCCGGCTTCATCGTCCACAACGAGCGCACCTACCCGAACCTGCTGAAGCTGTTCGGCGAGCTGGGGGTGGCCACGCGCGACACCGAGATGTCGATGAGCATCCGCTGCGACGGGTGCGGCCTGCAGTACGCCGGCGCCAAGGGCGTGCGCGGCCTGTTCGCCCAGCGCGCCAACGCCGTCCGCGGCCGGTACCTGCGGATGCTGACCGAGGTGAAGCGGTTCCACCGGCACGCGAAGGGGCTGCTGGCGGCGACGGACGCCGGCGACGTCACGCTCGGCGCGTTCCTCGCCATCGGCGGCTACACCCGCTACTTCGTCGACCACTTCATGCTGCCGCTGGTGTCCACGGTGTGGTCGGCCGACCGCGCCGACACCCTGCGGTACCCCGCGCGGTACCTGTTCGAGTTCCTCCGCAACCACGGCATGCTCTCGGTGCAGGACTCGCCGGCCTGGCGGACCGTCGTGGGCGGCTCCCGCGAATACGTCGAGCTCGCCGCGAAGCAGCTGACGGCGGTGCACCTGTCGACGCCGGTGCGGTCGGTGCTGCGGACCGCCGGCGGCGTCGAGATCCGCGACGACGCCGACACGCCGCACCGCGTCGACAAGGTCGTCGTCGCCACGCACGCCGACCAGGCCCTGTCCCTGCTCGCCAACCCGACCGCCGCCGAGCGCGAGGTGCTCGGCGCGTTCCGCTACTCCGAGAACGAGGCCTGGCTGCACACCGACACGAGCGTGCTGCCCTCGCGGCCCGGCGCCCGGGCCGGCTGGAACTACCGCGCGCCCGCCTGCGGCGCGCCCACCGGCGCGGTCCAGGTCAGCTACGACATGAACCGCCTGATGCGCCTCGACGAGCCGACCGGCTACGTCGTCACGCTCAACCCCGGCAACGGCCCCGGCCGCGAGCACGTCGTCGCGCGGATGCGGTACGAGCACCCGGTCTACACGCCGGAATCCGTTGCCGCGCAACGACGGCTGGCCGGGCTCAACGACGGCGTGCTGGCGTACGCGGGCGCCTACCACGGCTGGGGCTTCCACGAGGACGGCTGCGCTTCGGGCGCCCGCGCCGCGGAAAGCCTGGGGGTGGCGTGGTGACGAACGCGCTCTACGACGCCACGGTCGCGCACGTGCGGCGGATCGACCCGCCGCACGCCTTCACCCACCGCGTGTACCTGTGGCGGGTGGACCTGGGCGACCTGCCGCGGCTGCCGTGGTGGCTGCGGCCGCTCGCGCGGTTCGACCGCCGGGACCACTTCGCGGCCGCGGATCCGCGCGGGATCCGGGAGAAGCTGGACGCCTGGCTCGCCGAGCGCGGGGTCGACCTGCGCGGCGGCCGGGTCGTGATGCTGGCCGCCGCCCGCGTGCTCGGGTACGCGTTCAACCCGATCAGCGTCTACTGGTGCCACGATCCGGACGGCCGGCTGCGGTGCGTCGTCGCCGAGGTGCACAACACCTACGGCGGCCGCCACGCCTACCTGCTGCACCCGGACGAGGCCGGCCGCGCCCGCGCGGCCAAGGAGTTCTACGTCTCGCCGTTCCAGGAGATGGACGGCGAGTACCGGATGCGCCTGCCGCGCCCGGAGGCGCTGCTCGACCTCACCGTGGCGTTGCGCCGCGGGACGGCCACGCCCCTGGTCGCTACGCTGCGGGGAGTTCGCCGCCCGGTGAACCCGCGGTGGCTGGCCCGGCTCGTGCTGGCCCGGCCGCTGCTCCCGCAGCGGGTGTCCGCGCTGATCCGCCGCCACGGCGTCGCGCTGTGGCTGCGGAAGGCCGCGGTCGTGCCGCGCACCCCGCAGAACGCCGGAGGACAGCTGCATGGATGAGCCGGCCCGCCCGCGCCGGATGGCGCCGGTGCCCGCCGAGGCCCCCGCCGGGCCGACGGCCGAGGAGCTCATGGTGCGCGTCGCCAAGGGTGACGAGCGGGCCTTCGAGCTGCTCTACGACCAGCTCGCCGGGCCGATCTTCGGGCTCGTCCGGCGGATCCTGCGGGACGCGGCCCAGTCCGAAGAGGTCGCGCAGGAGGTGCTCCTCGAGCTGTGGCGCACCGCGACCCGGTATGTGCCGGACAAGGGCTCGGCGCTGAACTGGGCGATGACGCTGGCGCACCGCCGCGCCGTCGACCGCGTCCGCTCCGCGCGCGCCGGCACCGAGCGAGAGCAGAAGGCGACCTTCGAAGCCGCCCGCGGCCGCCCGTTCGACGAGGTCGCGGAGTCCGTCACCGCGCGGCTCGAACGCTCCCAGGTGCGCCGGTGCCTGTCCTTCCTGACCGAACTGCAGCGCGAGTCCGTGCTGCTCGCCTACTACCAGGGCTATACGTATCGCGAGGTGGCCGAAGTGCTGTCGACGCCGCAAGGCACCGTCAAGACGCGGCTGCGGGACGGGTTGATCCGCCTGCGGGACTGCCTGGGGGTGACCGCTTGAGCACGCCGGA
This sequence comes from Amycolatopsis sp. DG1A-15b, assembly GCF_030285645.1. Lineage (GTDB taxonomy): Bacteria > Actinomycetota > Actinomycetes > Mycobacteriales > Pseudonocardiaceae > Amycolatopsis. Next base: position 930,444 of record NZ_CP127296.1, read on the forward strand.
GATGCACACCCTGGCCGGCGCCTTCGCGCTCGACGCCGTCAACGACGTCGAGCGCGCGGAGTTCGCCCGCCACCTCGAGCAGTGCGACTCGTGCACGCAGGAGGTCGCCGAGCTGCGGGCGACGGCGGCCCGGCTGGGCGTGGCGATGGCCGAAGAGCCGCCGCCGGGGTTCAAGGACCGCGTCATGATCGCCATGCACGCCACCCGGCAGCTGCCGCCGCGCACCCGGCCCGGTGCGCCGGAGCGGCACCGCCGCTCGGTGCGGGCCCCGCGCTGGGCGGTCGTCGTGTCGGTCGCGGCGGCCGTCGTCGGGCTCGCCGCGGGCGGGGTGTTCGGCGGGATCGCGCTGACCCAGCAGCAGGAGCTGCAGGCCGCGCAGAGCCGCCTCGACCAGGCGAAACAGCAGTTCGCGCCGGTGGCGGCGCTGCTCGCGGCGCCGGACGCGAAGACCGCGCACGGCGAGGCACCCACCGGCGGCGGCGTCACGGTCGTCCTGTCGCGGTCGCTGAACCGGGTGATGGTGATGGACGCGGGCCTGCCGTCGCAGCCGGGCGGGAAGGTCTACGAAGCCTGGCTGATCACCGGCGCGGCCCCGCCGCGCCCGGCCGGGGTGATCGCGGCGGCGGACCAGGGCGGCCTGGTCGTGGCGGACGGCGTCGCCGGCGCCGACAAGGTGGCGGTGAGCGTGGAACCGGCCGGTGGATCGGCCACCGGAGCACCCACGGAAGTCCTCATGAGCATGCCCGTTCCGGCCTGATCCGGCGGCCATACCAGATCGGGCCGGGGCGGTTTCGGCGGCCCGTCGCTCTTGCGCGCTCGAACGTGTTGTGGCAAAACACCTTTGCGACACACGGCGTGCCTACTGGATTAGAGCCTGCCTGGTGCCTACCGTCCTGCCTAACGTCGGCGGTTGACATAACTCTCGATCTGGGGTTGAGGTTGAGGGTTGATCACCGGCGACGGGCTGTACGGGCACAACGATCAGGAAGGCGGACTTCGATGACGCCCCCGCACAACTACCTTGCGGTGATCAAGGTGGTCGGCATCGGCGGTGGCGGCGTGAACGCCGTGAACCGCATGATCGAGGTCGGCCTCAAGGGTGTCGAGTTCATCGCGGTGAACACCGACGCGCAAGCACTGCTCATGTCCGACGCCGACGTCAAGCTGGACATCGGCCGCGAGCTGACCCGCGGCCTCGGCGCGGGCGCCGCCCCCGAGGTCGGCCAGAAGGCCGCCGAAGACCACCGCGAAGAGATCGAAGAGGTCATCAAGGGCGCCGACATGGTGTTCGTGACGGCCGGCGAAGGCGGCGGCACCGGCACCGGTGGCGCCCCGGTCGTGGCGCAGATCGCCCGCAAGCTGGGCGCGCTGACCATCGGCGTCGTGACGCGCCCGTTCACCTTCGAGGGCAAGCGCCGCGGCAAGCAGGCCGAAGACGGCATCCAGTCGCTGCGCAACGAGTGCGACACGCTCATCGTGATCCCGAACGACCGGCTGCTGCAGCTCGGCGACATCGGCGTCTCGCTGATGGATGCGTTCCGCTCCGCGGACGAGGTGCTGCTCTCCGGTGTCCAGGGCATCACCGACCTGATCACCACGCCGGGCCTGATCAACCTCGACTTCGCCGACGTCAAGAGCGTCATGTCCGGCGCGGGCTCCGCCCTGATGGGTATAGGGAGCGCACGCGGTGAAGGCAGGGCCATCCAGGCCGCGGAGAAGGCGATCAACTCGCCGCTCCTCGAAGCCTCCATGGATGGTGCGCACGGCGCGCTGCTTTCGATCGCGGGTGGTTCGGATCTGGGCTTGTTCGAGATCAACGAGGCCGCGTCGCTGGTCCAGGAGTCCGCGCACCCGGACGCGAACATCATTTTCGGCACGATCATCGACGACTCCCTCGGCGACGAGGTCCGCGTCACGGTGATCGCCGCCGGGTTCGACGCCGGCGCGCCGACGCACAAGAAGCTGGACCCGTCGACGTTCGGTTCCGGCTCGCGCGCGTCGTCCACCGCGTCGGCCTCGGCCGGGCAGGTCTCGAACCCGTCGGGGCCGCCGTCCGGTGCCACCCCGGTGCCGTCCGCGGGCAGCTCCGGCTACCCGGTGGCGCCGCCGCGGTCGCACTCGCCGATGCCGTCGGCCACCGGCAACCAGCCGTCCGGCGGGCTCCCGCAGCCCGGCGGCGGTTCGCGCGGCTACTCGCCGCTCGGCTCCAACGCGACCCAGGGCAGCCTGCCCGGGCGCGCGATGCCGGTGCACGACGACCCGTCGGACGACGAGGTCGACGTGCCGCCGTTCATGCGGCGCTAGAGACACCACGCTGAAGGCCATCGCCCGCTGACTAGAGTCGGTGGGCGGTGGCCTTCATCGATGTCAGGAGGATGCGTGCGGGTTCGGCGAGTGGTCACGACCAGGGCGGGCGGCGCGTCCCGGCCGCCCTACGACACCTTCAACCTGGGTGACCACGTCGGCGACGACGAGGGTGACGTCTTCGCCAACCGCAAGCGCCTGGCCGCCGAGCTGGGCCTGGCCGAGGACAAGCTGGCCTGGATGGAGCAGGTCCACGGCCGCACGGCGACGATCGTGGACGGCTCGGAAACCGCCGCGGCGGAGGCGACCGACGCCCTGGTGACCGCGACGCCCGGGGTCGCGCTCGTGGTGCTGGTCGCCGACTGCGTCCCGATCCTGCTGGCCGACGCCGAGGCCGGCGTGGTCTCGGCGGTGCACGCGGGCCGGGTGGGCACGCGGGTCGGCGTCGTCCCGGCCGCGGTCGAGGCCATGCGGAAGGTGGGGGCCGAGCCGCACCGGATCGAGGCGCTGCTCGGCCCGGCCATCTGCGGCGACTGCTACGAGGTCCCCGCCGAAATGGCCGCCGACGTCGAGAAACACGTCCCCGGCAGCGCGTGCAAGACCCGCCAGGGCACCCCCGGCCTCGACCTGCGCGCCGGGCTCTGGCGGCAGCTGGCGGACCTCGGCGTCGGCAAGATCGGTGTCGACCCGCGCTGCACGAACGAGGACAAGACGCTGTTCAGCTACCGGCGCGACGGGACGACCGGGCGGATCGCCGGCATCACCTGGGTCGAGGCATGACCTCCCGGAAGGCCGAGCTGGCCGAGAACCTGGCCGAGGTCGAAGCGCGGATCGCCGCCGCTTGCCGCGCGGCCGGGCGCCCGCGGGACGAGGTCAAGCTGATCGCGATCACGAAGACCTTCCCCGCGTCCGACGTCGCGCTGCTGGCCGAGCTCGGCGTCACCGACGTCGGCGAAAACCGCGACCAGGAGGCCGGGCCGAAAGCCGCCGAGGTCGCCGAGCTGCTCCCCGGATCGGCACTGCGGTGGCACATGGTGGGCCGGCTGCAGCGGAACAAGGCGCGGTCCGTGGTCGGGTGGGCCCAGCAGGTGCAGTCCGTCGATTCCGCGCGGCTCGCCGACGCGCTCGCCAAGGCGGTGCACACCGAGCGTTACAGCGGTAAACGTGAGGAACCCCTCGACGTGCTGATCCAGGCCAGCCTCGACGACGACCCGGAACGCGGCGGCTGCCCGCTCACCGAGCTGGCCGCGCTCGCCGAGCGCATCGCGCAGTCCGGAGAGCTGCGGCTTCGTGGCCTGATGGCCGTCGCGCCGCTGGGTGCGGACCCGGCCGCCGCCTTCGACCGGCTCGCTCGCGCGGGGGAGGCCCTCCGAAAAGATCACCCGAATGCCGCAGAAGTCTCCGCCGGGATGAGCCATGATCTCGAGCAGGCGATCACGCACGGCTCGACCTCTGTGCGTGTCGGAACCGCGTTGCTCGGTGGACGCGGTTTAGCCTCGCCGTAGGGAGCTCGCGCGGTCGTCACGTTTCGTGGCCGCCCGTGCGGGGCACTGACGGTGTGGAGATCGAGTCAGTGCGGGAGCGGCTAGGGCTAGGGAGAGGCATGAGCGCGCTGCAGAAGCTGAAGGCCTACTTCGGGATGGTGCCCGCTGACGACGACGGCTATGACGTCGAAGACGACTATCGACGCGGTTACGCGGACGACGACTACGACTCCTACGAGGAGCCGGCGCCGCGGCCGTCCCGTGCACGGTACCGCGACGTCGACGACACGTACGACGAGCCTGTCAGCCGCAGCCGGTCACGCTCCGTGCCCAGCTCCGAGCCCGCTGTCCACGGCGCGCTCGCCATGGACCGGCAGCCGGAACCCGTGGCCCGGCTTCGACCGGTCACCGAGCCGGTCGTGCGCCAGCCGGTGCGTGATCCGTTGAGCCGCATCACCACACTGCACCCGACCAGTTACGCGGAGGCGCGGGCGATCGGGGAGCACTACCGCGAGGGCATCCCGGTGATCATGAACCTCACCGAGATGGAGAACGCGGACGCCAAGCGGCTCGTCGACTTCGCCGCCGGGCTGGCGTTCGCGCTCCGGGGGTCGATGGACAAGGTGACCAACAAGGTGTTCCTTCTCTCACCGCCCGATGTGGACGTCACCGCGGAAGACCGCCGGCGGATTGCCGAGGGCGGATTGTTTTTGCGGGGCTGAAGTCGCCGGGACCGCTGAGCGCAAGCAGACGTGACTTTGCCGACCCGGGGCGAGGTCGCCCCCCTCAACTGCGTCTTCGGAGAGGACGCCCGGTTAGAGTAGGTACGTGGAAGCTGTGTGGCTGGTCGTCTGGTACGTGCTGTTCGCCTTTTGGCTGCTGCTGACGGCGCGGATCGTGGTCGAACTCGTCCGGACCTTCGCGCGTGAGTGGCATCCGGCCGGAGGGGTTGCGGTCACGCTCGAGACCATCTACACAGTGACGGACCCGCCGGTCCGGTTGTTCAGACGGATCATTCCGATGGTTCGGATCGGCGGCGTCGGACTGGACTTGTCGATTATGGTGCTGCTGTTGGTTGTGTTCTTCGCGATGCAACTGGCGACTCCAAGTTGATCGGGGAAACTTGGGTGGACCCTGCAGGCCATGGAGTGCGTGAGGTGATCTGATGTCGTTGACCCCCGCTGACGTGCATAACGTTGCGTTCAGCAAGCCGCCCATCGGCAAGAGGGGCTACAACGAGGACGAGGTGGACGCGTTCCTCGACCTGGTGGAGACCGAGCTGGCCCGCTTGATCGAAGACAACAACGAGCTGCGCCAGCAGATGGAGCAGCTCGACGCCGAGCTCGAGTCGACTCGGAGCGAGCTCGACAGCGCCAAATCCGCCCAGCCGCCGATGCGTGAAGAGCCGTCGCGCCGGCTGGCGCCGGTGCCGCCGCCGCAGTCCGCCATGGAGCAGACCCAGGCGCACTCGACGCACTCGATGGTCGGCGACAGCACGGAGCCGAACGTGCAGGCGGCCAAGGTCCTGGGCCTCGCCCAGGAGATGGCCGACCGGCTGACCGCCGAGGCGAAGACCGAGTCCGACGGGATGCTGGCCGAGGCCCGCACCAAGTCCGAGCAGCTGCTTTCGGACGCCCGGGCGAAGTCCGACTCGATGGTCAACGAGGCCCGCACCCGCGTCGACACGATGCTGAACGACGCGCGGACCCGTGCCGAAACCCTGGAGCGCCAGGCGCGCGACAAGGCGACCACGCTGGAGCGCGAGTCCCAGCGGAAGTACACCGAGACGATGAACAGCCTGAACTCCGAGAAGAGCGGGCTGGGCAAGAAGATCGAAGAGCTCCGCACGATCGAGCGGGAGTACCGCACGAGGCTGCGCGGGTTCCTCGAGTCCCAGCTGCGCGAGCTCGACGACCGCGGTTCCGCGGCGCCCGCGTCGGCGTCGTCGAACTCCGGGCAGTCGTCCGGTTCGACGAGCGGCGGCCAGGGTTACTCCTTCGGCCCGCGGGCCGAGGCCGGCTGAGTTTCCGTTCCGCGTCCACCCCGCCGGCACCTGGCGGTGGGGTGGACCACGGTTCGGAGTCGATCCGGTACCACACGTGGGCGGGTCGTGGACCGCTCCCGGGTGGTTCGTGCTGTAATTCAGCGTGCTTTACATCGTGCTGGTCCTGGTACTGGCGGCTCTGGGGTTGCTCGTCACCGCGCTGATCACGGCTTCTTCGCTGTGGGCGTGGGTTTCCATCGGCCTGTCCGTGCTGGCCGGGCTGCTCCTGGTCGCCGACTGGCTGCGCCGCCGTCGCCGGTCTGCCGCGCCGTCGGCTCCGGCTGCTCCGGCCGTTTCCCCGCCGGAGCCCGAGCCGTCCGAGGCGCCTGAGGCGCCTGAGTCTTCTGAGGCGCCTGAGTCGCCTGCCGAGGAAGAACAGACCACCCTGATCCCGGCGGCCGGCGACCTGGGTGACCCGGCCGACACACCCGACCCCGAGCCGGCCCCGGAGGCCGACGCTTCAGCCGAGGCCGAAACGAAGCCCGATTCCGACCCGGGAGTGGAAGAGACCCCGGAGGCCGACGTCGCGGTCCTGGCCGACCTCGAGGACGAGGTCGTGGTGGTCGACGAGCACCCCCGCTACCACCTGCGCACCTGCCCCTGGCTCGGCACCCGCGACACGATCCCGATCGGCGTGGGCGAGGCCCGCCAGCTCGGCTTCACCCCCTGCGACCGCTGCCACCCCGACGCCACCCTGGTAGCCGCTCACCGCTGACCCGTGTCGTCCCCCCAATCACGCGTGTCGACCCTGCAATCACGCGTGATGTCTCTCTGATCACGCGGGAGCTCGTACGGAACGGACGACACGCGTGTCTGGAGAGCCGACACGCGTGATTAAAGGGACGACACGGCGTCAGGCGGCGAGGTCGGCCAGGTTCAGGTGGGCTTGCAGCGCCTGCGCGCCTTCCGGGGTCAGGCGCAGCGCGCGGTGGGCCTGGGTTCGCCGCCGGACCCAGCCCGCGTCGAGGAACCGGGTCGCCACCGCCGCACCCAGCGCGCCCGCCAGGTGGTGCCGCTGCTCGCTCCAGTCGAGGCAGAACTTCAGCAGCGGACGCCGTCCGGCGGCGACGGCCGCCAGGTCCACGCCCAGCGAGCCGAGCACCGGAGCGGCCGCCGGACCCAGCGTGTACGGGTGTTCGCGCAACGGAGCCGAAATCCGGTCACCCGGTCGCCGTCGCGTGTCGGACGCCCCGGCCAGCGCGCCACGCGCCAGCAACGCCGACGTCACCGCCACCCCGAGCCGGCCCGCGAGGTGGTCGTAGCACGTCCGGGCCGTCCGCAACGCCTCCGCGCGCGTCCCCTCGCGCAACGACGTCACCGGCTGGGACGGCGAACACCGCGCCAGCGTCTCCAGCAGCTCCGCGGTGTCCGGGCCGGCCAGCCGGTAGAACCGGTGCCGTCCCGACTTCTCAGCGACGACCAGGCCCGCCGCCCGCAGCTTCGCCAGGTGCGCGCTGACGCCCGGCGCGGACAGCCGCGCTTCGGCGGCCAGCACGGACGCCGCCAGCGCGCGGCCGTCGGCGAGCGCGAGCAGCACGCGGACCCGGGCCGGGTCCGCGAACAGCGCGGCCGTGCGCGCGATGTCGGCGTCGCCCTCCACGTCTCCCAGGATGCCCCCGCGACGCTTCCACCCAAACGGAAGTGTCCGCGCGGTCCACTGGGGACATGCTCCTGTTCACCATGTGCGCCGGGATGTTCCTCGTCCAGCTGGACGTCACGGTCGTCAACGTCGCCCTCCCCGCCATCGGCACCGGCCTGCACGCCGGCCTCACGGCGCAGCAGTGGGTGGTCGACGGCTACGCGGTGGTCCTGGCCGCCTTCCTGCTCACCGGCGGCGCGCTCGGCGACGTCTTCGGTCACCGCCGGGTCGTCCTCGCGGGCTTCGCACTGTTCGGCACGGCGTCGGCCGCGTGCGGGCTCGCCGGGTCGGCGCCGTGGCTCGTCGCCGCCCGCGCCGGCCAGGGCCTGGGCGCGGCGTTGCTGCTGCCCGGCACGCTCGCCGTGATCACGAGGGCCTACCCCGGACGCGCCGAGCGGGCACGGGCCCTCGGCATCTGGGCCGGCGTGTCGGCGCTGGCCCTGGCGGCGGGCCCGGTGCTCGGCGGCGCGGTCGTCTCGGCGGCGGGCTGGCGGCCGGTGTTCTGGCTCAACGTCCCCGTCGTGCTGGCGGCCGTCTTCGCGACGCGGCGGCTCGTCCCGCGCGGCGAGCGCCGGTGCGGACGGCGGATCGACGTCGCCGGCGTCGCCACGGCGGTGCCGGCCCTCGGCGCCGGGGTGTACGCGGTCATCGACGAGAACGTCGTGGCCGGGATCGTGGCGGCCGGCGCGCTCGTGGCGTTCGCGGTCGTGGAGAGCCGGGTCGCGGATCCCATGCTGCCCCCGGACGTCCTCCGCCGGATGCTCGGCCCGAACTTCGTCGCGGCGGCGATGAACTTCACCGGCATCGGCGCGATCCTCGTCCTGACGCTGTACCTGCAGGGCGTCCGGCACGCGGGACCGCTCGAAGCCGGGCTCGAGGTGCTGCCGCTGTTCGGCCCGCTCTCGCTGCTGGCCCCGGTCGCGGGCCGGCTGACCGGCCGCTTCGGGCCGCGGCCGCTCACGGTGGCCGGCCTGGCGCTCGGCGCGCTCGGCATGCTGAACCTGCTGCTGCTCAACGAAACCAGCGGATACGCGGCCCTGCTGCCGACGCTGCTCGGCCTCGGCGTCGGGATGGGCCTGCTGACGACGGCGGTGGTGACGGCCGCGGTCGGCGGCATCCCGCCGGAGCGCGCCGGCGTGGCCAGCGGCGTCAACAACACCGCCCGCCAGGCCGGTGGCGCGCTCGGGGTGGCGGTGCTCGGCACCGTCGCGGGCGAGCCCGGCGGTGAGTTCCTCGCCGGGCTGCACGAGGCCGGGCTGATCGCCGCGGTGTCGTGGCTGGTCGCGATCGGTGTGACGCTCACCGGGGTACGTGCCCCTCGTGACAACCCGGTTGCGCGGGCCGGTTAACCTGGTAGGCAACACGGCGTCGATCCGGCCATCACCGGGGAGCCTCCGGAAGAACCGAGCGCGAGCTCTCAGTAGAACCGGACGGGTTCGGCCCGTGACAGCCGTCGAAACGAGTGGCCCGTGAGAACGGGCAAGCGGGGTGGTACCGCGGAACGCCGAGGCGTCTCGTCCCCGTGTGGGTGACCGGTGCAAGAGCCGGTCGTCCGTACGCGAGCGACGAACCGAGGAGCACCCGGATGTACCCCCAGGCCCAGCTTGGCGACGGCGCAGGAGTCCCGTCGCAGCCGTCGTTCCCCGCACTGGAGAAGCATGTCCTCGCCTATTGGGAGAGCGACCGGACCTTCCAGGCGACGATCGACGCGCGCCCGGCCGGCGAAAAGGGCGAAAACGAGTACGTCTTCTACGACGGCCCGCCCTTCGCCAACGGCCTGCCGCACTACGGCCACCTGCTCACCGGGTACGTCAAGGACCTGGTGCCGCGCTACCAGACGATGAAGGGCCGCAAGGTCGAGCGCCGTTTCGGCTGGGACACCCACGGCCTGCCCGCCGAGCTCGAAGCGATGCGCCAGCTCGGCATCACCGAGACGTCCGAGATCGAAGAGATGGGCATCGCGAAGTTCAACGCGGCTTCGCAGGAGTCCGTCCTCCGCTACACCGACGAGTGGCGCGAGTACGTCACCCGCCAGGCCCGCTGGGTCGACTTCGACAACGACTACAAGACCCTCGACGTCACCTACATGGAGTCGGTGCTCTGGGCGTTCAAACGCCTGTGGGACAAGGGACTCGTCTACGAGGGCTACCGCGTCCTGCCGTACTGCTGGCGTGACGCGACGCCGCTGTCCAACCACGAGCTGGGCATGGACGCCGACGTCTACCGCAACCGCCAGGACCCGGCCGTCACGGTCGGTTTCCGCCTGGAGGGCAACGGCAGCGACCTCGACGGCACCTACCTGCTGATCTGGACGACGACGCCGTGGACGCTGCCGTCGAACCTCGCGACCGCGGTGCACCCCGAGGTGGACTACGTCGTCGTCGAGAGCGAAAGCCTGCCCGGCAAGCGATTCCTGCTCGCCGAAGCGCGCGTCGCCGCGTACGCACGTGAACTCGGCGAAGAGCCGACGGTGGTGGCCCGCTACACCGGCACGCAGCTGCTCGGAACCCGTTACGCACCACCGTTCCCGTACTTCACCGGCACGGAAAACGCCCACCAGGTGCTGGCCGCCGACTACGTCACCACCGACGACGGCACCGGGATCGTCCACATCGCCCCGGCCTACGGCGCCGACGACAAGGTCGTCACCGACGCCGCCGGCATCCCGCCGGTCACGCCGGTCGACGCGCACGGCAAGTTCGACGCGACCGTCCCGGACTACGAGGGCCAGCAGGTCTTCGACGCCAACCCGAACATCGTGCGGGACCTCAAGAACGGCACGGGCGCCGCCGCGCAGCAGGGCGCTTTGCTGCTGCGGCACGAAACCTACGACCACTCCTACCCGCACTGCTGGCGCTGCCGGAACCCGCTGATCTACCGCGCGGTCTCGTCGTGGTTCGTCGCGGTGACGCAGTTCAAGGACCGGATGGTCGAGCTCAACCAGCAGATCACCTGGTACCCGGAGAACGTCAAGGACGGCCAGTTCGGGAAGTGGCTGGAGAACGCCATCGACTGGTCGATCTCCCGCAACCGGTACTTCGGCACGCCGATCCCGGTGTGGCAGTCCGACGACCCGGCCTACCCGCGCACCGACGTCTACGGCTCGCTCGACGAGCTGGAGGCGGACTTCGGCGTGCGGCTGGACAACCTGCACCGGCCCTACATCGACGAACTGACCCGGCCGAACCCGGACGACCCGACCGGCAAGTCCACGATGCGCCGCGTCCCGGACGTCCTCGACGTCTGGTTCGACTCGGGCTCGATGCCGTACGCCCAGGTGCACTACCCGTTCGAGAACGCCGAGTGGTTCGAGCACCACTACCCGAGCGACTTCATCGTCGAGTACATCGGGCAGACCCGCGGCTGGTTCTACCTGCTGCACGTGCTGGCGACGGCGCTGTTCGACCGCCCGGCGTTCCGCACGTGCGTGTCGCACGGAATCGTGCTGGGCTCCGACGGCGCGAAGATGTCGAAGTCGCTGCGCAACTACCCGGACGTCAACGAGGTCTTCGAGCGCGACGGCTCCGACGCCATGCGCTGGTACCTGATGGCGAGCCCGATCCTGCGCGGCGGCAACCTCGTCGTCACCGACAAGGGCATCCGCGACGCCGTCCGCCAGGCCGTGCTGCCGCTGTGGAACTCGTACTACTTCCTCGCGCTGTACGCGAACGCCGAAGGCGTGGAAGGCCGGTGGCGCACGGATTCGCCGAACGTGCTCGACCGGTACGTGCTGGCGAAGACGCACGAGCTGGTCACCGACGTCGAGTACGCGATGGACAACTACGACGTCGCGGGCGCGTGCCAGACCGTCCGGGACTTCCTCGAGGTCCTGACGAACTGGTACGTGCGCCGCTCGCGCGACCGCTTTTGGGCCGGTGACCAGGACGCGATCGACACGCTGCACACCGTGCTGGAGGTGACTTCGCGGGTCGCGGCGCCGCTGCTGCCGCTGACCACCGAGGTCGTCTGGCGCGGGCTCACCGGCGGCCGGTCGGTGCACCTGACCGACTGGCCGAACGCGAACGACCTGCCCGCGGACGCGGCGCTGGTGACGGCGATGGACCGGGTGCGGCAGGTGGCGTCGTCGGCGCTGTCGCTGCGGAAGGCGAACAAGCTGCGCGTGCGGCTGCCGCTGTCGTCGCTGGTCGTGGCGGCCGCCGACGCCGATTCGATGGCGCCGTTCGCCGACATCCTGCGCGACGAGGTGAACGTGAAGGCGGTCGAGCTGACCACCGACGTCGCCGCGCACGGCGGGTTCGAGGTCGCGGTGAACGCCCGTGCCGCCGGCCCGCGCCTGGGCAAGGACGTCCAGACGGTGATCAAGGCCGTCAAGGCGGGGGACTGGTCGTTCCAGGGCGGCGCCGTGGTCGCGGCCGGGATCGCCCTGCAGGAGGGCGAGTTCGAGCGCCGGCTGGTCGCCAAGGGCGGCGGCGCGGCGGCGGAGCTGCCGGGCGGGTCCGGGCTGGTCCTGATCGACACCGAGGTGACGCCGGAGCTGGCGGCCGAGGGCCTGGTCCGCGACCTGGTCCGGGTCGTGCAGCAGGCCCGCCGGGACGCCGGGCTCGACGTCGCCGACCGGATCGCGCTCACGATTGATTCAGTGCCTGACGTCGTCGAGGCGGCGCGGCGGCACGAGGAGTTCCTCGCCTCGGAGACGCTGGCGACGTCGGTGACCCACGGCCCGGTCGCCGAGGGCTTCGCCGGCACGGTCGGCGACGGCACGAAGGTCACCGTGGCGGTGGCGAAAGCATGATTGCCGCGGGTGGCCGGTAGGGTGCAGACTCGACCTGCCACCCCGGATCCGGGGCGGCACCTTGGGGGAGGGGTACGTCGAAGGTGAATCCTGGTAAGAGACGCGGCATCCTGATCGGTGGCGCACTGCTGGTCGTCGTGGTTCTGGTGGCCGCGTTCTTCGTGCTGAACAGCGGGGGTTCGACGCCGGAGGCCGCCACCGGCGCGACCACGGTGGAGAGCCCGGGCGCGCTCGACCCGAACTCGGCGATCACCGAGTACCTGCAGGACTTTTCCGGGAACAACCCCGACGCGGCGGGCCGGCTGACCGACGACAACGCGGCCGCCGCGGTGGCCCTGCGGGCCACGCGGAACACGCTGAACCCGGCGTCGGTGACCGCCAAGCTGACCGCCCTGCAGCCGGCCCCGGCCGGCGCGAAGCAGGCGGACGGCACGTTCAGCGTGTCGTGGACGTTGAAGCCGGGCCAGGTCTGGACCTACGACGTGCCGTTCCAGCTCGTGCAGGGTGGCGGGAAGTGGCTGGTCCACTGGGCGCCGTCGCTGCTGCACCCGAAGCTGGAGGCGGGCCAGCGGCTGGTGATCAGTACCGCCGTGCAGGACACCGTCGCGGTCGCCGACCGCGACGGCAAGCCGCTGGTCGTCAGCGGGTCCGGCGGCCTGCGCCCGGTGGACGGCAACCCGGCGCCGCTGCTGCGCTCGGCGCTGCTCGCGCAGGTCACCGCCGCGGCGGGCGGGGGTTTCGCCGTCGAACGCGTCGATGCCGGCGGCAAGAGCGTCGAGCGGCTGTTCGGGAAGGTGTCGGACGCGGGGGCGAAGCCGCTCGTGACGAGCCTGAGCCTGGCCGCGCAGAACGCCGCCCAGGCCGCGGTGGACGGCTACCGGGGGTCGGCGATGCTCGTCGCCATGGACACGGGGTCGGGCGACATCCTCGCCGTCGCGCAGAACGCCGCGGCCGGGAACTCGCCGAAGGCGCTCAACGGCCTGTACGAGCCGGGGTCGTCGTTCAAGATCGCGACGTCGGTGGCGGCGGTCCAGCAGAGCGGGCTCAACGCGACGTCGCCGGTCGACTGCCCGGGCGTCGCGACGATCGGCACGCGGACGGTCAAGAACGAGGGCTTCGAGCTCGGCGCGACCAACCTGCAGACGGCGTTCGCGCGCTCCTGCAACACGACGTTCGGGCAGCTGGCGCTCGGCCTGCCCGCGGACGGGCTGAAGAAGGCGGCCGACGAACTGGGCCTCAACGCCGACTACGAGATTCCCGGGCTCAAGACGGAGCTGGGGAAGGTCGAGCCCGCGGCGAGCAAGGACGAGCAGGTCGAGGACGGGTTCGGCCAGGGCCGCATCCAGGCCAGCGCCCTCGGCGGCACGCTGATGGCCGCCACGGTCGCCTCCGGCAAGGCGATCACGCCGCGGCTGTGGCACGACGTCGACACCAAGGTGGTCAAGGGCTACTCGCCGCCGCCGGCGTCGGTGCTCGGCGAGGTGCGGAAGATGATGCGCGCGGTGGTGACCAGCGGCACCGGCCGCGCCGCCGCGGGGGCGGGCACCGTCTTCGGCAAGACCGGCACCGCCCAGTTCGGCGACGGCAAGCAGGCCACGGGCTGGTTCGTGGGCTACCGCGGAAGCGTGGCCTTCGCGGTGGTCCTGGAGGACTCGAACGACTCGGGCCCGGCCGTCCAGGTCGCCGCCACCTTCCTCAAACCCCTCTGACCTCCGGACCCAGCCGGACGACACGCGTACCCACACGGCCGACACGCGTACCTGGATGGACGACACGCGAGGCGAGCGGCCGGCGCCCGTGTCGTCCGGCTGAGTACGCGTGTCGTCCGCCGGGGTACGCGTGTCGTCCGTCGGGGTACGACGGTTCGGCCGCGGCCGACGGGTCGCGGCCGTAGCGTGGGGGCATGGAGACGATCGCGCTGGCCGAGGTGGCCGCGGTGCTCGCCGACCCGAGCCGGGCCACCATGTGCCTCGTGCTGCTGGACGGGCGGGCCTGGACCGTCGGCGAGCTCGCGAAGGCGGCCGGGATCGCCCTCTCGACGGCGAGTGAGCACGTCACCCGGCTGGCCGGCGCCGGCTTCGTCGTCCGGGTCAAGCAGGGGCGGGCCAGCTACATCCGGATCGCCGATCCGCGCGTGGCCGAGCTGATCGAGCACCTGGCTCAGCACGCAGTGACATCCGGGGCTTCGCCCCGGGCCGGGGGCTCTGCCACCCGGAGCCCCCGAAAAACTTCCGAGCACCGGCCGGTGACCGGCCTGAAGTCGTCGCTGCGGGCGCGGCGGCTCGGGTTCGCGCGAACCTGCTACGACCACCTCGCCGGCGAGCTCGGCGTGGCGCTGCGCGAAGGCATGCTCGCCACCGGCCTGGTCGACACCGCCGACGGCCTGGCCCTGACCCCGCGCGGGCGGGCGGTGCTGGCGGACCTCGGCGTGCCGGTCGCCGCCGGGCGGCGGCCGCTGCTGCGTGACTGTCTGGATTGGACGGAGCGCCGCGACCACCTCGCCGGGGCCCTGCCCGCGGCGCTGCTCGACCGGGCCGTCGACGCCGGCTGGGTGGCCCAGGACGGCCACCGCGCGGTCAAGGTGCTGCCGCCGGCGAGGGAGCCGTTCGCCGCTCTCGGTGTCGATCTCGACGCGCTCGGTGGTGTCGCGGCGCCTTAACACACCGGGTGTCCGGCGCCGGGCAGCGGTACACGAACGAGTTAACCCCCGCGCTTCACTATTCTGAGGGCCCCACGGCACTCGGGAGGAGGCGGGCATGGACCAGCTTCCCGTGCTGCTCGGCGTCGGCGGCGTCGTGCTCCTCGCCTCCGTGCTGGCCGTGCGGGTGTCGATCCGGCTCGGCCTGCCCTCGCTGCTGCTGTACCTGGGGATCGGCGTCCTGCTGGGCGAAGCCGGCTTCGGCGTCCGGTTCGACAACCCCGGGCTCACCCAATCACTCGGCCTCGCCGCGCTCGTGATGATCCTCGCCGAAGGCGGGCTGACCACCCGGTGGTCGGCGGTGAAACCCGCACTGGGCCGGGGAATCGCACTGTCCACAGTGTCCGTGGTGGTGAGTATCGCGGTCACCGGCGCGGCGCTGCACTGGCTGCTGGGCCTGGAGTGGCGGCTGGCGCTGCTGTGGGGTGCGGTGCTCGCTTCGACCGACGCGGCCGCGGTGTTTTCGGTGCTGCGCACGGCCGGGATCGGCAAGCGGCTCACCGGCGCGCTCGAACTCGAGTCGGGCATCAACGACGCGCCGGCCTACATCGCCGTCGTGGTGCTGGCCGAAGGCACCACTGTGGACTGGACGCTGCCGCTGCTGGTGGTCTACGAGCTGACGGCGGGCCTGGTCATCGGGCTGGCCTTCGGCTGGCTCGGCGGCTTCGCGCTGCGCCGGGCCGCGCTGCCGGCGACCGGCCTGTACCCGCTCGCCACGGTCGCGGTGTGCGTCGTCGCGTACTCGTCCGGGCAGCTGCTGCACGCGTCCGGGCTGCTCGCCACCTACGTGGCCGCGCTGGTCCTCGGGAATTCGCGGCTGCCGCACCGCTCGG
Organism: Amycolatopsis sp. DG1A-15b; assembly: GCF_030285645.1. Taxonomy (GTDB): domain Bacteria; phylum Actinomycetota; class Actinomycetes; order Mycobacteriales; family Pseudonocardiaceae; genus Amycolatopsis. Next base: position 946,199 of record NZ_CP127296.1, read on the forward strand.
ACACGCTGTCGTTCGCCGAGGGGCTGGGCTGGCTGGCGCAGATCGGGCTGTTCGTGCTGCTCGGGCTGTTCGCGTCGCCGGGCCGGCTGCTCGACGCGATCGTGCCGGGCCTGGTCGCGGGCGCGGTCGTGCTGCTGCTGGCGCGGCCGGTTTCGGTCCTCCTGGCGATGCTGCCGTTCCGGCTGCCGTGGCGGGAACAGGCGTTCCTGTCGTGGGCCGGGCTGCGCGGCGCCGTGCCGATCGTGCTCGCCATGATCCCGCTGTCGCAGGGCCTGCCGGGCGCGCAGCGGCTGGTCGACGCGGTGTTCGTGCTGGTGGTGGTCCTGACGCTGGTGCAGGGGGCGACGCTCGGCCCGCTCGCGCGCCGGCTCGGGCTGGCCAAGAAGTCCGAGCCGCACGAGATCGAGGTCGACTCCGCGCCGCTGGACGAGCTGGGGGCCGAACTGCTGCAGGTCCGCATCCAGCCCGGCTCGAAGATGCACGGCGTCTACCTGTCCGAGCTGCGGCTGCCCATCGGCGCGACGATCAGCCTGGTCGTGCGCGGCGGCACGGGTTTCACGCCGCAGAAGACCAGCCGGCTGCAGGAGCACGACCAGCTGCTGGTCGTCACGACGAGCGCCGTCCGCGACGCGGCCGAACGCCGGCTGCGCGCCGTCGACCGGGCCGGGCGCCTGGCTCGCTGGAAGGGCGAATCCGGCCGCTGACGGAAATTCACGAACCGTCTTCCCTGTAGTCCCTCTTTTGGCTTAAGGTCCGCTCGATCGAGTGAACTTTGGCGCCAGAGGAGTCATGCGGTGAACCTTTCCGTGCGGGCGGCGAGCTTGGCCGCCGCGGTCGTTTCGGCCGTGGGCCTCCTCGCGCCTCCGGCGTCCGCCGAAGCTTTTCCGCCGCTCGCCTTGCCGTTCGAGGCGGGCCAGCAGGTCTATTCGGCGGGCATCCACTCCGACGACGGCGGCACCGGCGTGCGGAACGCCATCGACTTCAGCCCCGCCGACGGCACGGTCCGCGCGTCCCTGGCCGGCACGGTCCACCTCCAGCACTGCGCGGGCGGCGACTGGGTGACGATCGATCACCCCGGCGGCCGGCGGACCGGCTACTACCACCTGGAGGGCATCCGGGTCACTGAGGGTGAGCAGGTCGAAGCCGGCACGGTGCTGGGTTCGACCGGCAACGCCCTCCCGTGCGGCGGCAGCAGCACGGGCGCGCACGTGCACTTCACGCTCTGGACCCTCCCGAACGCGGCGGCGGGCGACTGGGACGGAGTGGCGTTCGCCCGCATTTCGACAACGCTCGCGACGGCCCTGGGCGAGCCGATCAACGGCAAGACCCTCGGCGGCTGGAGGTTCACGGAGGGGGCGGAGCAGTACTCGGGCACCGCGACGCACCTCGCGGACGAAGCGGTGATCCAGCTGCCGGGCCGCTTCCGCGCGAGTCCCTGACGCCGCCGAGCGCGCACAGCGGGGTGCTCTCGGCTGTGCGCCATTGCGCCTCGCTGACCGGCCGCCCCGCCCACCGCTCCGCCGCCCGTCGCTGCTCGTCGGCCCGCCCGCAGCCTCGCCGCTGTTCGCCGCCTTGCCGCCCCGTCGGCCGGCCGGCCCGCCCGCCGGCCCGCCGCCCGGCGGGGCGGGGCAGGCGCAGCCCGCCGCGCCCGCTTGCGCCCGTCGCCTCGCCGGTCCGCCCCGCTGCCCGTTGCCCCGTCGCCTCGCCAGTCCGCCCGCCCCGCTGGTCGCCGCCTCGCTGGTCCGTCCCGTCCCGTCCGCCGTCCCGCCCGCCGCCGGAGTTGCCGCGTGTCGCTGCGTGTCTCTGTGCGCTCTGCCGCGCCGGTGGTCACCGTCTGTGAGCGGTGTCTCAGAATGTGGGGCGGGGGTTGGCCACCGGCCGCGTTCTCGGTTACCTTCTGGCTCAGGTCATGAGTGCCAGCGCGAAGCCCCGGCTTGCTGGCCGGCAACCCTCCTACCGCGGTGGGGTGCCCCGGGTGAAGACCGGGCCGGTCGCGCCGTGCGACGGGCAAGCGCGGGCCCCTCGCCGGGGTCCCCCGGATCGCCGAGGAGGCACCCCGATGACTCTCGCCATCGACCGCACCCCGCTCGAAAGCCGCGAAACCGCCGCAACTCCCGAAACCGCCGCCATTCCCGCCGTCGCCGGAGCGGCGCTGCGGGTGCCGCTGGTGACCGGCGGGGACATCGGCTACGCCAACCTCGACCACGCCGCGAGCGCCCCGTGCCTCGATGCCGTCCGCCAGGCCGTCGACGAGTTCCTGCCCTGGTACGCCAGCGTGCACCGCGGGGCCGGCTTCGCGTCGCAGGTCTCCACCAAGCTCTACGAGCGCACCCGGGACACCCTGCGCCGCTTCGTCGACGCTCGGCGGACCGACACCGTCGTCTTCACCCGCAACACCACCGACTCCTTCAACCTGCTCGCCCGCAGCCTGCCGCGGCACACCACGGTGATCGTCTTCGACACCGAGCACCACGCCGCGCTGCTGCCTTGGCCGGGGCCGAACGTCCGGCGGATCCCGACCCCGCGCACCCGCCTCGCCGCGGTGTCCGCTGTGGACGAAGCGCTCGCGGACGCACCGCAGGGACCGCGGCTGGTCGTCGTCACCGGAGCGTCCAATGTGACCGGTGAGCTGCTCCCGGTGGCGGAAATCGCCGCCGTGGCGCGGAAACACGGCGCCCGCATCGCGCTCGACGCCGCCCAGCTCGCCCCGCACCGCCGGGTCTCGCTCAGGGAACTGGACGTCGACTACGTCGCTTTGTCCGGCCACAAGCTGTACGCGCCCTTCGGCGCGGGCGCGCTGATCGGCCGCGCCGACTGGCTGCGCGCCGCCCGGCCGTACCTCGCCGGCGGCGGCGCGACCAAGCTCGTCACCGAAGACGCCGTCGTCTGGAACACCGGTCCGGAGCGCCACGAAGCCGGTTCGCCCAACACCGTCGGCGTGTACGCGCTCGGCGTCGCGTGCGAGACCCTGAGCCGGAACTGGGACGCCGTCGAGGCGCACGAACAGGCCCTGCTCACCCGGCTGCGCAAGGGACTCGGCAGCGTCCCCGGCTGCGCCGAGCTGCGGTTGTTCGACGCGCCGGTCGACCGGGTCGGCACGGTCAGTTTCGTCGTCGACGGCTTCGACCCCGGCTGGCTCGCCGCGGTGCTGTCCGCCGAGTACGGCATCGGCGTCCGCGACGGCGCCTTCTGCGCCCACATCGCGGCCAAGCGGCTGATCGGCGTCACCGGCGGCGACGGGCAGCAGGCCGTCCGCGTCAGCCTCGGCCTCGGCAGCACGGAGGAACACGTCGACCGCGTGCTCCTGGCGCTGCGGCAGATCGTCGCTCGCGGAGCACGCTGGGAATACGCGAAGGTGGACGGCCGCTGGGCGCCGGTGGGCGACCCGCGGGAGCTGCCGCCGTTCTGCTGAGCGCTAGCCTGGACCGATGGGGAGAGGGCCGCGTTTCTGGTTTCCGCTGGCACTGCTGGGGTTCGCCGAGATCGGCCTGGCGGCGGTGCAGCTGGTGGCCCGCCGCAGCCGGGCCGAAAGCGAGTCCGCGAACCTCCTCATCGGACCGTACTCGGTCCCGCCCGGCGTGACCGAGCACAGCCAGGCGTATCAGTTGCCCCTGGATGATTTCCGCAGGGTGGAAAGTGGCCTGCCGGCCGGGCCCGCGTGGCTGGTCGCGCTCGGCGTGGTGCTCGCCGGCACGGCCGTCTGGTACGCGCTGGCCCTGCGGCCCGTCCGCACCGGGCGGTTCGTCCTCGGCACGGTCGCCGCGCTGCTCGCCGTCCCGCTGCTCGACCTGGTCGGGTCCTGGCAGTTCCGGCTCGACGAGGGGCTGCGCGGCCCGCTGCTGGCCACGCTCGGCCTGCTGGTGCTCGCCGCCTACGAGCGCAGCGTGTTCCTCCTGGTCACCACGGTCGCGTTCGCCCTGGTCGCCGTGGTGCTTTCGGCGGACATGGCGGGCGTGCTGATCTCGGCGGTGATCCTGCTCGCCGCCGCCTTCATCGCCCTGCTGCGGGGAAACCCGCGCTCGATACCCTGACGCGATGGGGAGTTCCGTCCGGTCCTGGTTCCCGTTGGCCGCGCTGGCGTTCGCGCTGCTCGTGATGGTGGCCGCCGAGCTGGTCCCCGCCGCCGGTCCGCAGGGCTACCCGCTGATCCAGGGACTGCACGGCCTCGGCACCGGCGGAGTCGGTGGCACCGGCCATCCGGAGTCGCAGTTGTCGGGGGTCGCGTACGCGACCGCGGTCTCGGCCGACGCGGTGCCTTCGGCGAGGCTCGGCTGGCTCGCGGGTCTCGCCTGCGTGGTGCTCGCCGTGGCGGGCTGGTACTGGCGGGAGCTGCGCCGGGCCGCCACCCCGCCCAGGCCCGGCCGGTTCGTGCTCGGCACGCTCGGGGCGCTGGCCGCCGTCCCGCTGCTCGACCTGGTCGGCCTCCTGCAGTTCCGGCTCGGCGGCGACGTGCGCGGCGCGCTGATCGCCGCACTGGGCCTCCTCCTGCTGGCCGGCTACGAGCGCAGCTGGTTCCTGCTGGCTGTAGCCGGGGTGTTCGCGCTGGTCGCGACCGTGTTCCTGCCCCCGGTGGCCGGCGCGCTCGCCGCGGCGGGCGTGCTGTTCGCGGCCGCCTTCGCCGTCCTCCTGCGCCCGCGGCCGGACGGGCCCGACGCGGCCTGACCAGTGCCGTGGACAATGGACCGGTGAGCACCGAGCCCAGCCACTCCGAACCCGACACCGCCGCGCCCGCCGATGCGGTGCCCGATCCGGCCGCCGACGCGCCCGAGAACCCGGAGGTCCCGGCGAAGCCGCTGCTGCCCAAGCGGCGGGTCGGCTGGGTCTTCGCGGTCGCCGTCGTGTTCTGGGCGATCGACCTGGTGACGAAGAACCTGGTCGTGGCCGACCTGGAGGGCAAGGAGCCGGTCAAGGTCCTCGGCGGGCTGATCTACCTGCAGGTGATCCGCAACCCCGGTGCCGCGTTCTCGATGGCCACCGGCATGACGTGGGTGCTCGCCCTGGTCGCGCTGGCCGTCGTCATCGCGATCATCTGGCTGGCGCGGCGGCTGCGGTCGATCGGCTGGGCGATCGGCCTCGGCCTCGTGCTCGCCGGCGCCACCGGCAACCTGACCGACCGCATCTTCCGCGCGCCTGGCGGGCTGCAGGGCCACGTCGTCGACTTCATCTCGGCGTTCGCCCCGAACGGCAAGGGCTTCGCGATCTTCAACATCGCCGATTCCGCGATCTGCGTCGGCGGTGCCCTGATCGTGCTGCTGTCGCTGCTGGGCAAGGACTACGACGGCACGTCGACCAAGGACAAGAAGAAGGCCGAAGCGCCGGAGCAGCCGGAGGAGCAGGCGTGAGCTCGCGGATGCTCCCGGTGCCCGACGGGCTCGACGGGATGCGGGTCGACGCCGGCCTCGCCAAGCTGCTCGGGCTGTCCCGCACGGTCGTCGCCGAGCTCGCCGAATCCGGCGACGTGCTGCTCGACGGCCGCCCCGCGGGCAAGTCCGACCGCCTCTCCGGCGGCGGCCTGCTGGAGATCACCCTGCCGGAGCCGGCGAACCCGGTCGAGGTCGTCGCCCAGCCGGTCGACGGCATGCGGATCCTGCACGACGACGACGACATCGTCGTGATCTCGAAGCCGGTCGGCGTCGCGGTCCACCCGAGCCCGGGCTGGACCGGCCCGACCGTCGTCGGCGGCCTCGCCGCGGCCGGCCTGCGCATCGCGACCTCGGGCGCGGCCGAGCGCCAGGGCGTGGTCCACCGGCTCGACGCGGGCACCACCGGCGTGATGGTGGTCGCCAAGAGCGAGCACGCGTACACGGTGCTGAAGCGCGCGTTCAAGGAGCGCACGGTCGACAAGGGCTACCACGCGATCGTCCAAGGCCACCCGGACCCGATGCGCGGCACGATCGACGCCCCCATCGACCGCCACCCGCGCCACGACTACAAGTTCGCGGTGGTCCAGGGCGGCCGCCCGAGCGTGACGCACTACGAAGTCGTCGAGGCGTTCCGGGCGGCGTCGCTCGCGCACATCAAGCTCGAAACCGGGCGGACGCACCAGATCCGCGTCCACTTCTCGGCGCTGCGGCACCCCTGCGTCGGCGACCTGACCTACGGCGCCGACCCGGTCCTGGCCCGTCACCTCGGCCTGAGCCGGCAGTGGCTGCACGCGAAGACGCTGGGATTCGCCCACCCCGCGGACGGCCGCTGGGTCGAGTTCGAGTCGGAGTACCCGGACGACCTGGCGAAGGCGCTGGAAACCCTGCGCGACGAAAGCTACTAGTCCTCGATCGACCAGGTCAGCGTGCGCTCGTCCGGCTCCGGCCGCGGGCTCCAGCGGACCGAGACCACGCGCGTGGCGTCCGGGAGGACGTACACCGTGTGGCCGCCCAGCGTTTCGCCCGGTTTGACGCCGATCTTGTGCGGGGGCCGGGACGTCAGCGACACCGGGGCCTTGCCGATCGCCTGGCCGTCGGCGGCGAGCAGCTCGAGGTAGTTGTCCGGCAGCGACGCGAACGGGATCGAGCCGCGGTTGGTGATCTCGGTGTGCACCACCACCGCACGTTCACCCGCTTCCAGGCGGTACCCGGCCGCGCTGAACAGGTAGTCGGCCGGGTCCTGGACCTCCAGCAGCTGCACCGACAGCTGCTCGCCCTCCAGGCCCTGGGTCTCCATGACCTCGCCGAGCCTGCCCTGCTTGCCGGCGGCGGGCCCGCTCGGCCGGGCGGGTTCGTCGCCGCGGGCCCACGACGCCGTCTGCGGCACGCCCCACGTGCTCACAGCCGGGTCGAGCGGCACCGGCGGCGGCGTGAACGGCCGGGCCGGACGCGGCGGCTGCTGCGGTGGCGGGCCGGGGTAGCGCCCGGACGGCGTCCCCTGGACGTGGTGCGGCCCGGACGGCGTGCCCTGGACGTTGTAGGGCCCCGAAGGCGCGCCTTGCACGGTGTACGGCCCCGACGGAGCGCCCTGGACGGTGTACGGCCCCGAAGGCGTCCCTTGGACGGGCGGAGGCATCGGCGGGGCGGGCTGCTGCGGCACGGGCTGCGACGGCGGGGGGAACTGCGGCCGGTTCGCCCATGACGGCGGGGCGCCGGCGATGGCCGCGCGCAGGCCGTTCGGGTCGCTCTCGACGCCGACGAGCAGGGGAAGCCCGCTGCCGGAGAGGGCGACCAGCCGGTAGGCCACCTCGCGGGGATCCATGCCGACCTTGGCCGCCAGCTCGTGCACCGCCGCCTTGCCGAGGTCGGCGAGCGCGGCGAGCAGGCGGGTATCCACGGGATCGGTCACGGCCACATCGGAAACGCTACCGCCTGGCCGGTCCGCGCTGCCCGAGGCCGTCCGCCCCCGGCGAACGGCACGGGCGTTTTCTGTCGGTGATCTCCGTTAGGGTCGGCCGTGAGCACATCAGCCGAAGCTGGGGGTCCTGCCATGACCGCGGTCACCGAACTCGCCGACGAGTTCGTCGAAGCGCTGTTCGCCGCCGATCCGCTGACGCCGGCGCTGCTGGGCGTGCGTCCGGCGGAGCCCGGCCTGGCGGACCTGTCCGCCGAGGCCGAGCGGGCGTTCCGGGGCCGGCTCGAGCAGTTCCTCGACCGGGCCCGCGCGCTGGAGACCGAGGGCCTCCCGGCCGAGGACCGCGTCACGCGCGAAGTGCTGATCACCACGGCCGAAAACCGCATCGCGGAGATCGACAGCCGGATGACCGAGTTCACCGTCACCGACCTCTCCGTCGGGATCGCGGCCGGCCTGCTCACGGCGTTGCCGATGACGACGGTGACGGCGGGCGAGACCGCGGAGGCCCAGCTCGGCCGGCTGGCCGCGATCCCGGAGTACCTGCGCCAGGCCGCGCGGCGGCACGCCGCCGGCATCGCCGACGGCCTGCTCCCAGTGACCCACCTGGTCGACGCTGCCGTCGCGCACCTCGACCGCTACCTCGCCGACGCCGGCGCCGACCCGCTGCGCCGCCAGCCCGCCCCGGACGAGGAGTTCGAGCGGCGGCGGGAGGAACTGCTCGCCGACGTCGTCCGCCCGGCCTTCGCCGGGTATCGGGAGTTCCTGGTCACCGAGGTGCGGCCGCACGGGCGCCCCGCGGCCCGGCCCGGCCTGTCGTGGCTGCCGGGCGGGGACGAGACCTACACGCGGTTGGCGCGGATGCACACGACCACCGGGCTCACCCCGGAAGAGCTGCACCGGATCGGTCTCGACGCCATCGAGGCGCTCGCCGCCGAGTACCGCGAGCTGGGGCTGAAGGTGTACGGCACCGACGACCTCGCCGAGATCTTCACGCGCCTGCGCACCGACCCGGCGCTGCGCTGGCGCAGTGCGGACGAGCTGCTGGAGACCGCCCGCACGGCCGTCGCCCGCGCCGCCGCCGAAGCCCCGAAGTGGTTCGGCCGGATCCCGGAGCAGCAGTGCACGGTCGAAGCCGTGCCGGCGGAGGTCGCGCCCGGCGCGCCTCCGGCGTACTACCTGCGCCCGGCCGCCGACGGCTCGCGGCCGGGGATCTACTTCGCGAACACCCACGAAGCCACCGAGCGGTTCCGGCACATGGCCGAAACGACCGCGTTCCACGAAGCCGTGCCGGGCCACCACTTCCAGATCAGCATCGCGCAGGGGCGCACCGAGCTGCCGCTGCTGCGCCGCGTCGGCATGTTCAACGCCTACATCGAGGGCTGGGGGCTCTACAGCGAGCGCCTCGCCGACGAAATGGGGCTCTACTCCGACGACATCGCCCGGCTCGGCATGCTGGCCGGCGATTCGCTGCGGGCGGGCCGGCTGGTGGTCGACACCGGGCTGCACGCGCTGGGGTGGAGCCGGCAGCAGGCGGTCGACTACCTGCTGGAGCACACACCGGCGGCGCGCGCCGAGGTCGAGTCCGAGGTCGACCGCTACATCGCCTGGCCGGGCCAGGCGCTCGGGTACCTGGTGGGGCGGCTGGAGATCCAGCGCGCCCGGGCCCGCGCCGGGCAGCGGCTCGGCTCGCGGTTCGACGTCCGCGCGTTCCACGACCTCGTCCTGGCCGGCGGCCCGCTGCCGCTCTCGGTGCTCGCCACCGTCGTCGACGAGTGGGTGGCCGGGCACGGCGACACCGTCGACGGCCTGGCGAGCGAGCTCGTCGAGCTGTCGTTCGAGCAGGAGCCGTTGCACCCGTCGGTCCTCGGCCTGCCCGGCGACCACGACCGGCTCGCCGACCAGACCAGGCAGGCGCAGGAGCGCTTCCGTGCCGCGTACACGGGCATCGCCGCCCGAGCGCGGGCGTTGACCACCGACGGCCTGACACCGGAAGAAGCCGTCACGCGCGAGGTCGTGATCGCCTCCGCCGAGGTCGAGGCCGACCGGCTCGGCGCGCGGACCGCCGATCTCGCGGTCAGCGACGGGCTCACCTCGCCCGCCCTCTCGCTCCTGATGTACCTGCCGTTCTACCGGCTGGACGACGAAAAGAAGGCGCGCGGCTACCTGGCCCGGCTCGGCGCGATCGAGCCCTTCCTCGCGGACCTGGCCGAGCGGCAGCGCGAGAGCCTGGCCGAAGGCCTGGTGCCGCCGGCGTACCTGGCCCGCGTCGGCGTCGAGTACCTCGACCGCTACCTCGGCGCGCCGGAGAGCGACCCGCTGAAGGTGGGCACGACGGCGGCCGTCGAGGGCTTCGACGCCGAGCGCGACCGGCTGCTCGCCGAGGTGGTCCACCCGGCGTACGCGTGGTACCGGGACTTCCTGCGCACGGAGGTCGAGCCCGCCGGGCGGCCCGACACCGCCCCGGGCATCTCCCACGTGCCGGGCGGGGCCGAGCGGTACGCCGCGCTGATCCGCGCGGAGACGACCACCGAGCACACGGCGCAGGAGCTGCACGAAACCGGGCTGGCGCTGATCGAAAAGCTCGCGGAGGAGTACCGCGAGCTGGGCGCGAAGGTGTTCGGCACCACCGAGCTCGCCGAAATCTTCGAGCGCCTGCGCACCGATCCGGCGTTGCGCTGGCGGGACGGCGAGGAGCTGCTGTCCGCGGCCCGGGACGCCATCGCGCGGGCCGAAGCCGTGGCGCCGCAGTGGTTTTCCCGCATCCCGGCGGAGAAGTGCGAGGTCGCGCCGGTACCGGAGGCCGACGCGGCGAGCGGCACGATCGCGTACTACCTCCAGCCGTCGCTCGACGGTTCCCGGCCGGGCACCTACTACGCCAACACCCACGAGGCCGGCAAGCGGCCGCGGTTCACCAGCGAGGCGATCGCGTTCCACGAAGCCGTGCCGGGCCACCACTTCCAGCTCAGCCTGGCCCAGGAGCTGCGGGACCTGCCGCTGCTGCGGCGGATCGGCATGTTCAACGCCTACGCCGAGGGCTGGGGCCTGTACGCCGAGCGGCTCGCCGACGAGATGGGCTTGTACTCCGACGACGTCTCGCGGCTCGGCATGCTCACGCAGGACTCGATGCGGGCGGGCCGGCTGGTCGTCGACACCGGGCTGCACGCGCTGGGCTGGAGCCGGCAGCAGGCGATCGACTTCCTGATCGACAACACGCCGATGGCGCCGCTGGAGATCGAAGCGGAGATCGACCGGTACATCGGCTGGCCCGGGCAGGCACTCGGCTACATGGTGGGACGGCTGGAGATCCAGCGGCTGCGCGCCGAAGCCGAGCAAAAACTGGGTGAGCGCTTCGACATCCGCGGGTTCCACGAAGTCGTGCTCGGCCACGGCATGCTGCCGCTGTCCGCGCTCGCCAAGGTGGTCGCGGACTGGGTGGCCGGCCGGCTCGACACACCCGGCGGGCTGGCCGACGAGCTGGTCGCGCTGGACTTCGAACGGCAGCCGCTGTACCCGTCGGTGTTCGGCCTGCCCGGCGACCACGGCAAGCTGCCCGATCCGGGTGCCGAAGCCCAGGCCCGGCTCCGAGCCGGGTACGCGGCGATCGCCGAGCGGGCCGAAGCCCTCGACGCCACCGGGTTGCCCGCCGACGAGCGCGTCACCTTGGAAGTCGTGCGCTCCCAGGCGAAAGCGGCCATCGACGAGATGGATTCCGGCCGCGCCGACATCTCGGTCAGCGACGGGCTCGGCGCGCCCGCGCTGCAGCTGCTGCTCTACCTGCCGCAGACGGTCCTGGACGACGAGCCGAAGGTCCGCGGCTACCTGAGCCGGCTCGCGGGCCTGGGCGGCTACCTCGACGCGCTGATCGACCGGCAGCGCGCGGCGGTGGGCGAAGGGCTGGTGCCGCCGGACTTCCTGGTGCGCATCGGCGTCGAGTACGTCGACCGCTACCTCGGCGCGCCGGAGAGCGACCCGCTGCGGGTGACGCCACCGTATGCGCTCGACGGCTTCGAGGCCGAGCGCGATCGCCTGCTCGCCGAGGTGGTCCGGCCCGCGTACGCGCGTTACCGCGCCTTCCTGGCCGACGAGGTCGCGCCGGTGGCCCGGCCCGAGACGTCGCCGGGCATCGGTGCGCTGCCGGGCGGGCCGGAGCGGTACGCCGCGCTGATCCGCGTCGAAACGACCACCGAGCGCACGGCGCAGGACCTGCACGAAACCGGGCTGGCGCTGATCGAAAAGCTCGCCGGGGAGTACCGCGAGCTGGGCGGGAAGCTGTTCGGCACCACCGATCTCGGAGAGATCTTCGACCGGATCCGGACCGACCCGGCGCTGCGCTGGCGGGACGGCGAGGAGCTGCTGGCCGGCGCCCGGGCCGCCATCACCCGCGCCGAAGCCGTGGCCGCGCAATGGTTTTCGCGGGTGCCGGAGCAGAAGTGCGAGGTCGCGCCGGTACCGGCGGCCGAGGCCACCAGCGGCACGATCGCGTACTACCTGCGGCCGTCGCTCGACGGCACGCGCCCGGGCGTCTACTACGCGAACACGCACGAAGCAGCGAAGCGGCCGCGGTTCACCAGCGAGGCGATCGCGTTCCACGAAGCCGTGCCGGGGCACCACTTCCAGCAGTGCCTCGCCCAGGGCCTCACCGGCCTGCCGCTGCTGCGCCGGATCGTGCACGTCAACGCCTACGGCGAGGGCTGGGGGCTCTACGCCGAGCGGCTGGCGGACGAGATGGGCCTGTACTCCGACGACGTGTCGCGGCTGGGCATGCTGACCCAGGACTCGATGCGGGCGGGCCGGCTGGTCGTCGACACGGGCCTGCACGCGCTCGGGTGGAGCCGGCAGCAGGCCGTCGACTACCTCGCCGAGCACACGCCGATGGCCCGGTTGGAGATCGAGGCGGAGATCGACCGGTACGCCGCCGATCCCGGCCAGGCGCTGGGCTACATGGTGGGGCGGCTGGAGATCCAGCGGCTGCGCGCCGAAGCCGAGCAGGCGCTGGGCGAGCGCTTCGACATCCGCGAGTTCCACGACGTCGTGCTGGGCAGCGGCACCCTGCCGCTGCCGGTGCTGTCCGGCGTGGTCGCCGAGTGGGTGGCGCAGCGCCGTGACACGCCGGAGAAGCTCGCCGACGAGTGCCTGGAGCTGATGTTCGAGGCGGAGCCGCTGTACCCGTCGGTGTACGGCCTGCCGGGGACGCACGACAAGCTCGCCGACCAGACCGCCGAAGCCGCCGCCCGGTTCCGCGCCGGGCTCACCGGCGTCATCGCGCGCGCCGAGGCGATCGACCCGGCCGGGCTGACCTCGGCCGAGCGCGTCACCCGGGACGTCGTGATCTGGCAGGCCCGCACCCGGATCGACCTGCTCGACTCCGGCCGGGCCGACATCGCGGTGAGCGACGGGCTGGACGCACCGGCTCTCAAACTGCTCACGGAGCTGCCGCAGACGATCCTCGACGACGACGTCAAGGTGCGCGGCTACCTGAGCCGGCTCGCCGCCATCGGCACCTACCTGGACCAGGTGATCGAGCGGCAGCGGGCGGCGCTCGCCGAGGGCCTGACGCCGCCGGAGTTCCTGGCGCGCATCGGCGTCGGCTACGTCGAGCGGTACCTCGCCGCCCCGGAGAACGACCCGCTGAAGGTGCCGGTCCGCGGCCGGGAAGCCGAGCGCGACCGGTTGCTGGCCGAAGTCGTGTGGCCCGCTTACCGGCGGTACCGGGACTTCCTGGCCGACGAGGTGGTCCCGGTGGCCCGGCCGGAGACGTCGCCGGGGATCGGCGACCTGCCGGGCGGGCCGGAGCGCTACGCGGCGCTGATCCGGGCCGAGACGACGACCGAGCGCACGCCGCGGGAGCTGCACGACACCGGCCTGGCGATCATCGAACGGCTGACGGGGGAGTACCGCGAGCTGGGCGCCGAACTGTTCGGCACGACCGAGCTCGCGGAGATCTTCGAGCGGATCCGCACGGACCCGGCGCTGCGCTGGCGGGACGGCGACGAACTGCTGGAGTCCGCCCGCGCGACGATCAAGCGGGCGGAAGCCGCGGCGCCCCAGTGGTTTTCGCGGGTGCCGGAGCAGCGGTGCCAGGTCGCGCCGGTGCCCGACGCGGAGGCCGAAAGCGGCTCGATCGCCTACTACATCGAGCCGTCGCTCGACGGTTCGCGGCCGGGCACGTACTACGCCAACACACGTGACGCGGACCAGCGGCAGCGGACGCTGAGCGAGTCCGTCGCCTTCCACGAAGCCGTGCCGGGCCACCACTTCCAGCTGGCACTCGCCCAGCAGCTCACCGGCGTGCCGATGCTGCGCCGCATCGGCATGTTCAACGCGTACGCGGAGGGCTGGGGGCTGTACGCCGAGCGGCTCGCGGACGAGATGGGGCTGTACTCGGACAGCACCGCGCGGCTCGGCCTGCTGACGCAGGATTCGATGCGCGCGGCGCGGCTGGTGGTGGACACGGGCCTGCACGCGCTGGGCTGGAGCCGGCAGCGGGCGGTCGACTACCTGGTCGAAAACACGCCGATGGCCCGGATCGAGATCGAGGCGGAGGTCGACCGGTACGCGGGCCTCCCGGGGCAGGCGCTCGGCTACATGGTGGGGCGCCTGGAGATCGAGCGCCTGCGCGCGGAGGCCGAGCAGGCGCTGGGCGAGGCCTTCGACATCCGCGAGTTCCACGACACGGTGCTGGGCAGCGGAACCCTGCCGCTGCCGGTCCTGGCGGACGTGGTGGCCGACTGGGTGACGGCGCGGGCCGTCCGGGACGAGGAGTGAACGTGACCTGGCTCGACCTTGCCGACGACACGCCGTTCGGCCTGGACAACCTGCCCTACGGCGTCTTCTCGGTCGGCGGCGCGCCCGAGCGGCGGATCGGCGTGCCGGTCGGCGATCAGGTGCTCGACCTGACCGCGGCGGCCGCCGGGACCGCCGCCGCGTTCGCTCCGCTGCTCACCTCCGGAGTGCTCAACCCGCTGCTCGCCGCCGGGGCCGCCACCTGGCGCGAAGTCCGCGAGAGCGTCACCGAGTGGCTGACCGAAGCCCGCTACGCCGATCAGCTCCGGCCGCACCTCATGCCCCTGGCCGAGGTGACCACGCACCTGGCGTTCGAGGTCGCCGACTACGTCGACTTCTACTCCAGCGAGCACCACGCCCTCAACGCCGGCAAGATCTTCCGCCCGGACGCGACCGAGCTCCCGCCCAACTGGAAGCACCTGCCGATCGGCTACCACGGCCGGGCCGGCACCGTCGTGGCGTCCGGCACGCCGGTCGTCCGGCCGCACGGGCAGCGCAAGCCCCGCAACGCCGACACCCCGTCGTTCGGGCCGTCGCAACGGCTGGACATCGAGGCGGAGGTCGGGTTCGTCGTCGGCACTCCGTCCGTCGCGGGCACGCGGGTGTCCACAGCGGACTTCGCGGACCACGTGTTCGGCGTCTGCCTCGTCAACGACTGGTCGGCGCGCGACATCCAGGCCTGGGAGTACCAGCCGCTGGGCCCGTTCCTGGGCAAGTCGTTCGCGACGTCGGTGTCGCCGTGGATCGTCCCGCTGGCCGCGCTGGAGCACGCGCGCGTCGACGGGCCGCCGCAGGACCCCGAGCCGTTCGAGTACCTCCGGACCGGCGAAAAGTGGGGCCTGGACCTGGCGCTGGAGGTCCGCCTCAACGGCCACCTGGTGTCGAGCCCGCCGTTCGCGACGCAGTACTGGACGGCTCCGCAGCAGCTGGCGCACATGACGGTCAACGGCGCGAGCCTGCGCACGGGCGACCTCTTCGCCTCGGGCACGGTGACCGGCCCGGAGCGTGACCAGCGCGGCTCGTTCCTGGAGCTGTCCTGGGGCGGCCAGGAGCCGCTGGAGCTGCCCGGCGGCGTGACGAGGACGTTCCTCGAGGACGGCGACGAAGTGGTGATCGGCGCGACCGCGCCCGGCCCGCGCGGCACGCGCATCGGCTTCGGTGAGGTGCGGGGTACGGTGGTTCCCGGCTAGCCTAAGCGGACGCTTAGCACGGGAGGATGTCATGAAGATCGGGACCGGGATCAGCTACTCCGGCGGCTTCGCCGAAAGCGTCGCCGACGTCGTCGAACTGGAGAAGGCCGGCCTCGACGTCGTCTTCGTGCCGGAGGCGTACTCGTTCGACGCGGTCAGCCAGCTCGGCTACCTGGCCGCGAAGACCGAGCGCGTCCAGCTGGCGTCCGGCATCTTCCAGATCTACACCCGCACGCCGACGCTGACCGCGATGACCGCGGCCGGCCTCGACTTCGTCTCCGACGGGCGGTTCATCCTCGGGCTCGGGGCGTCCGGCCCGCAGGTCATCGAGGGGTTCCACGGCGTGAAGTACGACGCGCCGCTGGGCCGCACGCGTGAGATCGTCGACGTCTGCCGCCAGGTGTGGCGCCGCGAGCGCGTGGTGCACGAGGGCAAGCACTACACGATCCCGCTGCCGCCCGAGCAGGGCACCGGGCTCGGCAAGCCGCTCAAGCTGATCAACCACCCGGTGCGGGAGCGGATCCCGGTGCTGCTGGCCTCGATCGGGCCGAAGAACGTCGCCCTGACGGCCGAGATCGCCGAGGGCTGGCAGCCGATCTTCTTCCACCCGGAGAAGGCCGCCGACGTCTGGGGCGCCGCCCTGGCCGAGGGCAAGGCCAAGCGCGACGCGGCCTTGGGCGAGCTGGACACGTTCGTCACGGTGGCCCTGGCCATCGGCGACGACGTGGAGGCCTTGCTGGACCACGTGCGCCCCGTCCTGGCCCTGTACATCGGCGGAATGGGCGCCCGGGGCAAGAACTTCTACAACGACCTGGCCTGCCGCTACGGCTACGAGGCCGAGGCGAAGCTGATCCAGGACCTGTACCTGGACGGCAAGAAGGCCGAAGCGGCGGCGGCGGTCCCGGCCGAGCTCCTGCGCGCGATTTCCCTGGTCGGCCCGGCGGGGTACGTGAAGGAGCGTTTGGCGGCCTTCGCCGAGGCGGGCGCGACGACCCTGGTGGTGAACCCCCTGCAGCCCGGCCGCGAGGGTCGCGTGGCGGCGGTATCGCAGCTGCGCGAGCTGATCGGCTGAGCCCGACGAGGGTGACGGCCACCTCGAGGGCAGGTCCTCGAGGTGGCTTTCCGCGCTCGGCGGCTGGGTTGGCTGGGGTGCGCCGCTGGGCCCCGGTGGGTCGGGTGAGGTGCCTGCGCTGCGGGGCGGGAAGGCGGCGGCCGCGAGGCGGGGGACCGGGTGGCCACCGCCCGCCCGATGCTGGCCCCTGCCGCGGCGGGTAGGTGCCCGCGCTGCGTTGCGGCAAGGCAGTGTGCCTGGGTTGGGTGAGGTGCGCCCGCTGCGGGAAGGCGGCGGCTGTAAGCCGGGGCCGGATGGGTGTGCTGTGCTGCGGAAAGTTCGCGGCCGCGAGACCAGGCCGGGCGAGTGCCCGCCGGGTCGGGGTGAGGTGCACCCGCTGCCGGAAGGCCGCCGCCGCTAAGCCGGGCTTGCGTAGACCGCGATCCGCGTGCCGCTGAAGCCGGCGCTGTCGTACGTGCCGTCGCTGGTGATCAGCCTCAGCTGCGGTCCGGTGCCCTCCGGTGCCGCCAGCGTGCTGTCCGGCTCGCTCGCCGGGAACACCGCCGTCCTGCGGACCGTGAACCGGGACTCCCGGCCCCTCGCGTCGCGGATCGTGATCGCCGCTCCCGGGGGGAGCTTGCCCAGCCGGGCGAATGCGCCGGCGGTGTAGCCGAAGCTCGCGTGCGCCGACAACACCGCCACTCCGGGTGCTCCCGGCGCCGGTCCGTCGGCGAACCAGCCCACGCCCGATGCCGTGCCCGGCTGCTCGCGGCGGCCGCCCACGTGGCCGAGGGCCACCACGTGGTTCAGGGTCAGGTCGAGGTCCGGGATCAGCAACGCCACCGGCGGGGCTCCGGCGGCCTCGGGCCGGCCCGAGGCCGGGGCGGCCGCTGGCGCCGGCGCCAGCACCGACGTCACGCCGAGGAGGACGCACCCGAGCCCGGCCACGACCGCGAGCACGACAGCGGCCGGCCGCACGAGCCGCTCGGGCCGTTGCATCTCTTTCCCCTGCTCCACGCCGGTTCCGATGTCCGATTAATCGCTGCGGCGCCGTCGGCGTTACCGAATCGTGTCCGGTTGCTCTGCGGTTCACTCGAACGGGTTATCTCACTGTGACCTTCGCGTCAGGAACACACCCCCGGAGGGCCCCATTCGCGGAAATCCCCGGCAGGGGGACGTGAGATCGGACATCATTGCTGGTTTCGAGCCGTCGAACTGGGGATATTCACCAGGCGGAAGTGAGGTGCGCCGAGCAGTGCGAAAAGGAGCAGAGCCCGCGGTGGGCGTGCTGGACGTCGGTTCGTTCAGCGCCCGGCTCGTGGTGGTGCCGGTGGACGGCTCACCCCGCGAACCGGTGGTCAACCACCAGACGCGGCTGCGTCTGGACCGCGAGCTCGACGTCCGTGGCCGCCTCTCCGACCGCGGCATCGACGCCGTCACGGCCGCCGTAGCGGCGGGCATGACCATGGCCTACCGCCACGGCGTCAGCGACGTCTACCCGCTCGCGACGTCCTCGATCCGCGACGCCGCCAACGCGGCGGACGTCGTCCGGCACGTCGCCGGCGAAACCGGTGTCGAACTGCGGTTCCTCTCCGGCCCCTGCGAGGCCGAACTGACCTACGTGGCCGCCCGCCGCTGGTACGCCGCCGAGCCCGGGCCGATGCTCGTGCTCGACATCGGCGGCGGGACGGTCGAGCTGGCCGCCGGCTCCGGGGAGAAAGCCACCTTCGCGCGCTCGCTGCCGCTGGGCGCCCGCTCGATGACGCGGGACTGGCTGCCGTCCGAGCGCGTGTCGAACAAGCAGGTCAAGGCGCTGCGCACGCACGCCCTCGACGTCGTGACCACCACGCTCGGTGCCGCCGACGTCGACGATCCCCGGGTCGTCGGCTGCTCGAAGGTGCTGCAGCAGCTCGCGCGGCTGGCCGGCGCCCGCCCGGGCAAGTGCAAGGAGCTGCGGCTCGACGACCTCCGCGCGTGGATCCCGCGGCTCGCCGCGCTGCCGCCGTCGCGGCGGGCGGAACTGCCCGGCATCTCCCGCAGCCGCGCCCACCAGGCCCTGGCCGGCGCGATCGTCGCGGAAGCGCTGCTGACGGTCGCCGGCGGCAAGGTGACGATCTGCCCCTGGTCGACCCGCGACGGCCTGCTGCTCACCCTGCAGGACAAGGCGCGTGCGGCGGCGGGCAAGCGCGCGGCCTGACCCGCTGGCCGTGACCGGGAAAACCGGGTATTCCGGAAAGATGAGCGAGCAGCAGCGCCTCCACGGCCGCGACGACGAAGACGAAGAGCTCCCGAAGCTCCCGACCCCCGGCAAGCTGACGCACGACGTGCCGACCGCGCCGGACCCGGACGTGAACCCGGGCGGGACCGAGGAAGTCCCGGCCCCACCCGGACGCGAAGCCGCTAGCGACCTTCCTCGGTGATGGGGTTGGCCGGCTCCGCGTACTGACGCACCGCTTCCGAGTCGCGCCGCATCGGGGCGCGGCCGGGTGGCTGCTTCGGCGGCGTGCCGGCGTCGATCTTCGGGATGGCGTACCGCCGCGGCTCCACGGTGACCGTGATGCGCTCCCCGTGGTGCAGAACCTCCAGGGGCGCGCCGGCGACGACGTGGTAGGTGGCCTGGTCGGGATCGATCTCGACCTGGAACCGGGTGCCGCGGAACATCAGGCGGAAGGTGATCCGCCCCAGCTGCGGGGGCAGCCGCGGCGCGAACGCGAGCGTCCCGCCGTGGTCGCGCAGGCCGCCGAACCCGGCCACGGCGCCCTGCCACGCGCCGGCCAGCGACGCCATGTGCAGGCCGTTGCGCACGTTGTTGTGCACGTCGTGCAGGTCGGTCAGCGCGGCTTCGGCGAGGTAGTCGTAGGCCAGCTCCAGATGTCCCACCTCGGCCGCCACCACCGCCTGCGTTCCCGCCGAGAGCGAGGAGTCGCGCACGGTCCTCGCCTCGTAGTAGGCGAAGTCGCGCGCCTTCTCTTCCGGGCTGAACGAGTCGCCGCACAGGTGCAGCGCCAGCACCAGGTCCGCCTGCTTGACGACCTGCTTGCGGTACAGGTCGAAGTACGGGAAGTGCAGCAGCAGCGGGTAGTGCGCCTGGTCGGTGCCCTCGTAGTCCCACTCGTCGTGGTCGAGGAACCCCTCCGACTGCGGGTGCACGCCGAGTTCTTCGTCGTAGGGCAGGTACATCGCCGCCGCGGCCGCGCGCCAGGAGTCGAGCTCGACGGTGTCGACGCCGAACCGCGCCGCCACGTCGGGGTGCCGCTCGCACGACTGCGCCGCCGCCTGCAGGTTCCGCCGCGCCATCAGGTTCGTGTAGACGTTGTTGTCCGCCACCGCCGAGTACTCGTCCGGCCCGGTGACGCCGTCGATGCGGAACGTGCCGTGCCGGTCGTGGTGGCCCAGCGACGCCCACAGCCGCGCGGTTTCCAGCAGCAGCTCGGTGCCGTAGTCGCGCTCGAACTGCTCGTCGCCGGTCGCGTTGAGGTAGCGCAGGACGGCGTCGGCGATGTCCGCGCTGACGTGGAAGGCCGCCGTGCCCGCCGGCCAGTACGCCGAGCACTCGGCGCCGTTGATGGACCGCCACGGGAACGCCGCGCCGCGCAACCCCAGCTGGTGCGCGCGTTCCCGCGCTTTGTCCATTGTGGAGTGACGCCAGCGGAGGGCGTCGCGGGCCGCGTCCGGGATGGTGTAGGTGAGCACCGGCAGGACGAAGGATTCGGTGTCCCAGAAGGCGTGCCCGTCGTAGCCCGGCCCGGTCAGGCCCTTGCCGGCGATCGCGCGGCTCTCGCCGCGGGCCCCGGCCTGGAGGATGTGGAACAGGGCGAAGCGGACGGCCTGCTGCAGTTCGGGATCGCCCTCGATCTCGATGTCCGACGTGGTCCAGTAGTCTTCGAGGAACTCGCGCTGCTCGGTGAGCAGGCCCTTCCAGCCCGTCTGGCGGGCGCCGGCCAGCGCCGCCTCGACCTGCGACCGCAGCGCGGGCACCGACCGCTGTGCGGACCAGCCGTAGGCGAGGAACTTGGTGATCCGCAGCCGGCCGCCTCGGGGCACGTCGACGGCGACGGTCAGCCGCGCCAGGTCCTCCTCGGCGTGGATGCGGGCGCGGATCCCGTCGTCCACCTCGATCTTGTGGTCCATCGCCGCGGCCATCCGCAACCCGGAGCGGCGGGTCCGGTGCACCAGCACGGCGTTGTAGTCCGACGCGCGGTGGAACTCGCCGACCAGCGGCGATTCCAGCGCGGCGGCCACCCGCGGGTCACTCGTGTCGGACTCGATCGGCTCGTTGGCCAGCAGGTCCGACTGGACGACCAGCTGCAGGTCCTCGTCGAGCGGCTCGACCTCGTACCGGATCGCGGCGATCGCGCGCTGGGTGAACGACACGAGCCGCTCGGTGCGCACGCGGACCCGGCGCCCGGTCGGCGACGACCACTCGGTGGTCCGGCTGAGCGTCCCCTTGCGGAAGTCGAGGACCCGGTCGTGCGCGGTGGCGGCGCCGTAGCGCATGTCGAGCGGTTCGTCCTCGACGAGCAGCCGGATGATCTTGCCGTCGGTCACGTTGACGACGGTCTGGCCCTCTTCGGGGTAGCCGTAGCCGGCCTCGGCGTAGGGGAGTTCGTGCTGCTCGTAGAACCCGTTGAGGTACGTCCCGGGCAGCCCGCGCGGCTCGGCCTCCTCGAGGGTGCCGCGCAGCCCGATGTGACCGTTGGACACCGCGAACGCCGATTCGGTGCGCTGCAGGGCGTCGACGTCCATGCCGCGCCACCGCAGTTCCCACGGCGAGCACTCGTAGCCGTGCGGTTCGGTCATCGGTCCTCCAGGAGGTCGGCGAGGTCGTCGACGACGATGTCGGCCCCGTGGGCCCGCAGTTCTTCGGCTTGGTCCGCGCGGTTCACGCCCACCACGTACCCGAAGCCGCCGGCCTTCCCGGCCTGGACGCCGGACTGGGCGTCTTCGAAGACGGCGGCGTGCGCGGGCTCGACGCCGAGCGCCGCGGCGCCGGCCAGGAACGAGTCCGGCGCGGGCTTGCCGCGCAGGTGCTGTTCGCGGATCACGATGCCGTCGATGCGTGCCTCGACGTACTTGCTGAGGTCGGCGCCGTCGAGGACCTTGGCGCCGTTCGCGGACGACGTCACGACGGCGATCCGCAGCCCGGCGGCCTTGGCCGCTTCGAGGTAGCGCACCGAACCCGGGTACGGGTTGACGCCGCGCTCGTCGATGATCTTGAGGACCAGCTCGTTCTTGCGGTTGCCCACGCCGTTGACGGTCGGGGCGTCCACCGGGTCGTCCGGTTCGCCCTCGGGCAGCACGATCCCCCGTGACCGCAGGAACTCCCGCACGCCGTCGGCGCGCGGGCGGCCGTCCACAAAGGCCGCGTAGTCGTGGTCGGTGAACTCCGCGAACCCGGCGCCGTCGCGGGCGCGGAGGAATTCGTCGAACGTCCGCTTCCAGGCCTCGCGGTGGAGGACCGCCGTGCCGGTCAATACTCCGTCGAGGTCGAACAGGCAGGCGGTGATGGTCTCGGGCAATCCCGTCATGCCCGCACGCTACCGGTCCTGGCTGTCGTCCGCGGGATGTGGGCGAACGCGGTGGATGAGCTCGTGCACGGTCGCGTCCGCGAGCCGGTAGCGCACCACCCGGCCGGTGCGCTGCGGGGTGACCAGGCCGTGGGCCCTGAGCAGCCGCAGGGCCTGCGACACCGCGGTGTCGGTCATGCCGGTGGCCACGGCGAGGTCGGTGACGCTGATCTCGCGGGCGTAGTGGATCGAGACCAGCAGCGCCAGCCGGGACGGGTCGGCGACCACGGAGAAGCGGCGGGCCCATTCGTCGATGACGGCGCGGTCGCCGAGCCCGTCGACCGCCGCCGCGACGCGTTCCGGGTCGATCAGCTTGCGGTCGGTGCTCACCCCCGGATGATTCCACCCGTGGTGCGGGCGGACCACCGGTGGTCTGGGTCACGCCGCGCTTGACGCTCGCCGTCCCGGGGGCGACGCTGGCGTTAAGACAGTTGTCATAATTTTCGGGTGTCACAGTCGAGGAGCCGGGATGACCGACGTCGCCGCACAGGTCCGTTCGAAGACCATCACGTGGCAGGACCCGCTGGAGACGGCTCGTCTCGGCGCCACCATGTCCGGGTTCGACTACCTGACCGCCGTCGCCGAGGGGCGCGTCCCCGGCCCGCCGATCGCCGCGCACTTCGGGCTGCGCTGGGAGCACATCGGCCACGGCGAGGTCGTCGCGGTCGCCGAACCGGACGAGTCGCTGTACAACCCGATCGGCATGGTCCACGGCGGCGTGGCGGCGACGATGCTGGATTCGGTGGTCGGTTGCGCGGTCCACACGACGCTGCCGGCCGGCGTCGGCTACGCGTCGGTCGAGCTGAAGGTGAGCTACCTGCGCGCGATCCACGCGGGCCGCGGCGAGATCCGGGCGACGGGCCGCGTGGTGAAGGAAGGGTCGCGCATCGCCTTCGCGGAGGGGGAGATCCGCGACGCCGAGGGGAAGCTGCTGGCGACGGCGTCGGGGACCTGTGCCATCACGCGCTAGACCGGCTGCTTGACGTCCCAGTGCTCGACGAGCAGGCCGTCCTCGAGGCGCAGGATGTCGACGATGGCCGTGCCTGCCACGTGCAGGTGCACCATGACGAGGTCGTTCTCCGCGACGACGTGCTCGATCACCGCGGTCGCGCCCGCCAGCGGGGAGTTCTTCACGGCGTCGGCGAACGCCTCGCGGCCGGAGGGCAGGCCGGGGCTGTGGGTGACGAACTCGGGGTGCAGCGCGGCCTTCGCCGCGTCGAAGTCCTTGTGCACGAAGAGGTTCTCGAGGCAGCCGACGACGATCATGCGGTTCTTCGCGGTTTCGCTCATGCGGCCGATCGTCGGACTTCCGGGCGGCGGTGTCGATTACGCCGGAGGTAATCAGCGTGGCGGCCGGACGCGGCGGGCGCGGATCGCGTCACCGTCACCGAGGCGGCCGATGATCGCCGCCAGCAGCGCCCGTGCGTCGTCGACGCGTTCGGTGCCGTACTCCGCGACCAGTTCCTCCTGGAGTTCCCGCCGCAGCACCCGGGTCGCTTCGACGGCGGCCAGCGCGTGGTCGGTCAGGTGCAGCAGTTTCGTGCGCGCGTCGGCCGGGTCGGGGTCGCGGCGGAGCAGCCCCCGGCGTTCGAGGTCCGCGACCGCCTTCGACGCGGCCTGCTGGGTGATGCCCATCCGCTCGGCCAGCGCGGTGATGGACAGCGGCGCGGCCAGGACGTGCTGGATCACGACGCCGTCGTTGAAGCGCAGGTCGCCGAAGCCCTGGCCGGCGAGCCGCCGCTGGACCTCGTCGGTCATCGCCCAGCCCGCGAAGAGGGCCGTCAACGACAGGTCGAGGGTGTTAGGATGCACAACCATGGTTGTGGAATCTAGCAGGGTACCGGCGGAACTGGCCGAAGCGTTCGTGCGCGTGGCGCACCGGATCGTCTGGTGCACCTTGGTGACCGTCGATCGGCGGGGGAGACCGCGCTCCCGGGTCGTCCACCCCGTCTGGGAGCACACCCCGGACGGTCTGACGGGATGGCTGTTCACCCGGCCGACGCCGTTGAAGCTGGCTCACCTGGCGGCGTCGCCGTACGTGTCGTGCTCGTACTGGGACCCGCAGCACGAGGTGGCGGTGGCGGAGTGCCGCGCGGAGTTCGCCGACGACGAGAAGACGCGCAAGGACCTCTGGGACCTGTTCGCGTCGACACCGGAGCCGCTCGGCTACGACCCGAAGATCCTCGGCGGCGAAGACCACCGCGACCCGAAGATCACGGTGCTGCGCTTGACACCCTGGCGGGTGTCGGCCGGCGGCGAAGCCTGGCGGGCGGCTTAGGCGGCACCCACCCGGCGGTCGAACACCAGCCCTTCGGCCGCTCGCAGGCCCACGCTGATCGCGCCGGTCAGCACCGCGTCCTCGCCCAGCTCGCCCTGGACCACCTTGGGCACCAGTGGCGTGAACGCGCGCAGGGCGCGGTCGATCGGCTCGAGCAGCAGGTCCGCCGCCGTGCCCATGCCGCCGCCCAGGACGATCAGCTCCGGGTCGATCACCGCCGCCACCGAGGCCACCGTGTACGCCAGGCGGTCGGCTTCCGCCGCCAGTGCCTGCCGGGCCAGCTCGTCGCCTTCGCGGGCCAGGCGGAAGACCTCCCGGGCCGATTTCGCCGTGCCCAGCCCGAGTTCGCGGGCGCCCTGGACGACGGACTGGGCCGCCGTCGCCTCTTCGAGGTGCCCGCGCGCGGGCGGGGTGCCGGGCTCGTCGGCCGCGCGCGTGCGGCCGTACGGGAGGTAGCCGATCTCGCCCGCCGCGCCGGTCGCGCCGCGGAACACCCGGCCGTCGACCATCAGGCCCATGCCGACGCCGGTGCCGATCGTGATGCAGCCGAACACCGACGCCCCGCGCGCGGCGCCGCTCTCCCACTCGCCGACCGCGGTGAGGTTCGCGTCGTTCTCCACCATCAGGTCCGGGCCCAGTGCCGCTTCGAGGTCGTCGATCAGCCCCGCGCGGCCCCAGCCCGGCAGGTTCGGCGCGTGCCGGAAACACCGCTTCTCCGGATCGGCGACACCGGGGGAGCCGACCACGCGGACAACGATGTCGCCCGCCGCAAGGCCGGCCTCCGCGACCGCCGCGGCCGCGATCTTCCCGACCGCCGTCACCAGCGCCGCGCCGGAACGGGCCGTGTTGCGCTCGTCGCGGCGCGCCACGAGCGTCCGGCCGAGGTCCGACACCGCGACCCGCAGGTGCTCGCGGCCGATGTCGACCCCCAGCACGTACCCCGCGGTGGGGTCGGCTTCGTACAGCACGGCCGAGCGGCCGGTGCCGGTGGACGTCTGCCCGGTCGGCCGGGCCAGCCCGGCCGCCTCCAGCGCCAGCAGCGCCTGGCTGACCGTCGGCTTCGACAGCCCGGTGTCCTTCGCCACCTGCGGCCGGGTCGCCGGCCCGCCGCGGCGCAGCAGGTCCAGCACCGCCCGCTGGTTGATCTTGCGCATCCCGGCGGGGGTACCGACCGTGGGGATTTCTACGCCGGCCACCCGTGCCCGCCTCCTGTCGTCTTCGTGCTGCCTGCCACGCTAGCCGCCCCGCCCCGGCGGCCGCCGGAATACGCCCGCTGCGGGGCCGGTTGACCGCGGTATGAGCACTCCGGTACGCGGCCGCGTCCGCGTGGCACAAGGCGCGAAGCGGGTACGGGTGTTCCTCGGCGGGCAGGTCGTCGCGGACACGGTGCACCCCCTCCTGGTGTGGGAAGTTCCGTACTACCCCACGTACTACATCCCGCGCGCGGACGTCGTGAGCGGTGTTCTCACCCCCTCCGGCCGGACGGCGCACTCGCCGAGCCGCGGAGAAGCTGTTCTGTCGACGATAAAGGGTGCCGGAGCCGAGGCGGTGGACGGCGCGCTGGAGTACCCGGATTCCCCGATCGAAGAGCTCCGCGGCCACGTCCGCTTCGAGTTCGGCGCGTTCGACTGGTTCGAAGAGGACGAGCAGATCTTCACGCACCCGCGCGACCCTGGGGTCCGGGTGGACATCCTCCCCAGCTCGCGGCACGTCCGGGTCGAGGTCGACGGCGTCACCGTCGCCGACTCGGTGCGGCCGCACCTGCTGTTCGAGACCGGCCTGCCGACGCGCTACTACCTGCCCCGCGTGGACGTCCGGATGGACCTCCTGGAGAAGATCGACGTCGTGACGCACTGCCCGTACAAGGGCGCCGCCGAGCACTTCGACGTCGCCGGGCACGAGGACCTCGCCTGGAGCTACCCGACGCCGCTGCCCGAGAGCACCCGCGCCGCCGGGCTGGTCGCGTTCCTCGACGAGAAGGTGGACGTCTACGTCGACGGCGTCCGGCAGGACCGCCCGAAGACGAAGTTCGCCTGACCCCTCACGCGTCCGGCAGCCAGTTCCCGTGGAAGCCCGCGGGCACCCGCTGCGGGAGGTGAACGGTCGCCACGGGCGCCGCGGCGAGGTTCCCGGCGTCGAGCACGACGAGGTCGCTGCGGTCCTCCGCCGCGTCGTGGACGTAGGTGAGCAGCCAGCCTTCGCCCTGCTCGGCGGGGACGAACACCGCTTCGCCGGGAACGCGGCCGGGGGCGAAGACGTGCTCGGTGGCCGTGTCCGTGTGCAGGTCGTGACGGCGCAGGACGTCGTGGCCGGTGACGTGCCCGAAGCGCGCGTCGGACCCGGTGAGCCGGTCGTCGATGCGGGGGAACTCGCCCGGCCGGTCGTCGAGCCGGTCCTCGGTCACCGTGCCGGCCGCGAGGTCGATCGTCCAGCGCCAGAGCATCGCCGGCGGGTCCTCGTGGCCGGCCCACCACTGGTGGTCGTAGCGCATGACGTGCACGACGATCCGGCCATCGGGCGTGTCGAACGCGTTGAGGGTGTGGAAGACGTAGCCGGGCTCGATCTCCAGCCAGCGGACGCCGGCTTCGGGCCGGTCGCGGCGCAGCACACCGAGCCGGGCGCCGTAGCCGGGGTCCCAGCGGTAGGGCATGCCCCGGCCGACCGACGCCCGGTCGAACACCACCGGCAGGTCGTAGAACACGACGTGCTCCCCGGTGAGCGCGAAGTCGTGCATCATCGTCAGCCCGGGCACGTCGATCGGCTGCTTGACGACGAGCTTCCCGGCGGCGTCGGCGCGGTAGTAGCCCACGTGCGGGGCGGTGATGCTGCCGTACCCGAAGAAGTGCAGCTCTCCGGTCACCGGGCAGATCTTCGGGTGCGCGGTCATCGCGTCGGCCAGTTCGCCGCCGAAGTCGTACACGCCCACGGTTTCGAGGTCCGTCGTGATCTCGTACGGCAGCGACGACTCGACGAGCGCGAGCGTGCGGCCGGCGTGGTTCACCACGTGCGTGTTCGCGACGCTGCTGTGCAGGTTCCGCGTGCCGTCTTCGTTGTACAGCTTCAGGTCCGGGTCGGCGAAGCTCTCGGTCCGCACCCAGCGGTTGCGGTACCAGGCGGCGCGGCCGCGTTCCAGGCGGACGCCGTGGACCATGCCGTCACCGGTGAACCAGTGCTTGCTGTCCTCGCGCGGGTTCGGGCCGTTGCGCAGGTACCAGCCGGTCAGCTCGGGCGGCAGGGCGCCGGTCACCGGGAGGTCGAACGCGGTCAGCTCGTCGTGGACGGGCGCGTAGGCGCCGGTGAGGTGGAAAGCGGAGGTGGTCACGCGGCTTCCCGGGCGCGGGCGCGCACGATGCGCGGGTAGCGGATGGTGAAGGCGACGGGGACGGCGAAGCAGAGGACCTTGAGCGCGATCAGCGCGAAGGTGGCGTGCGGCGCGAAGTTCAGCAGGGCGATGCCCGCGATCCCGCCGACGGTGAAGCTCGCCGCCCACACCAGCGTGATGATCACGTTGACCCGCTTGAACAGCGGGTTGTCCCAGAGCGCCTCCGGGGTCGACGTGCGGGCGATGCCGAGGGTGAACGGCTTCCCGATGGCGAGCGAGCCCCAGGCGGTGAGGGCCAGCCAGGCGTCGGTGAGCGCGCCGGTGTAGGTCTTCAGCGGGGACGCCGGGAAGCTGAACGCGACGGCGGTGAGCAGGGTGAAGAAGGCGAACCCGCTCCATTCGATGATCAGCGTGTCCGCCTTGCGGCCGTCGCGGCGGGCGAGCAGGAGCAGCGCGGCGGAGATCACCAGGCCGGTCAGTCCCGACCAGCGCCAGTCGAACTGGGTGGCGACCACGGCGAACGCGATCCACGGCAGCAGGCTCTTCAGGTAGTTCACGACGGGTCCTTCCCCGACATTCCAATTCTGACAGGTCGAAGTTAGAACGTGTCGGTTGGACATGTCAATAGTGGAATGTCATCATGGCGGTATGAGCCTTCGACACGCGGTGCTGGGGATGCTGGCCGACGAGCCCGGAAGCGGCTACGACCTGCTGAAACGGTTCGAGCGGGCGATGGCCAACGTCTGGCCCGCGACGCAGAGCCAGCTCTACGGGGAACTCGGCAAGCTGGAGGCCGCGAGCATGATCCACGTCCTCGCCGAGGGGCCGCGCGGGCGCAAGGAGTACGAGATCACCGAAGCCGGGCTCGAGGAGCTGCGGCACTGGCTGGTCGAGGTCGAACCCACCGGCCCGCCCCGCAGTGCCGCCCTGCTGCGGGTGTACTTCCTCGGCTCGGTCGCCCCGGACCGGGCGCGGGGCTACCTCGCGGCGATGGGGGAGTCGGGGCAGGAGCGCGAACGGCGGCTCGAGGAGCTGGAAACCACGATCGACTGGGGCGAGGACAACCAGTCGCTGTACGGCCGGCTCGTCCTGGAGTGGGGCAAGCGCTTCTCGGTCATGCAGCGCGAGTGGGCGGAGTGGGCGGTGAAGCAGGTCGAGTGACTGCGGGGTGCTCAGGCTGGCCCCCGTCACTGCTATGTTCCGGATCATGACCCACCGTGAGGACGACGACCGTGTCACGGCTTTGGCCCTGTCCGCCGGCCGCGGCGACCGGCGTGCGCTCGAGGCGTGGGTCCGCGCCACCCAGGCCGACGTCTGGCGCTTCCTCGCCCACCTCACCGACACCGCCGCGGCCGACGACCTGACGCAGGAGACCTACCTTCGCGCCTTCGGCAGCCTTCGCCGCTTCGTGGGGCGCTCGTCTTCGCGGACGTGGCTGCTGTCGATCGCCCGCCGCGTCGTCGTCGACCAGATCCGGGCCGCCGGCGCGCGGCCCAAGATCGCCGACACCGACTGGGAAGCCGCCGCCGAGCGCACCCGTGATCCCGCGGCCGGCTTCGAGGACCTGGTCGCACTGCGGCTGCTGCTCGACGGCCTGGAGCCGGACCGGCGCGAGGTGCTCGTGCTGACCCAGGTGCTCGGGCTGTCCTACGCCGAAGCGGCCGACGTCTGCGGCTGCCCGGTCGGCACCGTCCGCTCCCGCGTCGCCCGCGCCCGTGAGGACCTGATCCGGGCCCGGCGCGCCCGCGGGGCCGGCTGAATCAGCCCGCTGGGCCGTCCGGCGCTGTGGCGGCGCACACATTCGGCGGCTTCCGCTGTCATCTCGTCACAGAGATGGGCGAACTCGGCTACTCCGCGTTGACGGCGTGTGAAGGGGTCCTTAGCGTGGCGCGCACCCCGCCACCACCCAGCAAAGGGATCCCCGATGGCCCGTCCCACCACCGAACAGCCCGGGCAGGTCGGCCGCCGCCGCTTCCTGACCTACCTGGTCGCCGCGCCCACGCTCACCGTCGCCACGAAGCTCACCGCCGACGCGGTGGCCCCGGCCACCGCCGAAGCCGTCATCCCGACCCTGCCGCAGCCCGCGGAGATCCTCGACCTCGGTGACGTGCTGACGCTCTCCTGCGTGCCGACCGCCGGGATGCTCGTCCTCGAAATCACCACCGACGGCCGGGCGCGGCTGCAGCTGCCGCGCGCCGAGGTCGGCCAGGGCATCACCACGGCGAACGCGATGCTCGTCGCCGAGGAACTGGACCTGCCGCTCGACCGGGTCGACGTCGTGCTCTCCGACGCCCGCACCGAGCTGCTGTTCAACCAGCTCACCGGCGGGTCCAACACGATGCGCTCGCTCTACGACCCGGTCCGCGCCACCGCGGCGACCGCCCGCGCCCGGATGGTCGCCGCGGCCGCGGCGCAGTGGGGGACCGACGCGTCGCGGCTGTCCACACGCGACGGTGCGGTGTGGGCGCCCGACGGGCGCAACGCCTCCTACGGCGTGCTCGCCGGGCCCGCGTCGCGGTCCGGCCTGGCGATCGGGGCGGTGCAGCCGAAAGCCGAGTCGGCGCACACCCTGGTCGGGACGCCGACCTCGCGCCGGGACGCCCGCGCGATGGTCACCGGCGAGCAGGTCTACACGCTCGACCTCGACGTCCCCGGCGCCAACCCGGTGATGGTGCGGCGGCCGCCGACCATCAACGGCACGGTGCGGAAGGTGAACAACGAGGCCGCCGTCCGGGCCATGCCCGGGATCATCGACATCGCCGTCGTGAAGACCGGTGTCGCGGTGATGGCCGAGACCTTCGGCCAGGCCCTCGACGGCAAGAACGCCCTCGACGTCACGTGGGGCCCGGGCACGGTCGACGGCGAGGACGACGAGACGATCAAGAAGAAGCTGCGGGCCGCGGCGCTGCCGTTCGTGGTGCCGCCGCTGCTGACGCAGTACGTCGACGGCGAGTTCGACTTCGCCTTCGTCAGCCACGCGCCGATGGAGTCGAACTCCGCGGTCGCCGACGTGCGCGAGGACAGCGCGACCATCTGGGCCGGGCTGAAGTCGCCGATCGTGGCGAAGCAGACCATCGCCCAGCAACTGGGGCTGCCGGAGAACAAGGTCACCGTGCACGTCCAGCAGGGCGGCGGGTCGTTCGGGCGGCGGCTGTTCTTCGACGCCGCCCTCGAAGCCGCGCACATCTCGAAGGCGATGAAGAAGCCCGTCCGGCTGATGTGGAGCCGCATCGACGACATGCGCCACGGCCGCGGGCGCGCGGCGAGCTACCACCGCATCCGCGCGACCTTCGCGCTCGGGCAGGTGCTGACGTTCGAACACCGCGTCGCCAGCGTGGAAACCGATTGGAGCCACGGGCTCGGCGAAATCCTCACGGCGTTCGCGGCGAAGCTGCCCGTCGGCGGCAACCTGAGCTTCGCGCAGACGGTGTTCCTGCTGACCGTCAAGTCGCCGTACAACTTCGGCGTCACCACGCAGCTGCTCAACGAGGTCCCGCTGAAGTTCCACACTTCGGCGTGGCGGTCGGTCTACTCGGCGAACACCCGGGGCGCCGAAGAGATCATGGTCGACGAGATCGCCGCGAAGCTCGGCAAGGACCCGGTGGCCTTCCGGCGCGAGTTCATCAAGGAGGCACGCCAGCGCGCGGTGCTCGACAAGGTCGCCGAGCTCGGCGAGTGGGGCAAGAAGATGCCCGCCGGGTTCGCGCAGGGGATCGCGGTCCACGGCGAGTACAAGTCCTACACCGCCTGCCTGGTCGAGCTGGACGCGCGCGACCCGAAGCACCCGCGCGTCACGAAGGCGACCATCGCGGTCGACGTCGGCAAGCCGGTGAACCCGCGCGGGATCCAGGCGCAGATGCTCGGCGGCCTGACCGACGCGATCTCCACGACGCTGACCGCGGGCCTGCACATCGACAAGGGCCTGCCGCTGGAGGGCAGCTACTCGCAGTTCCACTACGCGCGGCAGAAGAATTCGCCGGCCGACGTCACCGTGCACGTCATGCCGGCCACCGGGTCGGACATCGGCGGCGCGGGCGAGCTCGGCCTGCCGGCCCCGGTCGGCGCGATCGCCAACGCCTACGCCCGGGCGACCGGGATCAAGCCCCGCAGCCTCCCGATCACCTTCCCGGTCGACTTCGACCCGTTCCCGCGCTGAGGAGAGCCCCCATGCCGAACTACACCTTCGTGGTGAACGGGAAGACCGTCACCGTCGACGCGCCCGCCGACCTGCCGATGCTGTGGGCACTGCGCGACAAGCTCAAGGTCCGCGGGCCGAAGTACGGCTGCGGCATCAACGTCTGCAAGGCCTGCACCAGCCACCTCGACGGCGAGGCGTTCAACCCCTGCGTCACGCCGGTGTCGGAGTGCGCCGGGCGGGAGGTCACCACGATCGAGGGCCTGGCCGACGGCGACGACCTGCACCCGGTCCAGGAGGCCTGGCTCGAGCAGGACGTCGCGCAGTGCGGCTACTGCCAGCCCGGCCAGATCATGGCGGCGGTGGCGCTGCTGAAGAAGACGAAGAACCCGACGGACGCGGACATCGACGCCATCCAGAACGTCTGCCGCTGCGGCACCTACTTCCGGATCCGGGAGGCGATCAAGAGCGCGGCCGCGAAGATGGCCTGACGCGAATGCGGAGGTTCGACAAAAGAACCTCCGCATTCGCGGTTCCTGTAGCAAGTTCACCCGGACGTGGTGGGCTCGTTCGGGTTAGATGTCGGTCTCGGACCTCGACGAGGAGGCCGGGGACCGGAGGCCACCATGCACTACCAGGCGCTTCTGTCCGACGGGCTCGCCCCGCGCGTCGCCGTCCTCGCCGCCGAGGTCGAGCGGAAGCTGCCGGAACTCGTCGAGAGCACCGTGCGGCAGATCCGCGCCGAGATGCCGGTCTACGCCGATGCCAGGTTCGTCACGCACGCCGAGCTGCGGAACTCGGTGCGCGCCAACCTCGAGCACGTGATGCGCACGCTGCGCGGCTCGGACGTGCCGGACCTGTCCCAGGCCCGCGCGACCGGCCGGGCCCGCGCCCTGCAGGGCGCGCCGCTGCCGGAGCTGCTGCGGGCCTACCGGATCGGGCTCACCGAGGTCTGGCACCGGTTCGTCGAGCTGACCGCCGGTGCGCAGGACCTCGCCGGGCTGGTCGCGGCGACCACGGCGATCTGGGCGCTGATCGACGACCTCGCCGAAGCCCTCACCACGGCCTACCGGGACACGACGACGGAGGTCGTGGTGGCGCACCAGAACCGGCGTTCGGCGCTGGTGGAGGCGCTGTTCGCGGGGGGCGCCGCGACCGAGGGCACGTTGTGGGACATCGCCCGCGTGCTCGACTTGTCCCTGGACGGGACGTTCGTCGTCGTCGCGGCGGAAACCCCGCGGCTGGGCCAGGAGCCGCTGCCGCAGGTCGAGGCCCGGCTGCGTGCGCTCCAGCACGCCTCGGCGTGGCGGCTGACCCCGGACCTCCAGGTCGGCGTGGTGTCCCTGCGCGACCCCGCGGCGGCTCCGGCGATCGTCGACCTGGTCCGCGAGCACCCGGTGGGCCGGGTCGGGATCAGCCCGGTGTTCACCGGCCTCGGCAACACCGCCCGCGCGCTGCACCTGGCCCGGGTGGCGCTGTCGAGCATGACGCCGGGGACGCCCGGGCTGGTCCAGTTCACCGAGTCGCCGCTGGCCGGTCTGGTGGCCAGCGCCCCGGAGGCCTCGGTGCAGCTGGCCCACCACGTGCTCCAGCCGGTCCTGGACCTCCCGGGCGACGACCGCAACGTGCTGCTGCTGACGTTGCGCGCGTGGTTCGACTGCCAGGGTTCGACGAAGCTGACGTCGGAGCGGATGTTCTGCCACCCCAACACGATCCGCCACCGCCTGAAGCGGATCACGGAGGAACTCGGCCGATCGCTGACGAACCCGGCGGACATCGCCGAGCTGGGCGCGGCACTGCGGGCGCTGAACCTGTTCCCGGAGGCGGCCCACCTGCCGGCGCCGCGCTAGCGGACCCCGGGCCCGTACCGCCGCGCCATCCCGGTCAGCCACTCGCGGCCGACCGGGTTGGCCGTGTGGACGCGCACTTCGGCCGGCCAGCGGTCGTGTTCGCACAGCCAGCGCACCACCGGGCGGGTCGTGTCGTCGCCACCGAGGTCGTGGTCCAGGGAGATCGCCTCGAAGCCGCCGTCGCCGAGCAGGGCGATCGCCTCGGCGCTCGTCTTCGCCCACGTCCAGCCGTCCGGGGCCGGGCGCAGGTCGTCGACCCAGAGGCGGTTCACGCGGCCAGCAGTTCGCGGGTGCGGGCCTGCTCCTCCGCCGAGCCGAACGGCATCACCAGCAGTTCCGTCGCGCCCGCGTCCTCGAGGGACTTCACCTGGCGGCGCACGGTTTCCTCGTCGCCGACGATCGCGCTGTCCGAGATCCGCTCGTGGCCGTCGCGGTCGAGGATCGCGCGGTACGCCGGAATGTTCGCCGCTCCGCCGTAGGTCTCCTCGAGCCACTGCCGTCGTTCGTCCACTTCGGACGTCACGCAGATCAGCTGGCCGGAGACCACCCGGGCCGCCCGCCCCAGCGCGGGCACCACGAACTCGCCGATCGCCTTCGGGCCGGCCCAGGTCGTGATCACGCCGTCGGCGAGTTCGCCGGCCAGGCGCGTCGACTGCGGGCTCACCGAGCCGACCAGCACCGCGGGCCGCTCCGCGCCGGGTGCGTTCACCGCCCCCGCGGCCGTCAGCGACTCGCCGTGGACGTCGGCCTTTTCCCCGCGCAGCAACGGGTTCAACGCCTCCAGGTACTCGCGCAGGTGGCGGATCGGGCGGTCGTAGGAGTAGCCGAACTCGCCCTCGACGATGTGCTTGTGGCTCAGCCCGACGCCGAGGTGGACCGGCACCCCGGCCGCCGCCTGCACCGTCAGTGCCTGTGCGGCCATGGTGATCGGGTGCCGCGAGTACGTCGGCACGACGCACGTGCCCAGCCCGACGCCGGGGGCGGCCGCGGCGAGCGCGGGCAGCGCCGTGAGCGCGTCCCAGCCGCCGCGTTGCGCCACCCACAGCGTGCCGTAGCCCAGCTTCGCCGCCTCGCGGGCTTGGTTCGTGACGGCGTCGAAGCCGACACCGAGTTCGTCGATCAGGATTCCGGTGTGCACGAGGCCCTCCAGGGGTTCAGTACGCGCGTTCGAGCTGTTTGCGGTCGAGCGCGACGGCTTCGGTGAACAGCGCCAGTGCCCGAGGTGCCACGGCACGCAGCTGCCTCGTCGACACCGCGAGCGGCTCGAAGGCGTGCGCGACGACGTCGGCGATCAGGGCGGGCTCGGGCGGGGGAGTGCGGCCGAGGAAGCCGTGCAGCACGGCTTGGAAGGCGACGACGAGTTCGCGGACCGGCCGGTCGGTGCGCAGCAGGTCGTTCGACGCCAGCAGTTCCAGGTACTCGACGAAGGCTTCCGCGTGGCGCGGATCCAGCTTGCCGTGCAGCTTGGGCAGCAGCTTGCCGAGCGTGTCGGCGTCGTCGGCGTACCCGGCCCGCAGCAGCGGGCGCCGCAGCACGTTGGCGTACTGGATTTCGGTCAGCCGCGAGAGCCGGGCGGCGAGCGGATCGGCTTCGAGGGCGCTGACCAGGTCTTCGAGAGCCCGGACGGATTCGCGGAGCAGGACGGCGAGGAACAGCTCCTCGCGGTTCTTCCAGTGCAGGTAGACGGTCCCCTTGCCGACGTCCGCCCGCCCGGCGACGTCTTCGATCGTCGTGCGGCGGTAACCGGCGCGCAGCAGCAGCTCGGCGGCCGCGTCGAGGATCCGCTCGGCGCGCTCGGCCCGGTCTTCGGCGGGTGGCATGCCGCCATCGTATGACCAAATGAGAAATTTGGTCAAACGTCGATGCCTAGGTGATCGGTGTCACGACGGCGCCCTGTCACGGGGGTCCGCCCGCCGGTGTCCTGTGGGCGATCGGATGTCGATGCGGAGAACGGGAAACACCATGAGCAAAGTCTGGTTCGTCACGGGTTCGTCGCGCGGCTTGGGCCGCTGCTTCGTCGAGGCCGCCCTGGGGCGCGGCGACCGGGTGGCCGCCACCGCGCGGTCCACCGAGAGCTTCGGCGAACTCGTCGCCGCCTACGGCGACGCGATCCTGCCCCTGGAGATGGACGTGACCGACAAGGCCGCCGTCTTCGAGAGCGTGAAGCGGGCCGCCGAGCACTTCGGGCGGCTGGACGTCGTCGTGAACAACGCCGGCTACGCGCAGATAGGCGCCATCGAGGAGCTGACCGAGGCGGAACTGCGCGCCCAGCTGGAGACCAATGTGTTCGGCCCGGTGTGGGTCATCCAGGCCGCCCTGCCCGTGCTGCGCGAACAGGGCGCCGGTCACTTCATCCAGCTGTCGTCGGCCGCGGGGATCATCGCCATGCCGCTCGGCGGGGCCTACCAGGCGTCGAGGTGGGCGATCGAGGCGTTGAACGAAACCCTGGCCAAGGAGGTCGCCGACTTCGGCGTCAAGGTCACGATCATCGAACCGGGCGGCTTCGCCACCCGCGGCGGCAAGAACCCGGATCCCCTGGCCAACGGCCACGTCGCCGAGACCAGCCCGGTCTACGACGGGCTCCGCCGCCGGCTCGCCGAGGTCGCCGGCAAGCAGCCCGCCGGCGACCCGGCCGCCGCCGCCCTGGCCCTGCTCAAGGTCGTCGACGCCGCCCACCCGCCCCTGCGGGTCCTCTTCGGGCAGGGCTTCCACCCGATGATCCGGCAGGCCTATGAGGACCGGCTCGCGACCTGGGACGAGTGGCAGGACCTGTCCGCGGAGGCCCAAGGCGGCGACACCGAAACTGTCGGTGCCGACCGGTAGCGTGGAAAACGGGGGGCGCTCCCATCCGGACACGCAGGAAACGCCGTCCTGACGGACTGATCTCGTCCGGGGCTGCGCATCCCCTCGGCGCGGGTTCACTGGTCGACATGCCCGGCCGTGGCCTTCGGGAGCGCGAGCATCACGAGTGCCGCCATGACGTAGAGCACCGCGGAGACGACGAGGACGACGCTGAGCGCGTGACCGTGGCCGGCCAGTCCCGGTGCGTCGGTCGTCGATCCGGTGACGGTGGTGAAGAAGACCGTGCCGAGCACGGCGATGCCGATGGCGCCGCCGATCTGGTTGACGGTGGAGAGCACGCCGCCGGCGGCGCCTGCGTTGCGTCCGGGGATGCCGGTGAGGACGACGTTGACGAGGATGGGGGCGGCAAGACCGAGCCCGAGGCCGCCGAGGAAAAGGGCGAGGGCAAGGTGCCAGTATCCGGGATCGGTGCCGTCCCTGACGATCGCCCACAGGATGAGCTGGGATGCCGCGATGGTGAGCGAGCCGGTGATCAGCAGAGCTCGTCCGGCCTTGGCGGCGAGAGCGACGCCGAGTCCTGAAGTGACGATCGAGCCGAGCGCGTAGGGCAGGATCACCAGGCCGGTCTCCCACGCCGTGCGGTCGGTGCCGTTTTGGAGGTAGACCGACAGGGTGAGGAAGAACGATCCGATGCCGCCGAAGAAGAGCACGGATGCGCTCAGGCCGATCGTGAAGGCGCGGATCCGGAGCAGGGCCGGATCGAAGACGGGTTCGTTCCCGCGTCGGGCGAGGCGGCGCTCGTAGGCGAGGAAGATCGCCAGCACGATGATTCCGGCGGCGAGGAGGGCGTAACTGGCCCAGGTCCATCCCCAGGTCTCGGTCTGGATGATCGGCAGCAGCAGGAGCACGCTGCCCGCGGCCGCGAGCAGCGCGCCCAGGAGGTCCGGCCGCGCGGTCGAAGTGGAGCGGGACTCCGGCAAGGCCTTCGCGCCGATGGTGAGCGCCAGGATCGAGACAGGCACGTTGATCCAGAAGATGGTGCGCCAGCCCAGACCGAACGGGTCGCTGTCGACGAGCAGCCCGCCCAGCAGCGGGCCGGCGACCGAAGCGAGCCCCTGGACCGCCCCGTAGGCGCCGAACGCCTTGGCACGCTCGCCCGGGGCGAAGGAGGCCCGGATGATCCCGAACACCTGCGGGACCATGATCCCCGCGGTCAGTCCTTGCGCGGCGCGCATGCCGATGAGCATTCCCGGATCGGCGGCCAGCGCGCAGAGTGCGGAGGCGAGCATGAACCCGGTCAGCCCGATCGTGAACAGGCGCTTGCGGCCGTACTGATCACCGAGCCGTCCGCCGGTGATCAGGCCCGCGCCCAGGGCGAGGACGTAGGCGGCGATCGTCCACTGGATCTGAGCGTCGCCGGCCCCCAGGTCACGAGCTATCGCCGGGGCCGCGACGGTGACGATCGTCGCGTCGAGGAGGTCCATGAAGGAACCGAAGAGCACCACCAGAAGGGCGACGCTCGCGCCGGTGCCGGAGACGGGCGCCGAGGCGCCCTCTCGAGAAGTCTGTGAAGCGGTCATGCCGGCCACCGTGGCGGATATAGTTGCCACCGAGTGACCGCTTGAGGTGAGGGGATGAGCGATGGCTGCCACCTCCGCGCGGACGCTCAAGCTGCTGTCGATCTTCGGGGTCGGCGCGACCCTGACCGCCGAGGAGCTCGCCACCCGGCTCGGGGCGTCGGTGCGGACCGTGCGGCGCGACGTCGACACGCTCAGAGAGCTCGGGTACGAGATCGAGGCCGTGCGCGGAGCGGGCGGCGGTTACCGGCTCGGCCGCGCCACCCGCTTGCCGCCGGTCGTCTTCGACGAGGACCAGGCTGTCGCGGCAGCTGTCGCGCTCCAGACCGTCCCCACGATCCTGCACGGCATCCGCGAGAACTCGGCACGCGCCCTCGCCACGCTGCAGCAGGCGATGCCCGCCCGCAGCCGTGTGCACGCCGAAGCGTTCACCGTCTCCGCGGCGCGCAACTACTGGGAGTTCCCCGCGGCGCCCATCGATGCCGAGATCATCCGCGTCATCGGTGGCGCGATCAACCGGCAGCACCTCGTTCGCGTGGACTACACCGGCGAGGACGAATTGGCGACGCTCACGCTGGAACCACACGCCCTCGTCGTGTGGGCGGCACGGTGGTACCTCGTCGCGTTCGAACCGGACGCGGACCGATGGCGCGCGATCCGCATCGACCGCTTCGAACCACGCATGCCCACGGGAAGAACCTTCGACCGCCGCGACGTCCCGCACGGCGATCCCGTCGCATTCGTCATGGGCACGCACGACCGCGGCGACACCCCGGCGGAATGGCCATGCCGCGGGTCGGCGCTCGTCGCGTTACCGGCGCCCGTCGTCGCCCGGTTCGCCCCCGGCGGATCGACGGTCGAACACCACACCGACTCCAGCTGCCGGCTCACGCTCGGCGCGTGGTCATGGGCAGGACTGGCGGGACTGCTCCTCACCTTCGACGCCGACGTCACGGACATCCGACCGGCAGAACTCAGGCAGGCACTGCGCTCCTTGTGCACCCGCATCGACGAAGGACTCAGGCACCCGGACAGGTGACATCGATACGATCGGCAGCAGGGCGACGCCCCCGGAGCATGGAAGCGACCGGGGGCGTCAGTCATGCCGGGCCCCGGCTCAGGCGTCCGAGGAACGCTTCCAGAGGTTGATGTCCGCGTCGGTCGCGTGGCCGTCGATCTCGGTCAGCTCCTCGGACGAGAACTCGAGGTTGCCGAGCGCGCCGACGTTGTCCTCGAGCTGCCGGACGCTGCTCGCGCCGATCAGCACCGAGGTCACCCGGCTGTCGCGCAGGGCCCAGGCCAGGGCCAGCTGCGCCAGCGACTGCCCGCGGCGGCTCGCGATGCCGTCGAGCGCGCGGACCCGGCCCAGCCGGTCCTCGTCGAGGGTGTCCGGGTCGAGGGACTTGCCCTGCGCCGCGCGGGAGTCCGCCGGGACGCCCTTCAGGTACTTGTCCGTCAACAGGCCCTGCGCCAGCGGGGAGAACGCGATGCAGCCCGCGCCCGCCTCTTCGAGGGTGTCGAGGAGGCCGTCCTCCTCGATCCAGCGGTTGAGCATCGAGTACGACGGCTGGTGGATCAGCAGCGGCGTGCCGAGGTCCCGCAGGAGCCGCGCGGCCTCGGCCGTCCGCTCGGAGCTGTAGGACGAGATCCCGACGTACAACGCCTTCCCGGCGCGGACGGCCGCGTCGAGCGCCCCGACGGTCTCCTCCAGCGGCGTCTCGGGGTCGAAGCGGTGGGAGTAGAAGATGTCGACGTAGTCCAGGCCCAGCCGGCCGAGCGACTGGTCCAAGGAGGACAGCAGGTACTTGCGGGAGCCCCACTCGCCGTACGGGCCGGGCCACATGTCGTAGCCGGCCTTGGTGGAGATCACCAGCTCGTCGCGGTAGGGCTTGAAGTCCGTGGCCAGCAGCCGGCCGAAGTTCTCCTCCGCCGAGCCGTAGGGCGGGCCGTAGTTGTTGGCCAGGTCGAAGTGCGTGATGCCCAGGTCGAAGGCGCGGCGGGTGATCGCGCGCTGGGTTTCCAGGGGCCGGTCGTGGCCGAAGTTGTGCCACAGCCCGAGCGAGATCGCGGGCAGTTTGAGCCCGGAACGCCCGCAGCGCCGGTAGGGGATCGAGTCGTATCGGCCGGAAGCGGCAACGTAGGTCACGCGGCCGATGCTAGCCCGCTCTTCCGGTACGCTCCGGGTGAGCGACCGCTTAGGAGGCACGTGGTGGGCACCGGATTCTTCACCTCGGTCGACGACGTGTCGGCCCGGCTGGCCGAGGCGGGCTACCTGGCGTCCACGGCCGTGGCGACCACCGTGTTCCTCGCCGACCGGCTCGGCAAGCCGCTGCTGGTCGAAGGCCCCGCCGGGGTCGGCAAGACGGAGCTCGCCAAGGCCGTCGCCCAGGTCAGCGGCTCACGGCTGGTGCGCCTGCAGTGCTACGAGGGCATCGACGAGGCCCGCGCGCTGTACGAGTGGAACCACGCGAAGCAGCTGCTGCGGATCACCGCCGGCCGCGACGAGACGTGGGAGGACGCCCGCACCGACATCTTCGGCGAGGAGTTCCTGCTGCGCCGCCCGCTGCTCACCGCGATCTCCTCGGACGAGCCGACCGTGCTGCTGATCGACGAGACCGACAAGGCCGACATGGAGGTCGAAGGTCTCCTGCTGGAGGTGCTCGGCGACTTCCAGGTCACCGTGCCCGAACTCGGCACGATCACCGCCACGCGCGCGCCGTTCGCCGTGCTGACGTCCAACGCCACGCGCGAGCTGTCCGAGGCGCTGCGCCGCCGGTGCCTGTTCCTGCACATCGACTTCCCGGACGAGGACCTCGAACGCGACATCGTCCGGCTCAAGGTCCCGGGGATCGACGCCGCTCTCGCCGATTCCGTCGTCCGGGTGATCGCCGCGCTGCGGGCGATGGACCTGCGCAAGCTGCCGTCGGTCGCGGAGACCATCGACTGGGCGCGCACCCTGCTCGCGCTCGGCGCTTCGACGCTGGACGAGCGGGTCGTGCGGGACAGCCTCGGCGTCGTGCTCAAGCACCAGGACGACATCGCCAAGGCCGGTGCCGGCCTGAAGCTCGAACAGGTCCTGGACGCATCGTGACCGGCGGCGTGCCGGAGCGGCTCGCCGCGTTCGTCAAGGCACTGCGCGCCCAGGGCATCCCGGCCGGCCCCGCCGAGACGGTCGACGCCGCCGCGGCGCTGGAGGTGCTCGGCTTCGACGACCGCGAGCTGGTCCGCGAGGGCCTGGCCGCGGCGCTGGTCCGGCGCGGCGGGCAGCGCGCGGTCTTCGACGCCGCTTTCGACCTCTACTTCCCGGCGGGGATCGGCGCCCCCGAGCGGGCCCGTGAAGAGCAGCCGTCGACGCTGGAGGAACTGCGTGAAGAGCTGGCCGCCGCGCTCGCCGACGGCGATCGGCAGGCGTTGTCCCAGCTCGCCGGCCTCGCCGTCGACATGCTGGGCCAGTACGGCTCGGCGTCGGGCCCGGGCGGTGGCTTCTCCGCCCACCAGACCCTCGAGCGGCTCCAGCCGCAGACGCTGATCGCCCGGGTGCTGGCCGCGGTCCGCGGCGGCGGCGCGCGCGGCGAGTTCACCGACCGGCTCGACCGCGACGAGATCCGCCGCCGCGTCGAAGGCTTCCGCGGGCAGGTCCGCACGGAGGCGCGGCGCCGCGCGGCCGAGGTCCGCGGCCGCGAACGCGTCGCCAAGCACGCCATCGCCCCTTCACCCGACCGGGTCGACTTCCTCATCGCCAGCCGCACCCAGCTCGCGGAGCTGCGGCGCACCATCCAGCCGTTGTCCCGCAAGCTGGCGACGCGCCTGGCCGCCCGCCGCAAGCGGACCACGCGCGGGCAGATCGACCTGCGCCGCACGCTGCGCCGGTCGCTTTCGACCGGCGGCGTGCCGCTGCGCCCGGTCTACCGCCACCGGCGCCCCGGACGACCGGAAATCGTGCTGCTGTGCGACCTTTCCGGTTCTGTCGCGGGATTCGCGAACTTCACCATGCTGCTGGTGCAGGCACTGCGCGACCAGTTCAGCAAGATCCGCGTGTTCGCCTTCGTCGACAGCACCGACGAGGTCACCCACCTGGTCACCACCGGCGCGGCCGACCCCGAGCACCTG
This sequence comes from Amycolatopsis sp. DG1A-15b, assembly GCF_030285645.1. Classification (GTDB taxonomy): domain Bacteria; phylum Actinomycetota; class Actinomycetes; order Mycobacteriales; family Pseudonocardiaceae; genus Amycolatopsis. The sequence continues at coordinate 988,142 of NZ_CP127296.1, forward strand.
GGCGCGCGCATGCTGGCCGAAGCGGCGCTGGTGCGCTGGGACGGCCACAGCGACTACGGCGGCTCGCTGCGGCAGTTCACCGAGAACTGGCTGGACGCGGTCGGCCCGCGGACGTCGGTGCTGATCCTCGGCGACGCCCGCACCAACGGCGGCGACCCCAACCTCGACGCCGTCCGCGAGATCAAGGCCCGTGCGCGGCACGTCTACTGGCTGAACCCCGAGCGCCGGTCGCTGTGGTCGACGGGGGACTCGGCGGCGCTGGAGTACGCCGAGGTCGTGGCGATGCACGAGTGCCGCACGGTGCACCAGCTCGGCACGCTGGTCACCCGCCTGCTGCCGGTGTGAGCCAGGCGTCGATGCCGCGCAGCATGGCCGTTTTGGTCGCTTCGGGCGCGAAGGACGCCGTGACGCTCGCGCGGGCGAAGTCCGCCATCGTGGTGTCGTCGTAGCCGAACGCCCGTTGCACCCGGGCGTACTCCTCGGCCAGGCCGGCGCCGGTGACCGACGGGACGTCGGTGTTGAGCGTGACCGTCAGGCCCGCGTCGAGCAGGCGGGGGAGCGGGTGCTCGGGCAGCGACGGCACCAGCCCCAGCGTCACGTTCGACGACGGGCACACCTCCAGGGCCAGGCCGCGCTCACGCACTTCCGCGACCAGCGAGGGGTCGTCGAGGACGCGGATGCCGTGGCCGAGCCGTTCCGTGCGGCCCACTTCGAGCGCCTCGCGGATGCTGTCGGGCCCGGCGTCTTCGCCGGTGTGGTGCAGCAGGTGGATGCCGGCCGCGCGGGCCTTCTCGAAGAGCGTCGCGAACGGCCGGAGTGAGTGGTTTTCCTCGCCCGCCATGCCGATCGCGAAGACTTCGTCGTACTTCAGCGCGAGGTCGAGGGTGCGCTCGGCCCGCTCGACCGACCGGCGCCGGGAGTGGTCGAGCAGCAGCCGCCACGCCAGGTCCGTGCTCCGCGAAAGTCCGTTGAGGACGGACACCAAGGGCATTTCCGGGTCGCCCAGCCGTTCCCCGTGCGAGGCCGCGGTGAAGGTGATTTCGGCGTAGCGCGTGCCCTGGGCGGCTTCGTCCTCACAGTACTCGCGCGCGATGCGTTCGAAGTCTTCCGGACGCCGCAGACAGGACCGGATCAGCGCGTTGTGGTCGGCGAAGGCGCGGAAGCCGTCGAAGACCGGGGGCTCGCCCGGGACGTCGACTCCGTTCGCCTCGCCCAGCTCGCGGAGCGTGGCGGGCCGGATCGTGCTCTCCAGGTGGACGTGCAGGTGGGCCTTCGGCAGGGCGGCCAGGTCGCGCATGATCGCGAGCCTAGAGCCGCGCGGCGGCGGTCCGCGCGGCAATTTCCACCGCGCCGAGCGTGATCGAACCCGTAACTCACGTGACGGAACCCGTAACTCGCGTGATCGAACCCGGATCCGGCGAGTTCCGGTCCTGATCACGCGAGTTCCGGCTCTGATCACGCGAGTTACGGTCCTGATCACGTGAAGTCCGGCTCTGATCACGCGGGTTTCCGGGGCCGGCCGCGGCGAGCCCAGGTTTTGGCCCTCGTCACACGGGGAACCTCCGGGTGGTTCGTCCGCGTTGTCAGGATGACCGCAACCGACGAGGGAGGGCCACCGTGCCTCTGATGAAGAAGCTGACCATGCTGGCCGGCGCCGCCGGGGCGGCCCGCGCGTACGCCAAGAAGAACCCCGAAAAGGTGAACCAGGCCGTCGGCAAGGCCGCGAAGTTCGTCGACGACAAGACCAAGGGCAAGTACCACCAGCAGATCGCCGGCGCGGTCCGCAAGGTCAACTCGGTGACCGGACAGCCGGGCCACCCGGGGACGGCCACCGGCCGGTAAGTCATCCGGCGGTCAGGACCTCCAGGAGTCCCTCGCCGTACTTGGCGAGCTTGTTCTCCCCGACGCCGCTGACCGTGCCCAGATCCGCCAGCGACGCCGGTCGTTGCGTGGCGATCTGGCGCAGGGTCGCGTCGTGGAAGACGACGTAGGCGGGCACGCCCTGTTCCTTCGCGACGCCGGCCCGCCAAGCCCGCAGGCGTTCGAACAGCGGGGCCGCCTCCGCGGGCATCTCCACCGCGGCGGCGGTCTTCCGCGCCGTACGGACCTTCGCGGCGGCCGCCCGCTCGGGTTCGCGGCGCAGCAGCACCTGGCGATCGCCGCCCAGCACCTCCGCGCTCGTCTCGGTGAGCACGAGCGAGCCGTAGTCGCCTTCGACGGCGAGCAGGCCCTGGGCGAGCAGCTGCCGCACCACCGCCCGCCACTCCGGCTCGCGCAGCTCGGTGCCGATGCCGAACGTCTTGAGCGTGTCGTGCTGGAACTGCGTGACCTTGGGCGTGGACTTGCCGAGCAGGATGTCGATGACCTGGCCGGCGCCGAACTTCTGGCGCCGCTCGTTGCGCAGCCGCACGACGGTCGACAGCAGTTTCTGCGCCGGGATCGTGCCGTCCCACTTCTCCGGCGGGTTCAGGCACGTGTCGCAGTTGCCGCAGGGGCCGGCCTGCTGCCCGAAGTAGTTGAGGATCTGCACGCGGCGGCACTCGACCGTCTCGCACAGCGCGAGCATCGCGTTCAGGTGCGCGCCCAGCCGCCGCCGGTGGGCCTCGTCACCCTCGGACGTGTCGATCATCTTGCGCTGCTGGACGACGTCCTGCAGCCCGTACGCGAGCCAGGCGGTCGACGGCAGGCCGTCACGCCCGGCGCGGCCGGTCTCCTGGTAGTAGCCCTCGACCGACTTCGGCAGGTCGAGGTGCGCGACGAACCGGACGTCCGGTTTGTCGATGCCCATCCCGAACGCGATCGTCGCGACCACGATCAGCCCGTCCTCGCGCAGGAACCGCGACTGGTGCTTCGCGCGGGTGCGCGCGTCGAGCCCCGCGTGGTAGGGCACCGCCGGAATCCCGTTCTGCACCAGGAACTCCGCGGTCTTCTCCACCGAGTTCCGGGACAGGCAGTAGACGATTCCCGCGTCACCGGCGTGCTCGGTGCGCAGCAGCTCCAGCAGCTGCCGCTGCGGCGAGTTCTTGCCGACGATCCGGTACTGGATGTTCGGCCGGTCGAAGCTCGCGACGAAGTGCCGCGCCTCGCCGAGGTTCAGCCGGGCGGCGATCTCCTGGTGCGTGGCCTCGGTCGCGGTGGCGGTCAGCGCGATCCGCGGCACGTCCGGCCACCGCTCGTGCAGCGCCGAGAGCCGGAGGTAGTCGGGCCGGAAGTCGTGGCCCCACTGGGCGACGCAGTGCGCTTCGTCGATCGCGAACAGCGAGATCTTGCCGCGGTCGAGCAGCCGCACGGTGGATTCGACCGAAAGCCGTTCCGGCGCCAGGTAGAGCAGGTCGAGCTCGCCGTTCAGGAACGCCGTCTCCACCTCCTGCCGCGCCGCGTAGTCCTGGGTGGAGTTGAGGAAACCGGCGCGGACACCGGCGTTGCGCAGCGCGTCGACCTGGTCCTGCATCAGCGCGATCAGCGGCGAGACCACCACGCCCACGCCGGGCCGCACGAGCGCGGGAATCTGGTAGCACAACGACTTCCCGCCGCCGGTGGGCATCAGCACGAGCGCGTCGCCGCCGGCGATCACGTGCTCGACGATCGCCGCCTGTTCGCCGCGGAAGCTGTCGTAGCCGAACACGCGCCGGAGGGTCTCCAGCGCGTCGGACGCGGGTGCGAGGTCGGTCTCTGCCACCCGCCCGACTATAGAGCGGGGGTCCGACAGTTCCGGTCCGCCCCGCCGCGGGGTGCGAGAATGGGCGGGTGCAGTACTGGCCGGTTCCCGATCTCTCCGCGTATTTCGCCGGTGTCTGGCGCCTCGACCGGGAAATCCGTACCGCGGACGGCGACCCGGCGGGCGAGGTGACCGGGACGGCCACCTTCACCGAGGCCGGCGGCGTCCTCGTCTACCACGAGGAGGGCCGGCTGCGGCTCGGCGGCCACACCGGACCGGTCACCCGGACCCTGCACTACCGCCCGGCAGGTCCCGGCCGGGCGTCGGTCCACTTCGACCACGGCGGTTTCTTCCACGACCTCGACCTGCGCGAAGGCCACTGGACGGCGGACCACCCCTGCCGAGCCGACCTTTACCGCGGCGAGTACCGCGTGACCGGCGCCGCGCGGTGGCGGCAGGAGTGGGCCATGCGCGGGCCGGCGAAGGACCACGTCATCGTCAGCCGGTTCACCCGCTAGTGTCACGCGTCGTTAATTGGTTTACGGCTGTGGGTTTGCGATGATGGGTCATGCCTTCGTCGGGTTTGGTGATCAGTTGCGAGGACCGGGCGGTGTTGGAGTCGTGGACACGGTCGCGGGCGATCCGGGCCAGTCATGTCGAGCGGGCCCGGATCGTGCTGGCGGTCGCGGACGGGCATGGAACGGCGGGCACGGCTCGGCTGTACGGGGTTTCTCGTCCGACGGTGATCAAGTGGCGTGACCGGTTCGCCGAGCGTGGCTTGGCGGGGTTGGATGACGAGCCTCGGCCCGGGCGACCGAAGACCGTGGACGATGCCGGGATCATCGCGGCCACCCTCGAGCCGCCGCCGGAGGCATTGGCGGTCACGCATTGGTCAAGCCGGCTTTTGGGCCGCCACCTGGGTGTCGGCGACGCGACCGTGGCCAGGGCGTGGCGCAGATATCACGTGCAGCCGTGGCGGCAGGAGACGTTCAAGTTCTCCACCGACCCGGAACTGGAAGCCAAGGTCCGGGACGTGGTCGGGCTGTACCTGAACCCGCCCGAGAAAGCGGTGGTGCTGTGCGTGGACGAGAAGTCCCAGATCCAGGCGCTCAACCGCACCGCGCCGATGCTGCCGCTGCGCCCGGGGCTGCCGGAGAAAGCCACCCACGACTACAAACGCAACGGGACCACGACCTTGTTCGCAGCACTGGAGACGGCGACGGGGAAAGTCACCGACCAGTGCTACGACCGCCACGGCAAAGCCGAGTTCCTCGACTTCCTCAAGAAGGTCGCCAAGGCCTACCCGCGCCGCGAACTACACGTCGTGCTGGACAACTACCACACCCACAAGCACGCCGACATCAAGAATTGGCTGGCCAGGAACCCGAGGATCACGCTGCACTTCACGCCCACCTCGGGCTCCTGGCTGAACCTGGTCGAAGTCTTCTTCGGCATCATCACCCGCCAGGCCATCCGCCGCGGATCCTTCGACAACGTCAAACAGCTCGTCACCGCGATCCGGGCCTTCATCAACGGCTGGAACGACCGCTGCCACCCGTTCACCTGGACCAAGACCGCCGACGAGATCCTGCCCCACGCCACCCGGCAACGAACTTCAGACGCGCGACACTAGACGATGCCGCCGTTCGCGCGCAGCACCTGGCCGTTCACCCAGCGCGCCGGGCCGGCGAGGAACGCGACCACCTCGGCGATGTCCTCCGGCTGCCCGAGCCGCTCGAGCGGCGGCTGCTTGGCCATCCGGGCGATGGTCTCCTCGTCCTTGCCGTCGAGGAACAGCGCGGTCGCGGTCGGGCCGGGCGCGACCGTGTTCACGGTGATGTCGCGGCCGCGCAGCTCGCGGGCCAGGATCATGGTGATCGCTTCGACCGCGCCCTTCGTCGCGTTGTAGACGCCGTAGCCGGGCAGGTTCAGCCCGAGCACCGACGTCGAGGTGGTGATCACCGCGCCGCCGTCGCGCACCCGCCGCGCGGCCTGCTGGGCCACCGCGAACGTGCCGCGGATGTTGGTGCGGTGCACGCGGTCGAGGACGTCGAAGTCGGTGTCGGCGATCGGGGTCGGCGGGTTCATCACGCCGGCCAGGTGGGCGACGACGTCCACGCCGCCGTACGTGCGTTCCGCGGTGTCGAACAGCTCCGCGACCGCGGCCGGGTCGGCCACGTCGGCGCGGACCGCGATCGCCCGGCCACCGCGCGCGCCGATGGCCTCGACGGTGGCCGTGGCCTCCTTCTCGTTGCCCGCGTAGTTGACGACGACCGCCATGCCGTCGGCGGCCAGGCGCTCGGCGACCTGGCGGCCGATGCCGCGGGAGCCGCCGGTGACGATCGCGACGCGGGACTCGGTGGGGGTGCTCATCGGTTCCTTCTTTCCGGTCCGGGCGGCATCGGTGGCCGCCGGTTCACTCGAGCTGTTATCAACGATACCACAATGCTGATAGCGCTGCTAGCTACGCTGTGTCATCACCGTTACCTTCCCCGTGCGGGGCGCGGGCATCCGGCCGTATCGGCGCCGCCGGACGGCCGAATCCCGAGGTCGGGAGTCCCGTGCCCGTTTTCGGGCGAGGTAATCAGGGAACACCGGACGCACGGGGGCTTGACATTCCTTGAAGGAGTTTGAGCGATGCCCACATGGCTGATCGTCTTGATCGTCGTCGTGGCCGTCGCGGTGCTCGGCGCCGTGATCTGGCTGGTGACGCAAGAAATGCAACGAAAACGACTGCAGCAGCGGTTCGGTCCCGAGTACGACCGCACGGTCGCGGAGAAGGACAGCCCCCGGGCCGCGCAGCGAGAGCTCGCCGAGCGGGAACGCCGGCACAAGGAGCTCGACATCCGGCCGCTTTCGGCGTCGGCCCGCGAGCGCTACGCCCGGGAATGGGCGCAGGTACAGGAAAAGTTCGTCGACCAGCCGTCCGCCGCGGTCGCCGAGGCCGACCAGGTCCTGAACTCGCTGATGGCCGAACGCGGGTACCCGACCGAAGGCTACGAGCAGCAGGTGGCCGACCTTTCCGTGCGGCACGCCAAGACCCTCGAGAACTACCGGGCCGCGCACGCCACGCAGCAGAAGCGGGACGGAGCGTCCACTGAGGACCTGCGGGACGCGATGGTGCGCTACCGCACGGTGGTCGAGGACCTGCTGACCGACGGTGCCGACGACGACGAGCGGCACGACCACCACGACCGCCGGAACGGGCACGACCACAGCGGGCATGACCACAGCGGGCACGACCACGACCGGACCGAGCAGCGTGCGACCGATCGCCGCGACACCGGCCGTGACGACAGCAACCGCCACGAGACCGGCCGTCACGACACCGAACGTCACGAGACGGACCGTCACGAGACCGAGCGCCAGGCGTCCGCGAACCCGCGGACCGAGTGGAATGGAGGACGTTGACCATGACCGAGCACCTGACGCGGCACGACGCCGAGGACGACCGGGACCTGACGGGGCGTGAGGACGTGCACGAGACCGGCGGCTACTCCGGTGACAGCACCACCGATGTCCCCGGCCAGGACCGGGCCGACTTCCGCGAACCGGACACCGCCGACGACGACCAGAACCTGAGCACCGCCGACCTGGCTTCGGCCGGGCGGCACGACGCCGACGACACCACCACCTCCTACGGCTCGGGCGGGGACGTGGAGACGCCCGCCGAATCGGGCGGGGACGTGGAGGCACCTGCCGAATCCGGCGGCGACGTCGAGACGCCCGCCCGATCGGGTGGCGACGTGGAGACGCCCGCCGCGTCGGCCGACGAGGACGTCGAGACGCCGGAGCTGATCGACGAGGACAAGATCACCGGGTTCCGGGACCGCTGGCAGAACGTCCAGGTCGGCTTCGTCGACGACCCGAAGCAGGCGGTGCGGCAGGCCGACGAGCTCGTCGCCGCCGTGATCAGCGCGCTGGCCACCACCTTCGCCGAGCACAAGAGCGACCTGGAAGCCCAGTGGCAGCAGGGCGAACCGGCCACCGAGGAGCTGCGGATCGCGCTGCGCCGCTACCGCTCGTTCTTCGACCAGCTGCTGCCGCGGTAGCGGGCGCCGTTTGCCGGCGGGCATGATCGGGTAGCACTGCCGGGAAACGCGTCAGCAACGGGAGGCAGCCGGATGAACGTGGCCGATCTGCTCGTCGAGGGGTTCAGCCGGGTCCAGGGCACGGTGCACGCGGCGGTGGGGGGACTCACCGCCGCGCAGCTCGGGACCCGGCCGGACGACGAGGCCAACTCGATCGCCTGGCTGGTGTGGCACCTGAGCCGGGTCCAGGACGACCACGTCGCCGACGTGGCCGGGACGGAGCAGGTGTGGACCGGCCAGGACTGGCTCGCCCGGTTCGGCCTCCCGTTCCCGGCCGGTGACACCGGCTACGGCCACCGCCCGGCCGACGTCGAGGCGGTCCGCGTCGACGAACCGGACCTGCTCACCGGCTACTACGACGCCGTGCACGAGCAGACCGTCCGGTTCGTCACCGGCCTCGGCGAGCCGGACCTCGACCGGATCGTCGACGAGGCCTGGGACCCGCCGGTGTCGCTGGGCGTGCGCCTGATCAGCGTCCTCGACGACGACATCCAGCACGCCGGGCAGGCGATGTACGTCCGCGGCCTGCTGGAGCGTCAGTCTTCGTAGCCGTCCCCGCGGTGGTCGGCGAGGCGCTGCGGCCCGGGGCCGTCGGCGCCGAGCCGGTCGCCCGGGTTGGCGAGCCGGCACTTGGCCAGTGACATGCAGCCGCAGCCGACGCAGTCGTCCAGCTGGTCGCGCAGCTGTTCCAGCTGCCGGATCCGCGCGGTGAGGTCGTCCTGCCAGCAGCGGGAGATCCGGGCCCAGTCGGTGCGGGTGGGCGTGCGGTCGTCGGACAGCAGGCCGAGCACTTCCCGGATCTTCGACAGCGGCATGCCGACCCGCTGGGACATCCGGATGAACGTCACCCGCCGCAGCGTGTCCCGGCGGTAGCGCCGCTGGTTTCCCGCGGTGCGGCGGCTGCGGATGAGGCCTTCGTCTTCGTAGAACCGCAGGGCCGACGCGGGCACCCCGCTGCGCCGGGAGAGTTCGCCGACCGTCAGGTCGGGCAGTGTCCGGGTCGTGGCGTTCACCATGGTCGACACCCAACCACAGTGACACGCTTGACTTCAAGTGGACTTGAAGTCCCACTCTGGTGCGGAGAGCAGCAATGCCTACGTGTCAAGGAGGAAGTGTGTCGGAAGCGCCGATCCGGGTCGCGGTGATCGTGGGAAGTGTCCGGGAAGGACGGTTCGGGCCGGTGGTGGCGGACTGGCTCGCCGGCGTCGCGGAGGCGCACGGCGGCTTCGAAGTCGACGTCGTCGACCTCGCCGAACCCGATCTCCCGCTCGTGATGCCGACCTTCGGCGCCGCGCCGTCCGCGACGGTCGTCGCCGAAGTCGCGAAGGTGGCTCCGCGGCTCGAAGCCGCCGACGCCTTCGTCGTCGTCACCCCGGAGTACAACCACAGCTACCCCGCTTCGCTCAAGAACGCCATCGACTGGCACCGGCCCGAGTGGCGGGCCAAGCCGGTCGCTTTCGTGTCCTACGGCGGGATTTCGGGCGGGCTGCGCGCGGTCGAGCACCTGCGGGCGGTCTTCGCCGAGCTGCACGCGGTGACCATCCGCGAGACGGTCAGCTTCCACGGCGCCCAGGCGCGGTTTGGGGACGACGGCGTGCCGAACGACGCCGCGGCGGGCGTCGCGGCGAAGGCGATGCTCGACCAGCTGGGCTGGTGGGCCCGGTCGCTGACCGAGGCCCGCGCGGCGCGGCCCTACCCCGGCTGACGCTTTGGCGGCATGTCGACATCGGCGCTCACCCCTGGCACGTCTGGTACGGCAGCAGGATGTCCGGGCCGGCGACGGCGACGGTGCCGTTGGCCGCGTACCCGCCTTGGGCCGCCAGGGCCGCGAACGCGGTGCAGACCAGCTGGTTGATCCCGGCGCCGGTGATCGGCCGCAGCGGGAACGGGACGGTGATCGTCGTCGGCGGGCCGGGGGTCGAGGTGATCGCGCCGGAGCGGCGGGGGAGGGCCGTCGTGTAGCCGCCGGCCCGCTCGTCGGCGGACGGTCCGTCCATCAGCATCGTCAGCGCGGACTCGACGCCCGCCGCCCCGGCCGAGGGCCGCGCCACCGGGGTCACCCGGTCGTCGAGGACGAAGTAGAGGATCAGCTCGGTGCCGCGGCCCTCGCTCGCCGGGTCCCGCAGGGTCGGCGCCGGGCCCGCCGCCAGCACCGGCGTCGGCTTGATCCCGCACGCGCTCACCAGCAGCAGCGCCGCGAGGACGACGAGTTTCTTCACCAGGCCTCCCGGGGCAGGCGGAGCTCGAACCGGGCGCCGGTGCCGGTGTTGGCCGCGACGATGTCGCCGCCGTGCAGCCGCGCGTTCTCCCGCGCGATGGACAGCCCGAGGCCGCTGCCCTCGGACCGGGCGCGGGCGGAATCGGCCTTGGTGAAGCGGTCGAAAACCTTCGGCAGCACTTCGGCGGGGATCCCCGGACCGTGATCGGTGACGGTCAGCACGAGGTCACCGCGCTCCTTCCGCAGCGCCACCTCGACCGGCGGCGCGCCGTGCCGCAGCGCGTTGCCGACCAGGTTCGCCACGACGATGTCGAGCCGCCGCCGGTCGAGGTCCGCGGTGACCCCCGGCGGCAGGTCGGTGACCAGGTCCGGCCCGGGTTCCCAGCCCCGGGCGGCGAGGGTGTCGGTGATCGCCGCGGCGACGTCCAGCTCCTCCCGGCGCAGCTCCGCCCGCCCGGCGTCGAACCGCGAGATCTCGATCAGGTCCTGCACCAGCCGGGTCAGCCGCCGTGTCTCGGCCGACACCAGCCGCGCCGCGACCGCGGTGTCCGGCGGCAGCTGCTCCGCGTCCTCGTCGAGGACGTCGGTGACCGCGTTCATCGCCGCCAGCGGGGTCCGCAGCTCGTGGGAGACGTCGGCGACGAACCGCCGCGCGTCGGCCTCCATCGTGCGCAGGGTGCCCACCGTGCGCTCCAGCTCGGCGGCGGTGTGGTTGAACGTCGTGACCAGCTGCGCGAGCTCGTCGGACCCCTTGGCGCGCAGCCGCACGTCCAGCCGGCCGCGGCCGAGCTGGCTCGCCGCGGTGTTCAGCGCGCGCACCGGCCGCAGCACCTGCCGGGCCGCGAGCAGCGCGACCCCGACCGCGAGCGGCAGGACGAGCGCGGAGACCAGAAAGGTGTTGCGGGCCAGTTCGTCGATCGCTTCCTGCTGGTCGGTCAGCCGCGTCATCGCGTAGACCTCGAGGCCGCTCGGCCGGCCGCTGCCGGTCTGCACCGGGACACCGACGAAGAACAGCGGGAAGCCCTGGACGTCGATGCGCTGGAACTGGATGTTGGTGGTGGTGGCCACGGCGTGGCGCAGGTCGCCCGGCACGTCGTCGATCGACAGGCCCGAAGTCGAGTGCAGGTCCCGGTAGACGACGAGGGCGTTGCTGGACTCGAGTGCCGTCGCGAAAGCGTCGAGCGTGCCTTGCGAGGGTGGCAGCGACAACGTGGGCAGGTACGCGACGATCTGGTCGCGCAGCTTCAGCATCGTCTGGTCCTGGACGCCTTCCAGGATGGCCCGGCGCGCGAAGACGTAACTCACGCCCGCCGCGGTGGTGGCGCCGAGGATCATGATCACCGCGAAGGCGGCCACCAGCCGGGGCCGCAGCCCGGCGAGCCACGACCGGATCCGCGGTGCCGTCACGACCGGCCGAACCGGTAGCCGAACCCCCGGACCGTCTGCACGTGCTCCGGTTTCGCCGGCACGTCCTCGATCTTCGCGCGCAGCCGCTGCACGCAGGCGTCGACGAGCCGGGAGTCCCCGAGGTAGTCGTGGTCCCACACGGCGGAGAGGATCTGCTGGCGGCTGTACACCTGCCCGGGCGTGCGCGAGAGCTCCAGCAGCAGCTTCAGCTCGGTGGGGGTCAGCGACACCGGCGCGCCGCGCTTGGTCACCTCGAGCGCGGCCCGGTCGATCACCAGGTCGCCGTGCCGTTCTTCGGCCGCCGCCGGCCCGTCCGGCCGTTCGACGGCCGCCCGGCGCAGGACCGCCCGGATCCGCGCGTCCAGCACCCGCGGCTCGACCGGCTTGGCGACGTAGTCGTCCGCGCCCGCTTCGAGCCCGGCCACGACGTCGAAGTCGTCGCTGCGCGCGGTGAGCATGATGATCGGGACCGGGCCGGCCGCACGCATCCGGCGGCAGGTCTCGAAGCCGTCCATGCCGGGCAGCATCAGGTCGAGCACCACGAGGTCGGGCCGGTGCCGCACGAGCACCTCGATGCCGAGCTCGCCCGATTCCGCGGTGTGCACCACGTGCCCCTGCCTGCGCAGGGCCAGCTGCAGCCCCTCCCGCACCGCCGCGTCGTCCTCTACCACCAGTACCTCGGCCACGGCGCCATTATTCGGAAAAGCGCACGTCATGGCGACCCGGGCGGATCTTGTAGCGAAACCATGACATGGCGTTGACGGGATCCCGAAAAGCGCGTTCCAGACTCGGGGACATGGCAGTGATCCTCACCGACGCACCCTCCGCGACCCGCCCGCCCCGCCCCGCGCTCGTGACCCGGGCCGCGTCCCGCACGGCGGTCCTGGCGGCGGGCGCGGCCGGGTTCGCCCTCGCGTTCGTCGCGGCCTACCTGCTGTTCGTCCGCACGGAGGCGGGCCGCGGCGTCGAGAACGGCGTCGTTCGCAGTGCCCAGTCGGCCGGAACCACGGTGGACTGGGCGGCCCCGCTGCGGGAGGCCGACCTGGTGGTGGTGCTCGGCGGGGTGGCGGTCCTGATCGTGGCGATCGCCGTGGTGCGGCGGCGGCTGGCCCTCGGCGTGATGGCGCTGGTGCTGCTGGCCGCGCCGCTGGTGGTGGCGCAGCTGCTCAAGCTGTACGTCCTGGACCGCCCGAGCACCGGCGACCGCTTCGGCGTGGCGAGCCACAACAGCTTCCCGAGCGGGCACGTCAGCGCGGCGATGGCCGTGCTGGTGGCGCTCGCGATCGTCCTGCCCCGGCGGTTCCGGCTGACGGCCCTGGTGACGGGCGGCATGGGCGTCGCCTGGGTCTCGGCGGCCGCGGTGGCCTTGGGCTGGCACCGGTTGAGCGACACCGTCGGCGGCTGCTTGCTGGTCGCGGCGGTCACCTGCGCCGGGGCGGCGGTGGTGTCCGCCCGCCGCCCCGACGGTGACCGGGTGCCGCTGGTCCCGGTGCTGACCGGCTTCCTGGCCCCGCCGGCACTGGTGCTGGCCGGCTACGCGGTCCTGGCGACGGCGACGTCGGGCGCGGCCCAGTTCGTGGCGGCGCTGGTGCTGGCGGCGATGTCGTCGATGGCGGTGGTGCTGCTGCTGACGGGACCGTTGCGCCGGGTGGCGTTCGACCCGGCCGAGTCCCGGGTCCGCCGCCTCCGCCGCGCGTGACGCCCCTCCAACCACGCCAGATGCCCGCCTGATCACGCGAGCGGGCCAGTTTCGGGGGATTGGCCCGCGACAGCGGGGTGCCGCCGACCCTAGCGTCGGCGACATGGACCCGAGGCTCGCCGATGACCTGCACGCCCTGCCCGATCTCCTCGACGCCGCAAGCAAATTCGCGGCCGAGGCGCTCGCCGGGCTGGACCGCCGGGCGGCGGCCGTCCCGCCCCGCGCCGTGGAGCCGGCGCCCCTGCCGGCCGGCGGCGCGGGTGCGCGGGGTGCGCTGGACGAGTTCGCGCGGCGCTGGGAACCCGGCTTCGCCGCCGGTGCCGGCCCGCGGTACCTCGGCTTCGTGACCGGCGGTGCCACCCCGGCCTCCCTGGCCGGCGACTGGCTCACCGCCGCCTACGACCAGAATCCCGCCAGTGGCATGGACTCCTCGGCGCAGGACCTGGAACGCGAGACCGTCGGCTGGCTGGCCGAGCTGTTCGGGCTGGGCACGGAGTTCTCCGGGGCGTTCGTCACCGGCGCCACGATGTCCACGGTCACCGGTCTGGCCATCGCCCGCGAATGGCTCGGCGAACGGGCCGGGGTGGTCGTCTCCACCGAAGGCGCCGCGGCGCTCGGTCCCGTCACCGTGCTGTCCGGTTCGCCGCACTCGAGCGTGCTGAAGGCGTTGTCGTTCCTCGGGATGGGCCGTTCCGCCCTGCGGAAGGTGCCGGTGCTCCCAGGCCGCGAAGCCGTCGACGTCGCGAAGCTCGCCGAAGCGCTCGAGACGCTCGACGGCCCCGCCGTCGTCGTCGCGAACGCGGGGACGGTCAACACCGTCGACTTCGACGACCTGCGGGCGATCGCCGCCCTCAAGCAGCGGTACGGCTTCTGGCTGCACGTCGACGCCGCGTTCGGCGGGTTCGCCGCGCTGGTCCCGGAACACGCGGCGCTCACCGCCGGCCTCGACCAGGCCGATTCGGTGGTCGTCGACCTGCACAAGTGGCTCAACGTGCCCTACGACTCGGCCGTCCAGTTCACCCGCCGCCGCGACCTGCAGCTGCGCGTGTTCAGCAACAACGCGGCCTACCTCGGCGAGATCGGCGAGAACCCGGACTTCCTGCACCTGACACCGGAGAACTCCCGCCGGCTGCGGGCGCTCCCGGCTTGGTTCTCGCTCGTGGCGTACGGCCGCGCCGGCCACCGCGAGATCGTCGAGCGCTGCGTAGCGCTGGCCCGCGACCTGGGCGCGCGGATCGACGGCTCGCCGCACTGGCACCTCCTGGCGCCGGTGCGGCTCAACGTCGTCTGCTTCACCCCGGCCGGCGAGGTCACGCAGGACCGGATCGACACGCTCGTGCGCGACATCGCCGAAGACGGGACGACGTTCCTCACCCCGACGGTGTACGACGGCCGCCCGGCGTTGCGCGCCGCGTTCAGCAACTGGCGGACGACCGGGACCGACGTCGACCGGGTCTTCGCCGTGCTGGAGCGCCTGGCCGCCGGCTCGTCATGACCGCGTCCCGGACGGCTTTTCTAGCTGCGGTCCGACTTCGGCATCAGGTACTTCCACGGCGACGCGCCGGTGCCCAGTTCGCACGGCACGTGCACCAGCGCCGGCCGGCCCGCGGCGAACGCCTTGTCCAGCGCGCCGCGCAGGTCGTCCGGGGTGCGCGCGGTCAGGCCGAGCGCACCGAACGTTTCGGCGAGCCGGGCGAAGTCCGGGTTGTGCAGCCGCCCGCCGAGCGCGCGGCCGTCGAACAGCCGCTCCTGGTCCAGGTGGACGTTGCCGTAGTAGCCGTTGTCGAACACCACCGCGACCACGTTGAGTCCGTATTGGACGGCGGTGGCGAGTTCCTGCGCGGCGAACATGAAGCCGCCGTCCCCGGCCACCGAAACCACCGGACGGCCGGGGAAGGCCGCCTGCACGCCCAGCGCCGTGGGGTAGCCGAAGCCGAGCGTGCCCTGGTGACCGCAGGTGACGAACGTGCGCGGGGCGTAGACCTCGAACCCGAAGTAGGACGCGAAGCCGACCTGGCAGATCTCCTCGACGAAGAAGCCGTCGCGCGGGAGCACGTCCCGGATCGCCCGGAGGTACTCCAGCTCCGGCCCGACGTCGGTGACGCGCTCGGCGACGGCGGCTTTCAGCGCGGTGAACTCCGCCGTCCGGTCCGTCCGTTGTGGACCGGCGGCGGCGGTGAGCGCGGCCGTCGAGTCGGCGGCGTCGGCGATGATCGCGACGTCCGCTTCGAGCCGGGTCGCCTGCCGCGGGTCGATGTCGAGCAGGATCGTCTTCAGGCCGGCCGGCTTGTCCGGCCAGCGGAACCAGGAGAGCTCCATCCGTGACCCGATGCCGATCACGACGTCGGTCTCGGGCCACCGTTCGAAGCCCGAGACGCAGGTGAAGCCGAGCGGGTGGTCGTCGCCCACGATGCCGCGCCCGCCGCGGAACGGCACCACCGGCGCCTGCAGCCGCTCCGCCAGCGCCCGGACCTCGGCGGCGGCGTGCCGGGCGCCACCGCCCACCATGATCATCGGGTGCTTCGCCGATTCCAGGAGGTCCGCGGCCTTCTCGATGCCGGCCGGGTCGACGGCCGGGCGGGGCAGCGGCAGCGGGCCGGTGACGCCGGCCGGGGCACGCAGTCCCAGCACGTCCCACGGCACCGCCAGCGAGACCGGCCGGGGCCGCCCGCCGGCCGATTCCCGGAACGCCGTCGCCAGTGCGTCCGGCACCTCCACCGGGTGCTCGACCAGCGCCGACCACTTGGTGATCGAGCGCAGGGTCGCCAGCTGGTCGGGCATTTCGTGCAGGTGCCCGAGCCCGCGGCCGAGGTACGCGCGCGGGATCTCACCGGTGAGGCACACCACCGGTGCGCTCGCCCCGTGCGCCGAGAGCAACGCGGCCGACGCGTTGAGGACCCCGGGGCCGGGGACGACGGTGCAGACCCCGGTGCGGCCGGTCGCCTGCGCGTACCCGAACGCCATGTAGGCGACGGTCTGCTCGTGCCGGGCGCCGATCACGCGGATGTCGCCGCCGGTGCGGGCGAGGCTGTCGAACAGGTCGTAGGTCTGCACGCCGGGCAGGCCGAAGACGGTGTCGACGCCGTGGGCCTGCAGCCCGCCGACGATCAGGTCGGCCGCGGTCGGGAGTACCGGGGACATCGGCATCGCCTCCTGGGAGTCGCTCGCGGGCGGACCATATATGGTTTCCTACATGATTGGCGCGTCCGCGGGAAGACCGGTCACCAAGTCGCAGCTGGCCTACGAGACGATCAAGGCCCGGATCCTCGACGGGCGCTACGGGCCCGGCTACCGGCTGGTGCTCGACCAGATCGGCCGCGAGCTCGACGTCAGCGCGGTGCCGGTCCGCGAGGCCCTGCGCCGGCTGGAGGCCGAGGAGCTGATCGAGTTCGAGCGGAACGTGGGCGCCCGGGTGGTGGCCATCGATCCGGTCGCCTACCAGCACGCGATGCAGACGGTGGCGATCGTCGAGGGCGCGGCCACCGGCCTCGCCGCGCCGCTGCTGACGGCCGAGGCGCTGAGGCGCGCCCGCGAGCTGAACGACCGGATGCGCCGCAGCCTCGCCGAGTTCGACCCGGTGGCGTTCACCGCGCTCAACGCCGAGTTCCACGAGGTGCTGTTCGGCGCCTGCCCCAACCCGAACCTGGTCGACCTGGTCCGGCGCTGCTGGACCCGGCTGGCGGCGGTCCGCGACAGCACGTTCACGTCGGTGCCGGGCCGGGCACCGGAGTCGGTCGAGGAGCACGAGCGGCTGCTGGCGTTGATCGAGGGCGGGGGAGAACCGGAGGAAGTGGAACGGTTCGCGCGCGGGCACCGGATGGCGACGTTGGAGGCCTACCTCGCCCGGGAGCGGTGAGGCTTGTTCCCCCGGACCCGGGGATGCCAGGGTCGGGGCGTGCCGATCTTCTCCGCGCCGGACGGAACCGCGCTCGCCGTCCACCTCTCCGGTCCGGGCGCCGCGCCGCCGGTGGTCTGCCTGCCCGGCGGCCCGATGCGGGCCGGCGCCTACCTCGGGGATCTCGGCGGCCTGACGACCCGGCGCCGCCTCGCCGTGCTGGACCTCCGCGGCACCGGCGGCTCGGCAGAGCCCGCCGACCCCGCCACCTACCGGTGCGACCGCCAGGTCGAGGACGTCGAGGCGCTGCGCAAGCACCTCGGCCTCGAACGCTTCGACCTCCTCGGGCACTCGGCCGGGGCGAGCCTGGCCGTCCGGTACGCGGCCCGGTACCCGCGGCGCCTGAACCGGCTCGCGCTGATCGCGCCGAGCCCGCGAGCCGTCGGCTTCGACGTACCGCCCGGGCAGCGGCGGCGGATCATGGCCCGGCGGGCCGGCGCTCCCTGGTTCTCCGCCGCGGCCGCCGCGTACGAGTCGATCGCCGCGAAGAAGGCGACCAGCGCGGACTGGGCCGCCTTCGCGCCGCTGTACTACGGCCGCTGGGACACCGCGGCCCGGCAGCACCAAGCCGGCGAAGCGGGCCAGCGCAACGGTGCGGCCGCCCGGATCTACAACTCGGCCGGCGCTCATCAGCCCGAGACGACCCGTGCCGCGCTCGGCGCCGTCACCGCCGGAGTGCTGGTGCTGGCCGGCGAACTGGACTGGATCGCCACCCCGGCCGTCGCGGACCGCTTCGCCGCGCTGTTCCCGGACGGCCGCGCCGTCGTCCTGCCCGGCGCCGCGCACTACCCGTGGCTGGACGACGCGCCCGCGTTCCGGTCAGCCGTGGGCGGCTTCCTGGCCTGAGCCCGGGTTCCGGCGGGGCTTGATGCGGACCGCCGGCAGCGCGGGAGCGGGCAGGCGCTCGCCCGGGTAGCCCGTGACACTGCCGAACTGGTCCGACCCGGCTTGCCACGCTTCGCGGAACGCGGCGATTTCTTCGTGGGTGCGGCCGACGAAGTTCCACCACATCAGGATCTCTTCGTCGAACGGGGTGCCGCCCAGCAGCAGGAACCGGGCCGGTTCGGTGCCGCGGTTGCTCAGGGTCAGGGACCGCACCCCGGTGCCGAGGTAGCCCAGCTCCGCCGTCCGGACGCGGGTACCGGCCACCTCGACGTCGCCGGTGTCGGCCAGGACGCCGTGCTCGAAGCCGGGGTCCACGCCGAGGGACATGTGGGCGTCCGGTCCCAGCACGACTTCCGCGCCCAGCAGCGGGGTGAACGTCGGGATCGGCGACGTCCGACCGGCCAGTGAGCCGAGGAACACGCGGATCTCCGCGCCCTCGATCCGGTTCACCGAAGGGACGTAGTGGTCGAACGCGCGTGCCGTGTGCCGGTGCCGCTCGGGCAGGGCCACCCAGAGCTGGACGCCGTGCAGCGTCTTCGTGGCGGCGGTCGAGACCTCGGAGTGGCAGATGCCGTGCCCGCCGGTCATCAGGTTCAGTTCGCCGGGGCGGACCATCGCGTGCGTGCCGAGGCTGTCGCGGTGTTCGATCTCGCCGGAGAACAGCCAGCTGACGGTCTGCAGCCCGGTGTGCGGATGCGGCGCGACGTCCATCGCCCCGGGCCCGCTGACCTCGTCGGGGCCGTAGTGGTCGGCGAAGCACCAGGCGCCGATCAGCGACCGCGACCGCTGCGGCAGGGTCCGCCGGACCCGCATCGCGCGCGGCCCGCCGAGGGGCACCGCGCGCGGAGCGAGCACCTCGACAACGGGACGGTCGGGATCGGCGGCCGCGGGCCGGTCGCCACCGGCGAGTTCGGCGGGGGCGGCCTCGGTGTTGCTCATGTCCGCCACGGTAGTCGCGATGCCCGCCGGAACGCGGCTGGGCGGTGTCCCGGCAGCCGTCCACGGTGTCGAGCGCCGACGCCACCCGGCCGCTAAGCCCCGACCGGCGCGAACCCTTCCGCCCGGCGCCCGATCCGGACCGCCGTCGCGGCGAACCGGCCGTAGACCGCGGCCAGCAACGCGAGCTCGACCGCGTGACCGGTTCCGCGCGGCCCCTCCCGGCCGTCCGCCCACGCCCGCACCTCCCGCTCGGCCGCCCCCACGAGCGACACCGCGTCATCGAGCCCGGTCCCGCCCCCACCGGCCAGCACCTCCCGGAGGGCCCGCGCGGCGGCCACCGCGTGCCCGCCCAGCCGGCCCAGCGCGGGCCGCACCTCCGGCGGCACGGGTCCCCGCGCCTCGGCGACTTCCCGGGCGAGACCACCCATCCGAGTGAGATCCGCAGCGGTGTGCACGGCCGCGACGACCGCCTTCACCTCCGCCTCCCGCGGCGCGTGCAAGGCCAGCAACGCACACGCCTGGTCCTCGCACGCGGCCCCGAGCGAGGCCACCGCCGCCGCCTGCTCCCGCGCACGTCCGCCCAGCGTGTGGTCACTTTCCAGCGCCGAGCGAGTGGCCTCCTCGAGCGTGCTGGCGACGAGGTCGCCCAGGTCCGCCAGCCGGTGGGCGAGCGTGACGAGCTCCTTCTGAAACGGCGTCGGCATGGCGGCAGGAAACCACCCCGGCCGGGTGTCGGCATCTCGTCGCCCGGCCCGGAATTGTCGGACCCCCGTGCTCTCCTCATCGGCAAGAGCGGTGCACCCCGCACCCGGAGGACGAGGAGAGACCGATGGCAGGCGAAACGACGGTCACCGTGGTCGGCCATGTAGACCGCACTAACCCCCGTGAGGGTGACGAGGTTGAGCAAAACCGAAGGGCCCCTCGGCGCTGAGGATCCAGCGCTGAGGGGCCCTGAAATGGATCTCCCCTTCTTCGATCAGCCGGACGGGCGGTTCGTATAGCCCGGCTTGAAGAAGGTCCTGGCTGCCATCATGATCACGACGACGAGCTGCAGGGCGATCATGCCCACCACAGCCCAGACCGGAAGATCTTCAGGCACTGCCTTCAGAGTCATCGACGGCGCGATGGTCGCCGCCGCGACGAGGAGCACGACTACCGCCGCTTCGAGAAGCTGGGACGTGTTGGCACGCGGTACCGAGAGCGCCATCTTCGTCTCCTTCCTCTCGAACCTGAACCGTGCATCCGGCTCGTTGCGCCACTGCGCGTCGAGCGTGGGCGTTTCATCCTCAATGGACGATAGATCGGCGAACTCGTCGAAGTCGCCGTCGTCCTGCTGCACCGGATCACCCACGGTTCCGGTTCCTTTCGTGAACCCGGTCTACCGATCCCTGTTGGATCAGCAGCCCCGGGGACTTGGGGAGGCACGACAGGTGGGTGACTGTCGCGCGGGTGGGCCTAGTCGGTCTGGGGCTGCGGCGGCACGCCGCGGGCCCAGACCACTTCGCCACTGACCGTCACAGGGCCAGCGCGGCAAGCACCACAAAGACGATTGGTCATGTCCATCTCCTTGTCCTCTCTCCGGGGAATCCGTTGGATGGCGACCGGTTGAAGCGGCCGCCACCTCGGAAGCGTAGCGTTCCATCGCCACGGGAGCAACCGGAAGATTTACGGATTCCGCTACGTTTTTCATGCAAAGTCTGGCGAAGATCTTCTCCGTCTGCGACGATGAGGAGGTTAGGGCGCACTGACCTGCGCCTCGGACCAGAAGGGAGCAGGAGCTATCGCCACTGAGAAGGAATCGGCTGCGGTGGACGACACGGCAGCCGACGAGCCGAAGGTTGTCGCTCGCGTGAACATCCCGCTCGTTCAGGAGAGCGGGAAGGCACTGCTGCGGCTGCAGGACCGGACCGGCCTCAAGAAGGTCGACCTGGTCAACCGAGCGATCCAGGTCTACGACTTCCTCGCATCGCAGCTCACCGACGACCGAGAGGTCGTTCTACGAGGCAGCGACGGCCAAGAGGTGCTGGTCAAGATCTTCTTGTGACCGATCGGAGTTTCGTATGGCGCAACACGCAACACAGGGGCGGGTGTCCGGCAGGCCGGGCGCCCGCTTCGCGTGTTCGGACTTGAGCTCCTCCAGCCGCACCCGTTGATCATCTTCTCGTCCGGATATGGCATCTTGTTCGACCGTGCCCTCCGACCGCTGGACACTCACCGACGACCGGAACGTCCAGGCGCTGCTAGTGCCGCGGGTGGGGACGTTCGAGCAGCTGGATGATCCGCTGGAACCTGCTCGGCTCCTCGACGTCGACGGTGTCGCCGATCAACCTGCGCAGCAGTTCGTTCACCACCTCGTGGCCTGCGACTACAGCCCGGAGACAAGTCGGGCCTACTTGCGCAGTCTGCTGCTCTGGTATCGGTTTCTCGCCGCGATCGAAGTGCAGTGGGATCAGGCGGAGCGCCGTGATGTCCGGGACTTCGTGTTGTGGTTGCGGGTCGCGGAGAACCCGCAGCGCCGCGCCCGGCGCCGGGACGGCACCGCCCCGGGCGCGGTGAACCCGATCACCGGGAAACGCACCCTCGGTTCCGGCTACGCCGCCTCGACCGTCAACCACGCGCTGACCTCGATGAAGATGTTCTACGAATACCACCTGCTGACCGGGCTCGGGCCGGTGGTGAACCCGGTCCCGGAGCAGGCCGGGCGGGGCCCGGACCGGCCGGGCTCGCATCGCAGCCCGATGGAGCCCGCACCGCGCCTGCGCCGAGCTCCCTACCGCCAGCACAGCGCCAGACGGCAGCCGCGGGCGTTGCCGAACGAGCTGTTCAACGACTTCTTCACCGCGTTGCCGAGCAACCGGGACCGGGCCATCGTCGCGCTGGGAGTCAGCAGCGGACCGCGCGCGACCGAGTTGCTGGCGATGCGGCTGGAGCAGGTCGACGTCGGCCGCCAAGTGGTACTGCTCGAAACCAAGGGGCGCCGGGAGCTGGAGGAGGTCCCGGCGTCTCCGGACGCGTTCTTGTGGTTGGCGGCCTACCTGGCCGAGACCGAGGACTGGCGCCCGGCCGGCGACACGCGGATCTGGTGGACGTTGCGGCGTCCGGTCCGCCCGATGACGTATTCGGCGCTGCGGCAGGTGCTCAACCGGGCCAACGAGCAGCTCGGCGGAGCGAACATCACCTTCCACGATCTCCGGCACACCTACTGCATGCGGATGCTGGACGACCCGAACCTGCTGATCACCGACGTTCAACGGCTGATGCGCCACGCCTCGATCCTGAGCACCCAGATCTACTCCCGGGCCAGGATCGACGACCTGGTCCGCAAGATGCAAGACCATTACAACCGCCCGGCTCCACCCGAACCGACCACTGCACCCGGCTACGACCCCGCGGACATGTCGGTCCTGTTCCCGGGACTGACGTGAACAGTCCGAGCATGACCATCGTCGGCCGGCAGGCACCGTCGCAACCAGACGCCGGCCACACCATCACGACCGCTGCGGAACCACTTCCCGAGCACCTGCTCTTCTGGCAACCGGTCACAGCCCCGCTGCGGCGCAGGTTGTTCACCGCAGCCATCGAACTGCTCGCCACCCGCCTCCCGACTAGTCAGTCGCATTTGGACCCGGTCACCCACTACACGCCGGTCATGGAGAACTTCCTCGGCTGGCTGGACCGGCAGCCTGGTGAGTCCTATCAGGACCGCTGGCTCGCCAGCGGCGCTGACTCCGCGGGCCGGGACTGGCTTTCCGAGGTCGACGTCGACGTCAGCACTGCCTACGGGCGGATGCGGTTCAATCGGGGTCTGGAAGCGCTGGTGTGTTGCGGCGCGATCCGTCCCACCTACGGGTTTTTGCTGACCGTCTGGAGCAACCGGCTCTGGTCGACCTGGCGCGAGGAGCACGACACCGAACTGTTTGCCCTGATCGGCAAGACCGCCGCCGAGGAACTCGACCGACGGCCGGAGAAGACCAGCGGCATCTTGATCGACTTCGCCCGCATGTCGATCCGCACCGGCAAGGCCCTCGGCGAGCTGACCTGCACGGATCTGCTGGACTACCGGCGAGCCTGCATCGACGCCAAGGGCTCCGGCACGACCATCTCCTGGGCCACGGCCTACTACTGCGGCCGAGCGGCGGGCCTGTTCGACGACGGGCCGGAGGAGTTTCAGGCTCTGCTAACCGCCCAGCAGCTCTCACCTGCCCAGATGGTCGACCAGCACCATCTCGTCAGCCCGTCGATGCGGCTGTTGCTAGCCGAATACCTGGCCGAGCGGCGCCCGAACCTGGACTACACCTCCTTCTCCCAGCTCGCTAACCGGCTCTGTCGGCTGTTCTGGCGCGACATCGAGAACCACCACCCGGGCATCGACAGCCACCACCTGACCCGCCCACAGATCGAGGCCTGGAAAGCCCGGGTCATGGTCCTCGAGGACGGCAGCGCCCGCCGCCGGCCCGGCGAAGTCTTCGGCGCCGTCCGAAGCTTCTACCTCGACATCAACCACTGGGCCAACGACACGCCTGAACGCTGGGCCCACTGGGCAGCACCGTCCCCGGTGACTCGCCAAGACGTCCGGGTCCTGCCCCGCGAGCGACGTCGCGCGACCGCCCGCATGCACGCCCGCGTCCGCGAGTTCGCCCCCAACCTGCCTGCCCTCGTCCGCTCCGCCCACCAGCACCGCCAGTTCGCCGCCCGGCTGCTGCACCTGGCCCAGGAGACTCCGCCCGGGCAGGAGTTCGTTCTCGCCGGCACGACCTACACCCGCTCGGTCCCGGTCGACGCCGACAGCGGTCCACGGCTGGTCACCGCCGACGGCACCCGGGTCGACCCGGTCTTCCTCGAGCATGAAGCGTTCTGGTCCTGGGCGATGATCGAGGTCCTGCGCCACGCCGGGATCCGCATCGAGGAACTGCTGGAGCTGACACATCACTCGGTCCGGCCTTACCGCAAGCCCGACGGCACGATCGTTCCGCTGCTGCAGATCGCACCGTCGAAGACCGACGCCGAGCGGGTCATCCCGGCCAGCCCGGAGCTGGCGTCGGTGCTGGCGCAGGTCATCAGCCGGGTCACTGCCGCCGACGGCACGATCGCACTCGTCAGCCGCCGGGACGAGCACGAGCGGTCCTGGTCGGACCCGATGCCGTTCCTGTTCCAGTTCCGCCTGGCCGGGCGGCCGCGCACGTTCAACTCCGCCACGCTGCGCGAATACCTCGACCGCGCGGTCGAACGCGCCGGCATCGGCACCGGGCTGACACCGCACGACTTCCGACGTCTGTTCACCACCGACGCGGTCAATAACGGGCTGCCCATCCACATCGCCGCAGAACTGCTCGGCCACAGGAACCTCGACACGACAATGGGTTACACCGCGGTTTATCCCCAGGAAGTGATCGACCGCTACCAGCAATTCGTCGAACGCCGTCGGGCACTGCGGCCGACGGAGGAATACCGGCCGCCGACGGCTGCGGAACTGTCTGAATTCGCCGCTCATTTCGGTCAACGTCGCATCGAGATGGGCAGCTGCGTCCGCCCTTACGGCACACCCTGCGCTCACGAACACGCTTGCCTTCGCTGCCCGTTCCAGCAGATCGAGCCGGCCGAACTGCCGAACCTCGACAAGATCAAGGCGAACATCGGCCGGCGCATCGAAGCCGCTCGCGAGAAGCAGTGGCTCGGAGACGTGGCTCAACTGGAGAAGACCCTCACCCACGTCGACGCCAAGCGCGAAGGACTGCTCCGCCTGCTAGCTCAGCCGGTGGTCAGCCTGGACCTGGCTTCTGGCGCCGCCAAGAACTGAGCCTGGACTCGGGCGCGTCCGGTTCTTCTCGTCACTGCCGATCTGCTCAGAGCACAGTGGGTTGGGTTGGGTTTGTCAAGCCGAAAAGCATGGCTTGACAAACCCAACCCAACCCACTCGGGCGAGACACAGATCGCCCGCGGCGAGAAGACCGAACCGGACTCTTAACTACTTAGGTTCTGGTTCTGATCGAGTCAGCCGGCCGATTGACGATCTGCACGGAATCAACTTATTCGTTTAAGGAGAAGATCAGCATGGCTGGAGACACGAGTATCACCGTCATCGGGAACGTTACGTCCGACCCGGAACTCCGCTTCACGGCCTCCGGCGCGGCGGTCGCGAACTTCACCGTCGCGTCCACTCCGCGCACGTTCGATCGGCAGAGCGGTGAGTGGAAGGACGGCGAGACGATGTTCCTGCGCTGCAACGTCTGGCGGCAGGCCGCGGAGAACCTGGCCGAGTCGATCGCCAGGGGCGCCCGTTTGATCGTCCAGGGCCGGCTCAAGCAGCGCAGCTTCGAGACCAAGGAAGGCGAGAAACGGACCGTCACCGAACTCGACGTTGACGAGGTCGGCCCCTCGCTGCGCTTCGCCACCGCCAAGGTCAACAAGGTCTCGCGCAGCCAGAGCAACGCCGCCAACGGCGAAGCACCCGCCGAAGACCCCTGGGGTTCCGCCCCGGCCGCCAGCGACGCCAACTCGGGCGACCAGCCCCCGTTCTGACCCCTACCTGCACTAAGCCCCGCCGCCCCACCGGCGGGGCTTAGTGCAGATAAGCAACCTGACGAGCGACCCCGAACTGCGCTTCACCCCGGCCGGCTCGGCGGTCGCGAACTTCACGGTCGCGAGCACCCCGCGGGTGTTCGACCGCGAGTCCGGCGCCTGGCGCGACGGTGACGCGCTGTTCCTGCGCTGCAGTTTGTGGCGGGAGCACGCGGAAAACGTCGCCGAGTCGCTCGTGCGCGGTACCCGCGTGGTCGTCCACGGCCGGCTGAGACAGCGGTCGTACGACACGAAGGAAGGTGAGAAGCGCACCGTCGTGGAGCTGGAGGTCGAGGAGATCGGGCCGTCGCTGCGGTACGCCACCGCCAAGGTGACCAAGGTCAGCCGCGCGACGGGTGGCGAAGGGAGCAGTGCCTGGGCGCCGGAACCGGTGGGGGTGGCAAAGCCGCCCTTCTGATCCCCATCCGTTCGCGGCCGGCCTCCGAACGCCTGTCGAGGAGGCTTCGACCCGTGCTGGATCGCCTGCGGTGAAGATGAGGGGACGCTCCGGCCGGACCCGCTGTCGAAATCCCGCCCACCGATTCGACGCAGGGGTAGCGGCCGAACCACGAGCGGGAGGGACCGACATGAACAGGAACGAGAAGACCGGCTCGCCGGCAGCGCACCCCGTGGTCAACCACCGGATGCGGGCGATGCTCCGAGCAGTCGGCGCGGGCCGCGGCCGGGTGTCCTGCAGCAGCGAACCGGACCTGTTCATCGACGGCCTGTCGTGCGGCGACCAGTTCGCGGCCCACGCGCTGGCCCACCAGGGCCTGGTCCGCGCGGCCCGCCCCGGCCGCTCGGGCGAGCTCGTCCCGGCGGTCCTGACACCCGCCGGCCAAGCCCTCCTGGACCCCGAGCAGAGATCGGCCGCCTGACCCGGCGACCGGCGGATGTTTGACAACTCGATAGAGAAGCCTCACCGCCGCGGAGACGGCCGGGGCCTTGCCGCTGCGGGGAAATCCCCGGAGCGGAGACACGAACGGCGGCGGTCCGGACGCTCGCCGAACCGCCGCCGCCGGTCTGTGCCTACTGGCCCTGCTGCGGGAATTGACCCTGCGGCGCCTGCGGCCCCGGCTGCGGGAACCCCTGCGGCTGGGACGGGTGCTGCGGGAACCCGGCCTGCGGAGCACCACCCTGCGAAGGGTGCGGCGGGTACCCCGGCGCCGCCTGCTGCCGGGCCTGGCCCTGTTCCTCCTGGGCCTGCAGCCGGAGTGCGTCCTCCTTCGGGATGCGGTTCTCGATCCCGCAGAACGTGCACTGCGCCGTGTACTTGACGCTGATCGGGAACAGCGGGATGAAGAACAGCGTGAACTTCGTGACCGCCTTGCGCACCGCGTGCGAAGCCGGGTTACCGCACCGGCCGCACAAGAACGTCGTCATCGCCAGCACGTAGATGCGCGTACGCCAGCCCCAGATCAGCATCGGTCTTCTCTCTTCCGTTTCTTCTTTCGCCGCGCAGCCTCGCACACCGTTGCCGGTTCCCGGGGCGGTTTTGCCGATCCCGTCCGGACCGACATCCGGCGAACCGGACATACAGCCCGTACCGCAACGCGGGAGGCCGCGGGACCAGGGCCTGTATCGAAGTCGGTCAGAGCCATTCGTTGATCGCGGCGATGTGGACGGTGGCTTCGTAACGGCGGTGAGCTGGTCGTAGCGAGTGGCCACGGCGCACCGGTCCGGACACGCCACCCCCAGCTCACCTGCTGGAGGCGACTTCGATACAGGCCCTAGATTGGGATCATGCCAAGCGACTTCGTCCTGAAGACGATGAACACCGTGCACCGCGGCTTGATCAAGCTCACCGGCGGGCGGGTGGGCTGGCAGGTCGCCATGCCCGTCCTGGAGCTCACCACCGTCGGCCGCAAGAGCGGGCAGCCGCGGTCGGTGCTGCTCACCTCGCCCCACCAGGAGGGTGACGCGGTGGTCGTCGTGGCGTCGCGGGGCGGCGACGACACGCATCCCGCGTGGTTCCTCAACCTGCGCGACAACCCCGACGTCGAGGTCTCGCTGAAGGGCGGCCCGAAGCGGCCGATGCGCGCCCGCGTGGCCCGCGCGGAAGAGCGCGCCCGGCTGTGGCCGAAGATCACCGCCGACTTCAAGAACTACGCGCAGTACCAGACGAAGACCGAGCGCGAGATCCCGCTCGTCTTCCTCGAACCGCGGTAGCTCACGATCGCGCCGCCAGGTACGCCGGATCGGCGGCGGGGATCGGCTGGTCGGGGACCCCGGCCAGCAGCCGGTTCATGGCGTGGAAGTACGGCGGCGCGGCGACCGTGCCGCCGAACGCGCCGTGGCCGCAGTCGCCGAGGTGCACCGGCGTGCCCGGGCAGATCTCCCGCGGGTGCGGCCCGTCGGCGAACACCATGGACGACACCGCGTAGCCGTCGACACCGCCGACGAACGCGACCGACTCGCTCAGCTGCGTCGTACCCGTCTTGCCGATGTCGGGCCGGGTCCAGCCGGCCGCGCGGGCCGCTTCGGCGGACGTGCCGCTCGTGGTGTCCTTGCTCAGCCCCGCTTCCAGGGTGTCCGCCACGCCCTCGGGGATGACCCGCTCGCACGCCTGCTGCGCGACCGGCACGGCGTTGCCGTTCCGGTCGGTCACCGACAGGATCGGGTTCGGCGGGCACCACACGCCGCCGCTCATCAGCGTCGCCGAGACGTTGGCCATCTCCAGCGGGCTCACCGGGCTGTTGCCCAGGGTGAACGACAGCAGGTTCCGGAAGTACTGCGACTGCGGCTCGCTGTACTGCGGGTTACCGGACTTCGGGTCCGGCGTGCGGCCGGCGTCGTTGGTCGCGAGGGTGGTGCGCAGCCCGAGCTTGTAGGCCATGTCGAGCACGGCGGGCATCCCGACCTGGCTCTCGAGCCCGACGAACGCGACGTTCGGCGATGTCGCCAGCCCGTCGGCGAGGGTGATCGGGTCCGCGTAGTGGCCGTCGTTGTGGACGGTGTAGCAGGACGAATGCGCGTCCGGCACCGGGAAGCACTGGCTGTCCGGGTTGGGCAGCGGGGTGTCGAGGCCCGCCTGGCCGGTGACGAGGGCCGCGGCCGAGGTGAAGATCTTGAACGACGAGCCCGCCCCGAACTCGTTGCTCGCGTCCGCGACGATGTCGGTCGACGTCTCGCCCCGCGCCGGATCGGTGCCGTAGTTGCGGTTCGCGACCATGGCCAGCACCTGGTGCCCGTCCTGGCCCGGCCGGACGACGGCGAAGGTGTTGGCCACGCCGTCCTGGGTGGTCGGCACGTTCGCGTCGACGGCGTCCTTGGTCACCTGCGAGACGCGCGGGTCGAGGGTGGTCTTGATCGTGTACCCGCCGGTGGCCAGCCCGTCGGCG
Source organism: Amycolatopsis sp. DG1A-15b (assembly GCF_030285645.1). Taxonomy (GTDB): domain Bacteria; phylum Actinomycetota; class Actinomycetes; order Mycobacteriales; family Pseudonocardiaceae; genus Amycolatopsis. The sequence continues at coordinate 1,016,833 of NZ_CP127296.1, forward strand.
GTGAACCCGGCGTGCACCAGGTAGCTTTCCGCGTAGGCGCAGAAGAACCCGGCGTCCGGCGCCGCGCCGAGGCACGTGCCGGACGGCGTGACCGGGCCGTTCGGCAGCAGCCCGAGCGGGGCCGCCTTCGCCGTCGCCGCGTACGAGGCCGGGATGGAGCCGTTGGTGACCATGTCGTCGATGACCAGGTTGCGGCGCTGCAGCGCCTTGTCCGGGTGGGTGTAGGGGTTGTAGACGCCGGGGTTGTTCACCATTCCGGCGAGCAGGGCCGCCTGGGGCACGGTCAGTTTGTCCGCGGTCGTCCCGAAATACGCCTCGGCCGCCGCGCCGACCCCGTAGACGGTTCCGCTGAATTCGACCACATTGAGGTAATTCGCCAGAATGTCGTCCTTGCTCATGGTGTCGTTGAGCTGGACGGCCATTTTCGCCTCCCGCAGCTTGCGGGCGATCGAGTCCTCGCGGTCGGCCTGCTGGGCCGCGGGGTCGTTCCGGTCGACGACGTTGATGAGGAAGTTCTTGACGTCCTGCTGCGTGATCGTCGACGCACCCTGCAGTGCGCCGCCGCTGCTGTCGTTGACCGCCGCGCGGAGCATGCCTTGCAGGTCGACGCCGCCTTCGGTGTAGAACCGGCGGTCCTCGACGGCGATGATCGCGGCCTTCATCGTGGTCGCGATCCCGGCCGCGGTGACCGGGAGGCGGTACTGCGCGTAGAGCGTCGCGATGGGGGTGCCGTCGCGGTCGGTCACCGTCGTGGTCAGCGGCAGATCGGCCGCGGCGAGCCGGGCGGAAATGGCGTCCACCGAATCGCTGACCTGATTGGACAGCAGGCCCGCCCCGATGGCGGCGGGCGCCACCGTCCCGGCCGCCAGAATCCCGGCGAGCACGCACAACCCGGCAAAAGGGACCACGCCCCCGCGACGTTTCACGAATTCGACATTAGGCATCGGGTGATAAAGCTTCCGTTCGGTGAGACAAGTGCCTCACCGGGCCAACCTGCCGAGCAGTGCCGAGGCGACCGAAACGGCCGCCGCCGTCGCCACCGCCAGCACGGCGAAGTCGGTCCCGAGGTGGGCGGGGGTCCCGATGAGCAGGCCGCGCAGCGCGTCGACCTGGTAGCTCAGCGGGTTGACGTGGCTGAGCACCTTCAGCCACGAGGGCATCAGGTCCACCGGGTACAGCGCGTTCGAGCCGAAGAACAGCGGCATCGTGATCGCCTGCCCGATGCCCATCAGCCGTTCCCGCGAGAGCACGATCCCGGCGATCACGATGGACAGGCAGCAGAAGAACGCCGAACCGAGCACGAGGACGACGGCCATCGCGAGCAGCTTCAGCGGGTTCGCGGTCAGCCCGACGCCGAGGATCGCCGCCAGGATCAGCACCATCAGCGCCTGGACGAGCGCGCGGACCCCGGCGGCGAAGGCCTTGCCCGCGACGAGCGCCGCGCGCGGGGTCGGGGTGACCAGGAGCTTGGCGAGCACGCCCGCGTCCCGCTCCCAGATGATCTGGATGCCGTAGAAGATCGCGATGAACAGCGCCGACTGGGCCAGGATGCCCGGTGCCAGGAAGTCGAGGTACGGCGTCGAGCCGGTCGGGATCGCGCGCAGCCGGGTGAACGTCTCCCCGAAGATCAGCAGCCACAGCGCGGGCTGGATCGCCCTGGTGAGCAGTTCGGTCTGATCGCGACGCAGTTTCTGCAGCTCCACCAGGCACATCGCGCCGACGCGGGCGCCGAGCACGCGCAGCCGGCGCAACGGGCCGGGGTCAGCCGAGGCGGCGGGCGGTACGGCGAGTGGCACGGACACCGCGGATCCCTCCTTCTTCGTGGTCGATCCGGTTCCCGGTCACCGCCCGGAACACATCGTCCAAAGTGGCCTCCGGGCCGAGGTCGGCCTCCAGCTCGGCGGGTGTGCCCAGCGCGCGGATCCGGCCGGCGTCCATCAGGGCGACGCGGTCGCAGTACTGCTCGGCCTCGTCCATGTAGTGCGTGGTGACGAGCACCGTCATGCCGGTCGCCTCGCGGATGGAGGCGATGCGGTCCCACACCGATGACCGCGCGACCGGGTCGAGCCCGATCGTCGGCTCGTCGAGGATGAGCAGCCGCGGCGAGCTCACCAGGGCCTGGGCGAGCTCGAGCCGGCGGATCATGCCGCCGGAGTACGTCTTGGCCGTGCGGTCGGCGTCGCCCGCCAGCCCGACCAGGTCCAGGGCGAGCCGCACCTGCTCGGCCCGCCCGCGGCGGGGCACGTCGAAGAGCCGCGCGAAGAGGGCGACGTTCTCGCGGCCGGTCAGCGCGCTGTCGGCGGACAGCTGTTGCGGGACGTAGCCGATCAGCCGTCGCACGGCCATCCGGCGGCGCGCGACGTCGACGCCGAAGACCGTGATGCGGTCCGGGGTGGCCGGCAGCAGCGTGGTGATCATCCGGAGGGTGGTCGTCTTGCCGGCGCCGTTCGGGCCGAGCAGGCCGAACACCTCACCCGGGTGGATTTCGAGGTCGACGCCGTCGACCGCGCGAGTCGCGCCGAACGAGTGACTCAGGCCGGTGCAGCGCACCGCCGCGGGTTCGGTCATGGCTGCTCCTTCAGGATGCCCATGAGTCTCTCCAGTGCCGGCAACGCCTGCCCGATCGCCGCGGTGTCCTCTTCGGACAGTTTCGCGAGGGCGTCGGCGACGAGCCCGGTGCGGGCGCGGCGCCAGGCCGCCATCCGGTCGGCGGCCGCGGCGGTGACCTCCAGCCGGGCCGCGCGCCGGTCGGCGGGATCGGCTTCGCGGCGCAGCAGGCCGGCGTCGGCGAGCTGGTTCACCAGCGTGCTGACCGAGTTGTTCGCCAGGTGCAGTTCGCGTGCGGCCGCGGCGACGCCGATGCCGGGGTGGTCGGCCACCACGCGCAGGAGCTCGGCCTGGGCGCCCGGCAGCGGCATGCCCGGCACGTCGGCGCGCACCCGGCGGCGCACCACCCGGCGGATCCCCTGGACGGCTCCCAGCAGCCGGTCGGCGAGTTCGGTCACGCTCCCGACGGTAGCTCTGACCCAGATCTATTAGCAACGCTAAATGTCTGGTTGGCGAGGAATGCGGCGAATCAGCCGCGCGCGGCTTCGGCGAGGGCCAGGTCGAGCAAGCCGGGGAAGCGGGTGTCGAACTCCTCGCGGCGCAGCGCGTTCAGCCGTTGCGTTCCGCAGTCCCACTGCCGGAGCAGCCCGGCCGCGCGGAGGATTTTGAAGTGCCGGGACGCGGCGGGCTTGCTGACCGGTGGCATGATCGCGCCGCACGGCCGGCCGGGTTCCCGGGCGAGGGCGGCGACCATGGCCAGCCGGTGCGGGTCGCGCAGGGCTTCCAAGGCCGCACTGAAGGAGACGTCCTCGAGGGCCGGGTGGTCCAGGGGGGTCGCGGTGCGGCTGGCCATGTTCCCCAGTATCCCCGGTTGCCCGGACGCGCGGCGCTGTGCCGATGCCCGAGCCGCGGCGCGGCGAGGTGCTCGTCCGGGTGCGGGCCGTGTCGCTGAACTACCGAGATCTGCTCATCCTGAACGGCGACCACATCGCCACCGGCGCCGAGGACCTGATCCCGGTGTCGGACGCCGCCGGCGAGGTCGTGGCGGTGGGGGAGGAGGTCACGCGCTTCGCCGGGGGAGACCGGGTGATCAACGCCTTCCACCCGGACTGGATCGCCGGGCGGATGCCGGCCACCCTGATCGGGTACGGCAACGGCCGGGACGGCTGGCTCGCCGAATACCGCGCCGTCCCGGAGCACGCGCTCGTCGCACTGCCGGATTCGCTGACCTTCGCGCAGGGCGCGACGTTGCCGTGTGCCGCGGTCACGGCGTGGAGGTCACTCGACGGTGTGCGCCCGGGCGACGTCGTGCTGACCCTCGGCACCGGCGGCGTCTCCCTGTTCGCCGTGCAACTGGCGAAGGCGCGCGGGGCGCGGGTCGTCGCGACGACGTCGAGTGCGGACAAGGCGGCCAAGCTGGCCGGGCTCGGCGCGGACACGGTGATCGACTACGTGGCCACGCCGGAATGGGGCAAGGCGGTGCTCGACGCCACCGGCGGGCGGGGTGCGGACCGGATCGTCGAGGTCGGCGGCCCGGGCACGTTCGCGCAGTCACTGGTCGCGGCCGGGACGCACCACGCCGAGATCGCGCTCGTCGGGTTCGTCGGCCGCAGTGGGCCTCCGGTCGACTTCATGGACCTCTTCCGCAGCGGGGCGACCGTGCGGAAGATCTGGGTCGGCAGCCGCGAGGACACCGAAGACCTGCTCCGGTGGCTCGACGTGCGGCCCCTCGAGCCGGTCATCGACAGCGTTCACTCGTTCGAGGACGCCGGAGCGGCTTTCGAGCGGTTCGCGAGCCGGGAGAACTTCGGCAAGGTGGTGATCGCCACCGCGTGAGGCGAGAGGAATACCGCTGATCGGTGGAACTCACCCGGAGTGACCGTTCGGCGGCGGGCCGGTACCGTTCGCCGTGTCGCGGCGGAGTTCCGGTCCGGAACGGGCCGCGCGAGCGCATGCTGTCCTTTCCGGTCCCGCGTCCCCGCACCTGACGTCCATAGTGGACATTGCCAGTGCGCCCGGTCCGGCGGCCTCCGAAATGAGGATAGGAACGTTCGTCGTGACCCTGCTGGACAGCAAGCTCGTCCGGTGCTGGACCTCCCGCCCGCACCTGCAGTCCCTCTACACCCTCGCCGCGGCCGCCCCGCGGATGCGCGCCGCGCTCGGCCTCGCGCCCACCGGCGGCGGCACGGTCGACTTCAAGGTGGACGGGGACGCGCTGGCGCGGACCGAGGCGGAGCTGATCGCCGCGACGTCGGCGCGGCTGCCGGTGCACCCGCTGGTGACGCAGGACCTCCAGGGCCGTTCGACGGTCCGGTGCTGGCGCCGCGACCGCGACCTGCGCGTGCTGACCGGTGACCTGGTCGACGTCGCGGACCGGCTGGCCCGGGCGGGTTACGGCGGCTCGCTGCGGTTCGCGACCGTCGAGTTCGCCGAGCCGGCCGGACGCCGCGAAGGGAAGCTCGCCCTGGTGTACCTGTTCGACCGCGGCACGTTCCACACCGCGGCGCCGGGGGCCCGGCCGCTGGACCGGGCGCTGGAGCTGCGCGCCCGGGCCGCGTTGCACGGCGCTCTGCCGCTGGAGCCCGTCGCCCGGCGGCGCTTCGTGCTCTGACTGAAAATCCGTTGATTGGCGCGGCCCGGGCATTCTGCGAGGATGCTGCTCTCGTCCGATCGAAGGAGATGGCCGTGGCTTCTCGTCTCAACCCGTACCTGAGCTTCCGCGACGACGCGCGGCAGGCCATGGAGTTCTACAAGGGTGTCTTCGGCGGCACGCTCACCCTGAACACGTTCGGGGAATTCGGTTCCCCCGAAGGAGCGGACGCGGACAAGGTCATGCACGCGCAGCTGGAGGCCGAAAACGGCTTCACGCTGATGGCGTCGGACACCCCGGCCGGGATGGAGCACAACCCGGGCACGAACATCTCGGTGAGCCTCAGCGGGGACGACGGTGACGACCTGCGCGGCTACTGGGAAAAGCTGAGCGAAGGCGGCACCGTGACGGTTCCCTTCGAAAAGCAGATGTGGGGCGACGAATTCGGCTGCTGCGTCGACAAGTTCGGCATCCCCTGGATGGTCAACGTCGTGGCCGGCTAGCCACGAGCCGTTGCCGCCGGTGCCCTCGTCGGTGACGATGGAGGGACCGGCGTGTCGTGGCGCCGGGCCGAAGGAGGCCCGATGGCGGGTTTTCCCTGGACGTGTGCGCAGTGCGGCGCGGTCAACGAGCCCGCCGCCGGGCGCTGCCACACCTGCGCTGGCCTGGCGCCGGGCCGGGCTCGCGCGCGGGCACTGTGGGTGCTGCTGGCGCTGATGGTGGTGGCCGGCGTCGCGGTGGGCGGGGTCCTGTTGTTCGCCGGGCACTCGCGGCCCCCGCCGTCCGCGTCGGGGCCCTACCCGGAGTACACGACGCCCGCGCTGCCGACCACCAAGACCGTGGTCACCACCGCGAACGGCGTCACCCCACCTGGCACGCCCTCGACGAGCACGTCGACGGCGGCGGACAAGCCGTGCCCGGGGGACGCCGCGCGCTACCTGCCCGGTGGCACCGGGACGGCGCTGCTCGTGGCGCAGACCGCGAAGTCCCTCGTCACGATCTGCCGGACCCCCGACGGCCGGATCTTCTACGACGGCCAGGCCCGGGGGCAGGCCGCCTCCGACGACACCCACATCATGCTGCCGGCCCAGGCCGAGGGCGGTGGCTTCGTCGCGGTGAACGGCGACTACCGCTATCAGGTCGACGGCGGCCGGCTGGTCGTCTCGGCCGGGTCCGAGGTGCTTTCGGACGAGGAACTGACCACGGTCGGCTGAGCACCGTAGAGCTCGTCCACCGGTTCCGCGTCGAACCCGAGGTCGGCCCGCATCCGAGCGCGCATGACGCGGTAGCCGCGCTGGCCGGCGTCCCAGGCGGGCCGCAGCCGGGTGTGGTCGTCGTCCGGGGCCAGCAGCATCGCGGCCAGCCGCATCCGCGGCAGCGTGGCGCCGCTGACCAGCCGCCGGACCGCCTCCGGCGCGTGCAGCACGACGGGCCCCAGCGCGTGCTGGGCCTCGCTGCGCACCTCGCGCAACTCGGTGAGCTGGTGTTCGTCGAGGTGGCCGCCCGATTCGACGATCGAGCGGGCCTGGAACAGCACGCCGTCGAACGCTTCGAGGACGCCCATCAGCTGGGCGTAGGCGTCGGCACGGGTCTCGTGGGTGCGGGCCTCGCGTTCGCGCTGCCAGCGGCGCTCTTCGCGAGCGGTCTCTTCGGCCATGCGCCGCGTCTCCCGCCGTCCGGAGAGGAGTTGGGTCAGGATCACCCCGGCCAGGCCGAGCAGGGCGACGACGATCGGAATCCACACCGGGACCTGGGAACCCACGTGCGCACCCTACCCAGGATGTGGGAGTGGCGGCGGTCACCCGGCCCGCCTCCGCATGCTGGAGCCATGGCTTCTCCGCTCGACAACCCGACCTGGGCGTCGCTGACCGGTCCGCACGCCCGCTTCGCGGAACGGCGGGGGCGTGTCCTGCGCTACCCGGAGGACGTCGCGCCGTTCCTGGCCCTGCCCGACGACCCGGGCGAGCAGGATTGGCTGGACGTCGCCGAGCTCGCCGGGCCGGGCGCGACCGTCGTGCTCGCCGCGACCGCCGCGCGGCCGCCGTCCGGCTGGGCGGTGCTCGACGAGATCCCCGGCGTGCAGCTGGTCGACGAGGGCGTCGCGGCCGCGCCCGAGCCGGAAGCCGTGCGGCTCGGCCCCGCGGACGTGCCGGAGATGCTGGACCTGGTCGAGCGGACGCGGCCGGGGCCGTTCCGGAAGCGGACCGTCGAGCTCGGCACCTACCTCGGCATCCGGCGCGGCGGCGCGCTCGTCGCGATGGCCGGAGAGCGGCTGCACCCGCCGGGCCACACGGAGATCAGCGCGGTCTGCACGGACCCGGCGTACCGCGGCCAGGGCCTCGCGACGCGGCTGGTGCTCGCGGTGGCGGCGGGCATCCGCGAGCGCGGCGAGACCCCGATGATGCACGCGGCCGCGGGGAACACCTCGGCGATCCGCCTCTACCTCTCGCTGGGGTTCGCGGTGCGCCACCGGCCGGACTTCGTGGCGGTGCGCGTGCCGGTCGCGGTCCGGGCACGGTAGCCGGCCTGGGGCGGACGATCACCGGCAGCGCGAGCACGGCGCTGCCGGGTGGCTCAGCCCGGCACCCACATCGTGACGCGGGTGCCGCGGCCCGGCTGCGAGTCCACGGTGCCGTGTCCGCCGACCTCGGCCAGCCGGGCCATGATGGACTGGCTGATGCCGAAGCCCGGTGGCCGGTCGCCGACGTCGAAGCCCTGGCCCTGGTCGCGGGCCACCACCGCGATGCCGCCGTCGCGTTTCTCCACGCGGAGCACGACCTGCTTCGTCCCGGAGTGCTTCACCGTGTTGCGCAACGCTTCCCGGACCGCTTCGCACAACGCGGTGCGCCGGTCCTGGGAGACCTTGTGGTCGTCGGCGAAGTCCGCGGCGACGAGCTGCGTGCGCAGGCCGTCGCGGGCCAGCTCGGTGGCGACGTCGGCGAGTTCGACCGCGAACCCGCGCGTGAGCCCGGTCGGCACGGGCTCGGTGATCCGGCGGCGGAGCTCGGCCGCTTCCGCCTTGGCGACCGACCGCAGCTCCGACAGTCGCGAGACGGCTTGGGCGTCGTCGCCCGGCGCCGAAATGGCCAGCGCTTCGAGGGTTTGCAGCACGCTGTCGTGCATGATGCGCCGCGTCCGGCGGCGCTCGGCCTCGCGCCCGCGCCGCAGCCCGATGTCCACCGCGAACCGCGTGCCGACGCCGAGCAGGATGAGGATCGCCACCGCGAGGACGATCGCCACCGCGAGCGCCACCAGGCAGCCGATCGACCGGGTGAGGGCCAGCTGGTCGCTCAACGGCAGGCCGCCGGCGAGCGTCAGCGCGGCCCGGAACGGGACGGCCGCCGCGAACAGCCACAGCGCCGCGGGCAGGCCGGACGTGCCGGCCCACATGGCGACCGAGCCGACCAGCCAGGTCCAGGAGACGTCGACGGCGAACGGCTGCACCGCGGCCGGGGCCGTCATGGCGACCACGAGGTTGAGGGCGACACCGAGGGAAAGGTCCAGACCGAGGGCGCGCCCGGTGAGGCGGGCCCGCAGGCCGCCCGAACGCAGCACCCAGATGACGGCGGCGGTGTTGGCCGCGACGGCGAAGACGGTGGCGCCCAGCACCGGCCCGAGCCCGAGCACGCCGTTCGCGGCGGTGAACCCGATGAACACCTTGACGAACGCGGCGGCCCGGTAGGCCAGCGGCACGGCAACCCAGTAGCGCGAGGCGCGGGCGAGCGTCGCGTCCCCGACGGCGGTGAGGTCGCTGCTGTCGGTGACGGGCTCGGTGGGGTCCGCAGGGGTGCCGCTGCGCAGCAGCGTGCGGACGAAGGAGCGTGGCGGTGCGGCAGAGCCCGCCTCGGACATCGGTGGTCCCCATTCATCCGGCCGTCCGGGCGCCTGAGCGTGGCAGCGGAGCAAGGGGATAGTCAACCGTCCCGGCCCGGAGCCAGCCCGGTGGAGCAAAGCCCTCGACCGGTTCGTGATCTGTGGCCGAGCCGGCGTGCGGGGTCGCCGCGGTCAGTACGCGTGGAACATCGTGTCCTCGCCCGTGTACTCGGCCCAGCCCGGCGAACCCGTCGTGGCGAAGCGGTACCAGGCGCCGTTCAGCTCGGTCGCCAGCTCGTGCGGGGGGTTCTCGCCGAGCAGGCCTCGCGGCCCCGAGAGCGTGTCCAGCGCGCCGAACACGAACGGCAGCTCCAGCCCGTGGCACGCACCCAGCCTGCCTTCAAGCAGCGGCGAGCCCCACTCGAACTCGTACCGGAACGTCCGGCCGGTGTGGTGCTCGGCCAGGTCGCGCACGCCGTCGCGGAAGACCAGATCCGTCAAGGCTTCGACCAGGACCTCGCCCGCCGTGCGGCCCGAACCGAGGCCGTACGCGTACAGCACGCCCGCCGGGTCCGGGTGCGAGACCGCCAGAGAGGCCACCGCCTGGTCGTCGGTGACCGCTTCGAGGGCGCCCGTCGGCACCAGGTAGAGCCGCATCTCTTCGCTGCAGCTGCCGACGAGCAGGTCGACGTCGCGGCCCGCGCCCGCCTTGATCGCCTTGGCCGGGTGCTGGGGCAGGACGTCGTCGCCGACCACCGGGAGGAACGGGCTCAGGCCGTAGCCGCGGTCGTACCCCAGCGCGTCGCGCAGGTCGGGCGCGCCGCCCGGGCGGAGGACCGCGTCCTGGGCGTCGAGCAGCTGCTCGGTCGACACCTTGCGGAACGCCTCCGCCGTCGGTTCCGCCTTCAGCTCGTCGGCGACCACCTTGGCCAGCCGCCGGGCCTGGACGCCGTCGCGGACCATGTCCGGGTGTCCGCTTTGGACGATCGCGCGGTGGAAGAGCCCGGCCGACAGCGGCGAGCCGAGCAGGCAGGCGACGCTGACGGCGCCCGACGCCGCGCCGAAGAGGGTGACGTTGGCGGGGTCGCCGCCGAAAGCGGCGATGTTCTCCTGCACCCAGTGCAGGGCCGCGAGCTGGTCGCGCAGGCCGAGGTTGGTCGCCCCGCCGTCGAGGGGGAGGAACCCGTCGATGCCGAGGCGGTACTGCACCGTCACCAGCACCGCGCCGGCGCGGGCGAACGCCGTGCCGTCGTGGACCGCGGCGGACCCGGCGCCGCCGAGGAACGCGCCGCCGTGCACGAACACCAGCACCGGCAGCGAGGCCGCGCCCGGCTGCGGCGTCCAGACGTCGACCGTCAGGTACTCCGGCCCCGGGCGCCAGCCGGTGCCGGTGAGCGGGGTCAGGTCGAGGCCGGGCACGTCGTGACGGCGTTGCGGCGCCGTCGGCCCCGGTCTCCGCGTGTCGCGGACGCCCTCCCACGGTGGCGCGGGAACGGGTTCGGCGAAGCGCAGCTCGCCGTCGGGCGCGGCGGCGTAGGGAATGCCGCGGAAGAGCACCACGCCGGCGGGGGTGACCTGACCGCGGACCGCGCCGGACGTGGTGGGGACGACGGGGTCGGTCATGCGGGGGGTCCCTTCGTGGACTGTCGGGGGAAGCGCCCGTCAGCCTAGGACCGCGGACGGGCCGCCGTCATGGGCGTTCCGTCTCCGAGGTTGTCGCGGATGGATAACGGCGCCGGGACCGGATTGGCCAAGCGCCCGGCGACACCGTGAATTCCTGTTGCGGCACGGGCAGGGCGTCCGGGGACGCCCTGCCCGCGACGTCAGCCTTCGAGGAGGTCCTCGATGGTGATCGGGATGTGCCGGACCCGGGTGCCGGTGGCGTTGTACACGGCGTTGGCGATCGCCGCCGCCATGCCGACCGTGCCGATCTCGCCGAGTCCCCGCGCACCGACCGCGTTGTGCAGGGTGTCGGGGTACTCGACGAACTGGACCTCGACCTCCGGGATGTCGGCGTTGACCGGCAGCAGGTAGCTCGCGAAGTCGCCGTTGGCGAGCCGGCCGTTGGCCTCGATCTCCAGGCCCTCGTGCAGCGCGGCCGAGACGCCCCAGATCATGCCGCCCATGAGCTGGCTGCGGGCCGCCTTGTCGTTGATGATCCGGCCCGCGTCGAACACCCCGAGCAGCCGGGACACCCGCGCCTCGCGCGTCCACTTGTGCACCCGGACCTCGCAGAACTGGGCGCCCCACGAGGCGAAGGAGTGCTTGGTCAGCTCCTCGCCGGGCGCCGACGTGCCGGTCACCTCGAGCGTTTCGCGACCCACGGCCCGCAGCAGCTCGCCGAAGGTCATCGACTCGCCGTCGGCGAAGACGCGGCCGTCGGCGTAGGTGACCTGGCGCCCGGCGAACGGCGCGCCGGGGTCGGCGGCGAGCGCGGTCAGTTCGTCGATCGCCTTGGTGGCGGCGAGCATGATCGCCGTGCCGGCGCTCGCCGTCGCCGTCGAGCCGCCGGACATGCCGCCCGGCGGGAGGGCCGAGTCGCCGAGGCGCGGGGTGATCCGGTCCGCCGGGATGTCCAGCGATTCGGCCCCCACCAGGGAGAGCACGGTCAGCAGGCCGGTGCCGGGGTCCGCGCCGCTGGTCGCGACGACGGCCGTGTCGTCCGCCCGCAGCGTGATGCCGACGGTGGCCGGGAACCGCAGGGCGGGGAACACCGCGGTGGCGACGCCCATGCCGACGAGCCAGTCGCCGTCGGTGCGCGTGCCCGCCGGGCGGTGCGCCCAGCCGAAGCGGTCCGCGCCGATGCGGAAGCACTCGTCGAGGTGCTTGCTCGACCACTGCAGGTCGTGGCCGGGCGGGGCGGTCGAGTTGTTGCGGACGCGCAGCTCGATCGGGTCCATGCCCAGCTTCACGGCGAGCTCGTCGAGCGCGCTCTCCAGCGCGAACGACCCGGGTGCCTCGCCGGGAGCTCGCATGAACGTCGTCGGCGGGACGTTCAGCGGCACGATCCTCTGGGTGATGGACAGGTTCTTCGTCGCGTACCACTCGCGCGAGGTGCCGTGCGACGTCGGTTCGACGAACGACCGGGCGGTGTCGGTGTGGCACCACGAGTCGTGGCGCAGGGCGACCAGGGTGCCGTCCGGCTCGGCGCCGATCGCGAGCTTCTGGACCGTCGCGGCCCGGCCGGCGGTGGCGGTGAAGACCTGTTCGCGGGTGAGCGCGGCCTTCACCGGCCGTCCGAGGCTGCGGGCGGCGGCCGCGGCCAGGAACGCCGGCGTGGACGTCCGCCCCTTGCCGCCGAACGCCCCGCCGACGAACGGGTTGAGCGCGTGGACGGCTTCCGGCGCCAGGTCGAGCGCGATGGCCAGTTCGGTCGCCTGCATGTGGGACGCCTGGTTCCCGCTGTAGACGGTCAGCTCGCCGTCGTCCCACACCGCGACCGCGGAGTGCGGCTCCATCGCGGCGTGGTTCTGCGTCGCGGTCGTGTAGGTCGCCTCGACGACCACCGGGCTCGCGGCCAGGGCGGCTTCGATGGAGTCGACGCCGTCTTCGAGCACCTCGATTTCCGGGGGAGCGCCGTCCATGGCCGGTGGCGCCAGCTCGGCCGTGTCGAGGCCTTCGGCGAGCGAGGTCCGGGCGGGCCGCTCGCGGTAGGCGACCTCGACGAGGGCCGCCGCGTCCCGGGCCTGCTCGAACGTCTCCGCGACCACGAAACCGATCGGCTGGCCGTAGTAGGTGACTTCCTTGTCCTGCAGCGGCACCCACGTGTCGCCGAAGACCGGCAGGCTCGGCGTGCGCAGCGCCAGCGGGTCGAACGGCGTGTACACCTCGAGCACGCCGGGTGCGCTCTTGGCCGCGCTGGCGTCCACGGCCTCGATCTCGCCGTGGGCGATGGTGCTGAGCAGGACGTAGCCGTAGACCATGCCGGGGAAGGTGTGGTCGGCGCCGTACTTGGCGTCGCCGGTGACCTTCAGCGGCGCGTCCAGCCGGGTGATCATCGGGAGTTCCCCTCGGTCAGTTCGAGCAGGGCCCGGACGATGGTCCGCTGCAGCAGCGTCACCTTGAACCCGTTCTCGGACAACGGTTGCGCGCCCTCGGCGGCGACGGCCGCGGCCGCTTCGAAGGCGGCTTCGGTCGCCGGGGCGCCCCGCAGGGCCGCTTCGGCGGACGGCAGCCGCCACGGCACCGTCCCGACGCCGCCGGCCGCGACCCGGGCGTCGGCGACGACCCCGTCCCGGACGTCCAGCGCGACGGCGGCGGAGCACAGCGCGAATTCGTAGGACTGCCGGTCGCGCACCTTGACGTAGGTGGAGTTCGCGGCCCAGTCCAGCCGCGGCACGATCACCTCGGTGATCAGCTCGCCGGGGCGCAGGTCGTTCTCCACGGCGGGCGTGTCGCCGGGCAGCTGGTAGAAGTCGCGAAGCGCGACCTCGCGGCTGCCGGTCGCGTCCGTGAGCCGCAGGCGGGCGTCGAGCGCGACCAGGGCGACGGCGACGTCGCTGGCGTGCGTGGCCACGCACGCCTCGCTGGTGCCGAGGATCGCGTGCATCCGGTTCGCGCCGGTGATCGCGGAACAGCCGCTGCCGGGAACGCGCTTGTTGCACGGCGTGGCGACGTCGCGGAAGTACGAGCAGCGCGTGCGCTGCAGCAGGTTGCCGCCGATGCTGGCCATGTTCCGCAGCTGCTGGGACGCGCTCAGCAGCAGGGCGCGCGAGATCGCCGGGTAGACGCCCGCGTGCGCGGCGATGTCGCCCATCCGCTCCAGCGCGCCGAAGCGCAGCCCGTCGGTGGTGTCGATGCCGCGCAACGGCACGTCGTTGATGTCCAGGACGTGCTCCGGCGTCAGGACGTCGAGCTTCATGAGGTCGACCAGGGTCGTCCCGCCGGCGAGGTACGTGCCAGGCGTGGCGACCGCCGCCTCGACGGTGGTGGGTGCGGTCAGCTCAAAGGGACGCATCGGCCCGCCTCGCCTGCTCGACGGCCTTGACGATGTTCGGGTAGGCCGCGCACCGGCAGAGGTTGCCGGACATGAACTCCCGCACGTCGTCGACGTCCTGCTCGACGGCGGCGACCGCCGACATGATCTGCCCGGCGGTGCAGAACCCGCACTGCAGGGCGTCCTGGTCGACGAACGCCTGCTGCACCGGGTGCAGCCCGTCCTCTGTGGACAGTCCTTCGACGGTCGTCACGGGCTGCTTGACGGTGGCGGCGAGGGTGAGGCACGACAGCACGGGCTTGCCGCCGACGTGCACGGTGCAGGCGCCGCACTGCCCGCGGTCGCAGCCCTTCTTCGGGCCGGTGACGGCGAGACGCTCGCGCAGCGCGTCCAGGAGTGTGACGCCGGGATCGACGTCCAGGTGTTCGGTGGTGCCGTTGACTTGGAGTGAGATGTCCACTGGTCTCTTTCCGCGGAGCCGGGCGGGCTGCCCGACGGTGTGGTGGGGCGGTGAAGGGCGGGAGCGGATACTCATCCGCTTCACTCGGTCGCGAGGCTAGCGGATTACAATCCGCTTGGCAACGAACCGGGTGGGCTGGAGTTGCTCCAGCGCTCGGCTAGATTCAGCGGGACGGCACGACCACCGGGAGGAACGATGACGACCGGATCGGTCAGCCCGCGCCGCGCGGACACGCGGCGCAACCACGAGCGCATCCTCGCCGCAGCGGCGGCGTCGCTGGCCGACACGGGCGAGGTCTCCTTCAACGCGATCGCCAAACAGGCCGAAGTCGGCGTCGGCACGGTCTACCGGCACTTCCCGACCCCGGAGGCGCTGATCCTGGCGGTCTACCGGCGGGAGGTCCGGCACATCGTGGAAATCGTGCCGCTGTTGCTGGAGAAGCACGCCCCGGACGAAGCGTTCCGCGTGTGGGTGACCGACCACGTCGCGCACTACATGATGACGAAGAAGGGGCTGGCCGACGCGCTGCGGACCGCGACGGCGGCCCGGGGCGAGCTGCCGAGCGACGCCTTCGAGGACATGCTCGGCGCGGTGTCGGCGATGCTCGAAGCCAACGTCGCGGCCGGAACGGTCCGGCCGGGCCTGACCCCGGTGCTGGTCATGCGCGGCCTGGGCGGCCTGCTGTGGCTCGACCCGAACGGCGACTGGCGGCGTGACGCGGCGGAGCTCGCCGGGCTGCTCTGGCACGGGATGGCCGCGACGCCCGGCTAGGCTTCGCCGTCGAGGTGGACGGTCACGGTGACCCGCCCCTTCGCGTCGCGGCGCGCGACCGCGTGGCCGGTGCGGCCGGTGTCGTCGAGTTCGAGGGTGAGCGGGGCGCCGTCGCCGGTGAAGTTGCGCCACCACGACTTCGCGTCGGGCATCCGCACGCCGATGGTGACGACCTCGCCCGCCCGCCGGTAGCCGACCGGCGTGCTGAAGGTGCGCCCCGACCGCCGGCCCGTGTAGGTGATCTGGGTGAGGTGACGCCGGACCACCGGTCCCCAGCGCGGCGACACCCGGAGGGTGCCCACGCAGGTGTTGAAACGGTCGACGGCGTTCTTCGGGAGCGGGCCTCGGTATCCCACGGCGGCCTCCTTCGGCGGGGGTGACGCCACGGTACCGGAAAACGGAGAAGAGAGTTCCGGTTGCGGCGGACCGCGCCACCCGCCGCCTCAAGGGGACGACGTCGCGCCGGCGCCGGGGTGCCGCAGCGGGAAGCGGCAGCGGGACGGCGTGGGGTCCCCGGCATGAGTGAAGGCCTCGGCAAGATCGCGATGTGAGTCGACCACCGACCGAGGCCTGAGCCCGCCGGGGACGGTTGCGGTCCCGCTGGCGTAAGCCCGCCGGGCTGGCGCCGGCGGTGCTGGGCCACGACCCGCGCCTGGCCCACCTCGGCGGTGGTCACGGTGTCTCGGCCGCGGCGGTGCGGCCCTGGGTGCCGGAGGTCATCGCCCCGCTCGCCACCCGCGCGGCACGGCTGGACCGTGTCCTGCGTTGCCTGGGCGCGCGGGGCGGGGCGGTGGTGCTTGTGGACGGCACCCTGACCCGGACCCGCCGGGCGAACCGGGCCAACTGCAGCGGCAAACACAAACAGCACGTGACCAAGACTCAGTAGCAGGCGACCGCGGCATTCGCCGCGATGCGTCTCGCGATCGAGGGCGGCTTCGTCGCCCTCAAAGCCTGGCGGATCTCGGGCAAACTCCGCCTCAACACCCGCCACGCCACCACACTGCTGCGAATCCTGCTCGTGCTCACCCCCCGCGAGCAAAGCATCCGCGACATGCCCGGCCCGGCCTGGCTTGAGCCACCCCGAGGTGGGCGACGACCCGGCGGCGCACGACCGCGTGGGCTCAGCTGGAGGTGGGGAAGGTGAAGGCGGCCTCGGAGTGCGGCCACCGGGTGGTGACGACCTTCGCGCGGGTGTAGAAGCGGACGCCCGCGGGGCCGTGGATCGGGCTGTCGCCGATGAGGGAGTCCTTCCAGCCGCCGAAGGAGTAGTACGACATCGGGACCGGGATCGGCACGTTGACACCGATCATGCCGACCTTCACCTCGCGCTGGAACTTGCGCGCCGCTTCGCCGCTCGCGGTGAAGACCGCGGTGCCGTTGCCGTAGGGGTTGGCGTTGATGACGGCGATCGCCTCGTCGAGCGTCTCGGCGCGGACGATCGCCAGCACCGGGCCGAAGATCTCCTCGCGGTAGGCGTCCATTTCGGGGGTGACGCCGTCCAGCAGGGACGGGCCGACGAAGAAGCCTTCCTCGTGGCCCTCGACTTTCAGGTCTCGGCCGTCGACGACGACCTTCGCGCCTTGCTCCGCGCCGCGGCCGACGGAGTGCACCACGCGCTCGCGGGCGGCCTCGGTGACGACCGGTCCCATGTCGCTGGCCGGGTCGGTGCCGGGGCCGACCTTCACCTCGTGGGCCTTGCGTTCGAGGATCTCCACCAGCTTGTCGCCGGCCGAGCCGACGGCGACGCCGACGGAGATCGCCATGCACCGCTGGCCGGCCGAGCCGAACGCGGCGGCGGTGAGGTGGTCGGCGGCGTATTCGAGGTCGGCGTCGGGCAGGACGACGGCGTGGTTCTTCGCACCGCCGAGGGCTTGGACGCGCTTGCCGGCCGCGGTTCCGCGTTCGTGGACGTACTTGGCGATGGGCGTCGAGCCGACGAAGGACACCGCCGCGATGCCGGGGTGGTCGAGGATCGCGTCGACCGCGGTCTTGTCGCCGTGCACCACGTTGAAGACGCCATCGGGCAGCCCGGCTTCGGCGTAGAGCCGGGCGACGAAGTTCGACGCCGACGGGTCGCGTTCGCTCGGCTTGAGGACGAAGGTGTTGCCGGTGGCGATGGCGATCGGGTGCATCCACAGCGGCACCATGATCGGGAAGTTGAACGGCGTGATCCCGGCGACCACGCCCAGGGGCTGGCGGAAGTCGTGCACGTCGACGTCACGGGAGACCTGGTCGGAGAAGCTGCCCTTGAGCGCGTCGGCGATGCCGCAGGCGTACTCGACGACCTCGCGGCCGCGGACGATCTCGCCGCGGGCGTCCTCGATCACCTTGCCGTGTTCGGCGGAGATGATCCGGGCGAGCTCGTCTTCGTGCCGCACCAGCAGCTCGCGGAAGGCGAACATGACCTTGGTGCGCTGGGACAGCGAGGAGTTGCCCCACGACTCGAAGGCCGCGACCGCGGCCGTGACCGCGGTGTCCACATCGGACGCTTCGGCGAGGAGGACCGACGCTTGCCGCTGTCCGGTGGCCGGGTCGTAGACCGGCGCCGTGCGGGTCGAGCCCGCCGGCGTCGCGGTGCCGTTGATCCAGTGTTCGATGGTGTTCACGGGGTTCCTCCGGGTAGTGGCGCCGGTGCGGTGGGGCGGGTTCACAGCAGGCCCACCGCGGTGTCGACGGCCTTGGCGACGTCGCCGTCGTGGGGGTAGAGCAGCGACCGGCCGACGACCAGGCCCTGCACCGTCGGCTGGGTCAGCGCCCGCTGCCAGGCGGCGAAGGCCGCGTCCGGGTCCTGCACCTCGCCGCCGAGCAGGACGACCGGCAGGGTCGAGGACGCGAGCACGCGCTCCATGTCGGCCACGACCGGGAGCTTGAGCCACGTGTAGGCCGAGGAGCGGCCGAGTCCGGCGGCGATCGTGATCGACTTGATGACGGCGTCGGGGGAGAGGTCGTTCTTGACGCGCCCCTCGACCCAGGTCGACAGGAACGGCTCGACCATGGCGATCAGCTTGCGGTCGGCCAGCTCGTTGACCGCCTTCGCGGTGTTCTCCAGGACGCTGGGCGTGGCCGGGTCCTCCAGGCAGATCCGGGTCAGGGTCTTGCCGCCGTCGAAGCGCATCCGCTCGATCGCTTCCGCGTCGTAGCAGGCGAAGCGGTCGTCGATCTCGAAGCTCGACCCGGCCAGCCCGGTGCGGTTCATCGACCCGATCACCGTCTTGCCGTCGAGCACGCCGAGCAGCAGCAGGTCGTCGATGACGTCCGCGGTCGCCAGGACGCCGGTGACCCCCGGGCGTTCCAAGGCCAGGCACAGCCGCTCCAGCAGCTCGCCGCGGTCGGCCATCGCCGACGGGTGGCCGCCCACCGCGTTCGCCCCGCGGGCGGGATGGTCCGCCGCGATGATCATCGTGCGGCCCTTGTCGTTGAAGAGCGATTCGGCCCGGACGCGGTTCGCGGCCGCCTCGGCGATCGCCCCCGGGTCGTGCACGCGTTGGGCGACGATGCGCCGCAGCACGTCGGTCACAGGTCCGCTCCCCGCTGATCTCCGGACACGCCCTTCGTGCCCCTGCCGTCGACCATTCCAGCGAGACGGAGACTTTGTCAAGACATATGGACAACTCGTCATCCCAACAGGTGGTGCCGAAGCGGTAGGCTTCGCGGATGAGCAAGCCGGACGTCACCTTCCCGGCCTGGGACGCGGGGCGCGAGATCGTCCTGGATCCGGGCAGTCCCGAGCCGCTGTACTTCCAGGTGTCCCGGCAGCTGCACGCCGCGATCGCGGACGGCAGGCTGCCCGCGGGGGCGCGGCTGGGCAACGAGGTCGACCTCGCCGCGCGCCTGCGCCTGTCGCGGCCGACGATCCGCCAGGCGATCCAGACGCTGGTCAACCAGGGCCTGCTCGTGCGGCGTCGCGGGGTCGGCACCCAGGTCGTCCGCACGAAGGTCGCCCGGCCGCTGCGGCTGAGCAGCCTGTTCGACGACCTCGCCGGCCTGGGCGGCAAGCCGGAGACGGCGGTGCTGGTCAACCGGGTCGAAGAGGCGGGCACCGAGGTGGCCGAGCTGCTCGAAGCGCCGGGGCTGGCGCACGTCCGGCGGCTGAAGCGGCTCCGCTCGACCGATGGCGAGCCGCTCGCCCTGATGAACAACTACCTGCCCGACGGTGTCATCGACCCCGGCGACGACGAGCTGCGCGAGCGCGGGCTCTACCAGCTCCTGCGGTCGGCGGGGGTGCGGCTGCACGCGGCCGAGCAGAACATCGGCGCCCGGCTCGCGACCGAAGAGGACGCTGAACTGCTCCGGGAGGAGCCGGGAGCGGCGTTGCTCACGATGCAGCGCACGACGTACGACGACGCCGGCCGGGTGGTCGAGTACGGGTGGCACGTGTACCGGGCGTCCCGGTATTCCTTCAACCTCTCGCTGACCAACGGGCCGCAGTAGGACAGCGCGGGCCGCCGTGGCCAGCCGCGGCGCCGCGGCTACGGCAGGAGGGTCCGGCGCAGGGCCAGCACGACGGTGTCGTCGGCGTGCAGGACGACGTCGTGCATCCGGGTCACCAGTTCCCGGGGCAGCCCGGCGGCCGGCCGGGCGCCCAGCCGCTCGGCCAGGGCCAGCAGCCGGGACTGCCCTTCGTCGATGTCCTTGCGGCTTTCCACCAGGCCGTCGGTGTAGAGCAGCACCGTGTCGCCCTCGGCCAGGACCACGTCGACCAGTTCGCGGCTGCCCGGGTCGGGGAAGCCGACCCCGCGGCCGGGCACCGGGGCGGGCAGCAGCCGCGCCGGCTCGGCCGCCGTGACCAGCACCGGCTCCGGGTGGCCGCCGTTGGCGAACCGGGTGCGGCCCGTTACCGGGTCCACGCGGGCCAGCAGCACGGTGGCCATCAGGCCCGGCTCGATCGCCGCCAGGGTGTGGGACGTACGCGCGATCAGGTCGCGGAACGGGTGGCCCTCCAGGGCGAGCGTGCGGATCGCGTGCGTGACCGTCAGGGCGTGCCGGGTCGAGGTGACGCCGTGGCCGACCGCGTCGACCAGGGTCACGTGGACCTGGCCGTCGGGCAGGACGAACCAGTCGTACAGATCGCCGCCGGTCGGGGAGTCCTGGTCGGTCGGCGAATAGTGGACGGCCAGCTCCAGGCCCGGCACCGCCGGCGGCCGCGGGCGCAGCGCGTCCTCCAGCTCGCGGAAGATGGCCGCGTGCGCCCGGCGGAGCTGCTCGTCGCGCTGTTCGAGCTCGACGTACATCGCCAGCACGCCGCTGTTGGTCTCCGCGAGCTCGTGCTTGAGGTTCCGTTGCTCGTGGGCGAGGGTGTCGGCGCGGGCGACCAGCGCCAGCATCTCTTCGCGCGTCGCCCGGTCGTCGTCGGGGTCGGCCGGGGCCGCCGGCCCGCCGGCGGTGAGGTGCCAGGTCAGCGTCCGGCCGTCGCCGCGCTCGGGCAGCAGCGGCAGGGCGTTGCGGCTGCCCTGGCTGACGGCGTGGTCGAGCCGCACGGTGACGGCCAGCCGCCGGTCCGACGCCGCCGTCGCCACGTCCACCGTTTCGCCCGCGGTGAGGGCGGGCTCGGCCAGCAGGGTGACGGCGAGGACCAGCCGCCCGCGGTCGTCGGCGGGCACGCCGGCCTGGGTGCAGGCCGTGCGGAGGCGCCGCCGGATCCGGGCCAGGTCGGGGCGCATCAGGCGGACCGGTCCGCGCTGAGGGCGAGCATCGCCGCGTCGTCGCGGGCGTTCCGGTGCCGGTGGGCGAGGTCCGCGGCGAGCAGCAGCAGGTCCGGGGTCCGGCCGGGGACGCGCCAGCCGGTGCCGACGCCGTCGGTGTGCAGGACGACGACGTCGTCGTCGGCCAGCGTCAGGTGCCGGACCGGCGCCGAGGGCAGGGAGAACCCGACGATGCCGGGGGTGCTGAGCAGCAGCCGGGACGGCCCGTCGCCGAGACTCGCGCCGCTGACGTTGCCGACGCCGCAGAACTCGAGCCGCCGCGGCGCGATCCGCACGAGCGCGACCGCCGCGCCGCGGGTCGTGCGCAGCGCCCGGTGCATGTTCGTCAGCTGGTGGGACAGCGGGCGGTCCGGGTTCTCGGTGAACACCCGCAGCGCGGCGTCGGCGGCTTCGGCGGCGTCGGGGCCGTGGCCGAGCCCGTCGGCGACGACCGCGGTCCGGCTGCCGGTGACGTCGGCCAGCGCGACGGCGTCACCGCAGTACTCTTCGCCGTCGCGGGGCAGGCGGAAGTGCCCGATCGCGCGGCGGGGCGGCGGCACGGCGGGGTCCAGCAGGCGGGCGGCGGCGAGGGTCCCGGCCGCGGGCGAGGACGTGATCCGGAACTCGGCCGCCATCCGTTTCACCGCGCCGAGGCCGGCGCCCATCGTGGCGGTGGTCGTGTTGCCGTCGAGCAGCCAGTGGTCGAGGTCGGCCATGCCGGGGCCGTCGTCGGCGGCCAGCACGTCGACGCCGCGCCCGGTGAGCGAGCTGTGACAACCGGGGCTTTGCCCCGGGCCGGGGGCTTCGCCACCCGGACCCCCGAAAAGCGAGTGCTGCACGAACACCGAGCCGCCGCGGGTGTGCTTGTCGATGTTGCCGGCGAGCTCGGCCGCCACCACCGCGGCGCGGTCGGCGAGCACGCTCGCCAACCCGGCCTCGTGCGCGGTTTCGCGGGCGACGCGGGCGGCGGCGTACCCGGCGCTGGGGTGCTCGACGCGGATCTGGCGCGTCAGGCCGGCAACGATGGTGGTCATGGCTTCCAGCGCACGACGGTGACGGTGGTGCCGCGGCCGGGGGCGGTGTCGAGGTCGAATTCGTCGACCAGCCGCCGGGTGCCGCCGAGGCCGTGCCCGAGCCCCGCGCCGGTGCTGAAGCCGTCGGTCATCGCCTGGTCGACGTCGGCGATCCCGGGGCCTTCGTCGCGCACTCGCAGCCGGAGCCCGAGCCGCCCGGCCCGGTTCCGCACGGCCTCGACGGTCATGGTGCCGCCCCCGCCGTGGATGTAGGCGTTGCGGACGAGCTCGCTGGCCGCGGTGACGATCTTCGTCTGGTCGACGATCGAGAACCCGGCGGCGACCGCGGCCGCCCGCACGGCGTGCCGGGCGGCGAGGAGGTCCTCCTCCACCCGGACCGGGTGTTCGCCGGACGGGATGGTCCGCTCGTCAGGAAGCATGAGGTGCTTCTCCGGCGGACTCGGCGGGACGGCGCCAGCCCAGCAGTTCCATCGCCTGTTCCGCGTTGAGGGCGGTCCGCACGCCGGTGAGCTGGAGCCCGAGCTCGGTCAGGGTCAGTGCGACGGCCGGGCGCATCCCCGCCACGATCATCCGCGTGCCGAGCAGCCGCCCGGTGGCGGCCAGCTGCATGAGCACGCGGGCGACGAAGGAGTCGATGATCTCCAGCCGGGAGATGTCGATGATGACGCCGCGGATGCTCTCGTTGGCGATCCGCGTGGTCAGCTCGTCGGTGAACGCGAGCGCGGTCTTGTCGTCCAGGTCGTTCAGCAGCCCGCCGAGCAGGATGTCGCCGAGCCGCAGGATCGGCACGCCGGTGTTCACCCGGTCACCGGTCCCGGGCGGCCGCTGTCGCCGAGCAGCTGCATCGCGGTCGCCAGCGCGTCGGCCAGCGAGCCGCGGGTGACGATGTGCGAGAGGTCGATGCCCAGCTGGGTGATGGTCTGCGCGATCGACGGCCGGATGCCGCTGATCACGCACTCCGCGCCCATCAGCCGGACGGCGCTGACGGTCTGCAGCAGGTGCTGCGCGACCGCGGTGTCGACGGTCGGGACGCCGGTGATGTCGATGATCGCCACCCGGGCCTCGTTGGCCTGGATCGACTCCAGGAGGCTGTTCATCACGACCTGGGTCCGGGCGCTGTCGAGCGTGCCGATCAGCGGCACCGCGAGGACGTGGCGCCACAGCCGCACGACGGGCGTGGACAGCTCGAGCATCTGGCTGTGCTGCTCGCGGATGATCCGCTCGCGACCGGCGGAGTAGACCTCGAACGTCAGCACGCCCGCGCTGTCGAGCAGTTCGTTGACCAGCAGCGCGGCCCGGTAGCGCAGGGCGGAGTCGTCGGTGTGCCGCTCGATCGCGCTCAGCATGGTGCGCTTGAGCGCGAGGATCGCCATGGCGGTGGCCGACGGCTGGGCGCCCGCGCGGGCCCGGCGCTCCGACAACGACGTCAGTGCGTCCCGCACCGCGGGATCCTGGTCGACGATCCGGGACACCGGCAGCGTGCCGCCCAGCGCGGCCCGGAGGGCATCCAGCAGTTCGACGGCCTCGCGCCGCAGTTCCTGCCCGCTCCGGTCGCCTTCGCGCGGCTCCTGCCCGGCCCAGTCGCGGGCCAGCGTGGCCCGGTCTTCCTCCAGCATGCGCGCCAAGACCGTGCGGACCTGGCTGTCGTCCGTGCCCAGCACCGACTTCTCCTCCGGTGTTCGGGGCGCGCTCTGCTGTACGCCGACCTGATTATTGCCATATAACAACAGTTGTATCAGGAATGCAAATCCGGGGGGTCCCCGGCCGCCTCGGCCAGGGCCCGGTACTCCAGCAGCCCCGCCTCCAGCGCGTCCCGGCCCGCGGGGCTCATCTTCGCCACCAGGGCCTGGACGCGGTCCCGCCGCCGCGCCCGCAGGTCCTGCAGGTAAGCCCGCCCGCGGTCGGACAGCCGCAGCACCAGTTCCCGCCGGCTGCGCGCGCTGGGCAGCCGTTCGAGGAACCCGACCGCCTCCAGCCGGTCGCAGAGCCTGCTGACCAGCGGCGGCGTCGAGCCCAGCTGCTCGGCCAGCTGCCGCAGGTTGACCCCGTCGTGGCGGTCCAGCGCGACGACCGCGCGCAGCTGCGACACCGACAGCGGACGCGGCGACACGTCCCGCTCGCCCTCGAGCACCGCCTCCAGGAGGCGGGCGAGGTCCGACACGGCAGCCGTCCCGTCCGGGCCGGGCTGCTCGCGGGATCGATCCACGGCGTCCACTCTGGCATCCCTATGCTGAACCGGCAGCACAGCTCACACGACTCGCCGTGGACCGGCGCGCCGGAGCGGCGCAGACTCGACAGAACCGACCCGGCGCCGGCGCGGGGCGGACCCGTGAGCAGGAGGCAGGCGTTGGACAGATCCCTGGCGGTGGAACGACTCCTGCGTGACGTACCGCCGCACGACCTGCCCGGGGCGTTGCGCTCGGGGCTCGGCGAGCACTTCGGCGCCGAGGCGGTCGAGCTGCTGATGGCCGACTACGCACTCACGGAACTCTGCCAGGTGAGCGAACAGCCCTACACGGCGGAGCCGATCCCGGTCGACGGCACGACCCAGGGGGCCGCGTTCCTCGCGCAGGCGGCGACGTTTTCCCGCGACGGCGACCGCGTCACCGGCTACCTGCCGGTCAGCGTCCGCGGCGACCGGCTCGGCGTCCTGGCCGTCACCCTGCCCCGCGAACCCGAACCGCCGGTGTGGGCCGAGCTCCAGCGGTTAGCCGAAGCGGTGGCCCGCGAGCTGTTCGTCGCCGACCGGGACACCGACCTCTACATCCAGGCGCGGCGGTCTTCGCGGCTGACGCTGGCCGCGGAAATGCAGTGGCAGCTGCTGCCCGGGCGGGCCTGCACCCGCGCCGAATTCGCGCTCGGCGGTCAGCTGGAGCCCGCCTACGCCATCTACGGGGACTGCTTCGACTGGTCGGCGTCCGCCCGGAAGCTCGCGGTCACGCTGATCAACGGCATGGGGGAGGGCAGCGAAGCGGCGCTGCTGACCAATCTCGCGGTGAACGCGCTGCGCAACGCCCGGCGCGCCGGGATCCCACTCGACGCGCAGGCCGAACTCGCCGACCAGGCGCTCTACGCGCACTACCGCGGCGCCGAGCACGTGGCCGCGCTGCTGCTGGAGTTCGACCTCGGCACCGGTGCGGTCACCGTGGTCGACGCCGGCTCGCCGCGGCTCTGGCGGCTGCGCGACGGGAAGGCCGAGCGGATCCTGTTCGACGAACAGCTCCCGCTCGGCACGTTCGACGGCACGATCTACACGCTCGAGGGCTTCCAGGCGGCCGACGGCGACCGGTTCGTCTTCGTCAGCGACGGCGTCTACAACGCGCTCGGCCCGCACGGCGAGCGCTACGGGGATCGCGAGCTCGCCGAGGCGGTGACGGCGACCGCGGAGCTGCCGGCGGCACACGTGCCGGGCGCGGTGCTGCGGGAGCTCTCCACCCGCCGCCACGGCAGCCAGGCCGAAGACGACGCGATGGTGGTGTGCCTCGACTGGTTCGGCTCGACGCCGTTGTCCGGCACCGGGACCGGCCCGGCGGTGACCGTGCGGCGCACCGACGCGGACCGGTAGCGGGCGGCTCGGGATCACGCGGCGGCCGAGGGCTGCCGCTCGCGGGGGGCCGTCCGGCCCGCACCGGTGACGGCGGCGAGCACTTCGTCCGCGTCGAGGGCCGGGTCCCACAGTGCGCAGCCGACGACGTGGGCGAGCTTGCGCCGCCGGTGCTGCGGGGAGTCGGTGAGGGCGACCTCGGTCGGGCGGCCCTTCTTGACCGCGTGGACCGCCCGGGTCACGAGGATCGCCTCCTGGCGGGTGGTGCCGAGTTCCGCGGCCGCGGCGAAGATCCGCTCCGCCGCGGCGCGCGCGTTTTCGTTCATCTTCCGCCCGTCAGGCCTGGATTTCCCGGCGGTCGGATCGGTCTCCGCCGATCTCGATGCGCCGCGGCTTGGCCTTCTCGGCGACCGGGATGCGCAGCGTCAGCACGCCCGCTTCGTAGTCGGCGGCGATGTGGTCGGTGTCGAGGCTCTCGCCGAGGAACAGCTGGCGCGAGAAGACGCCCAGCGGCCGTTCGGAGACGTGCATCTCGACGTTGTCACCGCCGGGGAGCGGGCGGCGCTCGGCCTTGACCGTCAGCACGTTGCGCTCGATGTCGAGGTCGATGGCGTCCGGGGCGACGCCGGGCAGGTCGAAGCAGACCACGAACTCGTCGCCGGCGCGGTAGGCGTCCATCGGCATCGCGGCCGGCTTCGACCAGGTTCCGGCGGTGCCGAGGACCTGCTGGGTGAGGCGGTCCAGCTCACGGAACGGGTCGGTGCGCATCAACATCGGTGTCCTCCTTCTGGCTTCGACGGTGGGTGTCAACACGCACTACTGTTCTAGCATGTCATCTAAACGATGACAAGTATGAAGTCATCATCAAGATGACAGAATGATTCGACCGGCGCCGGGAACACGGATGGGGAGATCCATTCCCGTATCCGAGGAGCCACCGTGTCCGAGCAGCCCGCCCAGCAGCAGACCCCGCCCGGGACGACCGCCGCGATGACGCCGCGGCCCGACCACGGCGAACACACCTACCGCGGCTCCGGCAAGCTGACCGGCAAGGCGGCGCTCATCACCGGGGCGGACAGCGGCATCGGCCGCGCGGTGGCGATCGCGTACGCGCGCGAAGGTGCCGACGTGCTGATCTCCTACCTCGACGAGCACGAAGACGCGGAAGAGACGCGGCGCTGGGTCGAAGAGGCCGGGCGCAAGGCCGTCGTCGTGCCCGGCGACGTCGCCGACCCGGCGCACTGCCGGGCTCTCGTCGCCCGCGCGGTCGAGGAGTTCGGCCGGATCGACGTCCTGGTGAACAACGCCGCCTTCCAGATGACCCACGAAACCCTGGAAGAGATCCCGGACGAGGAGTGGGACCGCACCCTCGCCATCAACCTGAGCGCGTTCTTCCACCTCGCCAAGGCGGCGGTGCCGCACATGAAGCCGGGCGCGTCGATCATCGGCAGCTCGTCGGTGAACTCCGACAACCCGACCCCGCAGCTGCTGCCCTACGACGTGACGAAGGCGGGCATCGCGAACATGTGTGCGGCGCTGGCGCAGCTGCTGGGGCCGAAGGGCATCCGGGCGAACAGCGTCGCGCCGGGGCCGATCTGGACGCCGCTGATCCCGTCCACCATGCCGGAGGAGCAGGTCAAGTCCTTCGGCGAGCAGGTGCCGCTGGGCCGTGCCGGCCAGCCGGCCGAGCTGGCGCCGGTGTACGTGCTGCTGGCCTCCGACGACGGCAGTTACGTGTCCGGGGCCCGCGTCGCGGTGACGGGTGGCGCGCCGATCCTCTGAGCCCGAAGGCCGGAAAGCCGCCGGATCCCCTCGGTCCCGGCGGCTTTCCGGTGCTCAGTGCCGCCCGAGGTGCGCGCAGACGGCGAGGTTGCCGGCGACGCAGGCCGCGAACAGCCACGGCAGCGCCACGAAGATCCCGGCGGCCAGCAGCGCCAGGGTGACGGCGTCCAGGCCGAGGCACAGCAGCAGCCGCCCCGGTACGCCCGGCTGCAGTCCTCGCTCGATCCCGCGCAGCCGCCGCCGTTCCCACGCTCGCAGCGGCGGGCCCGGGTCAGCGGCCGCGGGGGTCGTCACTCTCGCCCTGCTCGTCGGGCTGGGTGGCGCCCGCGAGAACCTCGGCCGGCGACGCCTTGCCACCCGGGTGGCCGCGGGTGATGTGCCCTTCGTCGCGCATCCGCTCGACCATGTGCGGGTAGTGCAGCTCGAACGCGGGGCGTTCGGACCGGATCCGGGGCAGCTCGAGGAAGTTGTGCCGGGGCGGCGGGCTGGTGGTGGCCCATTCGAGCGAATTGCCGAAGCCCCAGGGGTCGTCGACCTCGATGGGGTCGCCGTAGCGGTAGCTCTTGAAGACGTTCCAGATGAACGGCAGCACCGAGAGGCCCAGCAGGAACGCGCCGATCGTGGAAACCGTGTGCATCCAGGTGAAGCCGTCGCTCGAGAGGTAGTCGGCGTAGCGGCGCGGCATGCCGGCGTCGCCGAGCCAGTGCTGGATGAGGAACGTCGTGTGGAAGCCGATGAACGTCGTCCAGAAGTGCCACTTGGCCAGGGGTTCGTCGAGCATCCGGCCGGTGATCTTGGGGAACCAGAAGTAGATGCCGGCGAAGGTCGCGAAGACGATCGTGCCGAAGAGCACGTAGTGGAAGTGGGCGACGACGAAGTAGGTGTCGTGGACGTGGAAGTCCAGCGGCGGGGAGGCGAGGAGGATCCCGGTCAGCCCGCCGAGCAGGAAGGTGACGAGGAAGCCGACCGACCACAGCATCGGCGACTCGAACGTCAGCTGCCCCTTCCACATCGTGCCGATCCAGTTGAAGAACTTGATCCCGGTGGGCACCGCGATGAAGAACGTCATGATCGAGAAGAAGGGGAGCAGCACGGCGCCGGTGGCGAACATGTGGTGCGCCCACACGACCGCCGACAGCCCGGTGATCCCGATGGTCGCGAACACCATCAGCTTGTAGCCGAACAGCGGTTTCCGGCTGAACACCGGGATGATCTCGGTGACGATCCCGAAGTAGGGCAGCGCGACCACGTAGACCTCGGGGTGGCCGAAGAACCAGAACAGGTGCTGCCACAGGATCGCGCCGCCGTTCTCCGGGTCGAAGACGTGCGCGCCGAGGTGCCGGTCGGCCAGGAGCGCGAACAGCGCCGCGGTGAGGATCGGGAACGCGAGCAGGATGAGGATCGAGGTGAACAGGATGTTCCAGGTGAAGATCGGCATGCGCCACATGAGCATCCCGGGGCAGCGCAGGCACACCACGGTCGTGATCATGTTGACCGCGCCGAGGATCGTGCCGAGACCGGTGACGATCAGCCCCGAGATCCACAGGTCACCGCCGACGCCGGGGGAGTGGATGGCGTTGGACAGCGGTGTGTAGGCGGTCCAGCCGAAATCGGGCGGGCCGCCGGGCGTGGCGTAGGCGGAGAGGACGATGGTGCCGCCGAACAGGTACAGCCAGTAGGAGAACGCGTTGAGCCGCGGGAACGCCACGTCCGGCGAGCCGATCTGCAGCGGCAGGACGAAGTTGGCGAACCCGAACAGGTTCGGCGTGGCGTAGAGCAGCAGCATGATCGTGCCGTGCATGGTGAAGAGCTGGTTGTACTGCTCCGGCGAGAGGAACTGCAGGCCGGGCCGGGCCAGCTCGCCGCGCATCAGCAGGGCCGTCAGGCCGCCGATCAGGAAGAACCCGAACGACGTCGTCAGGTACAGCACACCGATCGTCTTGTGGTCGGTGGTGCGGATGGTCTTCAGGATCGTCGCGCCGCGCTTCCCCCGCCACACCGGGCGGTGGGGGATCGGAGCCGGGCGTGTCACCGTGTCGGTCATCGGACTCCCACCTGCCGCTACCGGGGGAAACGTGCCTGTTCTCGCGCGCGTACCCACGTCCGGGCGCGGATACACCCGGCGATCCGGTATTTCTGCGGCGGGTCAGCCACGGCCGGCCGTGGCTGACCCGCCGCCGCGCTACCCCGCCTGCTCCCCGGTGCGCAAGAGCATGGTCAGCGACCGGCCGCCGACGACGAGGGTGCCCTTGCCCGGCACCGTGCGCGGGGTCGCCAGCCGGTCGCCGGCCACGCCGCCGACCAGGACGCCGCCCACGGACCGGTGGAACACCTCGCCGGTGGCCGAATCGAGCACGATCGCCCACTCCTCGCCGTATTCGCCGTCGGGGATCGTCATCGTGATGTCGTCGTCGTGGGCGTTGAAGCAGAGCAGGAACGAGTCGTCCACCACGCGCTCCCCGCGGGCGTCGAGGTCGGGGATCGCCGTTCCGTTGAGGAAGACCATGATGCTGCGGCCGAAGCCCGCCTCCCAGTCCTGGTCGGTCATCTCGTCGCCCGCCGGGGTGAACCAGGCGATGTCGCGCAGCTCGTCGCCGCGGCGGATCGGGCGGCCGGCGAAGAAGCGGCGGCGGCGGAACACCGGGTGCTGGTGGCGCAGATCGACCACCGCCGAGGTGAACTCGAACAGCTCGCGGTTGCGCTCCAGCAGGGACCAATCCACCCAGGACAGCTCGTTGTCCTGGCAGTATGCGTTGTTGTTGCCCTGCTGGGTGCGGCCGAACTCGTCGCCGTGCAGGATCATCGGCACGCCCTGCGACAGCAGCAGGGTGGCGATCAGGTTCCGGCGCTGGCGGGCGCGCAGGTCGAGGACCTTCTCGTCCTCGGTCGGGCCTTCCGCGCCGCAGTTCCACGACCGGTTGTCGTCGGCACCGTCGCGGCCGTCCTCGCCGTTGGCCTCGTTGTGCTTTTCGTTGTAGGACACCAGGTCGTTCAGGGTGAAGCCGTCGTGCGCGGTGACGAAGTTGATCGACGCGAACGGGCGGCGGCCGTCGTTCTGGTAGAGGTCCGACGAGCCGGTGATCCGGGAGGCGAACTCGCCCAGCGTCGCCGGCTCGCCGCGCCAGAAGTCCCGGACGGTGTCCCGGTAGGCGCCGTTCCACTCGGTCCACAGCGGCGGGAAGTTGCCGACCTGGTAGCCGCCGGGGCCGACGTCCCAGGGCTCGGCGATCAGCTTGACCTGGCTCACCACCGGGTCCTGCTGCACCAGGTCGAAGAACGTGGCCAGCCGGTCGACGTCGTAGAACTCGCGGGCGAGGGTGGCGGCGAGGTCGAACCGGAAGCCGTCGACGTGCATCTCCATCACCCAGTACCGCAGCGAGTCCATGATCAGCTGCAGGGTGTGCGGCTGGCGCACGTTGAGCGAGTTCCCGGTGCCGGTGTAGTCCATGTAGTACTGCGGGTCGTTCTCGACCAGCCGGTAGTAGGCCTGGTTGTCGATGCCGCGCATGGACAGCGTGGGCCCGAGGTGGTTGCCCTCGGCGGTGTGGTTGTAGACGACGTCGAGGATGACCTCGATGCCCGCCTCGTGCAGCGTCCGCACCATCGCCTTGAACTCGTGCACCTCGCTGCCCGGGGTCGCGGGCATGATCGAGGCGGCGTATTCGTTGTGCGGCGCGAAGTAGGCGATGGTGTTGTAGCCCCAGTAGTTGGCGAGGCCGCGCTCGGTCAGGGCGTGGTCGTGCAGGAACTGGTGGACCGGCATCAGCTCGACGGCCGTGACGCCGAGGGTCTTCAGGTACTCGATCATCACCGGGTGCGCCAGCCCGGAGTACGTCCCCCGCAGCTCCTCCGGGATGTCCGGGTGGAGCTTGGTCAGCCCGCGGACGTGGGCCTCGTAGACGACGGTCTCGTTGTACGGCACCTTCGGCGGCCGGTCGTTGGCCCAGTCGAAGTACGGGTTGACGACGACCGCGCGGACGGTGTGCGCCGCCGAGTCGTCGTCGTTGCGCTCCTCGGGCCGGCCGAAGCGGTAGCCGAACACGGATTCGTCCCAGTCCACCCGGCCGGTGACGGCCTTGGCGTACGGGTCGAGCAGCAGCTTGGCGGGGTTGCACCGCAGCCCGCCGGCGGGGTCGTGCGGCCCGTGGACCCGGAAGCCGTACTCCTGGCCGGGACCGATACCGGTGACGTAGCCGTGGTGGACGAAGCCGTCGACCTCCGGCAGCCGGATCCGGGTCTCGGTTCCGTCCGGGGCGAACAGGCACAGGTCGACGCGGTCGGCGACCTCGGAGAAGAGCGCGAAATTGGTGCCGACGCCGTCGTAATCGGCCCCGAGCGGGTAGGGGGAACCGGGCCAAGGCTGCACTGGGCCTCCACAGGTGCGAGTGATCTCCGGCCGGAATACCCAGCCGGGCGGCCCCGGACACCGTGACGTCGCCCTCCTCACCCGGACGCACCACCCGGCGCGGGACCGCGGTGCGCACCGCGGTCCCGCGCCGATCCGGCGGTGTGTCAGGTCAGCTTGTTCTTGACTGCCTTGGCCTTGCCCTTGGCCGTGCCCTTGGCGTCCTGGAGAGGTGCGTAGGTGCCGTAGAGGGCAGGGTCGGGTTTGGGTGCGGTGCCGGGGCCGCCGAGGGGTTCGGGGTCCATGAGGTATTCGATGCCGGCGTCGGTGGTCCAGCTGGTGCCTTTGGCGCCGTCGGGGCCGTCGGAGAGGTGCCAGATGGTGTGGTTGTGGGTCTGGTCTTCTTCGTCGAGCAGGGCGTTGGGGACGATCTCGTCTTCCAGCCCGTCGGCTTTGAGCTCTTCGATGGCGGCGAGCCATTGTTTCTGGTGGACGGTGTCGCGGGCGAGGTTGAACTTGAGCATCGCCTTGACGCCGGGGTCGTCGGTCATGTTGTAGAGGCGGGCGGTTTGGAGGCGGCCTTGGGCTTCGGCGGCGACGTTGGCGCGGAAGTCGGCGAGCAGGTTGCCGGAGGCGACGATGTAGCGGCCGTTCCAGGGGTAGCCGTTGCTGTCGGCGGGCAGGGCGCCGCCGCCGGCGACGATGGCCTGCTGGACGTCCATGCCGCCGAGGGTGGCGGCCATGACGGGGTCTTTGACGGCTTCGGCGGTCATGGTGGCCGGGGCGCCTTCGAGGAGGCGGGCGACCATGGTGGCGAGCATTTCGACGTGCCCGATTTCCTCGGTGGCCGTGTCCATGAGGAGGTCCTTGTACTTGCCTTCGATGCGGCAGTTCCAGCCCTGGAACAGGTACTGCATCGTGACGCTCATTTCGCCGAAGGCGCCGCCGATGAGTTCTTGGAGTTTGTGGGCGTAGACGGGGTCGGGCTTTTCGGGCTTGGCTTCGAACTGCAGCAACTTCGTGTGACGGAACACGAGAATTCCCTCCGTCGTCCGGGGTGGCACCGGCGGGGGCCGGCGGTCCAGGGGGCTTTCCCGGTTAGCGGAGGGTTAACCACGGCGATCGCGGACCGTTCGATCGCGCGCGGCCCGGCGAAGGCCGACGCGGTCGCCGAGGCCCGGTGAGGATCGACAACGCCACCACTGCTGTGGTAGTTGAACGCGGAACGTTCGATGGCGAGTGGAGCGATACGTGACCGATCACCAGGAGCGGGTGCCGGCCTGCCGGCGGTACCAGTGCGACGAGCCGGCCCTCTGGCGGAGGATGTGCGCGGCTCACTGGGCTCGCTGGCAGAACGGGACCGACCCGCTCGACCAGCCGGGCGACGACGGCGAGACCCCGGCGCCCCGGGTGTGGCAGCCGCCGTTGCGGGAGAACAGCGTTTCGCAGCGGAAGCCCGGGCGGCCCGGGTGACGCCGGTGGGGAGCCCGGCCCGGGGACTCCCCACCGTGACCGGGTTCAGCGGGCGATCTCGGCCACGGTGACGCCGATCGGCGTGGCCGGGCGGCCGATGAGGGTCCGCAGGTCGTCCGTGGTCTCGGCGAGCAAGCCGGCCTTGATGTCGGCGTCCAGGGCGACGAGGAAGCCGGCGACCGGCTCCGGCAGGCCGGCCTGGGCGAGCACCTTGGCGTGCTCATCGGCCGGGAGGTCGACGTAGCTGATCTCGCGGCCGGTGACCTGGCCGATCTCGGCGGCGAGGTCCGCGTTCGACCAGGCGACATCGCCCGCGAGCTCGTAGACCTTGCCTTCGTGGCCCTCGCCGGTCAGCACGGCGACCGCGGCCGCGGCGTAATCGGCGCGGGTCGCGCTGGCGACCCGGCCGTCGCCGGCGCTGCCGGCGAAGCTGCCGGTCTGCACGGCCTGCTTGATCGTGTCGGCGTAGTTCTCGTGGTACCAGTTGTTGCGCAGGACGGTGGCGGTCAGGCCGGAGGCCTCGATCAGTTCCTCGGTCGCCTTGTGCTCCGGGGCCAGCACGAGCGCCGACGTCGTCGCCTGCGGCGCGCTGGTGTAGACGAGGTGCCGGACACCGGCCTGCTTCGCCGCCTCGATGACCGCCTGGTGCTGGGCGACGCGCCGGCCGACCTCGCTGCTGGAGACCAGCAGCACCTTGTCGGCGTCCTTGAAGGCGGTGACCAGGCTTTCGGGCTCGGTGTAGTCCGCGCGCCGGACCTCGACGCCGCGTTCGGCCAGGTCGGCGGCCTTTTCCGGGGTGCGGACCGCGGCGACGACCTGGTCGGCGGGCAGCTTCTCGAGCAGGCCTTCGACGACGAGCCGGCCGAGGTGGCCGGTGGCACCGGTGACGACGATCATGAGGACTCCTTGAAGTTTCAAGTACCTAGTCCCCTGGAGCATGTACTAACTTTTAGAAAGTACAAACTCATTGTTAGTGCTGTCACATCCATCGTGCGAACTCTTGGGTAGTATCGAGGCGTGGATGGACGACGAGGTGACGGCGTGACCGACGCCGAGCACGAGGCGCTGGTGGCCGATGTGTTCAGTGCTGCGTGTGCGTCCCGGGCCGTGCTGGACCACGTCACGGGCCGGTGGGGCGTGCTCGCCCTCGTCGCGCTCGACGACGGGGTGTTCCGGTTCAACGCCCTGCGCCGCCGGGTCCAAGGGGTCAGCGAGAAGATGCTCGCCCAGACGCTGCAGGCTCTCGAGCGCGACGGCTTCGTGCACCGGGAGGCGCGTCCGACGATCCCGCCGCACGTCGAGTACAGCCTCACGCCCGCCGGCCAGGAGGTCGCGCGGCGGCTGCGGGGACTGATCGAGGTCCTCGAGGCGAGCGTGCCCGGCGTGCTCGCGGCTCAGTCCCGTTACGACGCGGCGAAGGCGGCGAGCGCGTGACGCCGGCCTAGCCGGCCGCCGGGCCGGATGTCCGTGCGGGCAACGGTTCCCGGCTCGCGGCGAGCAGGAACATCCCGGCCGCGACGGCGAGCATCGTCAGCACGCCTCGCGGCCAGAAGATGTGGCTGTCGTAGAAGGAAACACTCGCGGCCAGCAGCAGCACGGCCCCCGGTGCCGCCCGCCACGCCGCTTCCCGTGCGAAGGCCGCGACGATCAGGACGTTGGCCGCGAGAAAGCACAGCGCGCCGGTGTGGCCGAGGCTGTCGCCGATGCCGAACACCGCTCCGGTGACCGGGGTGACCGCGTGCTCGGCGTGGACCACGGTTCCGGCCGCGATGCCGGCCACGGCGTCGAGCCCGCCGTAGAAGGCCGCGAAGCCGAACGCCGCGAGCCGGCCCGGACGGCGCAGCGCCGCGGGCGCGGACGAGAGCAGCAGCCACTGCGCCACCGCGAGCAGGGGGAACACCGGCAGCAGGACGATGTGCAGGGTGGTCCACCACGGGGCGCTCGCCGGGCTCAGCGCGAGCGGGTGCGCCAGACCGGATCCGGCCAGTGCGAGCCCGGGCGCGGCGTACCCCGCGGCGCGTGACCATCGAGAGCGAAGCATCGGCCGACGGTATCGGCGATCCGGCCCGCCCGGCGATTACCGAACTCTTACCGCACCGCCCGCCGGGTCCGCGCCGGGCGCTACTTGCGGCCGCCACCGCCGCGGAGGGCAAGGGAGCCAACGGATCCGGCGGTCCCGAGGCGGTCCGCGGCGGGAAAACCGGCCATTGCACTCCGTCGGCCCGGGGGTTATGTTAGCGCTCACAATCGCTCCGCTTGTGCCGTTCCTGCGTGTCGGTGATCGAGGAGGAGGTTGGCAATGACGCCGGCCCGCGCATCTGTCGATTCGACGATTTCCGTACTCCAGCGGGAGATCATTCATGTCACGACAGCCGAGATACGTCCGTGAGCACCGCATCGCGCCGGCCCTGATCGTCGCCGGCACGCTCGTCACCGGCCTCCTCGTCGGTGGCGGTACGTCCCAGGCGGCCACCCAGGGGCCGTGCGACATCTACGCGGCCGGCGGCACGCCCTGCGTCGCCGCGCATTCCACGACCCGGGCCCTGTACGGCGCCTACACCGGTCCGCTGTACCAGGTCAGGCGCGCTTCGGACAGCGCCACGCGCGACATCGCCCCCTTGGCCGCGGGCGGCGTGGCCAACGCCTCGACGCAGGATTCGTTCTGCGCGGGAACCACCTGCCTGATCACCGTCATCTACGACCAGTCCGGCCGGAACAACCGTCTCACGCAGGCGCCGCCCGGTGGGTTCCAGGGACCGGCCGCCGGCGGGTACGACAACCTTGCCAACGCCACCGCGGCACCGATCACCGTCGGCGGTCACAAGGCCTACGGCGTCTACGTGGCTCCCGGAACCGGCTACCGCAACAACAACACCAACGGCATCGCGACCGGTGACCAGCCGGAGGGCATGTACGCGATCTTCGACGGGACGCACTACAACGGCGGCTGCTGCTTCGACTACGGCAACGCCGAGCGCAACAGCCGGGACAACGGCAACGGCACGATGGAAGCCATCTACTTCGGCAACATCAAGGTCTGGGGCTACGGCGCCGGCAACGGCCCGTGGATCATGGCCGACCTGGAAAACGGCCTGTTCTCCGGGGTCAACCAGCACTACAACGCCAACGACCCGAGCATCAGCCACCGCTTCCTCACCGCCATCGTCAAGGGCGGCCCGAACCGGTGGGCCATCCGCGGCGGCAACGCCCAGTCCGGCGGCGTGTCCACCTTCTACGACGGCGTGCGCCCGAACGTCGCGGGCTACAACCCGATGAAGAAGGAAGGAGCCATCATCCTGGGCATCGGCGGCGACAACAGCGTCGGCGCCCGCGGCACCTTCTACGAAGGCGTGATGACCTCCGGTTATCCGTCGGAAGCCACGGAAAACGCGGTGCAGGCCAACATCACCGCGGCCGGCTACGCCACGAGTTCCGCGGGCACCGGGCTGACGCCGGGCACGTCCGTCTCGCTGCGCGCCACCACCGCCTGCTGCACCGACCGCTACATCCACCACACGGGATCCACTGTGGACACCGCGGTGGTCGGCAGCGGCAGCTCGGCCACGGAAAAGGGCAACGCCTCCTGGACCGTCCGGACCGGACTCGGCAGCGGCTCGTGCGTGTCGTTCGAGTCGAAGAACGCGGCCGGGCAGTACCTGCGGCACCAGAACTACCGGCTTTACCTGCAGGCCAACGACGGGAGTTCGCTGTTCGCCCAGGACGCGACCTTCTGCCCGGAGGCCGGCCGCAACGGCCAAGGTGCCTCGCTCAGATCGCTCAACTTCGCCGACCGGTACGTCCGCCACTACGACAACATCGTCTACATCGCCGCCAACGGCGGTCCGAACACCTTCGACAACGCCAACGCCTACAGCGATGACGTGAGCTGGCTCGTCAGCGCACCGTGGGCTTCCTGATCCTCTGAGCCGAACGGTGGTCACGCGCCCTGCCCGGCTGACGGGCAGGGCGCGTGATAGCGCTTTCTCCGGCCGTCTTGTCGGGACCGTGAATCCTGCGTTACGCTCGGTGGAGAGCGCTCCAGCGGAAAGTGTTGTCCTGGAGATGACTCGGTGGGAGGCAGCACGCCTCGTCGAAAGGACGCCTCGGATGCGTATCCGCCGAACCGCTGTGGTCCTGGTCGTTTCCGCGTCGCTGCTGAGCCCCGCGACGGCGGAGGCCGTGCCCTCGGGCGGGTTGTCCCCGGGTTCGGTGACCCTGACGGAGTCCTCGCTCCAAGGCGTGCACGGCACCGCCCCCGACGTCACCATCCGCAACGTGCTCACCGTGACCGCCGCCGGAACGGCGCTGCGGGTGCGGCTGAGCAACCCCTTCGGCGCCACCGCGATGACCGTGCGATCGGTCTGGGCCGGCCGGCAGCCGTCGACGAATTCGCCCGCGCTGGTGCCGGGATCGAACCACCGGGCCACGTTCCACTTCCGGCACGCCGTGACGATCCCGCCGGGCGCCAGCGTGTGGACCGACCCGCTGCCGCTGTCGGTCCGGCGCGGCGACCACGTCGCGGTGAGCGTGTACGCGCCGGGTGCGCCGGTCAACGACCACACGTTCCCGCCGCCGGAGACGGACACGCCGGGGTCGTTCACCTCGGCCGGGGCCGGTGACGCCGGGGCGGACGAGTCGGGGAGCGCGTACGGGCCCTTCGCGCCCGGCGTCCTGTGGTGGGCGGACGCGATCAGCGCCGTGTCGCCCGCCCGCGGCACGATCGTCGCCCTCGGTGACTCGATCACCGACGGCTACAACGCTTTCGGCGGCGGACCGCGCTGGACCGACGTGCTCGCCGAGCGCATCGGGACGCTCCCCCCGTCGCGGCGGCTGTCGGTGGCCAACGCGGGAATCAGCGGCAACACCGTCAGCGTCCAGCCGAACCCGTACGACCCCACCGGCCAGTGCTGCGGCCCGCCCGCGCCGGTCCGGCTCGACCGCGACGTGCTCTCGCTGCCCGGCGTGCGGTACGTCCTGCTGCTGGAGGGGACGAACGACCTGGGTGGCGGCGACAACGCGGCCCCGGCCCCGGCCGTGCAGGTCATCGACGCCATGCGCACCATCGCCGGGCGGGTGCACGCGGCGGGCCGCCGGATCGTCGGCGCGACGATCCTGCCGATGTGCAACGCGGCCGGCAGCCCGAAGGAACAGGCCCGGCTCGCGGTCAACGCGTGGATCCGCACGTCCGGGACGTTCGACGCGGTCCTCGACTTCGACACCGTGCTGCGCGACCCGGCGGACCCGACGGTCATCCGCGCGGACTGGCGCACCGACTGCTACCACCCGAACGCGGCAGGCGACCGGCTCCTCGGCGATTCGATCGACCTGAAGGTCTTCGCCCGCTGAAACCGCGGCTACGTCTTGCCGGAGGCCGCGGGCCGGCGGCCGGGCATGGGCTGCGGGGGCTGCCGGCCGGCGCCGCCGCGCAACGGTGCCGGAGCGGGACCCGGCTCCCGAGCCTGGGCCCGGCGGCGGCCGAGGACGCTGACGATCAGGTGGTCGATGGGTGACATCGAGGCCTCCACGGGTTGGGCCCCCTCCGGGTTTCCGGCTTCCCGTGCCGCGGGAGCCCGAAACGCGGAGGGGCTGCTCAGTTACCCACGAGGGGTGCTGTGACATCCGGGGCTTCGCCACCCGGACCCCCAAAAGCGGTGCGACCAAGACGTAGTCGATGTCCGGAGCGTATTTCGAGCGCTGGCCGAACTGGTTGAACGTCCGCCCGTCCCAGTCGGGCAGCTCCTGGGCGGTGAAGGCGATCGTGTTGGTCCCGGCCCGCAGGTCGACCGGGACGGCGAGGTCGCGGAACTGGTTGCGGTGGAACGTGGTCGGGAACAACACCCGCTGGGCCGGGCGTCCGTTGACGGCGATGTCGGCGTGCCGCGCGACCGGGTCGGGGTTGTAGTGGGTGGGGATCGACTCTTCCGCATTGGAGTAGCGGACCACGAGCACGTGCCGGCCCGCCTGCTTCGCCGTCACCCGCAGGGTCAGCGCGTTGCCCGGCCCGTCGCCCACCGCGGTGACGACCTGGCCCGAGGCGAACGAGAAGCCGTCGCCGCGCTCGGCCGCGCCGGTGAGCACGCCGCTCTCGGCTTCGAGCCGGGCCGGCGCCGGCACCGATGACGGCGCCGTGCGGACGCGGTCGAGCAGAAAGTCGCCGGCCGTGCCCGTGACGACGAGCCGGTTGAGGCCCGCCGAGAGGAACAGCGGCACGGTGTTCCGGGTGCCGAGGGTGACCGCGGGCTGCCCGTTGACGTCGACGCGGGCCGTGCCGCGGCCGGTCCGGTCGAAGCCGACCGAGGCGTAGCCGTCGTGGTCGGCGTGGACCCAGAAGGTCGCCGACGCGCCGGGGCACAGCGCCACCGCGCCGGGACCGGACGAGCCGCGGACGTCGTACCGGATCGCGGCGCCGGCCAGGTCGGCGTATTCCGCTTCGTGGACCGCCTGGCCGTCGGTGGCGGGATCGACCCGGGTGAGGTCGATCTTGTCGATGATCGCGTCGCCGCGGGTGGTCCCGAGGTCGGGGTCGGCCGCGGCCAGGGTGATCGTGTGCCGTCCGGCGGTGAGCGGCACGCGGGTATCGGTGTGGTCCCAGACCACCCACTCGTAGGAAACGGGCAGGATCAGCTGCCGCGGGTCCTCGCCGTCGACCCGCAGGAAGACGTTGGTCGGGCCCTGGGCGGTGACGCTCGGATACTTGTTGTAGGTGTTCGAGAAGACGCTGAGGTCGTACCGGCCGTCCTGGGGCACGTCGACGTCGAAGGACAGCTTGACGTCCGACCCGGTCCGCAGGCCGC
The DNA here is from genome assembly GCF_030285645.1 of Amycolatopsis sp. DG1A-15b. Lineage (GTDB taxonomy): Bacteria > Actinomycetota > Actinomycetes > Mycobacteriales > Pseudonocardiaceae > Amycolatopsis. The sequence goes on from NZ_CP127296.1 coordinate 1,056,603, forward strand.
CGACGTTGTAGTCGCCGGACGTGGCGAACTTGCCGACGTTGCCCGGGTTGCCTTCCGGGCCGTTGCGGCTCCAGCCGCTTCCGGTGTGCGCGGCGTCCTCGGCCTCGTAGGTGTGCCGCCACGGGACCGGCGTCCCGTCGGTGGTGCCGCTGCCGCCCGGGCTGAGGATGACCTGGTACGCCGACATCTCCTGGAGGTCGGTGAACGGCAGGGTGAGGCTGCCGTCCGGGGCGACGGCCAGTTCCGCGTCGAGCTTCCGCCGCGGCGCGGGGGAGTCGCCGAGCTGCCCGGTCCACGGGATCTCCTGGACGGTCACGTGCACGCGGCGGCCGAAGACCTTCCGGTCGACGTGCGTGAAGCGGACGTCCGCGGCTCCGGAGGAACCGCCGAACAGGGTGCGCGACTGCCGCTTGGCGCGGTCGAGGGTCGCGATGCCCTGCAGGGTGTACTGCTGCCCGGGTGACGGCGGCGTCACGCGCACGGTGTTCCCGGTCAGCTGCCCGTAGGCGTTGAACAGCCACCACTGGCCGTTGCCCTTGTTCGCTTCGGCGACGCTGTCGTCGAGGTTGCCGTCGATGTTCCAGTAGGCGAGGTCGGCGTCGACCTTGGAGTCTTCGATGGCCGACATCCACTGGATCATCTGGCCGGGCACGGAAAGGTGGTAGCGGTAGGCGTACTCGTCGAGGTTGACCGGCAGCGGCCCGATACCCAGCTCCCGCTCCCAGCCGCGGTAGCGGTCCACATTGGACCGGACCGAGCCGGGCGAGGACAGCTCGTGCCAGGTGATCACGTCCGGCAGGCAGTCGTTCGCCTTGCAGTACTGCAGGAAGCCCTTGACCTGGTCGTAGAGGACGCTCGTGTTCGGGCCGGCGATGCGCGCCCGCGGGTCGAGGCGCTTGATCAGGTCGTGGGCCTGCTTCCACTCGGCGAAGAAGTGCCGCGGGTCGGTCAGCCAGCTGACGTTGTCGTAGCTGTACTGGCCGGTGCCGTACCAGTTGCCTTCGGGCTCGTTGAAGGGGACGTACACGATGTGGTCGCGTTGGCCGCTGGCGAGGACCTGCTCGACCTGGGTGGTGAGCTTGGCGCGGTAGTCGTCGACCCCGGCCTGGCCCTGGGCGCGCTGGTAGGGGAAGCCGCGGTAGATGTCGGTCAGGTAGACGTAGACATCCCGCCCCCCGGCGGCGACGAACGGCTTCGCGACTTCGAGGGCGTCGGCGCCCGGGTGCTGCGGGCCGTCCTGGGCCTTGGTGGCCAGCGTCTTGGGGTAGAAACCGGCCAGCGCATTGTCGCTGGGGACGCCGTCGCCGTAGACGCCGTAGAGGGAACCGGCGGCGCCGCCGTGGAAGGCGCCGGTGCTCGCGCCCAGGTCGACGGTCAGCGTGCTGGTGGCCGCGGTGGCCGGGGTACCGCTGAGCAGGGTGGTGGTGAGGATGGCCGCGAGGGCGGCGGGCAGGACAGTTCGCCGTTGAACCACGGGGACTCCGGTCGGGTTGATGAGCAGGGCCGTCGAACCGGTTCGATCGCGAAGTGCACACTACGGGAGGGTCTGGTGGAAAATCAACGGCGGTTTTGGCGAACCGGTTCGACCTGTGACCCCGCCGAGCGGGTCACCCGGCTGCAGCGGGATCGGCCGGCCGGTCAGCCGTGGCGGCGCCGCGCGCCCGTGCTCGACCGCAGCGAGATCGGCGGCTCCAGCAGCGCGTGCCGGGGTTCCGCGCCCGCGTCCGCGATCTGCGCCAGCAGCAGGTCCACCGCCAGCCGTCCCAGTTCCACCGCGGGCACGTCCGCCGCCGTCAGCGGGGGGTGGAAGTCCTCCGCCAGGCGCTCCGCGATCACCCCCGTCAGCGAAAAGTCGCGGGGGACCTCGAGGCCCGCCCGGTGCAGCGCGCGCTGGACGCCCGGCAGGGCCGCTTCGTTGATCGTCACCGCCGCCGTCACCGACGGCCACTGCGTCCGGATCTGCTCGAAGCAGGCCAGGCCGGCGGCCGCTTCGTCCGCGCAGCACACCGTTCGCGCCGTCAGGCCCCGCGCCGCGGTGGCGTCGAGGAACCCCGTGGCCGAGCGCAGGGCGGGGCCGTAGCCCGCCGCGACGAGCTCGGCCGAACGGTTGATGAGCACCACCTCTTCGTGGCCGAGATCCGCCAGGTGGTGCACGCAGCGCGTGATCAGGGCGCCGTAGTCGACGTCGACCCACCAGGACGCCCCGGGGTGCTCGACGTGGCCGATCGTCACGAACGGCAGGCTCGCCTGGCTCAGCCGCTCGACCCGGGGGTCCTCGAGGAGGATCTCCATCAGGATCACGCCGTCGACCCGCCGGCCGGTCACGATGCGCTCGAACGACCGGTCGTGGTCGCCGCCGCTGGGGGAGAGCAGGACGTCGAGGTCGTGAGCGGCGGCCGCGTCGACGACGCTGCCGACGAACCCCAGCTGGACGTCGGTCAGCCGGCGGCTGGCCGGCGGCACCACCAGGCCCAGGGTGCGCGTGCGGCCTTCGGCCAGGGCGCGGGCGCTGGCGTTGGGCCGGTAGCCGAGCTCGGCGATGACGTCGTTGATGCGCTGCACGGTGGCCGCCGAGACCGGGCGCTTGCCGCTCAGCGCGTACGACACGGTGCTGCGCGAAACCCCGGCGCGACGCGCGATCTCCCCGATGTTCATGCCACTCCTGACCTGTTCCAGAACCGGTTCGATCGTAGTACACGCAGTATTGCGCAGGAGTGCTTGCGGGGTTTACGGTGACGCGGCCTCCGTCATCGAACCGGTTCGATGACGGACCGACCGCCTCCAGGTCGTCGCTGGTGCCGACAGGAAGGACCCTCCATGAAGCGTCACCCGATCATCCGGTTGCTGTCGGTGGCCGTCGCCGCGACGACACTGGCCGCCTGCTCCTCCGGGACGGCCCCCGGCGGGGGAACGGCCGGCACCGGCCCCGGCGGCGCCTTCACCGTCTGGGACCCCTACCCCCAGTTCGACGCGAGCTCCGCCTGGGCGAAGGTCGTCGACAAGTGCGGCGCCGACGCCGGGGTCAAGATCGCGCGGCAGGCGTTCGACACGACCGACCTCACCAACAAGGTGCTGCTCGCCGCCCAGCAGAACACCGCGCCGAACGTCCTCGTGGTCGACAACCCGGTCGTCTCCACCCTGGCCGAAGGCGGGGTGCTCAAGTCCAATGCGGACACCGGGCTCGACGCCGCGCAGGCTGCCCCGAACCTGCTCGCCGCCGCCGACGTCAAGGGCCAGGTCTACGGCGTCCCGATCGGGGCGAACACGCTCGCCCTCTACTACAACAAGGCCGTGCTGACCGGGGCCGGCGTCGACCCGGCGTCCGTGCGCGACTGGGCCTCGCTCGACGCCGCGCTGGCCAAGGTGCACGCCGCCGGCAAGAAGGGCATCACCTTCTCCGCCATCGGCACCGAAGAGGGCAGCTTCCAGTTCCTGCCGTGGTTCTGGGGCTCGGGCGCGAACCTGACGGACCTCGCTTCGGCCGGCGCCGTCTCGGCGCTCGCGCAGTGGAAGTCCTGGCTCGACAAGGGATACGCCCCGAACTCGGTGGTCGGCAACACGCAGACCACCAGCTGGCAGGAGTTCGCGACCGGCGAGTACGCCTTCGCCGAGAACGGCACCTGGCAGCTGCAGAACGCGAAGAAGGCCGGCTTGGACTACGGCGTCCTCCCGATCCCGGCGCGAGCCGGGGGAGCGGCCCCGGCCCCGACCGGCGGCGAGTTCGTCACCGTGCCCGTCCAAAGCAGCCCGGACGCCGAGAAGACCGCGGGCAAGATCGCGTCCTGCCTGACCAGCCCGGCCAACGTCCTCGACTCCGACACCGCCCTGACCTACGTCTCCGCCGTGCCGTCCGTGCAGGAGAAGCAGGTCGCCGCCCAGCCGGAGCTGAAGGTGTGGGTCGACGCGGTCAAGGTCGCGAAGGGCCGCACCGGCGACAACCTCGGCACCCGGTACCCCCGGATCTCCGAACCGCTCTGGGGTGCCGTGCAGGCCGCGCTCACCGGCGCGAAGGCCCCGGACGCCGCGCTCGCGGCCGCACAGGCGACCGCCGCGTCGGCGAAGTAGGCCCGCTCGTGCAGGACATCCGTGAACCGGTGACCGTCCGTCCGGCCGCGCGAGCGCCCGGCCGGACGGGGCGCCGCCGGCCGCAGCTGCTCGCGTGGGCGTTCCTCGCCCCACTCGTCGCCTACCTCGTGCTCTGCTACGGCTATCCGCTCGTGACGAACGTCGATCTCAGCCTGCGCAACTACACCGTCCGCACCTTCGTGCACGGCGGGGCGCCGCTGGTCTGGTTCGACAACTACGCGACCGTGTTCACCGATCCGACCTTCCGCACGGCCCTGCTCGACACGCTCGTCTTCACGGCCGCGTCGCTGCTGTTCCAGTACGGCATCGGCCTGGCGATGGCGGTGTTCTTCGCCCGCCACTTCCGGCTGGGCCCGACGCTGCGCGCGCTGTTCCTGGTGCCCTGGCTGCTGCCGCTGATCGTCTCGGGGTCGACCTGGGCGTGGCTGCTCAACAGCGAGTCCGGCGTGGTCAACTCCGTGCTGGGCTGGTTCGGTGCCGGCCGGATCGACTGGCTGACGTCACCGTCGTGGTCGCTGGTCTCGGTGATCATCGCCAACATCTGGATCGGCGTGCCGTTCAACCTCGTCGTGCTGCACAGCGGCCTGCAGAACATCCCGGCCGAGGTGTACGAGGCGGCGTCGCTCGACGGCGCCGGGGCGTGGCAGCGGTTCCGGCACGTCACCTTCCCGCTGCTGCGCCCGGTTTCGGCGATCACCCTGCTGCTGGGGCTGGTCTACACGCTCAAGGTCTTCGACGTCATCTGGATCATGACCAAGGGCGGCCCCGGCGGATCGTCGACCACCCTCGCCACCTGGTCCTACCAGCTCGGGTTCGGCAGCATGCTGCCGCGGTTCGGGCCCAGCGCGGCCGTGGGCAACGTGCTCATCCTGCTGGCCCTGGTCGCGGGGCTGCTCTACATCCGCGCGCAGCGCAGGCAGGAGGAGACGTGATCCGGCACTGGCGCACCGCGGTGGGGCTGGTCCTCACCGCCGTGATGCTCTTCCCGGTCTACTGGATGGTCAACGTGTCGCTGACCCCGGCCGGGCGGATGCGCAAGTCGCCGCCCGACTGGTTCCCCGCCGCGCCGACGTTCGAAGGCTACGAGCGGGTCCTGCGCGAGCAGCTCCCGTACTTCGCCACCAGCCTGTTCGTCGCGCTCGGCACCGTGGCGCTGACGCTGGCCCTGGCCGCGCCTTCGGCGTACGCGCTGGCCAAGCTGCGCCCGCGCGGGCACCGGGCGCTCGGGTTCGTGCTGCTGGTCGCCCAGATGATCCCCGGCATCATCATGGCGCTGGGCTTCTACGGCATCTACGTCTCGCTGGGCATCACCAACACCGCGTGGGGGCTGGTCCTCGCCGATTCGACGATCGCGGTGCCGTTCGCCGTGCTCATCCTCACCTCCTTCATGACTTCGGTGCCGGACGAGCTCGTCCAGGCGGCCACGATCGACGGCGCGGGCCCGGTGCGCGCGTTCTGGTCGGTGGTGCTGCCCGCGAGCCGCAACGGCGTGGTCACCGCGGGGCTGTTTTCGTTCCTGTGGGCCTGGTCGGACTTCGTCTTCGCGGCGACGCTCGACGGCGGCGGCTCGCTGCGGCCGCTGACCCTGGGGATCTACCGCTACATCGGCAACAACAACCAGGAGTGGAATTCCATCATGGCGACGGCGGTGGTCGCCTCCGTGCCCGCCGCCGTGCTCCTCGTGCTGGCGCAGCGGTTCGTCGCCGCCGGCGTCACCGCGGGCGCCGTCAAGGACTGAGCCCCTCTCCCGAAAGGACGACCCCTGTGCCCACGGGCGAATTCTCGCTGCGGGAAATTCCGTTCAGCTACCCGGGATCGTGGTTCGACGTCTCCCCGGTGGTGGCCCAGGCCACCTACGCCGACGACCTGCACCTGGTGTCCCACCGCCACGGCATGCACGCCGTCCTGGCGCTGGTCCCCGAAAGCGGCGGGGAGCGGGCGGCGGTCCCGGCCGTCGCGACGCCGTCCGCGCTCACCTGGGGGAGCGGCGAGGAGCGGATCACGGCGGCGTTCGCGGCGCCGGACACGCTCCGGATCGCCGGGCGCGGCCTGGCCATGCGGATCCGCGCGGCGGAGCTCACGCTGACGCCGTTCACCGGTACCTACTTCTTCACCGATCCGGTCGACGGCTCGGCCGTTTTCACCTCCTACGAAACCGGCCACCGCTACCGCGTCACCGTCCTTTCCGGACACGTTCGGCACGTCGGCGCCGAAGCGCTCGGCACGGCCGAGCGGGCCGTCGTCGTGAGCGGCGACGCCTGGGAGGTGGCGATCGAGGAGCTCCCGGGTGCCCGCGAGCCGTACTCGCCGGCACCGGCGTTCGACGGCGTGGTCGCCGCCGCCCGGACCGGGTTCACCGCCTTCGCCGACGCGGTCGCGCCGTGGCGCGGCGAGCGCACGCCGGCGGCCGAGCTCGCCTGTTACGTGCTCTGGTCGGCCATCGTGGCACCGGCCGGGTTCGTCGGCCGCCCGGCCGTGCTGATGTCGAAGCACTGGATGGACAAGGTGTGGAGCTGGGACCACTGCTTCAACGCGCTCGCGCTGGCCTCCGGCCGGCCGGAGCTGGCCTGGGACCAGGTCCAGGTCGTCTTCGACCACCAGGACGACCGGGGCGCGCTGCCCGACTCGATCACCCACGCCGAGGTGCTGCGCAACTTCGTCAAACCGCCCATCCACGGCTGGGCACTGAGCCGCCTGCGCGGCCGCCTGCCCGGTGGCCTGCCCGAAACCGGGCTCGCCTACCGGCAGCTGGCGGCGTGGACGACCTTCTGGCTCGAGCACCGCCGCGTGCCCGGCGGACGGCTCGCCCACTACGAGCACGGCAACGACAGCGGCTGGGACAACGCGACGCCGTTCGCCGAACGGCGGCTCGTGCAGACGCCCGACCTCGCCGCGTTCCTGGTGCTGCAGCTGAAGGAACTGGCCGTGCTGGCCGCCGGGCAGGGTGATCCGGGCGCGGCGGCGCGGTGGGACGCCGAAGCCGAGAGCATGCTGGCGTCGCTGCTCGGCGAGCTGTGGGACGGCACGAAGTTCGTCAGCCGGTCGGCCGCGACCGGGGCGGTGCAGTCCGGGGCGAGCCTGCTGGAACTGATGCCGATCGTGCTCGGCGAGCACCTGCCGCCGGACGTCCGGGACAAGGTCGTGGCCGGGCTGGAGGCGCACCTCACCGGCGTCGGCCTGGCGACCGAGCAGCCGGCGTCCGCGTACTACGAGCCGGACGGCTACTGGCGGGGGCCGGTGTGGGCGCCCGTCACCGTGCTGATCGAAGACGGCCTCCGCCGCGCCGGCGCGACCGAGCTCGCCGACCGCGTCAGTGCCCGGTTCCGCGCGGTGTGCGAAAAGTCCGGCTTCGCCGAGAACTTCGACGCGCTGACCGGTGACGGCCTGCGCGACCGCGCCTACACCTGGACGGCCGCCGCCTACCTCGTGCTCGCCGGCGACGCCGAAGACCGGCTCGCGCAGGCGAGGTAATACGCGGGTTTGTTCGACCAAATCGACAACGCATCCCATTGAAATCATCGATGACATTGTTCGGGTGGGTGGTAAGTCGGCAAATCACGCACAGAATCTTGACCGGTGGACAAGTGGCCTGTAATAGTCATTGCGGCTTCCCGTTCGATTACCGGTAAAGGACGATTACCATGCACAACGTCGTGCGTTCCCTGCTCGTCTCGCTGACCGCGGCCGCCGTGGTGGCGACCACCGCCGGAGTGGCCGAAGCGGCCACCTGGTCGTCTTCGGACAAATGGGCGACCTGGTCCAACGGCGGGTACACCGTCCGCAACGACGTCTGGGGCAGCGGTGCCGGTGCCCAGTCGATCTGGGCGAACTCCTTCAGCAACTGGGGGGTGTGGGCGGACCACCCGAACACCGGCGGGATCAAGTCGTACCCGCACTCGGCGAAGAACGTCGGCCGGACGCTCAGCTCGCTGCGGCAGGTTTCCAGCAGTTTCAACGTGAGCCGCCCGGGCAGTGGCGCCTACGAGACGGCTTATGACATCTGGGCGAACAACAACGCCTACGAAATCATGCTGTGGGTCAACAAGCAGGGCGCGGTCGGCCCGCTGGGCAGCAAGCAGACGACGGTGAGCGTCGGCGGGCACACCTGGGACGTCTACAAGGGATCGAACGGTTCGAACGCGGTGTTCTCGTTCCTGCGCACGTCGAACACGAACTCCGGCACCGTCGACGTCCTCGCGGTGCTGAACTGGATCAAGGCCCGTGGCTGGTTCGGGGACGTGACCCTCGGCGAAGTGCAGTTCGGCTTCGAAATCACGTCGTCTTCGGGCGGGTTGAACTTCACCTCCAACAGCTATTCCGTTTCCGCGTCCTGAGAGTTCAAGGCGCCTCGCTCCACTGAGGAGGGTCGCGGTACCTTCACGTTCTGCGGAACGGCTCGAAGGCGCCGCGCACCCGACAAGAAGGTGGACCGATGGAACCGGGCGAAATGGCACGAAAAGCACTGGCTTGCGTGCGGATCTTCAACGGAGCGGCCGGCCTGCTCGCCCCCGCCCGGATGGCGGCGAGCCTGGGCAGCGCGCCGGGGGAGGACCGGCGGTTCGGCTACCCCGCGCGCATGTTCGGGATCCGCACCCTGGTCCTCGGGACCGACCTGCTGCTGCTGAAGGCGGACGATCCGTCGGCCCGGCGGATGCTGCAGCAGGCGGTCCTGATCCACGCGGCGGACACCGCGGCCGCCGTGTACGCCGGTGCGCGCGGTGAACTCCAGGGCAAAGCGGCGAAGTTCACGGTCGCGATCTCCGCCGTCAACACCGTGCTGGCGGTGATCTCGCTCGCGACCGCCAAGCCGCGCGGCTGACGGCGGGCCGGCCGCGACCGCGACCTCGGCGAAGCCGGTATGACCGACCGCTCGTCGCGGCCGCGGACCAGCCGGAGCCGGACACCGACCCGAACCGAGCGGCGGATCATCAAGGTCCGGGTGTTGCGCTGGTGGGGCCCGCCCCGGATCGCCTACCTGCTCGGGTTGAACCCCTCAACGGGTCCCGTCCAGCTACCGGCTCGCCCGTGGACATCAAGAAGCTGGGCAACATCCATGACGGCGGCGGACACCGCGTTCACGGCCGCGGGGCCTACGACCGGCCCTGCCGCACCGAAACCGGGCGCCGCCAAGCCCTACCCCGCTGGCTGTCCACCTACGATCATCACCGCGGCCACACCGCACTCGCCGGCAAACCACCCGCCGGCCGCGTCCCCAACCTCGCAGGTCAATACGGCTAGTGTCGCGCGTCTGAAGTTCGTTGCCGGGTGGCGTGGGGCAGGATCTCGTCGGCGGTCTTGGTCCAGGTGAACGGGTGGCAGCGGTCGTTCCAGCCGTTGATGAAGGCCCGGATCGCGGTGACGAGCTGTTTGACGTTGTCGAAGGATCCGCGGCGGATGGCCTGGCGGGTGATGATGCCGAAGAAGACTTCGACCAGGTTCAGCCAGGAGCCCGAGGTGGGCGTGAAGTGCAGCGTGATCCTCGGGTTCCTGGCCAGCCAATTCTTGATGTCGGCGTGCTTGTGGGTGTGGTAGTTGTCCAGCACGACGTGTAGTTCGCGGCGCGGGTAGGCCTTGGCGACCTTCTTGAGGAAGTCGAGGAACTCGGCTTTGCCGTGGCGGTCGTAGCACTGGTCGGTGACTTTCCCCGTCGCCGTCTCCAGTGCTGCGAACAAGGTCGTGGTCCCGTTGCGTTTGTAGTCGTGGGTGGCTTTCTCCGGCAGCCCCGGGCGCAGCGGCAGCATCGGCGCGGTGCGGTTGAGCGCCTGGATCTGGGACTTCTCGTCCACGCACAGCACCACCGCTTTCTCGGGCGGGTTCAGGTACAGCCCGACCACGTCCCGGACCTTGGCTTCCAGTTCCGGGTCGGTGGAGAACTTGAACGTCTCCTGCCGCCACGGCTGCACGTGATATCTGCGCCACGCCCTGGCCACGGTCGCGTCGCCGACACCCAGGTGGCGGCCCAAAAGCCGGCTTGACCAATGCGTGACCGCCAATGCCTCCGGCGGCGGCTCGAAGGGTGGCCGCGATGATCCCGGCATCGTCCACGGTCTTCGGTCGCCCGGGCCGAGGCTCGTCATCCAACCCCGCCAAGCCACGCTCGGCGAACCGGTCACGCCACTTGATCACCGTCGGACGAGAAACCCCGTACAGCCGAGCCGTGCCCGCCGTTCCATGCCCGTCCGCGACCGCCAGCACGATCCGGGCCCGCTCGACATGACTGGCCCGGATCGCCCGCGACCGTGTCCACGACTCCAACACCGCCCGGTCCTCGCAACTGATCACCAAACCCGACGAAGGCATGACCCATCATCGCAAACCCACAGCCGTAAACCAATTAACGACGCGTGACACTAGCGGCTCGCGCACAGCGCGTGGACGATCAGGTCGAGCATCCGGCCGGTCCGCTCGGGGTCGCGCTCGTTCGCCGTGGACAGGAACACGCCCAGCAGGAGCAGCGTCACGTCCTCCGGGTCGGCGCCGGCGCGCAGCGTGCCCGCCTTCGCGCCCGCTTCGAGGATCGCTCCGATCGCGGCGGTGATCCGCTGCCGCGTCGCCGGTGTCGCGATGCGGCCCGATGCCACGCTCGCGCGGAGGACGTCCGCCATTCCGCGCTTGGTCGCCACGAACGCCGCGTAGCGGTCCATCCACGCGCGGAGGGCCTGCTCCGGCGCGAGTTCGGCGAGCAGGGCCGGTGCGCTGTCGGTGACGTCGTCGAGTTCCGCCGCGTAGACCGCCTCGACGAGTGCCTCGCGGGTCGGGAAGTGCCGGTAGAGCGTGCCGATGCCGACGCCGGCTTCGCGGGCGACGGCTTCGAGCGCGACGGTGCCGTCGGCGGTGGCGAACGCGGCGCGCGCCACCGCGACGAGCTTGTCCCGGTTGCGGCGCGCGTCCGAGCGCAGGGGGAGGGCGGGTTCGGGCGAAGGCAAAGCGGAGGCACCTCCGGTTGTGCTACGGTCGGCTCGAGCGGAGGCTCCTCCGCTTCGCCATCATCGCACGAGGACGGGTATCCCATGCCTTCCACCGCACGCGGCGCGCTCGCCGGCCGCACTGTCTCCCGCGTCGGCTACGGCGCCATGCAGCTCGAGCGCCTGCACGACGACCGCGCCGCGGCCGTCGCCCTCCTGCGCCGCGCGATCGAGCTCGGCGTCGACCACGTCGACACCGCCCAGTTCTACGGCAACGGCTTCGTCAACGGCGTCATCCGCGACGTCCTCCCGTCCGCCGAAGACCTCCTGGTCGCCACCAAGGTCGGCGCCGACCCCGACCCCGGCGCCCCGATCCCGCTCCGCCTGGCGCAACGGCCCGAAGAGCTCCGCGCGAGCGTCGAGGACAACCTGCGGTCGCTCGGGCTCGACCGGATCCCGCTGGTCAACCTGCGCCGCGCCGACCGGCGGCCCGGCGTGCTCGCCGAGGGGGCGCAGCTCGTCGGCCTCGACGACCAGCTCGCGGTGCTGACCGCCCTGCGCGACGAGGGCAAGATCGGCGCGATCGGGCTCAGCGCCGTCACCCTCGACATCCTGCGCCGGGCTCTCCCGGTGGGGATCGCCTGCGTGCAGAACGCCTACAGCCTCGTCGGCCGCGACGGCGAGGACCTGCTCGAGCTGTGCGTGGCGGAGGGCATCGCCTGGGTGCCGTTCTTCCCGCTGGGCGGCGATTTCCCCGGGATGCCGAAGGTGACCGACGAGCCCGCGGTCCGGGCCGTCGCGCAGGCCCTCGGCCGCACCCCGGCGCAGATCGGCCTGGCCTGGCTGCTGCACCGCGCCCCGAACGTCCACCTCATCCCCGGCACCGCGAGCGCGGCGCACCTCGAAGCCAACCTCGCCGCCGCGGAGATCGAGCTCGACGGCGAGACGCTGGCCGCGCTGGACGCGATCCCGGCCCGCTCGATGGACGTCAGCCTCGGTTGACCACATCGACAGGAGACGCCGGTATCCGGCCACTCGGCGACCGGCGTAGTTTTGCGGCATGTACACGGTTGCGGTGCTGGCTCTCGACGATGTGATTCCCTTCGATCTGGCCACCCCGATCGAGACGCTCGGCCGGGTCCGGCTGCCGGACGGCCGCGGGGGTTACCGGATCGTCGTCGCCGGGCCGGAGCCGGTGGTCGACGCCGGTCCGGTGCGGCTGAGCGTCGAGGTGGGGCTCGACGAGGCCGCCCACGCCGATCTCGTCGTCGTCCCCGGGCGGAACGACCCGGACCGGCCGACCCCGGACGGCGTGGCCGAGTTCCTGCGGGCCGCGGTGGCGCGCGGAACGCGGGTCGCCTCGATCTGCGTCGGCGCGTTCACCCTCGCCGAGGCGGGCCTGCTCGACGGGCAGCGGGCGACCACGCACTGGCTCGCCACCGACGAGCTGGCCCGCCGGTACCCGGCCGTGCGGGTCGACCCGGACGCGCTGTACGTCGACAACGGGCAGATCCTGACGTCCGCGGGTGCGTCGGCGGGGCTGGACATGTGCCTGCACATCGTGGAGCGCGACCACGGCGCCGCGGTCGCCGCCGACGCCGCGCGGCTCGCCGTCGCGCCGTTGCAGCGCACCGGCGGCCAGGGCCAGTACATCCTCCGCAACCGCCCGACGTACCAGACCGCGACGCTGGAGAAGGCGCTCGGGTGGATCGAGGAGAACGCCCACCGCCCGCTCACCCTGGCCGACATCGCCGACGCGGCGGGCATGAGCACCCGCACGCTGACCCGGCACTTCCACGCCGAGACCGGGCAGAGCCCGATCCAGTGGCTGACCGGGGTGCGCATCCGGCACGCCCAGGAGCTGCTGGAGCTCACCGACCACACGATCGACCGGATCGCCGGCCAGGTCGGGTTCCCGTCGCCGAGCAACTTCCGCGTCCAGTTCGCCCAGACCGTGCGGGTCAGCCCGAGCGCGTACCGCAAGACGTTCCGGCCGCGGTGACGGGCGGGGTGCGTGGCCGCACCCCGCCCGGCCCGGTCAGCCGCGGTGTTCGGCCGCGACGTCGATGATCCAGGTGACGCCGAAGCGGTCGGTCAGCATGCCGAACGCCGGTGCCCACTGGGCAGGCCCGAACTCTTCGATGACGGTCGCGCCTTCGGCGAGGCCCTTCCACACCGGCGAGACCTCGTCGACGGTGGCGCCGCGGACGGACAGGAAGAACGGCTCCTCGGTGATCGTCGTGCCGTTCTCGCGGCGGGTGCCGGGCGCGGCCGGGGTGGCCGGGCCGTCGGTGCCGGGGACGTCGTAGGCCATGACGCTGAAGCCGTTGTCCGCGGTGACCTGGCCGAACACCACCTTGCCCGCGTCGGGCAGTTCGGCGGGCAACCCGAAGTCGCCGTAGGTGATGACCGTGGCCTGGCCGCCGAAAACCGACTGGTAGAAGGCGAGCGCTTCGCGGGCCTGGCCGGTGAAGTTGAGGTGGGCGACAGCGGTGAGCGACATGTGTTCCGGTTCCTTTTCGAGGTTTCCGCCGCCGGAAGGGTTCCGGCGGTAGCGCCACGATCGCAGCAGTAGCGGCCAGGGAACGTCCGCTTCTCGTGGCACCATGGAAGTCATGCCGGTCGCTTCCTCGACGGCGACCTCGGGTCGCCTGCTCTCGCTGCTGTCCCTGCTGCAGGCCCGCCGGGACTGGCCGGGCGCGCTGCTCGCCGGCCGGCTGGGCGTCAGCGAACGGACCGTGCGCCGCGACGTCGACCGGCTCCGGGAGCTCGGCTATCCCGTCCAGGCGGTCAAGGGACCGGAGGGTGGCTACCGGCTCGAAGCCGGGAGCCGGATGCCGCCGCTGTTGTTCGACGAGGAGCAGGCGGTCGCGCTCGCCGTGGCGCTGCGGATCGCCGCCGGGACCGGCGCGGGCATCGAGGAAGCCGCCGTGCGTGCCCTGGCCACCGTGCGCCAGGTGATGCCGTCGCGGCTGCGGCAGCGCGTCGACGTGCTCGAGATCGCCGCGGCCGGCGGTCCCGCGGTCCAGGTCGGCACGGACGTCCTGCTCGCGCTGAGCTCGGCGATCCGGGCCACCGAGGAAGTGCGGTTCGACTACGGGGCACCGCCGGCGGACCCGGATCCCCGGCCGCCGCGCCGGGTGCAGCCGCACCACCTCGTCGTCCGGAGTGGACGGTGGTACCTGATCGGCTGGGACGCGGTCCGGGAGGACTGGCGGACCTACCGCGTGGACCGGCTGCGGCTGCGCGTCCCGAACGGGCCGCGGTTCACCCCGCGGGAGGTGCCGGGCGGTGACGTCGCGACATTCCTCGCCGCCCGGTTCAAGGGCTCCGCCACCGCCGACGTCTGGCCGTGCCGGGGCGAAGTGGTCCTCGACCGGTCCCCGGCCGACGTGACGCCGTTCGCCGGCGACGGGATCGTCGAGGAGGCCGCCCCCGGGAAGACCCGGCTGCTGGTCGGATCCTGGTCCTGGGCGGCGCTCGCGGCCGGCCTGCTGCGCTTCGAGTGCGAGATCGAAGTGGTCGGCCCACCGGAGCTGCGGGCGGCCTTCGCGGAACTGGCGGGACGGGCCACCCGCGCGGCGAACGACCGCTGAGCACCGCGGGTTCCGCGTCCGGGAGGTCAGCCCGGTTCGTGGTTGAGGGCGCCGGAGCGGAAGGACGAGACAGCGGCGTCGGCGAACCCGAGCGCCCGCACGGCCTCGAGCAGCCGTGGATCGTCGTGCACTTCGGCGGCCACGGCGGCATCGAGCTCGATCCGCGCCGTGCCACCGAGGTCGCGGACCCGCACGTCGTGGTAGCGCCGGCCGTGGTCGTCCAGGAACGCGCGCACCACCGATTCGGCCTGTTCGATCCGGGCCAGCGTGGCCGTGGTGATCGGGATGCCGTACCGGACCCGGCTCGCCAGGCAGGGCGCGGCCGGTTTGTCCGCCCAGGCCAGCCCCCAGCGCCGGGCGATGGCCCGCACGTCCTCTTTGGACAGGCCCAGCGTCCGCAGCGGCGTGTGCACGCCGAGTTCGTCCCCCGCGCGGATGCCCGGCCGGAACGGGTCGACGGCGTCGTCGGCGTTCGTGCCGGTGGCCAGCGCCGGGAACCCGTGGGCGGCGGCCACTCCGGCGATCGCCGTGAGCACCGTGGTCTTGCAGAAGTAACAGCGCCGGCGCCCGTTGGCCGCGTAGCCGGGCTCGGCCAGCTCGCCGGTCGACGGCGTGAGGTGGCGGACCCCGAGCTCGGCCGCGATCTTCCGCGCGCCGGCCAGTTCCACCGCGGCGAGGCTGGCCGAGTTCGCCGTCACCGCGAGCACGTCCGCCGGGCCGAGGGCGCGGACGGCGGCCGCGAGCACCAGCGCCGAGTCGGTGCCGCCGGAGAACGCCACCGCGAGCCGGCCGAGGCCGGCGAGGTGGGTGACGAGCCGCGTTTCGTCCATCAGCGCCCCGCGGCGATCGTCGCGACGACGCGTGCCGGCAGGCCGAGCTCGCGCGCGGCGGCCACGACGTCGTCGTGCTCGGGTTTCGTCCCGTGCGGCCCGCGCTTGCGCCGCACCGGCATCCCGAGGACGTCGACCGTTTCGGTCTCCCGTTCCAGTGCGGTGCGGCGGACCGGGTACTCGCGGAAGCCGAGGCTGCCGGTTTCGGCGAGGACGAGGGCCCCGAGCCGGGCAGCGTGCTCCGGCTCGGCGAGCACGTGCAGGACGTGGGCCGGCCGGCCCTTCTTCATCGTCACCGGGCTGATCCACGCGTCGAGCGCGCCGGCCGCCAGCAGTTCGGCGACGACGTGCCCGAGGACTTCGCCGGTGACGTCGTCGAGGTTCGTCTCCAGCACCACCAGGGTGCGGTGCCCGGCGTGCACCGGCTCGCCGAGGTGCACGACCGCGACGTTCGGCCGGTCCGCCAGCGTCCGGGTGCCGGCGCCGTAGCCGGTGGCCAGCAGGCGGAACTCCGGTGGCGGCTCGAACCGGGCGCCGGTGGCCTTCAGCAGCGCGGCCGCGGTGGGGGTGACCGTCTCGCCGGCCAGGTCGCTCCCGACCGTCCGCGCGCCCTTCAGCAGCGCGGCGGTCGCGGGGGCGGGACAGGGGAGGACGCCGTGCGCGGTGCGGACGGTGCCGGTGCCGAGGGGGAGCGCGCCGCAGTACACAGTGGACACCTCCAGGGCGTCCAGCGCGGCGCAGACGCCGATGACGTCGACGAGCGTGTCGTGCCCGCCGAGTTCGTGGAGGTGGACGCGCTCGGGTGCTTCCCCGTGCAGCCGGCCTTCCGCCTCGGCGATCGCGCGGAGCGCGGCGACCGCCCGGTCCGCGACCGGCGCGGGCCGCACCCGCCCGGCCATGGCGATCAGCTCGGCCGCGGGACGGCTGGTGGCTTCGTCCGTGACGTCCACGTGCGCGCGGGCCGCCGTCAGCCCGTGGGTGAGGAGGGACTCCACGCGCAGGTCCCACCCGGTCAGCCCGCTGGCGGCGACGGCGGACCGGAC
The DNA here is from genome assembly GCF_030285645.1 of Amycolatopsis sp. DG1A-15b. Lineage (GTDB taxonomy): Bacteria > Actinomycetota > Actinomycetes > Mycobacteriales > Pseudonocardiaceae > Amycolatopsis. The sequence continues at coordinate 1,073,063 of NZ_CP127296.1, forward strand.
GCGCTCCGGCGGCGCGCCGGCGTCGACCAGGGCGGCCAGCAGCATGTCCCCGGCCAGGCCGGTGAACGGCGTGATGACGCAGATCGTCACCGTGACCTCCGCAGGACCTGGGCGAGCCGGAAGGCGGCCATGGCCGCGCCGAACCCGGAGTCGATGTTGACGACGGTGATGCCCGCCGCGCAGGAGGCGTGCATCGCGAGCAGCGCGGTGATCCCTTCGAGGCCCGCGCCGTAGCCGGTGGAGGTGGGGACGGCGATCACCGGGCAGGCCACCAGGCCGCCGACGGCCGAGGCCAGCGCGCCCTCCATGCCCGCGACGACGATGACCGCGTCGGCCTCGCACAGCCGGTCCCGCTCGGCCAGCAGGCGGTGGAGCCCCGCCACGCCCACGTCGGTGACCGCGGCGACCGAGAGGCCGATGGCCGCGGCGACTTCCGCGGCCTCCTCGGCGACCGGGCCGTCGGACGTCCCGGCCGCGGCCACCGCGACCGTGAAGGCGGTCGCTTCGGCCGGGCGCCAGACCAGGAGCCGCGCGCCGGGGGCGTAGCGGCCGCCGGGGACCTCGGCCAGCACGGCACGAGCCGGCTCGGCTTCGACCCGGGTGACCAGCACCGGCCCGGTGTTGTGGGCGAGCAAGGTCCGCGCGATGGCGGCGATCTGCGCCGGGGTTTTCCCCGGCCCGTAAACGACTTCCGGGAGTCCCTGGCGGTGTTCGCGGTCCAGGTCGACGCGCGCGAAACCGAGATCGGCGGTGCTCATGCCACGTACGGGATCGTCAGGGGACCGTCGGGGAGCACGCAGGCCCGTGCGCCCAGCCCGGCCCGGTCGAGGGCCTCGGCCACGGTGGCCGCGATGTCGGTGGTCCGGGTCAGGTGGGCCGTCGCGAGGTCGGCTTCGGTCAGCGTGCCGGTGTGCATCACGACCCGGCAGTCGTCCTGGATCTTCGCCTGGATCTGGACCTGCCACTGGTCGGGCACGGTCACCGGGCGGGCCGCGATCTCCGCGAGCAGGGCCGCCGGGGAATCCGCGGACGCGAGGACTTCCCGGTAGGAGCCGTGGTCGGGGAACCCGTCCCGGCACTCCGCGGCGCACACGATCGTCCCGCCCGGCTTGGTGATCCGGTGCGCCGCCGACATCCCCTTGACCGACTGGTAGAGGTTCTGGTCCAGCGGGTAGCCGGAGTTGGTGGTCACCACGACGTCGAACGGCGCGGGCACCGGCCGCATGGCGACGTCGCGGGCGGCGTGGGCCGCGGCCGCGTGCATGTCCAGGAGGTCGCCGCCGAAGGCCCCGATGACGGCCTTGTCGCGGTTGAGGATGACGTCGAGGGCGAAGGTGACGCCGGTGGCCGCGGCGATCGCGCGGACGTCGTCGTGCACGGGATTGCCTTCGGTGATCCCCCAGGTGGCGTTCCGGTGCCCGATCCGGCGGGCGTCGTGCAGCACCAGCACGGTGTCCAGGGCCGCCAGCCCGGGCGCGACGAGCTTGGGGCCGCCCGAAAAGCCCGCGAAGAAGTGCGGTTCGACGAACCCGGTGGTGATCCGCACGTCGGCGGCCACCCACTCGCTGTTCAGCCACACCGGGACGTCGTCGCCGTGGCGTCCCAGCCAGGTCAGGCTCGCGCGGTCGCGGGCGTCGTGGTTCACGATCCGGACGGTGTCGGCGACCTCGTCGCCGAACATCGCGCGCAGCTCGGCGCCGGTGTTGCCACGGTGGGTGCCGGTGGCCACGAGGATGACGACGTCTTCGAGGCGGACGATGCCGTCCAGTTCGGCGACGATCGCCGGGATCATCAGTTCGCGCGGCTGCGGCCGGGTTCCGTCGCACGCCGAGATCGCGACGGTCTGCCCCGGCCGCACCCGCTCGCGCAGCGGTGGCCCGGCGACCGGTTCCCGCAAAGCCCGGCGCAGCAGCACGTCCGCGGCCTCGGTGACCGGGCGGTGCACGGGCGTCACGACGGTGGTGACCGCCGGGTCGATGGTGAGGTCGAGGCCGGTGTCGCCGTAGGCGAGCCGGACCGTCCGGGCCGTCATGGCGCCAGCCCGTAGACGCGGGTCGCGGTCCCGCCGCGGACGGCGTCGCGTTCGGGCGGCGTCAGGTCTTCCAGGAGGCTGTCGGCGGCGGCCATGACTTCCGCGTAGGTCCCCGCGAGCAGGCACACCGGCCAGTCGGAGCCGAGCATCAGCCGGTCCGGCCCGAAGGCGGTGAGCGCGGTTTCCGCGTAGGGCCGCAGATCCTCGACCCGCCAAGGCCGGCCCGCTTCCGTCACCAGACCGGAAAGCTTGGCGACGACGTTGGGTTCCCGGGCCAGGGTGGCCAGTGCGGTGGCCCAGGGCTCCAGCTGTCCGGAGGCGATCGGAGGTTTCGCGAGGTGGTCCAGGACGAACGTGAGGTCCGGCAGCGCCCGGACCGCCGCGGTGGCCGCCGGGAGCTGGTGCGGCAGCACGAGCAGGTCGTACACCAGTCCGGCGTCGCGCACCGCCGCGAGCCCGGCCAGCACGTCTTCGCGTTCCAGCCAGCGCGGGTCGGGCTCGGCCTGGACGAGGTGGCGGATGCCGGCCAGCAGTTCGCCGCCCGGCGCCGACCGCAGCCGGTCGAGGTCCGCCGACGGTGAGCCGGTGAGGTCGATCCAGCCGACCACTCCGGCGATGAGCGGCTCCGCGGCCGCGGTCGCCAGGAACTCGACCGACTCCTCGAGGTCCGGCAGGACCTGCACGAGCACCGTCGCGTCGACCCCCGCCGCGGCCGCCCGCAGGTCGGCCGGAGTGAAGTCGCGCCGGATCGCCGCGGTTTCGACGCCGTCCAGCCACGCGTGGCGGCGGACGGAGGTTTGCCACAGGTGGTGGTGCGCGTCGACGCGCCGGCCGGTCACGCCCGGCCGATCCGGTGGTGCTGGCGGCCGAGGCCGTCGATGTCCACGGTCACTTCGTCCCCTTCGGACAGATAGGGGAAGTCGTTGGCGCCGAACGCGACGCCCGCCGGCGTACCGGTGTTCACGACGTCGCCCGGCTCGAGCACCATGAACTGGCTGAGGTACCAGACGATGTGCCGGACGCCGAAGAGCATGTTCCGGGTGGTGCCGTCCTGCCGGGGCTGCCCGTTGACGGCCAGCCGCAGGCGGAGGTCCTGCGGGTCGCCGGCCTCGTCCGGGGTGACCAGCCACGGCCCGAGCGGGTTGAACGTTTCGCAGGACTTGCCCTTGGTCCACTGGCCCCCGCGTTCGTGCTGGAAGTCGCGCTCGCTGACGTCGTCCGAGACGGCGTACCCGGCGATGACCGCGTCGGCGTCCTCCGGCGTCGCGAGGTACCGCGCCCGCCCGCCGAGCACCACGGCGAGTTCGACCTCGTAGTCGGTCCGGGTACTGGTCCGCGGGATGAGCACGGTGTCGTCCGGGCCGACGATCGTGTTGGTGGCCTTGAGGAACACCACCGGCTCCGCGGGCGGCTCGGCACCGGTTTCCGCGGCGTGGTCGGAGTAGTTCAGCCCGATGCAGGCGAGCAGGCCGGGCCGGGCCACCGGGGCGCCGACGCGCAAGCCGGCGGCATCCAGGACGGGAAGGGTGCCCTCGCGCAGCGCCGTCCGGGCCCGCGCGACGCCGTCGGCGGCGAAGAAAGCACCGTCGACGTCCGGGGTCAGCGACCGCAGGTCCCGCGCCGCACCGGTTTCGTCGAGGACGACGGGGATCTCCTGGCCGCGGTCGCCGAGGCGTTGGAAGCGCATGGCGGGACCGTAGCAGACATATGATGTCTCTTTCAAAGGCCAGCGCAGTCATCATACGTTAAACCACGAGCAGTAGTGATCAATCACTATAAGTGCAAGTTATTGCCGTGTTACGGACCAAGTCTGGACAATCCATGAGGCGGCGCGTAGCCATACATATGTTGTCTGCGCCGAATGAGAGGTGGCCCCGTTGGCCGAAGTGATCAGCGCCATCGACGCCGTGGACGTGCGCTTCCCGACTTCGCTGAGCCTGGACGGGTCGGACGCGATGAACCCGGAACCCGACTATTCGGCGGCGTACGTGACCATCCGCACGAGCGCCGGGGAGGAGGGCTACGGGCTCGCCTTCACCGTGGGCCGCGGCAACGACGTCGAGGTCGCCGCCGTCCGGGCCCTCGTTCCGCTGGTCGTCGGGATGCCGGTGGCCGACGCGCTCGACGACCTCGGCGCCTTTTCCCGCCGGCTGACCGGCGACAGCCAGCTCCGGTGGCTGGGCCCGGACAAGGGCGCGATCCACATGGCCGCCGCCGCGATCGTCAACGCGGCGTGGGACCTGCGGGCCCGCCGCGAAGGCAAGCCGGTCTGGCGGCTGCTGGCCGAAATGCCGCCGGAGGACCTGGTCGACCTGGTCGACTTCCGGTACCTGCAGGACGCGCTGACCCGCGACGAAGCCCTCGACATCCTCCGCCGCGCCGAACCGGGCCGCGCGGGACGCCAGGCCGAACTGCTGGAATCCGGTTTTCCCGCCTACACCACGACTCCCGGCTGGCTCGGGTACTCGCCGGAGAAGCTGGCGGCGCTCGCGAAGGAGGCGGTCGAGGACGGGTTCACCCAGATCAAGCTCAAGGTCGGCGCCGACCTCGACGAAGACGTCCGCCGGCTGCGGCTCGCGCGGGACGTCGTCGGGCCGGACATCCGGATCGCCATCGACGCCAACCAGGCCTGGGGTGTCGGGCAGGCCATCGAATGGCTGCGCCCGCTCGCGGAGTTCGACCCGTACTGGATCGAGGAGCCCACCTCGCCCGACGACGTGCTCGGCCACGCCGCGATCCGCCGGGCGGTCGCGCCGATCAAGGTGGCCACCGGCGAGCACACCCACAACGCGGTGATGTTCAAGCAACTGCTGCAGGCGCAGGCGATCGACGTCCTCCAGCTCGACGCGAGCCGGGTCGCCGGGGTGACCGAGAACATCGCGATCCTGTTGCTGGCCGCCAAGTTCGGCGTCCCGGTGTGCCCGCACGCCGGCGGGGTCGGGCTGTGCGAGATGGTGCAGCACCTGTCGATGTTCGACTTCGTCGCGGTGAGCGGCAGCCAGCAGGACCGGGTCATCGAATACGTGGACCACCTGCACGAGCACTTCGTCGACCCGGTGCGGATCGAGCGGGGCCGCTACCTGGCCCCGACCGAGCCGGGGCTCGGGGCGCGGCTGCACCCGGAATCCGTGGCGCAGTACCGGTTCCCCGACGGCCCGGTCTGGCAGCCGGAGGCGGTGGTGGTCGCGTGACCGGCGGGGAGTTCGACGGCTTCCGGGCCGTCGTGACGGGCGGCGCCTCCGGGATCGGGCTCGCCACCGCGCGGATGCTGTCCCGGCGGGGCGCCCGGGTGGTCTGCCTCGACCTGAACGAAACGGCCGAGGAACCCTTGACCGGCGTGCGGGCCGACGTCTCGGACGACGGTTCGGTGCGGGCCGCGGTCGCCGCCGCGGTGGATCACCTCGGTGGCTTGGACGTCCTGGTCAACAACGCGGGGATCGGGGCACAGGGAACGGTCGAGGACAACGACGACGCGGAGTGGCACCGCGTGTTCGACGTCAACGTCGTGGGGATGGTGCGGGTGACCCGCGCGGCCCTGCCGCACCTGCGGGAGTCGCCCGCGGCGGCGATCGTGAACACCTGCTCGATCGCGGCGACCGCCGGGCTGCCGCAACGAGCGCTCTACAGCGCCACGAAGGGCGCGGTCCTCGCGCTCACCCGCGCGATGGCCGCCGACCACCTGGCCGAGGGGATCCGCGTGTGCTGCGTGAATCCCGGCACCGCGCACACCCCGTGGATCGACCGGCTGCTGGCCACGGCCGACGATCCCGAAGCCGAGCTGGCTGCGCTCGCCGCACGCCAGCCCACCGGGCGGCTCGTCACCGCCGACGAGGTCGCCGCGGCGATCTGCTACCTGGCCGGCCCGGACTCCGGCGCCACCACCGGCACCGATCTCGCCGTGGACGGCGGTATGTCCGGCCTGCGGCTCCGCCCGAAACCTGTCAACGAGGAGAGGTCATGAAGTTCCAGCACCTGCGCGCCGCCGCTGTCGTCACAGCCGGTGTCCTGACCGCGGCCGCACTGGCCGGCTGCAGTGGCGGCGGCTCGACCGCCGCTCCGGGCGGCAAAACCGTCGTGGGGGTCGACTACCCGCGCTCGGACACCGACTTCTGGAACGCCTACATCAAGTACGTGCCCCAGTTCGCCGGCCAGTTCGGCCTCGACCTCAAGACCACGAACTCGCAGAACGACGTCGCCAACCTGACGGCCAACGTGCAGACGATGATCAGCCAGGGCGTCAAGGGCGTGGTGATGGCACCGCAGGACACCGCGGCGATCATCCCGACGCTGCAGCAGCTCGCGGGCAAGAAGATCCCGGTCGTGTCCGTCGACACCCGCCCCGACCAGGGCAACGTCTACATGGTCGTGCGGGCCGACAACCGCGCCTACGGCGAGAAGGCGTGCCAGTTCCTCGGCACCAAGCTCGGCGGCCAGGGCAAGGTCGTCATGCTGCAGGGCGACCTGGCGTCGATCAACGGCCGGGACCGCACCGAAGCCTTCAACGACTGCATGAAGAAGAACTTCCCGGGCATCACGGTCTTCGGCGAGGCCACCAACTGGGAGGCCAACACCGCCGCCCAGAAGCTGCAGACCCGGCTGACGGCGAACCCGGACATCAAGGGCGTCTACATGCAGTCCAGCTTCGCCCTGTCCGGCACGCTGCAGCTGCTCAAGCAGCGCGGCCTGGCGGTCCCGGCGAGCGACCCGAAGCACGTGTTCGTCGTGTCCAACGACGGCATCCCCGAGGAACTCGCCAAGATCCGGGCCGGCGAGATGGACGCGACCGTGTCCCAGCCCGCGGACCTGTTCGCCAAGTACGCCCTGCAGTACGTCAAGGACGCGATCGCCGGCAAGACGCCCGCCCCGGGCAAGACCGACCACGACAGCACCATCCTCCAGATCCGCGACGGCCTGATGGAGGACCAGCTGGCCGCGCCGCTGGTCACCGCGGACGGCGCCACGTTCGGGCCGGTGAGCAGCGTCAAGGTCGACGACCAGTCCCTGTGGGGCAACAGCAAGAGCTGATGTGCTCCGGAGAGGAACCGAACATGAACACCGTGCCGGTCGTCGAGGCCCGTCAGGTGGTCAAGCGCTACGGCGCCACGGTCGCGCTGGACGAAGCCGACCTGACCGTCCTACCCGGACAGACGCACGCACTCGTCGGCCGCAACGGGGCGGGCAAGTCGACCCTGGTGTCCGTCCTCACCGGACTGATCGAGCCGGACGCCGGAACCGTGCGGCTGAACGGGGAACCGGCTCCGGCGCCGGCCGACCGGGACGCCTGGCGGGCCCGGGTGGCCTGCGTGTACCAGCGGTCGACGATCATCCCCGAGCTGTCGGTGGCGGAGAACCTGTTCCTCAACCGGCAGGAGACCCGCGGCGGGTTCGTCCGCTGGGCCGCGCTGCGCCGCTCGGCCACCGAACTGCTCGAGCGCTGGTCGGTGGACGTCGACGTGCACCGGCCGGCCCGGGAGCTGAGCGTGGAGCAGCGGCAGTTCGTCGAGATCGCGCGGGCCCTGTCGTTCGGCGCCCGGTTCGTCATCCTCGACGAACCGACCGCGCAGCTCGACGGGGCCGCGATCACGCGGCTCTTCGGCCACATCGCCGAGCTGCAGCGGCAGGGCGTCACGTTCCTGTTCATCAGCCACCACCTGCAGGAGGTGTACGAAATCTGCGACACGGTGACGGTGTACCGGGACGCCCGCCACGTCCTCACCTCGCCGGTCGCCGAGCTGCCGAAGGCCGATCTCGTGGCCGCGATGACCGGTGAGAACGCCGTCACGGTGCAGGAGCGGACGTCCTCGGCCCGGCACGGCCTCGAACCCGTGCTGCGCGTGGACGACCTCAGCCTCGCCCCGTACTTCGCGGACGTGTCGTTCGACGTCGCGCCGGGGGAGATCGTCGGGCTGGCCGGGTCGGGCGGCAGCGGCAAGACCGAGCTCGCCGAGGCGTTGGCCGGGCTGCGCAAACCCACCTCCGGCACGGTCTTCGTCGGGGACCGGCGGCCCCGGCCCGGCGACGTTCCGGCCGCGCTGGCCGCGGGGGTGGGTTTCGTCCCGGAGGACCGCCACCACCAGGGTTTCGTGCCGGAGATGTCCGTCGCGGACAACTCCACGATGAGCGTCATGGACCGGCTCGGCCCCGGCATCTTCGTCCGGTCGGCCCTGCGCGACCGGCTCGCCGGGCAGCTGATCACGCGGCTGGCGGTGAAGACCCCCGGGCCGGAACTGCCGGTGTCCGCGCTGTCCGGCGGCAACCAGCAGAAGGTCGTCATGGCCCGGGCCCTGGCCGGCGCCCCCCGCCTGCTCGTGCTGATCACCCCCACCGCCGGGGTCGACGTGCGCTCGAAGGAGTTCCTCCAGGGCAAGGTCGCGGAGGCCGCCGCGGCGGGCACCGCGGTGCTGATCGCCTCGGACGAACTGGACGACCTGCGCCTGTGCGACCGGCTGCTGGTCGTGGTCCACGGCCGGCTCACCACCGAAATCCCCGCCGGCTGGCAGGACCGCGAGGTCGTGGCCGCCATGGAAGGAGTCGACCTCGATGCCTGAAAGCCCTGCCGCGGTGGACGTCCCGCCGCGGACGGAACCCGGCGCCACGCCACCGCCCCGGCGCATCGCCTTCGCCCGCCTGCGCGACTTCGCACTGGTGCCCGGGATCATCGCGATCGCCGTCGTCGGCCAGCTGGTCAACCCGGTGTTCCTCCAGTACGACAACGTGATCAACATCCTGCAGACCATGTCGGAGATCGCCCTGCTGGTGCTCGCCCAGACGATGGTCCTGGTCGTCGGCAAGATGGACCTCTCGCTGGAATCGACCTTCGGCCTCGCGCCGGGTGTCGCGGCGTGGCTGACGATCGGCGGCGGCCATTCGCTCGGGCTGCTGCCGTCGTGGGCGGCGGTGCCGGTGGTGCTCCTGGTCGGCGTGGTGGTGGGGGCGCTCAACGCCCTGCTGATCGTCCGGTTCGGATTGAGCGGGTTCGTCGTCACCCTCGGCATGCTGATCGTGCTGCGCGGCCTGCTGACCGGGATCTCCGGCGGCCAGACCTTCTTCGGCCTGCCCGATTCGGTGCTCTACCTCGGCACGACGTTGTGGGCCGGGATCCCGGCGTCGATCTGGATCTGCGTGCTGTTGTTCGCCGGCGGGATCGTGCTGCTCGGCTACACCCGGTTCGGCCGCAGCCTGTATGCGATCGGCGGGAACGAGGACGCGGCGAAGGCCGCGGGCATCCGGACCGACCGCATCGTGTGGATCGTGCTGATCGGGGCCAGTGTCCTGGCCGCGCTCGGCGGGCTGCTGCTTTCGGGACGGCTCGCCTCGGTGGCCGCGGCGCAGGGCAACGGCTACATCTTCACGGTGTTCGCCGCCGCCGTGATCGGCGGGGTGAGCCTGAACGGCGGCCGGGGCACGCTCTTCGGCGCCTTCACCGGCATCCTGCTGCTGTACATGATCCAGAACGTGCTGACCCTGGCCGGGGTGCCCGCCCAGTGGATCGGCGCGCTCAACGGCGCGATCATCCTCATCGCGCTGGTGATGTCCCGGATCACCAGCGGCAAGCGGCAGACCTGATGGCGGATCTCGGCCTGGGCACCGCCGGCCTGGGCGACGTCTTCGGGGAGATCGACGACGAGGCCGCCGCGGAGGTCGTCGCCGCGGCGGCCGGCGCCGGGGTGCGGTACTTCGACACCGCGCCCTACTACGGCTTCGGGCTGGCCGAGCGCCGGCTCGGCCGGGCGCTGGCCCGGCTGCCCGCGGGTTCGTTCGCGGTGTCGACGAAGGTGGGCCGGACGCTGACCGGCGACGGCTGCGTCTTCGACTTCTCCGCGGACGCCGTCCGCCGGGGGCTCGAGGGCAGTCTCGACCGCCTGGGCCTCGACCGCGTCGACATCGCGTACCTGCACGACCCGGACGACCACGAGGAGGCGGCCGCCGCCGAGGCGTGGCCGGAACTGTGCCGGCTGCGCGACGAAGGCGTGGTGTCCGCGATCGGCGTCGGGATGAACCAGTGGGAGATGCCCGCCCGGTTCGTCGAGCGGCTCGACGTCGACGTCGTCCTGCTCGCCGGCCGGTACACCCTGCTCGACCGCAGCGGTGCGCAGCTGCTCGACCTCTGCGGCGAGCGCGGGGTCGACGTGGTGCTCGGCGGGGTGTTCAACTCCGGCCTGCTCATCGATCCCAAGCCCGGCGCCTGGTTCGACTACGCCCCGGCGCCGGCGGACCTGCTGGCCCGCGCGCAGCGCATGCGCGAGGTCGCCGCCTCGGCGGGGTACGACCTGGCCGCGTGCGCGCTCGCGTTCGCCGCCGCGCATCCCGCGGTGACCTCGGTCCTGGTCGGTGCCACGAGCGCCGGACAGCTGCGGGAGAACCTGGGCTCTTTCCGCCGCGAGGTGCCGCCGGATCTGCTGCGGCGATTGGTTTCCTGCTAGCTCCCCATCACCCTCTGGAGAGTGCGATGACGCCCCCTGCCCAGAACCCGTTCTCCCGACGGCAGTTCGGCGCCCTCGCGGCCGCCGGGCTCGCCGCCGCGGCCGTGCCACCCGCGCTGGCCGGCCCGGCGGCCGCCGCCACGCCGGGCGGGCCGTACCAGCCCACCTGGCCGTCGGTCGACCGGCACCCGCCCGCGCCGGCGTGGTTCCAGGACGCCAAGTTCGGCATCTACTGGCACTGGGGCGCCTTCACCACCCCGGAGTTCGGCAGCGAGTGGTACGGCCGGAACATGTACATCCCGGACAGCGGCGAGAACAAGCACCACAAGGCGACCTACGGCGACCCGGCGGTGTGGGGCTACGACCGGTTCATCGACGGCGGCACCGACGTGGCGGGGAACCACGTGCAGTTCGCGCCGAAGCCGGTTTCCCGGGGCGGGCGGTTCGACCCGGAGGAGTGGGCGCGGGTGGTCAAGGCGTCCGGGGCGAAGTTCGCCGGCCCGGTCGCCGAGCACCACGACGGGTATTCGATGTGGGACAGCAAGGTCAACGAGTGGAACTCGGTGGCGCGCGGGCCGCACCTGAACCTGCTGGACCTGTTCGGCAAGGCCATCCGCGGGCAGGGCCTGAAGCTGCTGGTCGCGATGCACCACGCGTTCAACTACAACGGTTTCTACGACTTCGCCCCGCCGCAGCCCACCCCGAGCCTGCGCAAGCTGTACGGCCAGCTGCCGCGCAGCGAAGAGGACGAGCTCTGGCTGGCCAAGCTCAAGGAGGTGATCGACCGCGCGAAGCCCGACGTCCTCTGGCAGGACTTTTCGCTGAACTCGCCGGGCTACTGCATCAACAGCGGCCCGTGCGCGGTGGGGGAGCGGCAGCGCCTCGAATTCCTGGCCTACTACTACAACCAGGCGCAGAAGTGGGGCAAGGACGTCGTCGCCACCTTCAAGCACTTCGACCAGGGGTTCACCACCGCCGGCGAGGTGGCGGACTACGAGCGTGGCGGGCCGGCCGACATCGTCACGCCGTACTGGCTGACCGACGACGCGATCAGCAGTAGCAGCTGGAGCTACACCCGGGGCATCGGCTACTACTCGAGCACGCAGATGATCCACGCGCTGATCGACCGGGTCAGCAAGGGCGGCACCATGCTGCTCAACATTTCCCCGACGGTGGAAGGCACGATCCCGGCCGAGCAGCGCGCCGTGCTCGCCGACTTCGGCACCTACCTCGGCCGCGTCGGCGAGTCGATCTACGCCACGCGCGCCTGGGACGTCTACGGCGAGGGCCCGACCAAGATGGGCGGCGGCTCGTTCGTCTCGCCGAAGGTGGGCACCGCCAAGGACTTCCGGTTCACCCGCGACAAGGCCGGCCGCGTGCTCTACGCGACCGTGCTGGCCTGGCCCGGGGCCACGGCGGAGCTCACCACGCTGTCCGGCAAGCGGATCGACCTCAGCAGCCTGCGGCGCGTCCAACTGCTCGGTGCTCCCGGCGCGCTGAAGTACACCCAGGACGCGAGCGCGCTGCACGTCACGCTGCCGGCGGCGAAGCCGTACGAATCACCTGCCTACGTGCTCAAGCTGACCTTCGCGAACAGGATCCCGGTCGTGGGACCGGCGACCGGCGCGAAGGTGTTCGCCGAGCGTCGCTACAGCGGGGCGAGTGCGGCGCTGGGAGTCGGCAGCTACACCGCGGCGCAGCTGAAGGCCGTCCTGCCGAAGCCGGTTTCCGCGATCTGGCCCGGGGACGGCTACCAGGCTCTCGGCTACCCGGCCGACGACTTCACCGGAACTCCGAGCCGATTCCTCGTGGCCACGCCGGACGTGCGGGCGTCCGCCATCGTCTCGATGCGCGTGACGTTCGACCCCGCCCGGTGGTTCCGCATCGTCAACGTCACCAGCGGCCTCGCCGTGGACGGTGGCGGCGCGGTCGTGGCGGGCAGCAAGCTGAAGGTCTGGACCCCGGACGACAGCACCAACCTCCAGTTCGGCATCGAGGACGCGGCCGACGGGTTCGTCAAGCTGACCAACCGCACCAGCGGCCTGGTGATCGACGGTGCGGGCGCCACCACCGCGGGCGGCAGCCCCGTGCAGTCCGGCTACACCGGCGCGGTGAGCCAGCAGTGGTCGATCACCGACACCGGGGACGGTGTCTGCGTGATCGCGAACCGGGCGAGCGGGCTGGTCCTCGACGGCGGCGGGATCGTGCCATCGGGCTCCCCGCTCAAGGTGTGGTCCGACGACGGCAGCCCCAACCTCCGGTGGCTGTTCTCCGTTGTTTGAGGTGCTCCTGGACGCCGTGACCGGTCTCCGGTCACGGCGCTCAGAGCTCGAGCCGGCCGTCGAGTTCCCGGATGTCGGCCAGGTGCGCGCGCAGCCAGCGTTCGGACGTGTCGACGTGCATCAGCGCGGCCGCGGTGGCCACCGCCGGGTCACGGTCGGCGAGTGCGTCGTAGATGGCCTTGTGCTGCGACAGCGTCACGTGCGTGACGCCGCGGTCGACGGTGCCGCGCCAGACCCGCGCGCGCAGGGTGCGCGAGGAGATGCCGTCCAGCAACGCGGTGAGGGTCTCGTTGCCCGTCGCGGTGACGACCGCCCGGTGGAAGGCGGCGTCGAGCACGGTGAGGCGTTCGACGTCCTCGACCGCATCGTGCATCGCGTCGAGCAGCTCGCCGACCGCGCGCAGCTGCGCGTCGGTGATCCGGGTGGCGGCCAGGCCGGTCGCCGCGGCTCGAGGAGCCGGCGCACTTCGGTCAGTTCGAGAACGCTGCCGCCCTGCATGAGCGCCACGGCGTTGCCGAGGCCTTCCAGGAGCAGGCTCGGCGCGAGACTGGTGACGTACGTGCCGTCGCCGCGGCGGACTTCGAGCACCCTGGCCAGCGCGAGCGCCTTGACGGCTTCCCGCGTGGGACTGCGGGAGATCCCCAGCTCGGTGGCCAGTTCGTGCTCGGGGGGCAGCTTGGAGCCCGCCGGAAACCGGCCGGACCGGACGAACTCCCGGATCCGGTCGATCGCTTCGTCGGTCAACGACCTCGCCATGGTCCTCCTCGGACAGCTCACCTGAAGAACCACCCTAGCATTCATATGATGTATACCCACAAAGGAGTCGCCGGTGTCGCATGAGTTTGGGTGATTCACCAGTTTCGACGAAAGGTCCTCCTTGAGACATGTGATGTCTGGAACATTTCTTACTTACTTGTAAGTTAGAAAGCATGACGACGACATTCGCCCCCGACGTGGCCGAGGCACGGGCCCGGGTCGATCCGTGAGTTCGTGACGCACATGGCGCGCGCCTACCCCGACTACTCGTTCACGCGCACAGGGCTCTACACCGAAGTGAGCCGCCGCGCCGTGCTCGTCGCCTGGCGCTTCACCGGTACGTCCGCCAAGACCGGCAGCCGGGTCGAGTTCCACGGCGACGACCGGCTGGAACTGGGCGAAGACGGGCTGATCCACGCGTACCGCTGCCTGTACGACAACAAGTTCGTGCTCAGCCAGCTCGGCGGTGGCGCGGGGGAGCGGTGAACGACGCGGGTCCGGCCCGCCTGCCCGCCGCGGCGCGCCGGGCGGGGATCATCGAAGCGGCCGACGCCGAGTTCGCCGCGAACGGGCTGGCGGGCACCCGGCTGGAGGCCATCGCCGCCCGGGCCGGCATCTCGCACCCGCGGATCGTGCAGATGTTCGGCTCCGAGCGGAAGCTGTTCCTCGAAGTCGTGCGACCGCATCGAAGCGGCGTTCGCGGGCGCCGAGCCGAAGCTGGCCGCGCTGGGCGTCGCCTATGTGCGGCTCCTGCAGAGTGATCCGACGGTCGGCCTGGTGGTGCTGCAGGGCTACGCGGCGGCGGCGGACGAGCCGGTCCGCGAGGCGGTCCGCCGGCGGCACCTCGCCCTGATGGACTCGATCGCCGGGTTGACGGGTGCGGACGCGTTGCTGGCGCGGACGTTCTTCGCCACGGGCCTCGTCCAGACGGTGTCGACCGCGCTCGAGCTGCCCGGGCAGCGCGCCGACACGGCTTGGAGCGCGTGGATCCTCGACCTGGCCGGCCCGGCCGGCGACTCGTGACGGCGCCGGTCACGACTTTTCGGGCACTTTCGTCCCTCCGGTTGACACATCGGGGCGCCGGGTTCCAGCATCAATGCTGCCGAGCAAGCGGTCAAAAGATCACCGGTGGGTGACGGCGGCCGCGGCTCACCCGTTCGAACCACTCTCGCCCAAGGATGTGCGGACGTGACCGAGAACCGGTATCCCGGCGCCCTTCGCGCCGATCCCCCTTAGCCGTGGTGGACGCCGCGGCCGTCGACGGCCGATCGGCGGTCCGGCGCGCTCTTCCCTGAAGTGTTAGCGCTAACACCATTCCCGGTGCGTGCTGTCCCCACGGAGGTGACCATGACCGTTCTCGACCTTTCCGATCCGCGGCCGACCCTGGCCGATGTGGCCCGGGCCGCCGGTGTCTCGCCGGCGACGGCGTCGCGGGTGCTCAACGGATTCCCCAAGGTGCGCGACCGGACCCGGCGTCAGGTCGAACAGGCCGTGCGCGCCCTCGGCTACGTCCGGCAGCGGGCGGCGCGGGCGGGCGACGGACAGCGGACGGGCACGGTCGCCGTCGTGCTGTGCGAGGACAGCCTGCGGCTGTTCTCCGACCCGTTCTTCGGCCGCATCATGGGGGGTATCCACCGCGAGTTCACCGCGGCGGGCGTGCAGGTCGTGGTGCTGATGATGCAGGTGGCGGCCCAGGCCACCACCTTCCGGTACCTGGGCGGCGGGCACGTCGACGGAGCCCTCTTCGTGAGCACGCACGCGCGGTGCACCATGGCGTTGTCCCAGGCGGAGCTCCCCATCGTCAGCGCCGGCCGGCCGATGGCCCCCGACCCCACCCGGTACACCTACGTGGACGTGGACAACCGCGGGGGCGCCGTGGCGGCCGTCCGGCACCTCCAGGCCGCCGGGCGGCGGCGGATCACGACGGTCGCCGGCCCGAAGGACATGGCGCCGGGCCGGGACCGGCTCGCCGGCTACGTCGCCGCGATCGGCGGCCCGGGCGTCGTCGACCCGGGATCGGTGGCCCACGGCGACTTCGGCCAGGCATCCGGCGAGCACGCGATGCGGCGGCTGCTCGACCGGAGGCCGGACCTGGACGCGGTGTTCGTCGCGTCGGACGTGATGGCGTTGGGCGTGCTGCGCGCCCTGCGCCGCGCCGGGCGCCGGGTCCCCGACGACGTCGCGGTCATCGGCTTCGACAACTCGCCGATCTCGCGCACCACCGACCCGCCCCTGACGACGGTGAGCCAGCCGGTCGAGCAGCTCGGCGGCCGGTCGGCGGCCGAGCTGCTCGCGGTGATCGACGGAACGGCCGAGCGGCCGCGCCGCGTGGTGCTCGGCACGACGCTGGTGGTCCGGGAATCGGCGTGAGGTCGCGGCGGCAGCCGGGCGCCGGCCCTGAGCGGGCGCTTAGTGACCTTGTTCACGAACCGGCCGCGGGTATCGTCGCCCGGCGAGGCCGTCCGGGAAGGCGGGTCCCCAGGTGGGGGCCGCTTCCACCGGCGGATGGCGGGTGGCTGACGAGCGTCGCGAACGGTCGTGTTGCCGACGTCAAGGTGAACATTGCCGGTGACTGTGGTGACCTCCATGTGACGCGAAGTCTTCGCGGGGGTTACCGATGAGGGTGGGCAGCGTGCGAGAGCAGACCAGAGGGCACCTCGGTGGCACCGCGGTCGTGCTGCCGGACCCGGGGCGTTCGATCGGCGTGCTCACCTCGACGCTGGCCACGCTCGGCAACAGCCGGACGCTCGACGCCGTCGCGCAGGCGGCCGCGGCCGAGGGGTACGCGATCAAATTGATGTCCGTGGGCAAACCGACCCGCGACGCGGTGACCGACGCGTTCCGGGAACTGGGGACGCACGACGTCGACGGCCTCGTCGTCCTCGTCGAGGAATACGCCCTGGATTGGCCGGGAATCGTTTTCCCGCAAGCCGTCCCGGTGGTGGTCGTCGATTCGAACGCGCGTGCCGGATATGCGACGGTCGACGCCGATCAAACGCAGGGCGCGGTGCTGGCGACCGAGCACCTGCTCAAGCTCGGCCACGAGACCGTCTGGCACATCGCGGGGCCCTCGGATTCGTTCGCGGCCGAGCACCGGGAACGGGCCTGGCGGCGGACGCTGACGCGGTTCGACCGGCGGGTCCCGTTGCCGGTGGTGGGGGACTGGACGGCCGGATCCGGCTACACGCTCGGCCGGGTGCTGGCGCACGACCCCGCGGTGACGGCGGTGTTCGCGGCGAACGACCAGATGGCGCTGGGCCTGCTGCGCGCACTGCACGAATCCGGTCGTTCGGTGCCGGGCGAAGTCAGCGTCGTCGGGTTCGACGACATGGCGGAGGCGGCCAGTTTCTGGCCACCGCTGACCACGATCAGCCAGCCGTTCGCCGAACTGGGCGACCAGGTGGTGCGGACCCTGCTCGGCGAGATCCGGTCCGGGGTGCGGGCGGCCACGCTCGAACGGGTGCCGGTGTCGCTGGTGGTCCGGAGCAGCACCGGCCCGCCGCCGTGGTGATCCGCACCGGCGTGAGGAAGGTGTGAAGAGTTTCGCGGTTCGCTGGTTCTTGCTCGCTCTTCGCGATTGAATACATCGAATCGTGCGACCGCGTGTTGACACGGCGGCCGGCGCAAACGGATGCTCGGCTTACCGGCCGAAAGGCCGAACCCCCGGACCGACAAAGGGAGAGAGCCGAGTCATGACCACCGTGCCGGCGAAACCTCCCGTTGCGTCCTGATGGAACCGGAACTCATCGAGATCACCGTCACCGTGCCGCACCCGCCCGCGGCGGTGTGGACGATCGTGGGCAGCCCGCACCTCTACCCGCGGTTCGTCCGCGGGATCACTTCGTGCGAGCCGGTTTCCGAAGCGACCGGCCGGGGCGCCCGCTACCGGTACCGCGCCGGCGGCGAGGGCGAGGCCGAAATCTTCGTCCACCGCCGGGGCGAGCACCTGGCCTGGTCCGGCCGGCAGCACCGGATGTCGGTCGTGCTGCGTCCGACGCCCGAAGGCTGCGCGATCACGTTCCTGCTCACGCTGCTCGACGGCCGCTCGCCGACGGCCCCGCGGATCCGCCAGCGGATCCTGGACGCGGTCGCGGCGA
Source organism: Amycolatopsis sp. DG1A-15b (assembly GCF_030285645.1). GTDB lineage: Bacteria > Actinomycetota > Actinomycetes > Mycobacteriales > Pseudonocardiaceae > Amycolatopsis. Next base: position 1,090,653 of record NZ_CP127296.1, read on the forward strand.
TCAGCGACCACCTCGGCGGCGTCCCCGCGGCGGACTCGCTGCCGCCCCGCCCGTCGAAGCGCGAGTTCGCGCGGATCCTGGTCAAGGCCGGGGTCCTCACCCCGGCCCAGCCCACCGGAACGCTGCGGCAGCTGAGGTCGGTGGGCCGCTGGGGCTCGACCCTGGCCGGCGGCTACGAGGCGGTGGCGCGCCGCACGCCGGAGTCGCTCGCCCTGTGCGACGAGCGGTCCGAGCGGACCTTCGGCGAAGTCGACGACCGCACCACCCGGCTGGCCGCGGTGCTGAAGCGCTACGACATCGGCGAGGGGTCGCGGGTCCTGCTGATGTGCCGCAACCACAACGCGATGGTCGAGGCGATGATCGCCTGCAGCAAGCTGGGCGCGGACGTGGCCCTGATGAACACCGGGCTGGCCCTGGGCCAGGCCGCCGAGTTCGCCCTGCGGCACGGCTCCCAGCTCGTGCTCGCCGACGCCGAGTTCGCCGCCCTGCGCGAGCAGCTGCCGCCCGAGATCCCGCAGCTGTGGACGTGGCCGCCCGGCGACGGGTGGCACGGTCCGACCATCGAAGAACTGATCGAGGCGCAGTCGCCCGCCCGGATCGCCCCGCCGGGCAAGCCCGGCCGGCTCGTCGTGCTCACCTCGGGCACGTCCGGCCCGCCGAAGGGCGCCCGCCGGCCAACCCCGCACAGCGTCGCGGACGCCGCCGCGGTGCTGTCGGAGATCCCGCTGCGCTCCGGCGAACCGATCCTGGTCGCGGCCCCGTTGTTCCACACCTGGGGCCTGGCCGCGCTCCAGCTCGGCATGGCGCTGCGGGCGGGGCTGGTGCTGCCCCGCCGCTTCGACCCGGAAGCGACGCTGTCGATGATCGAACGGCAGCGGTGCACGGCGTTGTTCGCGGTGCCGACGATGCTGCAGCGGCTGCTGGACCTGCCGGAGCAGACCCGGGCCCGCTACGACCTGTCCTCGCTGCGCGTGGTGGCCAGTTCCGGCGCGGGACTGCCGGGCCGGCTGGGTGAGGAGTTCATGGACGCCTTCGGCGACATCCTCTACAACCTGTACGGCTCGACGGAGGTGTCGTGGGCGGCGATCGCCGGGCCACGCGACCTCCGCGCGGCCCGCGGCACGGCGGGCCGTCCGCCGATCGGCACGGCGATCCGCGTCCTGGACCGCGCGGGCACCCCGGTGCCACCCGGCGCGACCGGCCGGCTCTACGTCGGCAACCGCCTGCTGTTCGACGGGTACACCGAGGGTGAGCAGCTCGACGTCCGCGACGGCCTGATGGACACCGGCGACCGCGGGTACGTCGACGCGAACGGCCTGTTGTTCGTCCAGGGCCGCGAGGACGAGATGATCGTGTCCGGCGGCGAGAACGTGGCCCCGGCCCCGGTGGAGGAAGTCCTGCTCACCTTGCCGGAGGTCCGCGAAGCGGCGGTCGTCGGCGTCCGCGACCCCAAGTACGGCCAGCGCCTGGCGGCCTACCTCGTGCTGGTGCCGGGCGCTCGGCTGGACGCGGACACGGTGCGGTCCCACGTGCGTGAACGTCTCGCGCGCTTCGCGGTGCCGCGGGATGTCGTGTTCGTCGACGAGCTGCCGCGCAACGCGACGGGCAAGGTCGTGAAGCGGGCCCTGCGCCGCAACTACCGCTGGTGACCGGCCTGCCCCTCCGCGGCTCCTGTGGCAGTGTCGTGAGTGGACGACGGCACCCGGCCCGCGGAGGAGCTGATGGTACACAAAGGACAGAGCAGGCTGTTCGACGCGTTGACGACGAAAGGGACGGCGTTCAGCCGGGAAGAACGTCATGACCTGGGTCTGCTCGGCCTCCTGCCGTACGCGGTGAAGTCGCTCGAGGACCAGGTCGCCCACACCTACCAGGAGTTCTCCCGGCGCCGGGACGACCTGGACAAGCACATCTACCTGCGGGCCCTGCAGGACCGCAACGAAACGCTGTTCTACCGGCTCCTCGCCGAGCACGTCGAAGAAATGCTGCCGATCGTCTACACGCCCACGGTCGGCGAGGCGTGCGAACGGTTCAGCGACATCTACCGCCGCCCGCGTGGCCTGTTCGTCTCCTACCCCGACCGGGGACGGCTGCGGGAAGTACTCCGGAACCGCCCGAACGCGGACGTCGACGTCATCGTCGTCACCGACGGGCAGCGCATCCTCGGCCTGGGCGACCAGGGGATCGGCGGGATGGGCATCCCGATCGGCAAGCTCTCGCTGTACACGCTGATCGGCGGCATCGACCCGGCCCGCACGCTGCCGGTCGTGCTGGACGTCGGCACGGACAACGTCGAACGGCTCGAGGATCCGAACTACCTCGGGTGGCGCCACCGCCGCATCGATGACGACGAGTACTACGCCTTCGTCGACGAGTTCGTCACGGTGGTGCGCGAGGAACTGCCGGACGTGCTGCTGCAATGGGAGGACTTCGCGACTTCGCACGCCCTGCCGATCCTCGAGCGCTACCGCGACCGGATGCTCACCTTCAACGACGACATCCAGGGCACCGCCGCGGTCACGCTCGGCGCACTGCACGGCGCGGCCGAGACGGCGGGACGCCCGCTGTCGCAGCAGCAGGTCGTCATGCTCGGCGCCGGCTCGGCCGGCATCGGCGTGCTGGAGATGATCCACCGGGAGATGGTGGTGCAGGGGCTTTCCGACGCCGAGGCCGCGGACCGGATCTGGGTCGTCGACATCGACGGGCTGCTCACCGACGACCGGGCGGGACTTTCGGCCGGGCAGCGCCGGTTCGCGCAACGGGCGAAGCGCGTCCGGGACTGGGAGGGCACCGGGCTGGCCGACGTCGTCCACCACGTCGACGCCGGGGTGCTCCTCGGCCTGTCCACGGCGGCCGGCGCCTTCACCGAGGACATCGTGCGCGAAATGGCGGGCAAGACCGACCGGCCGATCATCTTCCCGCTCTCGAACCCCACCAGCCGCGCCGAGGCGCACCCGCGCGAGCTCGACGAATGGACCGACGGCCGCGCCCTGGTCGCCACCGGCTCCCCCTTCGCGCCGGTGGAGCGGCACGGCCGGAAACGCCGGGTCGCGCAGTGCAACAACGTCTACATCTTCCCCGCGGTGGGCCTGGCGGTGACGGCCGTGGGCGCCACCCGGGTCACCGACGAGATGATGCGGGTGGCGGCCAGGACGCTGGGCGAGGCGTCCCCGGCGCTGACCGACCCGGACGAGCCGCTGCTGCCCGCGTGGGACGACGTCCCGGAGATCGCGACCCGCATCGCGACCGCCGTCGCCGTCCAGGCTGTTCAGGACGGCGTCGCACCGGAGAAGAGCGAGGACGAAGTCGCGAAGGCGGTGCGGCAGACCCGGTGGACTCCCGAATACCGTTAGCGGTCAGGCCGGGCAGCTGACGTCGTGCTCGGGGGCCGCCAGTGCCAGCAGGTAGCGGTCCACGGCCGACCGGGTGCAGGCGTTCTTCTCGAAGACCCCGTGGCCGGAGCCCTCGTACGTCAGCAACGTCGTGTTCGCCGGGGCTTGGCGGTGGATGGCGAGGGCCCAGGCGTACGGGGTCGCCGGGTCGTGGCGGGAATTGAGCAGCAGGATTCGCGGCGCTCGCGGGATGCTCAGCCGGTGCGGCGGGTTGGCCGGCGGGCCCTGGACGCCCAGGCACGCCATCGCTTCGCCGTGGCCCAACGTGCTGCCGCGCATGACCGGGCCGCGGCGCAACTCTCCGGCGTGCAGCACCGAGTACTGTGCGAAACTCCGGATCCGCAGGTCGAAGTCCTGGCAGACGACGGCCAGGCGGATCGAGTCGTAGTTGTAGGAGAACTGGGCGGTCATCGGCGGCCTGCCCGCCGCGGCGTCGGCGATCGCCTGGCCCAGGTCGTCCCACACCGGGCGGTACATGTCCTTCAGCACCCGGTCGCGCAGCTCGCTCTGCGCCGGCGGCGTCGCGGCGGTCACCGCGAGAGCTTTCTGCCAGACGGCGTAGACGTCCTGGCCGTGCAACGCGCAGGTCGTGGTCCGGTCGCACCACGCGGCGAACTGGCGGAACGCGTCGTCCGCGGCGGCGGCCCGGTCGCCGAGGAACCGCTCGATGCCGGCGCTGTGGTCGATGGAGCTGTCGAGCACCATCGCCCGCACCCGGTCCCCGTGCTGTTCGGCGTACTGCTGGCCGAGCAGCGTGCCGTAGGAGATGCCGAAGAAGCTGATCCGCGCTTCGCCCAGCGCGCGGCGGACCGCGTCCATGTCCTGGGCGTTGGCGCCGGTATCGGCGTGGTCGAAGACGGGGAGGTTGCGGGCGCGGCAGGTGGAAACGGCCTGCTCGCGGTACTTCCGCAGCGCGGCGAACTCGACCGGGCCGACGGGCTCGTCGCCCGGCGGCCTGCCCGTGTCACCGCATTCGATGAATGCGCTGCGGCCGGTTCCGCGCACGTCGAAGCCCACGACGTCGAACCGGGCCTGCATCTCCGGGCTGAACACGCCCGGAGTCACGGCGAGTTCCGCGTTCGACGAGCCGGGACCGCCGAAATCGGCCAGCAACACGCCGAGGCGGTGTGCGGAATCCGTGGCGCGGTGCCGGGCCACGGCGAGCGTGATCGTCGGCCCGTTCGGGGAGTTCCAGTCCAGCGGCACCCGGACCGTGCCGCACTCGCCGTCCGGCGGAGCGGGGTTGTCCGGGTCATCCGGACACGCCGTCCAGACGATCGGGGCCGGCGTCCAGCCGGTCTCGGCCACGGCCGGCGCGGCGCCGGTCAGCAGAAGTACGCTCGCCAGAACGGTTCCCAGCACCCGAGGCTCCTCCCCGCGACGACCCGGACCCCGTCGACCGTAGGGCGCCGGGGTCTGGACCACAAGAGCCGATCAAGCGCTGCTGCCCACGAACGTCCACACGCGACCACAGGCCGCCGTCCCCGAGCTCCTTCTTCAGCGGATGATCGGTGACATCGGGGTGCGTGGTGATTCGGCGGGGAAACAGTCTTCCGCGCGGCAAAACCTGCGGTAATCGGCAGTCAGGCGGCGACTTTCCTGCGCGGAGCGCGCTTTCGTGGCGACGGCACTGACGATTCCGTGTCGGCGTCGTGCACCCGCTCGTAGGCGGCGACGACTTCGGAGGAGAGGCGGCCCCGCTCGGAGACCTCGTAGCCGTTCGCGTTCGCCCAGGCCCGGATCCGCTGGTTGCGCTCGCGATCGGAGGCGGTGGTCGACTGGCCGGTGGCCACGCGCACCTTGCGCCCGCCGACGCGCCGGCCGGCGCCGATGTAGCGGGCCAGTTCGTGGCGAAGGGCGGTCGCGTTCCGGTCCGAAAGGTCGATTTCGAAGGTGACGCCGTCGAGGCTGAACTGGACGGTCTGGGCGGCGGTGCTGCCGTCGATGTCGTCGAGGATCTCGACGGAGACTTTCTGGGCCACTTGGCTACTCCTCCGGTGGATGTGCGCTCGAGAACGCGAACAGCACAATGCGCAGCGTTCGCCGCGAAGTGTATCCACAACCGGCCCGAAAGGGAATTCAACTCGCGGGGAAACGGCGCGGGTCCGTTCGGCGTAATTGCCCGCATCGGAGCAGGAAGCAGGGGCCCGGGGCAAGATCGGCCGCGGCCCGGAAATGCGCCGGTGTCGCCTCAATGGGTGAAGAACGACTTCGGCCGGGTTACCGGCCGGTCAGGTGCCACACCGCGACGGCGAGGAGGTCTCCTGGCGATCTATTGTGGACGTCCTTTCCGGACGGCCCGTGGTCGAGCCGCGGACGGCGCCCGCGGCCTTCCTGCGGTTTCCCGGATGGCCGGCGAAGGGTTCCCGAAATGCTCGCCGGTGTCGGGTGGGTTCGAAACCCGGGTGGCGGGAAAGGCGGTGGCCGGGGCGGCTCACCGGACTTGGCCGGCGCGCCCGCTGCCGCCGGACGGCGCCCGCCCGTGCTGGTCCGGCGCCGATCAGGGTGGGGGTCACCGTCGGAGGTGCGGCGTCGGCTGCGCGGGGCGCGGCTCGCGGGAGATGGCCGTGCGCGCTGCCGGAGGTGGTCGGGGCCGCGGCGGTTGCGGCTCGCTCCGCGGGGTCGGGCGCCGGTGGCCGCGGCGGCTGCGGCTCGCTTCGCGGGATTGGGCGCTGGTGGCCGCTGCGGCTGCGGCTCGCTTCGCCGGCTGGGGTCGGGAGCTGGTGACCGCGGCGGCTCCGCTGGGTTCGGGACCGCTCGCGGGACGGGTCGGGGGTGGCTGGTGCGCTCGCTGCCACCGGACGGTGCTTCCGCTCGCCACGGTGCTGGCCGCTGATCAAGGGCGCGCGCACGCCAGCGACCGGGCCGAGGCTGCCCGGCTGGACTGGGGCCGCGGCCGGCGGTGGCGGGGCTTACGTCGCGAGGTGCTGGGAAGTGAGACCGGTGAGCTGGATTGGATCGGTGGGCGGGATGGCTTCGGCAGAGGCGGGTCCCGGTCGGGCTTGAAGCGGTGGGGTCGGTTGAGCTGGATCGGATTCGCTGGGGGGTCTGGCCGGGTGGGCTCTGGCGGGTGGGTCCCGGTTGCGCTGGAGGTGGCGGGCCGGGCTGTGCTGAATCGGGTCTGTCGCAGGGGGCGGGTGGGTCCGTTGCGCTTGGGGTGGCGAGGTCGGCTTGGCAGGACCAGTCCATCGGCGGGCCTGGTCGGGTGGGGGCTCCTGCCGCGCTTGAGGTGGCGGGATCGGCTGAGCTGGATCGGCGGTCTGCTCCGGTGGGTTTCGGCAGGGCTGCTCCGGTCGCGCTTGAAGCGGTGGGGCCGGGCTGAGCCGGACCGGTCTATCGGTGGGTCTGGTCAATGGGCTCTGGCAAGGCTGCCCCGGTCGCGCTCGAAGCGGCGGGTCGGCTGAGCCGAACCGGCTTCGTCGGCGGTCTACCCCGGTGGTCCCCGCCGGCGCGGCCCCGGGGCACGCCCGAAGCAGCAAGGCTGGCTGAGCCCGACCCGACCCGATCTGCGGCCGAGATGGCCGAGGCGGTCCCGGCCGCGAGCCCACGGGCCGCCCGCCGCCGGCGCGCAGGCCCGGTCACCAACCCCATGCCACCCCACCCGCACCCCGGCCACCCCCCAGCCGCCCCGGGGCGCGCTCGGCCCCCGGCTCCGCCACCCCTCCCGGGTGAACGCTGTTCACCCCCAGGCAATCGGCCACCTTCGCATTCCGGGCTCGACTTTGCCCCGGTTGCCGGGATCATGGAGATCTGCGTTGATCGATCATTTCACCGATGCGCCCCGCTCTTCCGCGTTACCCGCCAATCGGGTGATGCGCCGTAAGCTGAAGCACATCTTTGAAAGTCACTTACTTCGGTCGCCGGGCTGGGTTCGTCACCCGGGTGGCGTTGCGTCTTCGCTGGTGAGCGCTCTGCCGTAAAGTCAAACCTCCCAATCGAGGTAACATTTTCCGGCAGAAGAGTGAACAAAAATCGTCGTTGTACTACTCGCTGTCCGGGTAAACCGAGGCGATTTTTGGCCATTTTTGCCAATGCTCCGTTCGGCGGTACGAGCTAGGCGTTCACTAGGTAGCGTGATGCCAATCCGGCTGGTCTTGGGGGGTACTCGACTGCCGGGTGATCGGACCTGTTGCACGAAGAACGCTGGTTGTCGCGCGCGTTCGACGGTCGCTGGTGCCTAATCGGCTCCGCGGGGTGCCGTCGAAATCGGAACTGTTTCCGGGGGTCGCCGCGCGGCTGCACGCTGGAAAGGATCAATGTGTCTCGCCCTCGTTCCTGCGGGTTCGCCCGGTGTGTGGCACGCCGGGGCGATTTGTTGAACGAGTGGCAAAAAGCCGGTGACCGGGCCTGGATCCGGCCACCTTTCTTCGCGATTTCCCTGGTCGCGGGCCCCACCTGCGTGTCATCTCCCAGCGCCCGGACGGCCCTGCGCTGACCTCACCCGTGCTCGAAAGGTTCCAGCAATGCCGCGATACGACGTCTCGGTTCCTGACGCCGACGACGACAGATCGGTCCCCGCGCGTACCCTCGCCGGACTGTTCCAGGCCCAAGCCGCGTGCACCCCGGCGGAACCGGCGCTGACCGGCGCCGGCGGCACGCTGACCTATGCGACCGTCAACACGCGGGCGAACCGGCTGGCGAGGCTGCTGATCCGGCACGGCGCCGGGCCGGAAACGGTCGTGGCGCTCGTCCTGCCGAGGTCGGCCGACCTCGTCGTCGCGCAGCTCGCCGCGGCCAAGGCCGGTGCCGCCTTCCTGCCCGTCGACCCCGACCAGCCCGCCGAACGGCTCGCCTTCGTGCTCGCCGACGCGACGCCCGTGCTCGTCGTGACCCGCGGGAAGGTGAGCACCACAGCCACCACCCTCGACCTCGGCGAACCCGGCCTGCTCGACGGTCTGCCCGGCACCGATCCCACCGACGCCGACCGGACGCGCCCGCTGCACGTCGACCACCCGGCCTACCTCATCTACACGTCCGGCTCGACCGGCGTGCCCAAGGGCGTGCTCGTCACCCACCGCGGCCTGGCCGGCTTCTTCGCCGCGATGCGGGAGCAGTACGACGTGCGGCCCGGCGACCGGGTCCTGGAGTTCTCCTCGCCGAGCTTCGACGCCTCCATCCTCGAGCTCGGCATGGCGCTGCCGCACGGGGCGGCCCTGGTCGTGCCGCCACCCGGCCCGCTGCTGGGCGACCGGCTCGCGGACGTCCTGGCCGAGCACGAAGTCACCCACGCGCTCATCCCGCCGGTCGCGCTGGCCACGCTGTCCGCGGAGCACGCGGCCGGGCTGCCGGACTTCCGCACGGTGATCGTCGGCGGGGACGCCTGCCCGCCCGAACTGGTCCGGACCTGGGCGCCGGGCCGCCGGATGATCAACTCCTACGGTCCCACCGAATTCACCGTCGTGGCCACCTGGAGCGACCCGCTGGCCCCCGGGGGCCAGCCCCCGATCGGCCACCCGCTGCCGGACGCCACCGCGTACGTCCTCGACGGCTCGCTGCGCCCCGCCGACACCGGCGAGCTCTACGTCACCGGCCCGGGCCTGGCCCGCGGCTACCTCGACCGGCCCGGACTGACCGCGAGCCGGTTCGTGGCCGACCCCTTCGGCGCGCCCGGCGCGCGGATGTACCGGACCGGTGACGTCGTCCGCCGAACCGCGAACGGCGAGCTGGAGTTCGTCGGGCGAGCCGACCACCAGGTCAAGATCCGCGGCTTCCGGATCGAACCGGGCGAAATCGAAGCGCTGCTGCGCGAGCAAGACGGCGTCCGCGAGGCGGTCGTCGTCGCCCGCGAGGACCAGCCCGGCGTCAAACGCCTGGTGGCCTACGTCGTCGGGGACGCCGATCCGGCGGACCTGCGCGCCGCCGCGGCGGACCGGTTGCCGCCGTACATGGTGCCGGCCGCTTTCGTCCCGCTCGAGGCGATGCCGCTGACCCACCACGGCAAGCTCGACCGCGACGCCCTGCCCGAACCCGACTGGCAGGCCCAGGTCCAGGCCGCGCACACCGCGCCCCGGACGCCGGCCGAGCACGCGCTCGCCGAGATCTGGGCGGACGTGCTGGGCGTGCCGGACATCGGCGTCGACGCGGACTTCTTCGAACTCGGCGGGGACTCCATCCTCGGGGCGCGGGCGCTCGCCCGGATCCGCGCCCGCTTCGGCGCCGAGCTGTCCCCGCGGGTCGTGTTCGACGCCCGCACCATCGCGAAGCTCGCCGAGCTGCTGCCGGCTCGATCCAGTGCCCCGGCCGCCCGGATCGAACCCGGGCCCCACGACGCGGTGGTGCCGCTCTCGCCGGTCCAGCGCCGCCTCTGGGTGCTCGACCGGCAGAACCCCGGCAGCACCGAATACAACGCCGGCGTCGCCCTCACCCTCTCCGGCCCGCTGGACCGCGACGCCCTGCTCGCCGCGCTGGACGGGCTGGCCGCGCGCCACGAGGCACTGCGGACGACGTTCCGGACCGTCGACGGCGAGGGCGTCCAGGTCGTCGCCGGCGAAGGCACCATCCCGCTGCGTGAAGCCGGCGCCGAGGCGGACCTGGACGCGCAGCTCGCGGCCGAACTGGACCGCCCCTTCGACCTGGCCGCCGGACCGCTCACGCGGGCCACGCTGATCCGCCGCGGCCCGGACGACCACCTGCTCCTGCTCTGCCAGCACCACATCATCACCGACGGCTGGTCGGTCGGCCTGCTCGTCGACGAGTTCGCCACGCTCTACGCGGGGAGAAGCCCGCGCCCCTGGACATCGGCTACCGCGACTACGCCCGCTGGCACCACGACCGGCTGGCCGGGCCGTTGCGCGAGCGGCAGCTGGCGTACTGGCGCGAGCAGCTCGCCGGCCTCGAACCCCTGGACCTGCCCACCGACCGGCCCCGCCCGCCCGTCCGCGCCACCGAAGGCGCGATCCGCCGGTACGCGCTGCCGGCGGAGCTGGCCGGAAAACTCGCCGAGCTGGGCCACGACACCGGCGCGACGCTGTTCACCACGCTGACCGCCCTCGTCCAGGTGCTGCTGGCCCGCTACACCGGGCAGGACGACGTCGCCGTCGGCACCGCGGTGTCCGGCCGCGACCACGACCAGCTCGAACGGCTCGCCGGGTTCTTCGTCAACACCCTCGTCCTGCGGTCCGCGGTCGATCCGGCCGAGCCGTTCGACGCCTTCCTCGGCCGGGTCAAGGAAACGACGCTGGCGGCCTTCGCCGCCGCCGAAGTGCCCTTCGACCAGGTCGTCGACGACCTGCGGCCGGCCCGTGACCCGAGCCGGACCCCGCTGGTGCAGGTCCTGCTGGTGCTGCAGCAGGACCTCGTCCGGCCCCGGGAGGCGGGCGCCCTCCGCCTGGGCGAGCACGATCTGCCCCGCCCCCGGGCCCGGTTCGACCTCGTGCTGGAGTTCCAGCCGCAGGGCCGCAGTGTCGCCATCGAGTACGACACCGCGCTCTTCGACGCCGCGACGATCGACCGCTTCGCCGGGCACCTGCGGGTGCTGGCCGAAGCGGTGGTCGCCGAGCCCCGCCGGCCGGTGGCCGAGCTGCCGCTCATGGGTGACGCCGAGCTGGCGCAGGTGGCCGAGCTGTCCCGCGGGCCGGTGCTCGAAGCGCCGGAAGCCACCCTGCCGCAGCTGTTCGAGGCCCAGGCGGCCCGCACGCCCGACGCGATCGCGGTCGTCTGCGAGGACCGCTCGCTCAGCTACGCCGAGCTCGACGAGCAGGCCAACCGGCTGGCCCGGGTGCTGGTGGAGCGGGGCGCCGGGCCCGAGCGGTTCGTCGCCGTCTCCCTGCCGCGCACCGAACGGATCCTGGTGGCGCTGCTCGGCGTGCTCAAGTCCGGCGCCGCCTACCTCCCGGTCGATCCGGCCTACCCGGCCGACCGCCAGGAACTGATCCTCGACGACGCCGGCCCGGCCCTGCTGCTCACCCCGGACGGCCGGGGCCCCGGGTCCGTCCCCGCCCTCGCGTTCGACGACCCCGCCCTGCCCGACGGGCGGGCGGGCACGCCGCTCGCCCGCGCCACGAACCCGGACCACCCCGCCTACGTGATCCACACGTCCGGCTCGACCGGCCGTCCCAAGGGCGTCGTGGTCGCCCACCGCAGCGCCGCGAACCTGATGGCGTGGGCGGAAACCGACTTCCGGGACGTTTTCCGGCCGGGGTCCACCGTGGTCGCTTCGACGTCGCTGAACTTCGACGTCTCGGTGTTCGAGATCTTCGCGCCGCTGATGACCGGCGCCACCGTCGAGATCGTCCGGGACGTGCTGGCCCTCGGCGAAGGCGAGCACACCGGCCGGCCGGTCGGCCTGGTCAGCGGCGTGCCCTCGGCGTTCGCCCAGCTGCTGGCCCAGGGCGCGGTGTCGGTGCGTCCGTCCACAGTGGTCCTGGCCGGTGAAGCGCTGACCCTGCACGCGCTGCACGACATCCGGAAAGCGTTGCCCGGCAGCCGGATCGCCAACATCTACGGGCCTACCGAGTCCACTGTGTACGCCACCGCGTGGTACCACGACACCGACCGCACCCCGCCGATCGGCCGTCCGATCGCCGGTGTCCGCACGTACGTGCTCGACCGCGGGATGCGGCCGGTGCCCGTCGGCGTGCCCGGCGAACTGCACCTCGGTGGCGCCGGGGTGGCCCGCGGCTACCTCGGCCGGCCGGGCCTGACCGCCGGCCGGTTCGTCGCCGACCCCTTCGGCGAGCCGGGCGCCCGGATGTACCGGACCGGCGACGTCGTGCGCTGGACCACCCGCGGCGAGCTGGAGTACCTGGGCCGCGCCGACGACCAGGTCAAGATCCGCGGCTTCCGGATCGAGCCCGGCGAGGTCGAGGCCGCGCTGCGGCAGCACCCGGACGTCACCGAAGCGGTCGTGGTCGCGCGCACCGACGCCGGCCACCAGCGGCTGGTCGCCTACGTCGTGCCCGAGGCCCCGGCCGGCCTGCGCGAGTTCCTCGGCGCGTCGCTGCCCGCGCACCTCGTGCCGTCGGCGTTCGTGCCGCTGACGCGGCTGCCGCTCAACCCCAGCGGCAAGCTCGACCGGCGCGCCCTGCCCGCCCCCGACTGGACGGGCGGCACCACCCGCGTCGCGCCGCGCACCGAGACCGAACGGCTCCTGGCCGCCATCTGGGCCGACGCCCTCGGCCTGCCCGAGGTCGGCGTCGAGGACAACTTCTTCGAACTCGGCGGCGACTCGATCCTCAGCATCCGGCTGGTGTCCGAGGCGGCCAAGGCCGGCCTGCGGATCACCACCAAGGACGTCTTCCGGCACCAGACGATCGCCGCGCTCGCCGCGGCGGCCGGGGTGGCCGCGCCCGCGGCCGAGCGCCCCGCGGCCACCGGAGACGTCGTCGTCACGCCGATCCAGCACTGGTTCCTCGACACCGATCCGGCCGACCCGGACCACTTCGTCCAGCAGCTGAGCGTCCGGCTCGCCGACGACGTCGACGAAGCCCGCCTGCGCGCGGCCGTGAACACGGTCGCCGCCCACCACGACGCCCTGCGGCTGCGCTTCCGCAAGACCGCCGAAGGCTGGACGCAGTTCCACGCCGAGCCCGGCGAGGCCGACGTCTTCGGCGCGGAGATCGACATCGAACACGGCCCGCTGGTGCGCGCGGACCTGGACGGCACGACGCTGCGCCTGGCGGTGCACCACTTGGCGGTGGACGGCGTCTCCTGGCGGATCCTCCTGGAGGACATCGGCCACGCCTACCACGGGCGGGACCTGAGCGCCCGGACGACGTCCTTCCAGGACTGGGCGAACCGGCTCGCCGAGCACGACTTCGCCGGCGACCTCCCGTACTGGCGGTCGGTCGGCGGCGCCCAGATCCCGCTGGACACCGACGGCGCCAACACGGTGGCGAGCACCCGCACGGTGACCACCCGGCTGGACGCCGAGCTGACCCGGGCGCTGCTGCAGGACGTCCCGGGCGTCTACCGCACCCAGGTCAACGACGTGCTGCTGGCCGCGCTCGGCGGGGCCCTGCGCCGCTGGAGCGGCGACGACCGGGTGCTGGTCGACCTCGAAGGCCACGGCCGGGAGGACCTGTTCGACGACGTCGACCTGTCCCGCACGGTCGGCTGGTTCACGTCGATGTTCCCCGTCGCGCTCGACGCGGCCCACCGCGACACCGCGAGCCTGCTCAAGTCCGTCAAGGAGCAGCTGCGCGCGATCCCGTCCCGCGGGCTGTCCTACGGCGTGCTGCGGCACCTCGCCGGCACCGCGCCCGCGGTGACGCCCCGGCTCAGCTTCAACTACCTCGGCCGGTTCGAGGTCGAAGGCGAGCTGTACCAGGGGATCGAGCGGGAACTCGAACTCTCGCAGCACCCCGGTGACGTCCGCGCGCACGCTGTCGACGTCGTCGCCCGGGTCACCGACGGCCGCCTGGAGCTCACCTGGTTCTACTCGGATCAGCTCCACGAGGAAGCCACGATCCGGACGGTCGCCGACGACCTCGTCCACGGGCTGGCCGGGATCGTCGCGCACTGCACCGGACCGGCCGCCGGCGGCCGCACGCCGTCGGACTTCCCCCTGGCCGGCCTCGACCAGGCCGTGGTCGACCGGCTCGCCGGCGACGGCCGCGACGTCGAGGACATCTACCCGCTCACCCCGGCCCAGGCCGGCATGCTCTTCCACCGGCTCACCGGCGGCGGCCGGCACGCCTACCTCCAGCAGGTGACGTTCGTGATGAGCGACGTCCCCGACCCGGCGGCGCTCGGCCGCGCCTGGCAGCAGGTGGTGGACCGGACGCCGGTCCTGCGCACCCGGGTCGTCTGGGACGGCCTCGACGCCCCGGTGCAGGTCGTCCACCGGCAGGTGGCCCTGCCGATCGAGTACCGGGACTGGACGACCGGACCGGCGGACCTCGACGCCGTGCTGGCGGCCGACCGGGACACCGGCCTGGACCTGGGCGCGCTCCCGCTGATGCGGCTGCTGCTCGCGCGCGTCTCGGCGACCGAGGTGCGCGTGGTCTGGACGTTCCACCACCTGCTGCTGGACGGCTGGAGCCTCTTCCAGGTGCTCTCCGACGTCGCGGCGGCGCACGCCGGGCGCCCGCTGCCGGCCCGCCGTCCGTTCCGCGACCACGTCCGGTGGCTGTCCGAACAGGACCAGCCGACAGCGGAAACCTACTGGCGTGAAAGGCTTTCCGGGCGACCCGAGCAGGCCCGCCTGCGCACCGACCGCGCCGCCGAGGGGCACCCGGTCGAATCGAGCGCCTCGCTGCGGATCGAGCTGCCCGCCGGGCCGCTGCGCACCGCCGCGCAACGTCACGGGCTGACCCTCAACACGCTCGTCCAGGGCGCCTGGGCGGTGCTGCTGGCCCGCCACACCGGCCGGCCGGAGGTCTGCTTCGGCACCACGGTCGCCGGGCGGCCCGCCGAACTGCCCGGGGCCGGGGAGATCACCGGCATGTTCATCACCACGCTGCCGGTCGTCGCCGACGTCGACGAGCGGGCGACGGCCGTGGACTGGCTGCGCGGCCTCCAGGAGACCCAGGCCGAAGCCCGGCGGTTCGACCACCTTTCCCTGGCGCGCCTGCAGAGCTGGGGCGGGGAGTTCGACAGCCTGCTCGTGTTCGAGAACTACCCCGTCACCGCGGAGCTCGGGCTGCGCGACCTGCGGGGCGTGGAGACGACCAACTACCCGCTCAGCGTCGTCGCCTACCCCGGTGAGGAGCGCCTGGAGTTCCTGTTCGGCTACGACCCCGAGCTGTTCGACGCCGAGACGGTCGCCGGGTTCGCCGGGCACCTGCAGACGCTGCTGTCCGAGCTCGCGACCCGGCCGCACGAGCCGCTCGCCCGGCTGCGCATGCTCCCCGGCGCCGAGCGGCAAGCCGTCCTGGACCAGGGGAACGGCGCCACGCAGGACCACCCGGACACGACCGTGCCGGCGCTGTTCGCCGAGCAGGTCCGCCGCACCCCCGGCGCGGTCGCCGTCACCGGCGAAGAAACCCTGACCTACGCCGAACTGGACGCCAGGGCGAACCGGCTGGCCCACCGCCTGCTCGCCCTCGGGGCGCGGCGGGACGGCCTGGTCGGGCTGCTGCTCGGCCGCTCGGCCGACGTCGTCGTCGCCGAGCTGGCGGTGCTCAAGGCCGGCGGCGCGTACCTGCCGCTGGACGCCCGCGCGCCCCGCAGCCGGCTGACGGCGCTGCTCGACGGGGTGCGCGTGCTGGTGACCGACGACGCCGGCCGGGCGCTCGCCTCAGAAGTCCACAGTGGACCTGTGGTGACCATCGGCGAAACCGGCGACGAGCCGTCCGACGCGCCGGATGTCCTGCTGCGGCCGGACAACCTGGCGTACGTCATGTACACCTCGGGATCGACGGGGACGCCCAAGGGCGTGGCCGTCAGCCACCGGGCCGTCGTCGGCCTGGCCCGGGAGCGATCGTTCGCCGTCCCCGCGCACCGGACCGTGCTCATGCACTCGGCGCTGGCCTTCGACGCGTCGACCTACGAGATGTGGGTGCCGCTGCTGACCGGCGGCCGGGTCGTCGTCGCGCCGCGGGGTGACCTCGACGCCGACGTGCTGCGGCGGCTGATCGCCACGCACGGGGTGACCGGACTGTTCATCACCGCGGGGCTGTTCCGCGTGCTGGCGCAGGAGGACCCCGGCTGCCTGCACGGCGTCCGCGAGGTGTGGACCGGCGGCGAGGTGGTGCGTCCCGCCGCGGTGCACCAGGTGGCGGCCGCCTGCCCCGGCCTCACCGTGGTGGACGTCTACGGCCCCACCGAGACCACCACCTTCGCCACCCGGTTCCCGCTGCCGCCGGGCGAGCCGGTGCCGGACGTGCTGCCGATCGGGCGGCCGCTGGACGACACGGCCGCCTACGTGCTCGACCACGGGCTGCGGCCGGTGCCGCCGGGTGCCGTCGGCGAGCTGTACCTGGCCGGCACCGGGCTGGCCCGCGGCTACCTCGGGCAGCCGGGGCTGACGGCGGAACGGTTCCTGGCCGACCCGTTCGGGGCGCCGGGTGCGCGGATGTACCGCACCGGCGACCTCGTCCGGTGGACCCGGGCCAGGGTGCTGGAGTTCGTCGGCCGCGCCGACGACCAGGTGAAGATCCGCGGCTTCCGCGTCGAGCTCGGCGAGATCGAAACCGCGCTGACCGCCCACGCGGACGTGACCGAAGCCGTCGTCGTCGCGGCCGAGCACGGGGGGTCCAAGCGGCTCGTCGCCTACGTCGTCACGACCGGGACGCCGGACCTGCGCGAGTTCCTGCTGCGCTCGCTGCCGGACTACCTGGTCCCGGCCGTGTTCGTGCCGCTCGAAGCGCTGCCGCTGAACGAAAACGGGAAGGTCGACCGCCGGGCGCTGCCCGCACCCGACTTCGTCTCCGGGCTCGGCTACCGCGAACCCGCCACGGACGCCGAACGGCTGCTCGCCGGCATCTGGGCCGAGGTGCTGCGGGTGGAGCGGGTCGGCGCCGACGACAACTTCTTCGAGCTCGGCGGCGACTCGATCCTGAGCATCCAGGTGGTCTCCCGCGCCCGCCGGGCCGGCCTCGACCTGATGCCGGGCCAGGTGTTCGACCACCCGACCGTCGCCGCGCTGGCCCTCGCCGCCACCCCGGCCGCGCCCGCCGCGGCCGTCGCCGACGCCGAACCGGTGACCGGTGCGATGCCGCTGACGCCGGTGCAGCACTGGTACCTCGACCCGCGGCCGGTGCACCCCGAGCAGTTCGTGCAGTCCGTCTCGGTGGAACTGCCGGCCCCGCCGGACCCGGCGGTGCTGCGCCGCGCGCTGCGCGATCTCCAGCTGCACCACGACGCCCTGCGGCTGCGGTTCACCGCCGACGGCCCGCACCACGCGCCGGACGCCGAAGACGTCCTCGGCGCCACGATCGACCTCGAAACCGGGCCGCTGCTGCGCGCGGACCTGTCCGGCACGACGCTGACGCTCGCCGCGCACCACCTGGTCGTCGACGGCGTCTCGTGGCGGATTCTCCTGGAGGACCTGGAAACCCTGCTCCAGGGTGGTGAGCTGCCGGCCAAGACGACGTCCTTCCGCGACTGGGCGCGCACCCTGGCCCGCCACACGGCCGACGGCTTCTTCGACGGCGAACTCGCCCACTGGGCGGCGATCGACGCCGACCCGGCCCTGCCGGTCGACGCGACGGGCGAAAACACCTACGGCTCGGCCCGCTCGGTGGTCGTGCGGCTGCCCGCGGCGGAGACCCGGTCGGTGCTGCACGACGTGCCGGGGGCCTACCGGACACAGGTCAACGACGTGCTGCTGACCGCGCTCGGCCGCGTCCTGCGCGACTGGACCGGCCGCGACCGCGTCCTGGTCGACCTCGAAGGCCACGGGCGCGAAGACCTGTTCCCCGGGATCGACCTCTCCCGCACGGTCGGCTGGTTCACCTCGATCTTCCCGGTCGAGCTGACCTCGTCCGGGGCGGACTGGGGCGAGGCCCTGAAAACGACGAAGGAACGGCTCCGCGCGATTCCCCGCCGGGGGATCGGCTACGGCGCCCTGCGCCACCTCGCCGGCACCGCCCCGCACCTCGACCCACGGATCAGCTTCAACTACCTGGGCCGCTTCGACCACGGCGGCGGGCTGGGCGGCGCGGCGCACCCCGGGCAGACCCGCGCGCACCAGCTCGACGTCGTCGGCGCGGTCGTCGGCGACGAGCTGGAACTGACCTGGCACTACTCGGCAGGCGTGCACACCGAGGCCACCGTCCGCCGGCTGGCCGGCGCCCTCCTCGAAGCGCTCACCGGGATCGCCGCGCACTGCGCCCGGCCGGACGCCGGCGGCCGCACCCCGTCCGACTTCCCCCTGGTCCGGCTGGATCAGTCCACAGTGGATGCCTTGGTCGGTGATGGCCGCGGCGTCGAGGACATCTACCCGCTGACGCCGATGCAGTCGGGCATGGTCTTCCACAGCCTCGTCGACGGCGCGGCCGGGACCTACCTCAACCAGGTGCGCCTGCGGCTGACCGGCATCGCCGACCCCGAGCGCCTCGCCCGGGCGTGGCAGCAGGTCGTCGCGGACACGCCGGTGCTGCGGACCCGCGTCGTCTGGGACGGCCTCGACGAGCCCGTGCAGGTCGTCGAGCGGGCCGTCACGGTCCCGGTCGTCCAGCTCGACTGGACGGCGCTGGACGACGACGAGCGGGCCCGCGAGCAGGAGCGGTTCCTCGAAGCGGACCGGGCCCAGGGCTTCGACCTGACGACCGCGCCGCTGCTGCGGCTGGCGTTCGCCCGGCTGCCCGGCGGCGACGTCCTGCTGGTGTGGACGTTCCACCACGTGCTGCTCGACGGCTGGAGCGCCGCGCAGGTGTTCGGCGAGGTGTGTGCCCGGTACGCGGGCGCCACGACGCCGGGGCACCGGCCGCCGTTCCGGGAGTACCTGCGCTGGCTCGGCGAGCAGGACACCGCGGACGCCGAAGCGCACTGGCGCGAACAGCTCGCGGGCCTCCGGACACCGACGCCGCTGCCGTTCGACCGCCGTCCGGTGGAAGCCCACCGCGCGCGGTCCGCCGCGTCGGTCCGGGTGTCGGCACCCGCCGACGGGCTGCGGGAGCTGGCGCGCCGCGCCGGCCTGACGCTCAACACGATCGTGCAGGGTGCCTGGGGACTCGTGCTGTCCCGCTACAGCGGGGAATCCTCCGTCGTCTTCGGCACCACCGTGTCCGGCCGGCCGGCCGACCTGCCCGGTGTCGAGTCGATGGCCGGGCTGTTCATCAACACCCTGCCCGCCCCGGTGACCGTCCACGACGGACACACCGTGGCGGACTGGCTGCGTGAGCTGCAGGCGGGCCAGGCGCGCTCGCGCCGGTTCGACTTCGTGTCACTGGCCCAGCTGCAGACCTGGGCGGGCGGCACCACGCTGTTCGACAGCATCCTCGTCTTCGAGAACTACCCGTTCGACACCGAAGCCGTCGCCGCACACGGGATCGGCCTGCACGAGGAAGGCGAGCTGCAGCCGACCAACTACCCGCTCAGCGTCGTCGTCGCGCCGGGCGAGCGGCTGACGGTGACCTTCGACCACGACCCGGACCTGTTCGACCGGGCCACCATCGACCGGCTGGCCGGGCAGCTGCTGCTCGCCCTGGAGCGCATCGCCGCGGGCCCCGGCCGGCGGGTCGGCGAGCTCGACCTGCTGACCGACGGCGACCGCGAGCGCGTGCTGCGGACGTTCAACGACACCGCGCACCCGGTGGCCGAGGCCACGGTGGTGAGCCGGTTCGCCGAGCAGGTCCGCCGGACGCCGGACGCTCCGGCGGTCGGCGACCTGACCTACGCCGAGCTCGACGCCCGTGCCGATGGGCTCGCCTGCCGGCTGCTCGAGCTGGGTGCCGGGGTGGAGGACCGGGTGGGTCTGCTGCTGGAGCGGTCGGCCGACCTCGTCGTCGCCGAGCTGGCGGTGCTCAAGGCCGGGGCCGCGTACGTGCCGGTCGACCTGCGCGCCCCGGCGAGCCGGATGCGGCTGGTCCTGGCCGAAGCGGGTGTCTCCGTGGTCATCGCGGAAGAGTCCTATCAGGACGTCCACGGTGGACCGGTGGTCCGGGTGGACGAGACCGGCCGGGCGGGTGCGCCGGATGTCCCGGTCCGGTCCGGAAACCTCGCCTACGTGATGTACACGTCCGGGTCGACCGGCAAGCCCAAGGGCGTGGCGGTGACCCACCGCGACATCGTGGCCCTCGCGTCGGACCGGTCGTTCGCGGGCGAGGCGCACCGGAGCGTGCTGCTGCACTCACCGCAGGCGTTCGATGCCTCGACCTACGAGGTGTGGGTTCCGTTGCTCAACGGCGGCCGGGTGGTCGTCGCGCCGCCCGGCGACGTGGACGCCGAGGTGGTGCGGGCGGTCGTCAAGCAGCAGGGAGTGCGTGCCCTGTGGCTGACGGCCGGGCTGTTCCGGCTGCTGGCGCAGGAGGATCCCGGCTGCCTGCGGGGCGTCGGCGAGGTGTGGACCGGCGGGGACGTCGTGCCCGCCGCCGCGGTCCGGCAGGTGCGCGACGCCTGCCCCGGGCTGACCGTCGTCGACGGCTACGGCCCCACCGAGACGACCACCTTCGCCAGCCGGTTCTTCCTCGCCCCCGAAGACGTGGTCCCGGACGCGATGCCGATCGGGCGGCCGCTGGACAACATGGCCGCCTACGTCCTGGACGAGGGGCTGCGGCCGGTCCCGCCGGGCGTGACGGGGGAGCTGTTCATCGCCGGCGCCGGCGTGTCCCGCGGCTACCTCGGCCGGCCGGGGCTGACCGCGGAACGCTTCGTGGCAAACCCCTTCGGCGAGCCGGGCGCGCGGATGTACCGCACCGGCGACGTCGTCCGCTGGTCCGGTGGCTCGCTTTCCGGGGGTCCGGGTGGCGAAGCCCCCGGCCCGGGGCGAAGCCCCGGTAGTCACGCAGCCGTGCTGGAGTTCGTCGGCCGCGCCGACGACCAGGTGAAGATCCGCGGCTTCCGGATCGAGCTGGGCGAGATCGAGACGGTCTTGGCCGCTCACCCGGACGTCACCGAGGCCGTGGTCGTCGCGCGGGACCGGCGGCTCGTCGCCTACGTCGTCACCACCGCGGGCCCCGCCGACCTGCGGGCGTGGCTGCAGCGCGACCTGCCCGACTACATGGTGCCGTCGGCCTTCGTGAAGCTCGGCGAGCTTCCGTTGAGCGCCAACGGAAAGGTCGATCGCCGGGCGCTGCCGGAACCCGCCGCGGAGCCGATGGCCGGGTACGTGCCACCGCGCACCGAGACCGAACGCGTGCTCGCCGAGGTCTGGGCCGGCGTGCTCGGCGTGCCCGGCGTCGGCGTCGAGGACAACTTCTTCGAGCTCGGCGGCGACTCGATCCTCAGCATCCAGGTCGTCTCCCGGGCCCGGCGCCACGGCCTCGCCCTCACCCCGCGGGACCTGTTCGCCCACCAGACCGTCGCCGCGCTGGCGGTCGCGGCGGGCTCGGCCGCGGTCACCGTGGCCGAGCAGGGGCCGGTCACCGGCGCCGCCGCGCTGACCCCGATCCAGCACTGGTTCTTCGCCGGGGACTTCGGCGACCCGAACGGGTTCACGCAGTCGGTGCGGATCGAGCGGGCCGAGCCGTTCGACGTCGAAACCCTGCGCGCGGCACTGGCCACCCTGGTCGAGCACCACGACGCGCTGCGCATGCGGTTCGCCGGCGTCGGCCAGGAGAACGCCCCGGCCGAACCGGCCGAGGTCCTCGGCGCCGAGATCGACGTGACCCGCGGGCCGCTGCTCACCGCCGAACTGCTCGAGCCTGCCGTCCTGCGGCTGACGGTCAACCACCTCGTCGTCGACGGTGTCTCGTGGCGGATCCTCCTGGAGGACTTCGAAACCGCCTACCGCGGCGGGCCGCTGCCGCCGAAGACGACGTCGTTCCGCGACTGGGCCAACCGGCTCGCCGCGCACGCCGAGGCCGGCGGCTTCGACGACGAACTGCCGTATTGGCGCGAAGCGCTCGCCGTCGACGCTGCTTTGCCGATCGACACTGCCTTGCCGGTCGACGCCGTCGGCTCGGCCGAGGGCACCGGCACGGTCACCACGCGCCTGGATCCCGAGCTGACGCGGGCACTCCTGCAGGACGTCCCGGCGGTCTACCGGACGCAGGTCAACGACGTGCTGCTGGCCGCGCTGGGCCGGGTGCTGGCCCGCTGGACCGGCCGCGACGGCGTGCTGATCGACCTGGAGGGCCACGGGCGCGAGGACCTGTTCGACGACGTCGACCTGTCCCGCACGGTCGGCTGGTTCACCTCGCTGTACCCGGTGGCGCTGCGGGTCGAGGACGGCTGGGGCGCGCTGCTCAAGTCGGTGAAGGAACAGCTGCGCGCGGTGCCCCGCCGCGGAGCCGGCTTCGGCGCGCTGCGGTACCTGACCGGGACCGCGCCCGCGCTGCGGCCCGAGATCAGCTTCAACTACCTGGGCCGCCTCGACGGCGCGGCCGGCAGCCTCGACTCGGCGGTCGGCGAGGGCGCGGGCCGGGCGCATCTGCTCGACGTCGTCGGCCGGGTGGACCGGGAGACCCTGGAACTGACCTGGTACTACTCGCGCGGCACGCACATAGCTGCCACGGTCGAGAGGCTGGCCGCGGAACTGGTGGCCGCTCTGGGCGAAGCCGTCGCACACTGCGCCGAGCCCGGCGCCGGCGGCCGCACGCCGAGCGATTTCCCGCTGGCCAAGCTGAACCAGCGGCAGGTGGACCGGATCGCCGGCGACGGCCGCGGCGTGGCCGACGTCCACCCGCTCACGCCGATGCAGGCGGGCATGGTCTTCCACGGGCTTTCCCAGGAATCCCAGGGCGTCTACTTCGAACAGGTCAACGCCGTCCTCGACGGCGTGGCCGAGCCGCGGTTCCTGGCCGAAGCGTGGCAGCACGTCGTCGACCGGACGCCGGTCCTGCGCGGCAGCATCGTGTGGGAGGACGTCCCCGAGCCGCTGCTCGTGGTCCACCGTGACGTGCGGGTGCCGGTCACCGAGCTCGACTGGCGGAATCGCGACCGCGAGGAGGCCCTGCGCGAGCTGCTCGCGAGTGACCGTGCCAAGCCGTTCGACCTGACGGCCGCGCCGCTGCTGCGGGTCACCCTGGCCCGGCTGCCCGGCGACGCCGTCCAGCTCGTCTGGACTTTCCACCACGTCCTGCTGGACGGCTGGAGCGTTTTCCAGGTGCTCTCCGACGTCTGCACCGCCTACGCGGCCCTGCGCGACGGCACGCCGCCCGCCCTGCCGCACCGCCGTCCGTTCGGGGACTACGTCGCGTGGCTGAGCGGCCAGACCGCCGAGGGTGCCGAAGAGTACTGGCGCCGCGAGCTCGCCGACGTCACCGAGCCGACGCCGCTGCCCTACGACCGGATCCCCGCGTTCGCCCACGAATCGAGCTCGTCGACGTGGGTCAGCCGCGATCTGGACGAAGCGGCCACCGGCCGGCTGGCGGCGTTCGCCCGGCGCGAGCGGCTCACCCTCAACGCCGTCGTGCAGGGCGCCTGGGCGCTGCTGCTGGCCCGGCACAGCGGCGAGGACGACGTCTGCTTCGGCGCCACCGTGTCCGGCCGCCCGGCCGGGCTGGCCGGTGTCGACGACATCACGGGCATCTTCATCAACACCCTGCCGGTGCGGGTCACCGCCGACCCGGTGGCCCCGGTCGCCGGCTGGCTGCGCGGCCTGCAGACCGCCCAGGCGGAGTCGCGCCGGTTCGAGCACGTGCCGCTGACCGCGGTGCAGGCCTGGAGCGGGGTCGAGGGTGGCCGGAACCTGTTCGACAGCCTCGTGGTGTTCGAGAACTACCCGGTCACCGCCGATGATGTGGCCGCCCACGGCGTGCGGCTGCGTGACCTGCAGGCGATGGAGACGACCAACTACCCGCTCACCGTCGTCGCCGCGCCCGGCCCGCGCCTGTCGCTCGGCCTGGGCTACGACCCGGCGCTGTTCGACGAAGCAACGGTCCGGCGGCTGGCCCGGCGGCTCGAGCACCTCTTGGCGGCGATCGCCGAAGACCCGGCCCGGCCGCTGCGCGCGTTCGACGTCCTCGACGCCGCCGAACGCGACCAGGTCCTGGTGGCCTTCAACGACACCGGCCACGAGGTCCCGCCGGTCACCCTCACCGGGCTGATCGAGGCCCAGGCCGCTCGCACCCCCGACGCCGTCGCGGTGCTTTCCCGCGACGAACGGCTCACCTTCGCCGAACTCGACGCCCGCGCCGACCGGCTGGCGCGGCTGCTGGCCGCGCGGGGTGCCGGGCCGGAGCGGATCGTCGCGCTCGCCTTGGGGCGTTCGGTGGACATCGTCGTCGCGCAGCTGGCCGTGCTGAAGACCGGTGCCGCCTACCTGCCGGTCGACCCGGACTACCCGGCCGAGCGGATCGCGTTCATGCTCGCCGACGCACGGCCGGTCGTCGTGGTGACCAAGCCGGAGACGCCGCTGCCGGTGGCCGACGTGCTCGTCCTCGACGGCTCGGAGGCGCACGGCCCGGCCACCCCACTCGGCCGGTCCGTGCCGGTGGACGCGCCGGCGTACGTCATCTACACCTCGGGGTCGACCGGCACCCCGAAGGGCGTCGTCGTCACCCACGCCGGGCTGGCGAGCTTCTCCGCCGCCGAAATCGCCCACTTCGACGTCCGGCCCGGCGACCGCGTGCTGCAGTTCTCCTCGCCGAGCTTCGACGCGTCGGTGCTGGAACTGTGCATGGCGCTGCCCGCCGGGGCCGCGCTGGTCGTGCCGCCGCCCGGGCCGCTGCTCGGCGACCACCTGGCCGCCGTGCTGCGCGACGAAGGCGTCACCCACGCGCTGATCCCGCCGGTCGCCATGGCGAGCGTGCCCGACGTCGACCTGCCCGCGTTCCGCACCCTGGTCGTCGGCGGCGAGGCCTGCCCCGCCGACCTGGTGGCCCGCTGGGCACCGGGCCGCCGGATGATCAACGCCTACGGGCCGACCGAAACGACGGTGGTGGCGACCTGGAGCGATGCCCTGGAGCCGGGGGCCACCCCGCCGATCGGCCGCCCGATCCGCAACACCCGCGTCCGTGTCCTCGACGCCGCCCTCCGCCCGGTGCCGATCGGCGTCGCGGGGGAGCTGTACGTCTCCGGCGCCGGGCTCGCCCGCGGGTACCTCGACCGGCCGGGGCTGACCGCCACGCGGTTCCTCGCCGATCCGTTCGGGGCGCCGGGAACGCGGATGTACCGCACCGGCGACCTGGTGCGGTGGCGCGCCGACGGCACGCTCGAGTTCCTGGGCCGCGCCGACGACCAGGTGAAGATCCGCGGCTTCCGGATCGAGCCCGGCGAGATCGTGGCGGTCCTGCGCAAGCACGCGGCCGTCCGCGACGCCGCCGTCGTCTCGGACGGCCGGCGGCTGATCGCCTACGTCGTGGGCGACGCGGGCCCAGGCTTGCGTGAACACGTCGCGGCAGCCCTGCCGGCCCACTTCGTGCCCGCCGCGTTCGTCCGGCTCGACGCACTTCCGTTGACGGCCAACGGAAAGCTGGACCGGCGGGCGCTGCCCGCCCCGGCCGCACCGGAAGAGCGCGCCGGGTACGCCGCCCCGGAAACCGAGACCGAAGAGGTCCTCGCGGCCATCTGGGCCGAGGCGCTCGACCTCGACCGGGTCGGCGTCGAAGACAACTTCTTCGCCCTCGGCGGCGATTCGCTGCGCAGCCTGCAGATCACGTCGATGACGAAGTCCGCCTTCGACGTCGAGCTCACCCCCAAGGACGTGCTCACCGCCGGCACCGTGCTGGCGCTGGCGGAGCTCGTCGAAGAACGGGTCCTGCAGGACCTCGAACGGCTCGCCGCCGGCCAAGACCACTGAACAGAAGCACCGACCGGAAAGGAAATCCCCATGCAGGACGACGCCGAATTCCAGGTATTGGTCAACGACGAGGGCCAGTACTCGCTGTGGCCGGTGGCCAACGAGGTACCCGCGGGGTGGCGCGCCGACGGCTTCCGCGGCGGCCGCCAGGAGTGCATGGACCACGTCGACGAGGTGTGGACCGACATGCGGCCGCTGAGCCTGCAGCGGCAGATGGCCGCCGACGGCTGAGCCGGCGGCGCTCCCCGACCCACCGAACCGACGCGGAAGGTCCCCTCTGATGCCCTCTCCTTCGACGTTTTCCCAGTCCATACCCGTGGTCCGGGACGTCCCGGACCCGCGGTCGCCCGCCGACGGCCGGCTCCAGCGGCTGCTCGCGGGGCTCGCCCACAAACACGGCGTCCCGGCCGCCCAGCTGGTCGTCCACGACGGCGGCCGGACGGCGTCGGCCACGGCAGGCGAGATCACCGCCGAGGCGAAGTTCCCGGTCGGGTCCATCACCAAGGCGTTCACCGCGGCACTGGCGATGCTGCTCGTCGCCGACGGCGACCTCGACCCGGACGACCCGCTGGGCGAGCACCTGGACGGCCTCGGGCCGCAGGTCGGCAGACCCACCGTCGGGCAGGTGCTGAGCCACACCGGCGGGTTGCCGGCCGCGCTCGGCGCCGCCGCGGACGGGGCCGGCTCGGCCCGCCGGTACCTGCGAGCCTGCCGCGACGCCGGGCTCGTCCAGCCGCCCGGGCTGGGCTTCTCCTACTCCAACGTCGGGTACGTCCTCACCGGCTACCTGGTCGAGGCCATCACCGGGATGAGCTGGTGGGAGGCGATGGACACGATGCTGCTCGGCGAACTCGGCATCGAGGCCGCGTTCGTCGTGGAGCCGGGTGCGCGGCGCCGGACCGCCGCCCACCTCAGCGGGCACGCCGTGCACGCGGCGACCGGCCGCGCCCGGCCGGTCGCGCAGACCCTGACCCCCGCGGAGGCCGCGGCCGGGGCGCTCGCGCTGAGCGCCGGGGACCTCGCCGCGTTCGGCCTGATGTGCTGCGGCGGCGACGGCCCGCTGCCGGCGGACCTGATCGACCTCATGCGCCGCCCGGTGCCGGGGGCGGAGCCGTTCGGGCTGGCCGACGGCTGGGGCCTCGGCCTGGCCGGCTACCGCGGCGCCGACGCGGACTGGACCGGTCACGACGGCACCGCCGACGGCACCTCCTGCCACCTGCGGATCGACGCCGAGCACGGCCGGGTCGTCGCGCTCACCACCAACGGGAGCACCGGCTCGGCGCTGTGGACGGACCTGGTCGCGGCGCTGCGCGCCGATGGCCTGCCGGTCGGCGACTACGAGCTGCCCCACGACCTCGACCGGGCCGCGCGCCCGGCCGCCGACCTGACCGGCCGCTACACCAACGGCGACCTGGAGTACCAGGTGGACGTCCGCGCGGACGGCGGCGCCGTGCTCGTCGTCGACGGCGAGGTCTACCCGGAGCTGGCGCTGCTGCGCGACGGGTCGTTCTCGGTGCGCGAACCCGGCACCGGCCGCCGGATCATCGGCGGCCGCTTCCTGACCGACCCGGCCACCGGCACCGTCAGCGCCATGCAGGCCGGGGGCCGTGTCGCGCGGCGCCGCCGCCGCGCCTCCTGATCTCCCGCCCCCCGCACCACCCGACTCGCGTTGTGAGGAAACGAAAGCGATGACCACCTCGAGGAAGAGCCGCATCGACGCGCTGCCCGCGGAACTGCGGGAGACGCTCAAGCGCCGGCTGGCCGGGCGGGCGGAGCGGTCCGACGTGATCGGCCGGGCGCCGCGGGAGAACGCCCTGCCGCTGTCGTTCGCCCAGCAGCGCCTGTGGTTCCTCGACGAGTTCCGCCCGGGGGACGCGGAGTACAACAGCGCCGTGGCGCTGCGGCTGACCGGGCCGCTCGACACGAGCGCCCTCACCGGCGCACTGGCGCGGCTGGTGGCGCGGCACGAGTCGCTGCGCACGACCGTCGACGACACCGGCGGCACCCCGCTGCAGGTCGTCCACGCCGATCCGGAGATCCCGGTGCGGACGGTCGACCTGACCACCGACCCCGCGTTGCGGCCGGCCGACCTGGACGAGGTGCTGGAGGCGGAGTACGGCCGGTCGTTCGACCTCCGCCGCGGCCCGCTGGTGCGGCTGCTGCTGGTGCGGGTCGCCGACGAGCACCACGTCCTGCTGATCACCGCCCACCACATCGTCACCGACGGCGAGTCGATGGGCATCCTGGTCGGCGAGCTCGGCACGCTGTACGCAGCCGCCGTGCGCGGCGAAGCCGCCGAGCTGCCCGAACCGGCGGTGCAGTACGCCGATTTCGCCGTGTGGCAGCGGAACCGGCTCGCCGGACCCGCCCTCGACCGGCACCTCGCCTACTGGACGACCCAGCTGGCCGGCGTCGAACCCCTGGACCTGCCGTCCGACCGGCCGCGCCCGGCCGTGCGCACGACGGCCGGTGCCGTGCACCGCTTCAGCGTCCCGGCCGGCGTCGCGGCGGGACTGGCCGAGCTGGCCCGGCTCCACGACACCACGCTCTACACCGTGCTGGTCGCGGCCTGCCAGGTGCTGTTCGCCCGCTACACCGGCCGGAGCGACATCGCCGTCGGCACCGTGGTGTCCGGCCGGAACCGGCCCGAACTGCAGCGGACGGTCGGCTTCTTCGTCGACACCGTCGTCATCCGGTCCACTGTGGACCGGTCCGCGCCGTTCGGGACGTTCCTCGACGCCGTCCGCACCACCGTGCTGGAGTCCTTCGAGCACGCCGAAGCCCCGTTCGAAAAGCTCGTCGAAGCCCTGCGCCTCGACCGCGACGCCAGCCGCAACCCGCTGTTCGACGCGATGGTGCTGCTGCACGGGAGCCAGGGCGGGCAGGCGGACTTCGCCGGGCTGACGGCCGAGCCGGTCGAGGTGGCCCGCCGCGCGGCGAACTTCGACCTCACCGTCGAGTTCCAGCCGGCCGCGGACGCGCTCGAAGGCTCGCTGGAGTACAACACCGACCTGTTCGACGAGCGGACCGCCGTCGCGCTCGGCGAGCACCTCACCGTGCTGCTGACCGCGATTGCCGCCGACGCGCGGCGCCCGGTCGGCGAGCTGCCGCTGCTGACCGGGGACGAACGCCGCCGGCTGCTCACCGGCTGGAACGACACCGCGCTGGACGTGCCCGCGGCCACCGTCACCGAGCTGTTCGAGTCGCAGGCCCAGCGCAGCCCGGACGAGACCGCGCTCGTCGCCGGGGACATCGCGCTGAGCTTCGCCGAGCTCAACGCGATGGCCAACCGCCTGGCCCGCCACCTCGTCGCGCTGGGCGCCGGCCCCGAGCGGGTGGTGGCGCTCGAGCTGCCGCGGACGGCCGAGGCGATCGTGGCCTTCCTGGCGGTGCTGAAGGCGGGGGCGGTGTACCTGCCGATCGACCCGGCGCTGCCCGCCGACCGGAAGGAGCTGCTGCGGCGGGACGCCGGTGCCACCCTCGTCCTCGGAACGGCGGAAATCGCCGCCGCGCACCAGGAGTACTCCGCCGCGGACCTCACCGACGCCGACCGCCGGGCGCCGCTGCGGCCGGACAACACGGCCTATGTCATCTACACGTCCGGGTCGACCGGCCGCCCGAAGGGCGTGGCGGTCCCGCACCGCAACCTCACCAACCTGCTCTTCAACCACCGCCACGACTTCGCCGCGCCCGGACGGCGGCTGCGGGTCGCGCTGACCGCCACCCTGTCGTTCGACACGTCCCTGGAAGGCCCGCTGCTCATGGCCGACGGCCACGAGCTGCACCTGATCGGGGACGAGGTCCGGCTCGACGCCCACGCCCTCGTCGGCCACATCGCCGAACGCCGGATCGACTTCCTCGACCTCACCCCGACCTACCTGCGCCGGCTGATCCCCGCCGGGCTGCTGACCGACCCGCGGCACCGGCCCAAGATCCTGATGCTCGGCGGCGAAGCCCTGGACGACACCCTCTGGCGGGACCTCGCCGGCGCCGAAGTCACGGTGGCGCACAACTTCTACGGCCCCACCGAGTACACAGTGGACGCCGTCTCCTGCCGGGTCGGCGAAACGGCCCGCCCGGTGCTGGGCCGTCCGCTGGCCAACACCCGCGCCTACGTCGTCGACCAGGACCTGCGGCCGGTGCCCGCCGGGGTGCCCGGCGAACTGTGCCTCGCCGGGGCGCAGCTCGCCCGCGGCTACCTCGGGCGCCCGGGCCGGACGGCCGGCAGCTTCGTCGCCAATCCGTTCGGCGCGCCGGGCGAGCGGATGTACCGCACCGGCGACCGGGCCCGCTGGACCGCGGACGGGCAGCTGGAGTACCTGGGCCGGCTCGACGACCAGGTGAAGATCCGCGGCTTCCGGGTCGAGCCGGGCGAGGTCGAGGCCGCGCTGGTCCGCCTGCCCGGGGTCACCGCGGCCGTCGTGGTCGCCCACCGGCCGGACGGCGGCCACGCCCGGCTGGTCGCCTACGTCGTCGGCGCCGGACCGGTGCCGCCCACCGCCGACGAGCTGCGCGCCGCCCTGCGGGCCACGCTGCCGGACTACCTGGTGCCCTCGGCGTTCGTCCCGATCGACGCGATCCCCCTGACCCCGCAGGGCAAAGTCGACCGGCGGGCCCTGCCCGCCCCCGACGCCCCGGCGGACAGCGGCCAGGCCTACGTGCCCGCGCGCACCGCCGTCGAACACCAGCTGGTGGCGATCTGGTCCGAAGTGCTCGGCAACGACCGCATCGGCGTCGAGGACAACTTCTTCGGCCTCGGCGGCGACTCGATCCTCAGCATCCAGGTGGTCGCCCAGGCCCGCCAGGCCGGCCTGCGGCTCACCTCGCGGGACATCTTCCTGCACCAGACCATTGCCGGGCTCGCGACCGCGGTGCAGACCGCCGCGGTCCAGGCCCCGGCGGCGGGACCGGTCGCCGGCCCCGCCCCGCTCACCCCGATCCAGCACTGGTTCTTCGCCACCCACGGGCCCTTGGCCCACTTCACCATGTCGCAGCTGCTCGAGCTGCCCGCCGACGTCGACCCGCAGGCGCTGCGGACCGCCCTCGACGCGGTCGTCGCCCACCACGACGCCCTGCGGAACCGGTTCTTCACCGTCGACGGGCAGTGGCGGCAGGAGGTCACGCCGGAGCCGCCAACCGGCGTCCTGCGGATCCGGGACCTGTCCTCGCTCGGCGACGCCGGGCAGCGCGCCGGTGTCGAGGCCGCGGCCGCGCAGGTGCGCGCCGGCCTCGACCTGGCCACCGGCGTCCTCGCCGGCGCGGCGCTGCTCGTCCGCGGCGCCCGGCCGCCGCTGCTGTTCCTGGCCGTGCACCACGTGGTCACCGACGGCGTTTCGCTGCGGCTGCTGCTCGGTGACCTCGAAACCGCCTACGGCCAGGTCGCCGCCGGGGCGCCGGTCCGGCTCGCGGCCACCGCCACGCCCTTCACCCAGTGGGCGCACCTGCTGGAGCGGCACGTCCGTTCCGGCGGGTTCGACGACGACCTCGAGCACTGGACGCGGGTGGCGCGCCGGGTCCCGGCGGCGCTGGCGGCCGACCACGCGGGCGCCGGCACCACCGGCTCCACCCGCACGCTGACCGTGACCCTCGGCGCCGAAGACACCGACGCGCTGCTGCACCGCGTCCCGGCGACCTACCGGACCCAGGTCAACGACGTGCTGCTGAGCGCCCTCGGGCGGGCACTGGCCGACCGCACGCGGGAAGACGGCGTCCTGATCGCCCTGGAGGGGCACGGCCGCGAGGACGTCCTCGACGGCGTCGACCTTTCCCGCACCATCGGCTGGTTCACCACGCAGTTCCCGGTGGCGCTCGACCTGCCGCCGTCGGGGGACTGGGGCGCCACCCTCAAGGCGGTCAAGGAGCAGCTGCGGGCCGTCCCGCGCCGCGGCCTGAGCTACGAGGCCCTGCGGTACCTCGGCGAGCCCGGCGCGCCCGGACACGCGCTGCAGGCGTTCCCGCTGCCGCAGATCTGCTTCAACTACCACGGCCGCTGGGACGCCCAGGCCGGTGACCACGGGCTGTTCCGCGGACGGCACGACAGCCCGGGCGCCGACATCGCCCCGGACGAGGCAAGCACCTACCAGCTGGACGTCACCGGCGTCGTCGAGTCCGGCGCGCTGTCGTTGACCTGGTCCTACTCCGACCAGGTCAACGACGAAGACACCGTCCGCGAGCTGGCGGAGGCGATGCTCGCGGGCCTGCGCGAGATCGTCGCCCACTGCGCACGGCCCGGCAGCGGCGGCCGCACGCCGTCGGACTTCCCGCTCGCCCGGCTCGATCAATCCACTGTGGACAGAATTGCCGGCGACGGCCACGACGTCGACGACATCTACCCGCTGACCCCGCTGCAGGCGGGCATGCTGTTCCACAGCCTGCTCGATCCCACCGCCGACGCCTACGTCGACCAGGCACGGATGCTCCTGGACGGTGTTCGCGACCCCGACGCGTTCGCACAGGCCTGGCAGCAGGTCGCCGACCGCACCCCGGTCCTGCGGACCGAACTCGTCTGGGAGGGCGTCGAGGATCCCCTGCAGGTCGTGCGGCACCGGGCGGTCGTGCCGATCACCCGCCACGACTGGCGTGGCCTGTCCGAAGCCGAGCAGACCGCCCAGCTGGACCGGCTCTCGGCCGACGACGCCGCCACGGGCCTGGATCTCACCACCGCCCCGCTGATGCGGCTGGCGATCATCGCGCTGACCCACGACCGCGTGCTGCTGATGTGGACCTCCCACCACATCGTGCTCGACGGCTGGAGCCTGGCCCGGATCTTCACCGAGGTGTGCGAGCAGTACGCCGCGATCACCGAGCACCGGGTGCCCCGCGTGCCGGCCCACCGGCCGTTCCGCGACTACCTCGGCTGGCTCGCCGCGCAGGACGTCACCGCGGCCGAAGACCACTGGCGCACGGTGCTGTCCGGCTTCGCCGCGCCGACACCGCTGCCGTGGGACCGGTCCCCGGCGAGCGCACACCGGACGCGCTCGTCGCGGACGGTCCGGACGTCCTTGTCCACAGAGGACACTGGTCGGCTGCGAGACGTGGCCCGGCGCCACGGCCTGACCGTCAACACGCTCGTGCAGGGGGCCTGGGCGCTGCTGCTGGCCCACTCCAGCGGTGAACCCGACGTCGTGTTCGGCACCACCGTCTCCGGCCGGCCCGACGACCTGCCGGGCGTGGAGACCATGATCGGGATGTTCATCAACACCATCCCGACCCGGACGCGGATCGACCGCGGCGAGCCGGTGCTGTCGTGGCTGCGGCGGCTGCAGGACGAGCAGAACCAGGCCCGCCGCTACGACTTCCTCGCGCTCGGGAAGCTGCGCGCCCTCAGCGACGTCCCGCCGGGGGAGAACCTGTTCGACAGCATGGTCGCGTTCGAGAACTACCCCTTCGACGAGGACGCCGCCGCGCAGGCGGGCGTCACGCTGCGCGAGGTGACCGCCCTCGACGCCACCACCTTCCCGGTCACCCTGCGCGCCTACGTCGACCGGCGCCTCGGCTTCGAGCTGGGCACCGACCCGGCGCTGTTCGACGAGGAGACCGCCGTGGCCATGGCGGCCCGGCTGGAGACCCTGCTGCTGGGGATCGCCGAGAACCCGGACCGCCCGATCGCCCGGCTGCCGTGGCTGTCGGCCGAGGACCGCGCCGGGCTCACCGCCGACCGGCCCGCGTCGCTGCCCGCCCCCACCATCACCGAGCTGTTCGCCGCCCGGGTCGCGGCGCAGCCGGAGGCGATCGCGCTCACCGCCGACGGCGTCTGCCTGACCTACGGCGAGCTCAACGCGCGGGCGAACCGGCTGGCGCACCGGCTGATCGAGCTCGGCGCCGGGCCCGAGCGGTTCGTCGCGCTGCGCCTGCCGCGCTCGGCGGAGCAGGTCGTCGCCATCCTCGCCGTGCTCAAGGCCGGCGCCGCCTACCTGCCGATCGACCCGGCCACCCCGGCCGAACGCGTCGAGCGGATGTGCGCCGACACCGATCCCGTCGCCGTCCTCGCACCCGAAGACGTCGACGTCGAGACGGGCCCCGAGACCGACCCGCCGCCGCGCTGCACGCCCGACCACCCCGCCTACGTCATCTACACCTCCGGCTCGACCGGGCTGCCCAAGGGCGTGGTGATCCCGCACCGCAACGTCACGCGCCTGTTCGCCGCGACGGACGCCCGCTTCGGGTTCGGCTCGGACGACGTCTGGACGCTGTTCCACTCCTACGCGTTCGACTTCTCCGTGTGGGAGATCTGGGGCCCGCTGCTGCACGGCGGCCGGCTCGTCGTCGTCCCGCACGCGGTGTCCCGCTCGCCGCGGGAATTCCTGCGCCTGCTGGCCGACGAGGGCGTCACCGTGCTCAACCAGACGCCGTCGGCGTTCTACCAGCTCATCCGGGCCGACGAGGACGATCCCGAAGCCGGCGGCCGGCTTGCGCTGCGCTACGTGATCTTCGGCGGCGAGGCCCTGGAAACGCGCCGGCTGGCCGGCTGGTTCGCCCGCCACGGCGACCGCGCGCCGCGGCTGGTGAACATGTACGGCATCACCGAAACCACCGTGCACGTCACCCACCACGACCTTCGGTCCGACAGGGACACAGTGGACGCGCCGGGACTCATCGGCACCGCCCTGCCCGACCTGCGCGGGTACGTCCTCGATCCGGACCTGAACCCGGTCCCGGCCGGCGTGCCCGGCGAGCTCTACGTCGCCGGCGACGGCCTGGCCCGCGGCTACCTCGGCCGCCCGGGGCTGACCGCCGCCCGGTTCGTCGCCGACCCGTTCGGCGCGCCCGGGTCCCGGATGTACCGGTCCGGTGACCGCGTGTCCCGCACCCGCGAAGGTGCCCTGCGCTACCACGGCCGCGCCGACCACCAGGTGAAGATCCGCGGCTTCCGGATCGAGCCGGGCGAGATCGAAGCCACCCTGCTCGCCCTGACCGACGTCGGCTCGGCGGCGGTGCTGGCCCGCGAGGACGAACCCGGCCGCAAGCGGCTGGTCGCCTACGTCGTCCCGGCGACACCGGACGCCCCGCCGAGCGCGGCGCGGCTGCGTGAGCACCTCGGCCGGTCGCTGCCGGACTACATGGTGCCATCGGCGTTCGTCACGCTCGACGAACTCCCGTTGACCCGCAACGGAAAGCTCGACCAGCGCGCGCTGCCTGCGCCCGCCGCGGCGGGGCCGGAAAGCACCGAGTTCGCCGAACCCCGCACCGAAGCCGAACGCACGGTCGCGACGGTGCTGGCCGCCACGCTCGGCCTGGAGCGCGTCGGGGCCGACGGCAACTTCTTCGAGCTGGGCGGGGATTCCATCCTCAGCATCCGGTTCACCTCCGCGCTGCGAGAGGCCTTCGGCGTCGAGGTGTCCCCGCGCACGGTGTTCGACCACCCGACGGTGGCCGGCTTGGCGGCCGCGCTGCCGGCCGCGTCCGCCACGCCGCTGTCCGCGGCGATCACCCCGGCCGGCCGCGACGCCGAGCTGCCGCTGTCCTTCGCCCAGCAGCGGCTGTGGTTCCTCGACGACTTCGCGCCCGGCAGCACCGACCACGTCACGGTCTTCGGCGTGCGGCTGCGCGGCGACCTGCGGCCCGACGCGCTCGGCCGGGCGCTCACCACGCTGATCGCCCGGCACGAGTCGCTGCGCACCACGTTCCCGGCGGTCGACGGACGCCCCCGCCAGGTCGTGGGGGAGCCGTGGCAGCTCGCGCTGCCGGTCACCGACCTCGCCGGCTCGTCGACGGCGGAGGAGGACCTGCGGCGGCTGCTGGCCGACGACCTCGCCCGGCCGTTCGACCTCGCCCGGGGCCCGCTGCTGCGGGCGCGGCTGGTCCGCCTCGCCGCGGACGACCACGCGCTCGTGCTGTCGCTGCACCACATCATCACCGACGGCTGGTCGATGGGCGTCCTCGCCGGCGAGCTGGCCACCCTCTACGGCGACGAGCGGGTCACCCTGCCGCCGCTGCCCGTCCAGTACGCGGACTTCGCGGCGTGGCAGCGCGAGCGCCTCACCGGCGAGTTCCTCGACGAGCAGCTCGGCTTCTGGCGCCACGAGCTCGACGGCCTGCGCCCGCTGGACCTGCCGACCGACCGCCCGCGCCCGGCCACCCGGACCTCGAACGGCGCCGAGCACGAGTTCACCCTCGGCGCCGAGGCCCTCGCCGGGCTGCGCCGGCTGAGCCGCGACCGCGACACGACGCTGTTCACCGCGCTGGTCGCGGCCTGCCAGCTGGTGCTGCGCCGCTGGTCCGGCCAGGACGACGTCGCCGTCGGCACGGTGACCTCCGGCCGCGACCACCCGGAGGTCCAGGACCTCGTCGGCCTCTTCGTCAACACCGTCGTGCTGCGGTCGCAGGTGGACGGACGGCGGGGCTTCGGCGAGCTGCTCGGCGCCATCCGCCGGACGGTCCTGGACGCCTTCGCCCACCAGGAAGTGCCGTTCGAGCGGATCGTCGACGAGCTGAGCCCCGACCGCGACCCCAGCCGCACCCCGCTGTTCGAGGTGCTGGTGACCCTGCAGAACGCCGGCAACCGCCTGCCCGCCCTCACCGGGCTCACGGCCGGGGAACTGACCCTGCCGATGACCACCGCCGGGTTCGACCTGAGCGTCGAGTTCGAGGAGCGCCCGGACGGGCTGCGGGGGTTGCTGAACTACAACACCGACCTGTTCGACGCGGCGACGATGCGGCGGTTCGCCGAGCACCTCACGGTGCTGCTCACCGCCGTCGTGGCCGACCCGGACCGGCCGGTCGACGCACTGCCGCTGCTGCCCGCGGCCGAGCACGCTCTCGTCGTCGAGACGTGGAACGCGACCGGCCGGCCGGTGCCGGACGCGGGAGTCGTCGAGCTGTTCGAGGCCCAGGCCGCCCGGACCCCGCACGCGACCGCCCTGGTCTGCGGCGGCACGGCGTTGTCGTTCGCGGAGCTGAACGCCCGTGCCAACCGGGTCGCGCGGGTGCTCGTCGCCCGGGGTGCCGGGCCAGAGCAGCTGGTGGCGGTCGCCCTGCCGCGCTCGGCCGACCTGGTCGTCACGATGCTCGCCGTCCTCAAGGCCGGTGCCGCCCACCTGCCCCTGGACCCCGAGCTGCCCGCCCGCCGGCGGGAGGCGCTGCTGGCCGACGCCCGGCCGGTGCTGGTGCTCACCGAGCCGGTCGTCGCGGAAGAAGCGGACACGAACCTCACCGACGCCGACCGCCCTGCGCCGCTCACCCCGGACCACGCCGCCTACGCGATCTACACCTCCGGCTCCACCGGAACTCCGAAGGGCGTGCTCGTCGGCCACCGCGCGCTCGCCAACTTCGCCGTCGACCACGCGGGCCTCTTCACCGCCGCGGCCGGGAAGGACCGGCTGCGGGTGGCGCTGACCGCGGCGTTCTCGTTCGACGCGTCCTGGGAAACCGTGCTGCTGATGCTCACGGCCGGGCACGAGCTGCACGTGATCGACGCCGAGACCCGGCTCGATCCGGGCGTGCTGGCCGGGTACGTCGCCGAGCACGGGATCGACCTGGTCAACTCGACGCCGTCGTTCGTCCGGCACCTGCTGGACGCCGGGTTCGGGGAACACCGCCCGCCGGTGCTGCTGATCGGCGGGGAAGCCGTCGGCGAAGCGCTGTGGCGCGAGCTGAGCGACCTCGACGGCGTCACCGCGTTCAACCTCTACGGGCCGACCGAGTGCACCGTCGACGCCACCCTCTGCCGGATCGGCGAAACCGCGCGCGAGGTGATCGGCCGCCCGCTCGGGAACGTGCGGGCCTACGTCCTGGACGACCGGCTGCGCCCGGCACCGATCGGCGTGCCCGGTGAACTGCACCTGGCCGGCGTCCAGCTGGCCCGCGGCTACCTGAACCAGCCCGGGCTGACCGCGGACCGCTTCCGCGCCAGCCCCTTCGGGCCGCCGGGCAGCCGGATGTACGCCACCGGCGACCGGGCCCGCTGGACCGCCGAGGGCTACCTGGAATACCTCGGCCGCGTCGACGACCAGGTCAAGATCCGCGGCTTCCGGATCGAGCCCGGCGAGGTCGAGGCGGCACTGCGCGCCCTGCCCGAGGTCGCCGACACGGTCGTCGTCGCCCGCCGCGACGACGGCCACGCCCGGCTCGTCGCCTACGTCGTCCCCGCCGACGGGTCCGCCGCGGACCCGGCCCGGCTGCGGACGGCGCTGAAGTCGACCCTGCCCGACCACCTGGTGCCGTCGGTGTTCGTCCCCCTGGACCGGCTGCCGCTGGCCACCAGCGGCAAGGTCGACCGCCGGGCACTGCCCGCGCCCGCCGTCCACCCCGCCCCGGCCGAGGGCCGGACCGCCCCGCGCACCGGCACCGAACGGCTGCTGGCGGAAATCTGGGCCGACGTCCTCGGCGTCGGAGAACCGGGCGTGGACGACAACTTCTTCGCCCTCGGCGGCGATTCGATCCTCAGCATCCAGGTCGTCTCCCGGGCCCGGCGCCGTGGCCTGCGCCTGACCTCCCGGGACGTCTTCCGCCACCAGAGCATCGCCGAACTCGCGCTCGTCGCGGGCGCCGAAGCGGCCGCCGAGCCCGAAGCCGGGTTCACCGGCTCGGCGCCCCTCACACCGATCCAGCGGTGGTTCTTCGAAACCGGCCACCACGACCACTTCACGATGTCCACGCTCGCCGAGCTCGATCCGGCCGTCTCGGTTCCCGCGCTGGAAACCGCATTGGGCGCGGTGCTGGCCCGCCACGACGCCCTGCGCACCCGGTTCACCCGCACCGAGGACGGGTGGCGGCAGGAGTTCCGGCCCGACGCGGAAATCCCGGCCCTGCGGCACGTGTCCGGTGGGGACATCAGCACGGTCGCGGCCGAGGCTCGGGCGGCGCTGCGGGTCGAGGGCGGCCCGCTCGTCGCGGCCGCGCTGATCACCGCTCCCGGGCAGGCACCGGGGTTGCTGCTGGTCGTCCACCACCTGGTGGTCGACGGCGTGTCCTGGCGCATCCTCTTCGACGACCTGGAAACCGCCTACCGCCAGGTGGTTTCCGGGCAGCCGGCCGACCTCGGCCCGGCGCCGGTCAGCTTCCTCCGCTGGGCGGACCGCCTCGCGGGGCACGCGTTCGACGCCGAACAACCGTACTGGACCGAAGCGCTCGACGGAGTCGACCCGGACCTGCCGGTGGACGCGACGGGGGAGAACACCGCCGGAAGTGCCCGCACGGTCACCGTCCGCCTGGACCCCGCCACCACCGACGCCCTGCTGCACCAGGTCCCCGAGGTCTACCGCACGCAGATCAACGACGTCCTGCTCGGCGCGCTCGGCCGGGTACTGGCCCGCTGGACCGGCCGCGAACGCGTCCTCGTCGGTTTGGAAGGGCACGGCCGCGAGGAAATCTTCGACGACCTCGACCTGTCCCGCACGGTCGGCTGGTTCACCGCCGAGTTCCCGGTCGCGCTCACCCTCCCCGCGACCGAAAACTGGGGATCGACCCTGAAGGCCGTCAAGGAGCAGCTGCGAGCCGTCCCCGGCAAGGGCCTCGGCTACGGCGCGCTGCGGCGGCACGACGACCCGGTGCCGCAGATTTCCCTGAACTACCACGGACAGTGGACCGCCGGCGGCGACGACGGCGGGCTGTACCGCGGCTGGGGTGGCGACCTCGGCGACGACATCGACCCCGAGCGGCCGCGCACGGCCCTCCTGGACGTCGTCGGCATCGTCGACGGTGGCCGGCTCGAACTCGCCTGGACCTACGCCCCCGGCGTGCACCGCGAAGACACCGTGCGCGGGCTCGCCGAGCAGGTCCTCACGGCGTTGCGCGAGATCGTCGCGCACTGCGCCACCCCGGGCGCGGGAGGCCGCACGCCGTCGGACTTCCCCTTGGCCCGGCTGAGCGCGGCCGAATTGGACACCGTGGCCGGCGACGGCCGTGCGGTCGAGGACGTCTACCCGCTGACCCCGCTGCAGGCCGGGATGGTGTTCCACACCCTGGTCGATGCCGGGTCCCCGGCCTACTTCGAGCAGGTTCGCATCCGGCTCGCTCGCGTCGCCGACCCCGCCGCGCTCGCCGCGGCCTGGCAGCGGGTCGTCGACCGGACCCCGGTGCTGCGCACCCGGCTCGTCTGGACGGGTGTCGAAGAGCCCGTGCAGGTGGTGGACCGCGCCGCGACCCTGCCGGTCACCCACCACGACTGGCGCGACCTCGGGCCGGCCGAGCGGGAAACCGCCCTGCGGGACGCCCTGGCGGCCGACCGGGCCGTGCCGTTCGACCTCACCCGGGCCCCGCTGACCCGGCTGACGATCGCCGCCCTCCCCGGCGACGAGGTCGACCTCGTGTGGACCTCCCACCACGTGCTGTTCGACGGCTGGAGCTCCGCGCAGGTCTTCGCCGAAGCCTGCGAGCAGTACGCCGCCGCGACCGCCGGCGTCCGCCCCGCCCTGGTCACCCGGCGCCCGTACCGCGACTACCTCGGCTGGCTGGCCGGCCGCGACCAGGCCGCGGCCGACGCGTTCTGGCGGGACACCCTGGCCGGCTTCGACGCGCCGACCGCGTTGCCCTACGACCGCCCGCCGGCCGAAGCCCACCAGTCCCGGTCCACCGATTCGGTCCGGATCGAGCTGCCGCCGGCCGCGACGCTGCGGCTGCGGGAGTTCGCCCGGACCCACGGCCTCACCGTCAACACCGTCGTGCAGGGCGCCTGGGCGTTGCTGCTGGCGATGTTCTCCGGCGACCGTGACGTCGTCTTCGGCACCACCGTCTCCGGCCGCCCGGCCGACCTGGCCGGCGTCGAAACCATGATCGGGCTGTTCATCAACACCATCCCCACCCGCGTCCGCGTCGACGGCACCCAGCCGGTCGCGCGGTGGCTCGGGCAGCTGCAGACGGCCCAGAGCGAGGCCCGCGACCACGACTTCGTGTCGCTGGCCCGGCTGCGCCCGCTCAGCGACGTCCCGGCGGGGCAGAACCTGTTCGACAGCATGGTCGTGTTCGAGAACTACCCGATCAGCGAACCCGCCACCGCGGGTGCGCCCCGGGTCGTCGAAGTGGGCTCGGCCGACGCCACGAACTTCCCGCTGTGCCTGCGCGCGTCCCTCGACGAAGGCCTCGCCCTCGACCTCGCCTACGACCCGGCGCTGTTCGACCGGGACACGACGGCGGCCCTGACCGACCGGCTGGCCCGGCTGCTCGACGCCGTCACCGCCGACCCGGACCGGCCCCTGGCCCGGGTGCCGTGGGTCGACGCCGCCGAGCGCGCCCGGGTGCTCGCGGACGCCCACGGCCCGGGCGCCGCCGGGACGCCGTCCACGGTGCCCGCGCTGTTCGCCGACCAGGTGCGGCGCCGTCCGGACGCCGTCGCCGTGCTCGCCGGCGACCGCAGCCTGACCTACGCCGAACTCGACGAGCGGGCGAACCACCTGGCCGCGCAGCTGGCCGGCCTGGGCGTCGTCGCCGAAGACCGGATCGGGCTGCTGCTGGAGCCGTCGGTCGAGCACGTCGTCGCCGAACTCGCCGTGCTCAAGGCGGGTGCGGCCTACGTCCCACTGGACACCCGGGCGCCGCACGAGCGGCTGCGGGCCGTGCTCGCCGAGGCCGGGGTGTCGGTCGTGGTGTCCGGCGACAGCTGGGTGCCGACCGCCGAAGCCGTCCACAGTGGACCGGTACGGACCGTGGGCGGGCAGCGGTCGCGGACCGCACCGGAATGCTCCGTGGCGCCCGAAAACCTCGCCTACGTCATGTACACCTCCGGCTCCACCGGCGTCCCCAAGGGCGTCGCCGTGCGCCACCGCGACATCACCGCGCTGGCCCAGGACGGCCGCTTCGCCGGCGGCGCCCACACCCGGGTGCTCGCGCACTCGCCGCTGGCTTTCGACGCCTCCACCTACGAACTGTGGGTCCCGCTGCTCAACGGCGGCGCGACGGTCCTGCCCGACGGGCCCGACCTCACCGTGGAATCGTTGCGGCGCGCGGTTTCCGCGCACGGGGTGACGGCGGCGTGGCTGACCGCCGGGCTCTTCCGGCTGCTCGCCCAGGACGCCCCGGACTGCCTGCGCGGCCTGCGCGAGGTGTGGACCGGCGGCGACGTCGTGCCGCCCGCCGTGGTGCGGGCGGTCCAGGCCGCCTGCCCCGACCTCGTCGTGGTCGACGGCTACGGCCCCACCGAAACGACCACCTTCGCCACCTCGTTCCGGATGACCGGCGGGGCGGTCGTCCCCGCACCCGTGCCGATCGGCCGTCCGCTCGACGGCATGCGCGCCTACGTGGTGGACGCCGAGCTGCGCCCGCTGCCCGCCGGGGCGCCCGGTGAACTGTGCCTGGCCGGCGCGGGCCTGGCCCGCGGCTACCTCGGCCGGCCCGGCCTGACCGCCGAGCGGTTCGTCCCCGACCCGTTCGGCGCGCCGGGTGAGCGGATGTACCGCACCGGCGACGTCGTCCGGCGCGGTCCCGGCGGCGACCTGGAATTCCTCGGCCGCTCCGACGACCAGGTCAAGCTGCGCGGGTTCCGGATCGAGCTCGCCGAGGTCGAGGCCGTGCTGGCCGCCCACCCGGCGGTCGCCCAGGCGGTCGCGAGCGTGCACGCGGACGCCGCCGGCACCCGGCGACTGATCGCGCACGTCGTCCTCACCCCCGGGCGGACCGCGGACCCGGCCGGCCTGCGCGGCCACGCGGCCGCGTCCCTGCCGGAGTACATGGTGCCCGCCGCCGTGCTGGTGCTGGCCGCGCTTCCGTTGAACCGCAACGGGAAGGTCGACCGCCGCGCGCTGCCCGCCCCGGACGGCCCGGTGACGTCGCAGCGGCCCTACGCCGAGCCGGCCACCGCGACCCAGCGCGCCGTCGCCGGGATCTGGCAGCGGCTGCTCGGCGTCGAACGGGTCGGCGCCCAGGACAACTTCTTCGAGCTCGGCGGCGACTCGATCCTCAGCATCCGGCTGGTGTCCCGGCTGCTGGCCGAATGCGGCGTGTCGCTGTCGCCGCGGGCGGTGTTCGCGCACCCCACGGTCTCCCGCCTCGCCGCCGCGATCGAAACCGTCGGGGCCACCGC
Source organism: Amycolatopsis sp. DG1A-15b (assembly GCF_030285645.1). Lineage (GTDB taxonomy): Bacteria > Actinomycetota > Actinomycetes > Mycobacteriales > Pseudonocardiaceae > Amycolatopsis. Next base: position 1,133,224 of record NZ_CP127296.1, read on the forward strand.
CAAGGACCCGATCCCGGCCGTGCCCCGTGACCGCGAGCTGCCGCAGTCCTTCGCCCAGCAGCGGCTGTGGTTCCTCGACGAGTTCGAGCCGGGCGGCACCGAGTACGTGACCAGCTCCGCGGTGCGCCTGCGCGGCGCACTGGACGTCGACGCGCTCGCCGGGGCGTTCACCGCGCTGGTCGCCCGGCACGAGCCGCTGCGCACCACGTTCGGCTCGGCCGACGGCCACGGCGTCCAGGTCGTGCACCCGCCGTCGCCGGTTCCGCTGCCGGTCGTCGACGCTCGCGAGGAGGAACTCGCGAACATCCTGCGTGCCGACGGCGAACAACCCTTCGACCTCAGTGCAGGGCCGCTGCTGCGTGCCAAGCTGATCCGGCTCGCCCCGCGGGAGCACGTGCTCACCGTGGCGGTGCACCACATCGTCACCGACGGCTGGTCGAACGGGCTGATCGCCGAAGAGGTCGGCGCGTTCTACGCGGCCGCGCTGCGCGGCGAACCGGCGGACCTGCCGCCGCTGCCGGTGCAGTACGCGGACTTCGCGGCCTGGCAACGCGGCCGGCTCGCCGAGCGGGTGCTGGCCGGCCAGGTCGACTACTGGGCCGAGCGCCTGCGCGACCTCACCCCGCTGGAGCTGCCCACCGACCGGCCCCGGCCGCCGGTGCGCACCACCCGCGGCGCGACGCGCGAGATCGTCGTCCCGGCGGCGGTGACCGCGCGGCTCGAGCAGGTGAGCCGGCAGCGGGAAACGACCCTGTTCACCACGCTCGTCGCCGCCTGCCAGGTGCTGCTCGGCCGCTGGGCCGGCCAGGACGACGTGGCCGTCGGCACGGTCACCTCCGGCCGGGAGCGCCCCGAGCTCGAAGGGCTCGTCGGGTTCTTCGTCAACACGCTGGTGCTGCGGTCTCGGGTCCGCCCGGACGTGGCGTTCACGGCGTTCCTCGACGAGGTCGCGGCGGGCGTCCGCGCGGCGTTCGACCACCAGGACCTGCCGTTCGACCGGGTCGTCGACGCGGTGCAGCCCGGCCGGGACCCGAGCCGGACGCCGCTGTTCCAGGTGATGGTGGTGCTGCAGAACAGTCCCCGCGAAGCGGCCCGGCTGCCCGGCCTGGAGACCGAGGAGCTGCCCCAGCCGGCGACGGCGGCGAACTTCGACCTGACGCTGGAGTTCCAGCCGGACGGCGGAGTCCTGCGGGCGGCGCTGACGTACAACACGGATCTGTTCGACGCGGCCACGATCGACCGCCTGGCCACGCACCTGGGCGTCCTGCTGGCGGGCGTCGCGGACAGCCCGGACCGGCCGCTCGCCCGGCTGCCGCTGATCGGCGCGGCCGAGCGCGACCTGGTCCTGGGTGCCTGGAACGACACGGCCGTCCCGGTGGAGCCGCGGACGCTGCCCGAGCTGGTGTCGGCCCGCGCGCGGCGGACGCCGGACGCGACGGCGGTCATCGCGGGCGAGTCCCTCACCTACGCCGAGCTGGAGAGCCGCGCGTCCCGGTTGGCGCGGGTGCTCGCCGGACGCGGCATCGGCCCGGAGCGGATCGTGGCCCTGGCCCTGCCGCGCTCGGTGGAGATCGTGGTGGCGCAGCTCGCGGTCCTGAAGGCGGGCGGGGCCTTCCTGCCGGTGGACCCGACTTACCCGATCGAGCGCATCACGTTCATGCTCGCCGACGCCCGCCCGGCCCTGGTCCTCACCCTGGAGGGCGTGGCGCCCCCGGCACCCGAGGGAGTGCAGGTGCTGGCGCTCGACGACCCGAGGCTGTTCGACACCGCGGCGGCCGCGGCGCCGGGAGGCGTGGGCGAGGCTTCGGTCCTGGCCGCCGCTTCGGCTGAGCCGGCCGTGTCCGCCGCCGCTTCGACCGAGCCGGCCGTGCCCGGCGCCGCTTCGGCTGAGCCGGCCGTGTCCGCCGCCGCTTCGACCGAGCCGGCCGTGCCCGGCGCCGCTTCGGCTGAGCCGGCCGTGTCCGCCGCCGCTTCGACCGAGCCGGCCGTGCCCGGCGCCGCTTCGGCTGAGCCGGCCGTGTCCGCCGCCGCTTCGGCCGAGCCGGCCGTGCCCGGCGCCGCTTCGGCTGAGCCGGCCGTGTCCGCCGCCGCTTCGGCCGAGCCGGCCGTGCCCGGCGCCGCTTCGGCTGAGCCGGCCGCGTCCGCCGCTGCTTCGGCCGAGCCGTTCCCGCCGGTCCCCGTCCGCCCCGAGCACCCCGCCTACGTCATCTACACCTCCGGCTCCACCGGCCGGCCCAAGGGCGTGGTCGTCACCCACGCCGGGCTGGCCTCCTTCGCCGCCGCCGAAGCCGAACACCTCCAGGTCACCGAAGGGGACCGGGTCCTGGCCTACTCTTCGCCCAGCTTCGACGCGGCCGTCCTGGAACTCTGCCTGGCGCTGCCCAGTGGCGCCGCGCTCGTCGTCGTCCCGCCCGAGCCGCTGCTCGGTGAACCCCTCGCCGAGTTCCTCGCCACCCACCGGATCACCCACACCCTGATCCCGCCCGCCGCGCTGGCCACCGTGCCCGCCACCGACCTGCCGGACCTGCGCACCCTCGTCGTCGGCGGCGACGCCTGCCCGGCGGAGCTCGTCGACCGGTGGGCACCCGGACGGCGGATGATCAACGCCTACGGCCCCACCGAATCGACGATCGTCGCGACCTGGAGCGACCCGCTGGAACCGGGCACGCCGCCGCCGATCGGCCGGCCCATCCCGAACACCCGCGGCTACGTGCTCGACGCCGCCCTCCAACCCGTGCCGATCGGCGTGGCCGGCGAGCTGTACGTCGCCGGGCCGAGCCTGGCCCGCGGCTACCTCGACCGGCCGGGCCTGACCGCCGACCGGTTCACCGCCAACCCCTTCGGCGCGCCGGGGGAGCGGATGTACCGCACCGGCGACGTCGTCCGGTGGACCGCCACCGGGCAGCTGGAGTTCACCGGCCGGGCCGATGACCAGGTCAAGGTCCGCGGCTTCCGCATCGAGCTCGGCGAAGTCGAGGCGGCGCTGACCCGCCACCCCGGTGTCGCCGCCGCGGTGGCCGCCGTCCAGCAGGACGAGTCGGGCCACAAGCGCCTGGTCGCCTGCTTCGTCGCCGAACCGGGGGCCGGCCAGGCCGGCGCCGGCGAACTGCGGGAGTTCCTGAGCCGGTCGCTGCCCGGGCACCTGGTGCCCGCCGCGCTGCTGGAGCTGCCCGCGCTGCCGCTCGGGCCGAGCGGCAAGGTCGACCGCCGCGCCCTGCCCGTGGTCGCCGCCGCGGCCGAGCCGGCCACCCGCCACGTCGAGCCGGTGACCCCGGCAGAGCGCGCGCTCTGCGAGATCTGGGCCCAGGTCCTCGGCCTGAACCGGGTCGGCACCGCCGACAACTTCTTCGAGCTGGGCGGCGATTCCATCCTCAGCATGCAGGTCGTGTCCCGCGCCCGGCAGGCCGGGCTGCGGGTGTCCACCAAGGACATCTTCCTGCACCAGACCGTCGCCGCGCTGGCCCCCGAAGCCGGCGCGGTGGCCGAGGAAGCGGCGGCGGACGGGCCGGTCGTCGGCGAGCTACCGCTGACCCCGATCCAGGACTGGTTCTTCGCCACCCACACCGTCAACCCGCACCACTTCAACCAGTCGATGCTGGTCGAGCTCGCCGACGGCTTCGACGCCGGCGCACTCGACCGGGCGCTGGCCGCGGTGTGGACCCACCACGACGCCCTGCGCATGCGGTTCACCCGCACCGAAGGGGGCTGGCGCCAGCACAACGCCGACGTCGAGCCGGTGCCCGGGCTGCGCCACGAGGACCTGACCGCCGAGCCCGCGGCCGGCCGGGCGGCCGCGCTGGAGCGGATCGCCGACGCCGTCCACGCCGGGTTCGACCTCGCGCGGGGCCCGCTGCTGACGGCGGTCCTGGTCACCGCCGATCCGGCGTGGCGGCCGCGGCTGTTCCTGGCCGCCCACCACGTCGTGGTCGACGCCGTCTCCTGGCGCATCCTGCTCGACGACCTCGACACCGCCTACCGCCAGGCCGCCCGCGGCGTCCCGATCGACCTCGGCCCGCGGACGACGTCGTTCCGGGACTGGGCGCACCGCCTGCGTGACCACGTCCGCGCCGGCGGCTTCGACGACGAGCTGGCGTACTGGACCGGCCTGCCCGCCTCGGGCGAGCTGCCCGTGGACCACGACGCCACCGGCACCGGCTCGGCGGAGGTCACCGTGGCGCTCGACGCCGACGACACCAACGCCCTGCTGCGCTCGGCGCCGTCGGCGTACCGCACGCGCGTCAACGACGTCCTGCTCGCCGCCCTGGCGTGGGCGCTGGCCCGGTGGACCGGACGGCCGGACGTCTCGATAGCCCTCGAAGGCCACGGCCGGGAAGACGTCCTCGACGGCGTCGACCTCAACCGGACCGTCGGCTGGTTCACCACCCTCTACCCGGTGGCGCTCTCGGTCGACGGCGCGGACGACCCGGACTGGCGGACGCTGGTCAAGTCGGTTCGCAAGCAGCTGCGGGCCGTGCCGGGCAACGGGTTCGGCTACGGCGCCCTTCGCCACCTCGGCGACCCGGACGTCCGGAAGCAGCTCGCGGAAACCGGGCCGCAGCCGCAGATCTCGTTCAACTACCTCGGCCAGTGGGACGACTCCGGGGCGGCGGCGACGTCCGAAAGCCTCTTCGCGGCGGCCCGCGGTTCGCTCGGCCTCGACCACGACCCGGCCGAGCACCGCCCGTACCTGCTCGACCTGGTCGGCGCGGTCCAGGACGGCGAGCTGGTGTTTTCCCTGATCCACCAGCCCGATCGCCACGACCGGGCGACGGTCGAAGCCGTGGTGGGCGACTTCGCCACCGCGCTCAGGCGGATCGCCGCCGACAGCCGGAAGGAGCGGCGGTGACCACGCGCCTTTCGCGGAACCGGAACTACCGGCTGCTGTGGGGCAGCCAGGCGCTGTCGGAGGCCGGGTTCAGCGCGTCGATGATCGCGTTGCCGCTGCTGGTGCTGGCGGTGACCGGTTCGCCGGCGCTGTCCGGGCTGGTGCTCGGCGTCGACGCGATGGCCCAGCTGGTCGCCGGGCTGCCCGCGGGCGCGCTGGCGGACCGGTGGGACCGCAAGAAGATCCTGCTCGGCTGCGAGGCCGCGTACTCGGTGGCGGTGGCGAGCCTGGTGGTGGCGATCTGGTGGGACGGCGTGCGCATCCCCCACCTGATCGCGGTCGCGGCGGTGATGGGCTGCTGCCGGTCGCTGTTCGGCCCGGCCGAAGGCGCGATGCTGGCCGGGGTCGTGCCCCCGGCCCAGCTGCCCACGGCGGTGGCGATGAACTCCGCGCGCGGCGCGCTCGGCCAGCTGTCGGGCACCGCGGTCGGCGGGTTCCTCTACGGCATCGGGCGGGCCGTCCCGTTCGCCTTCGACGTGCTGGTCCACCTGATCTCGCTGGTCGCGCTGACGTTCGTCCGGGCGCCGCGCCGCGAGGCCGCCCGGCTGGAGGGCGGGCACCTCGGCCGGGAGATGGCCGAGGGGCTGCGCTGGGTGTGGAGCGAACGGCACGTGCGCGTCACGGTGGCGTGCGCGGTGAGCTTGAACTTCTTCTTCAGCGCCTACTACATCGTGATCATCGTGCTGGCCAAGGAGCGGGGCGTCACCTCGGGCGAGATCGGCGTGATGGCCGCGATGCTCGGCGTCGGCGGAGTGGTGGGGTCGCTGATCGCGCCCTACCTCCAGCGGCGGCTCAGCCCGTACGTGTCGATCATGAGCGTGTTCTGGGTGCTGACCCTGCTGACCCCGCTGGCGGCCGTGATCCACGACGGCTACCTGCTGGGCGCGCTGTTCGTCGCCATGGCCCTGCTCCCGCCGACCGCCAACACGACGATCGGGACCTACCAGCTGCTGCTCACCCCGGACCGGCTGCGCGGGCGGCTGACCAGCGTGATGGGCGTGATCGGCGGGGTGTCCGCGGCGACCGGGCCCGCCTTCGGCGGCCTGGTGGTGCAGGCGTTCCCCGGCACCGGCGCGGTCGTGCTGTGCGCCGCGGGAATCGCACTGGTGACCCTGGTCGTCACGGTGAGCCCGACCCTGCGCCGCTTCCCCCGCAGCGACACCCTCGTCCCCGCATCCCAACCGACGACGACCGAGGAGAAAACATCATGACCACCCAGGAATCCGGCGTCGCGTTCGCCTTCGAAGACCTGCTGGCGCGCTCGGCCGAGCTGCGCGAGCGCGGCCCGGTGCACCACGACGAAGAGCGGGGCCTGTGGCGGGTGCTCGACCACCCGGGCGTCTCACGGGTGCTGTCCGACCCGGCGGTGTTCTCGTCGGACTTCAGCGGGCTCACCCCGGTCCAGGAGGACTTCGAAACCTTCCGCAAGGGCAACTTCGTCGGGATGGACCCGCCGGATCACCGCAAGCTGCGCACCCTGGTCAGCCAGGCGTTCACCCCGCGGGTGGTGGCCGGCCTCGAGCCGCGGATCCGGGCCATCGCCGGCAAGCTGCTCGACGAGGTCGCCGGGGCGTCCCGCTTCGACGTCGTCGACGCCCTCGCGTACCCGCTGCCGATCATCGTGATCGCGGAGCTGCTCGGCGTCCCGGTGGCCGACCGCTCGCTGTTCACCCGCTGGGCCCAGGTCCTCTTCAGCGGCGACCAGCTGGGCGAGTCGGCCGACATGGCGGACATCCAGCGCGCCCTGGACGCGATCGCCCCGACGATCCGCGAGATGAACGCCTACATCCTCGACCACATCCGGCACCACCGCGCCCACCCCGGCCCGGGCCTGACGAGCCGGCTGGTGGCGGCGGAGTTCAACGGCGAGCGCCTCGAGGACCAGGAGATCGTGGGGTTCGTCGCGCTGCTGCTGATCGCGGGCCACATCACGACGACGGCGTTGCTGGGCAACGCGGTGGTGACGTTCGACCGCAACCCGGCCGCGGCGGCGGCGCTGCGGTCGTCACCGGCCGGCCTGCCGGCGGCGCTGGAGGAGGTGCTCCGGATGCTGCCGCCGTTCCCCGAGCTGGGCCGCCGCACGACCCGCGAGATCGAGCTGGGCGGCCACCGCATCCCGGAGAACTCGATCGTGATGGCGGACCTGGCGGCGGCCAACCGGGACCCGGCGTTCTTCGACCGGCCGGACTCGTTCGACCCGGCGCGGAACCCCAACCCGCACCTGACGTTCGGCCACGGCATCCACTTCTGCTTCGGCGCGCCGCTGGCGCGGCTGGAGGGCCGGATCGCGTTCGAGGTGCTGTTCGAGCGGTACCGGGACCTGGCGGTCGCCACGGACGCGCCGGTGGAGTTCCAGAACCCGTCGGTGATCGTCAGCGTCAGGCATCTGCCGCTGGACGTGGAGCGGGCCTGACCGGCCGCGGCGCACGCACGGGTTTCCGCGGGTGCGCCGCGCCTTTGTGGTGGCTGTTCGGCAGGTCGTGGACGTCGCGCTGCCATCGTCGCAGCGAGTTGCCGGGCATCCCGGCCTGCCGCAGGATGTCCACCCGGTTCTGGCCGCTGAGCCACAGCAGGAAGGAGCGGTCGACGACGTTGAGCCGCCGAGCTCCGAAGTCGTAGTCCAGGACGATGGGACTGATCTCGAGGTGGTGCATCTGGAATTCGGAGATCTCCGGGAGCTCGCGGATCAGATCCCTGAGGTTCGGATCCACGGGGGCACCGAAGGTCCCGATGAATTCGGCGATCTCCGCCACGCTGAGGCCGCCTTCGAGGCGGGCGATGTCGCACGCCAGGACGGTGAAGATCGTCCAGCGGTAGATGTTGGTCAGCATGGTGGTCGGGCCGGCGGAGAAACTGTCGATGAAGCTTTCCGCGCGGCTGGCCTGATCCTGGACGATCCCGTCCATCAGTTTTTTCGCGTGTTCGAGCGACCCCACTGTCGTGCCTTCGTTGGCGTCGCTGATCACGCCTTGCTCGATGCAGGCCTGGTAGCAGGCCTGCTGCACGACCCACACGCTGTCCAGGCAGCTGTCGAGGATGTGCTCCTTGAAGTCGCGGTCGAAGGTGATGCCGATCAGTTCTTCCCCGGACGAGATCACCTTCTCGAGTTCCGGCCGGGACCACTTGTCGGCGTTGACGGTGGAGATACGACCGCCGAGATCACCGTTGTAGCGCAAGAGTTTGTTGTCGTCGAGCCAGACGCCGATGATGACGAACCGGCGATCCGAGTAGTCGAAGTAGCCCTTGAGCGATCGGAGAACGAGTGCTGGACCTTGTTGGGGAGGTAGTGGAAGTCCTTCGAGCACGATCAGCGTCTTCGTCTTGATCGAGTCGAGGGCGCGGTTCTTGATGTTCCACTTCCGCAGGCAGGTCTTGCCCTGCTTGGACGAACCGTGGATCACGATGTGGTGGTTCTGCGCCAAAGCGAGGAAAAGCTTGTTGCCGACCTTGTCCCGCTCGACGTAGTTCAGCGGCAGGTCGCGGGAGACGCCGAAGACTTCGTTCACTTGCGTGATGGTGGGCAAATCTCCGGGCAAGGGCGGGAAATCGTGAATCAATCTCGGCGGGTTCCTCATGAAATCCGGCACGTGCCCTCCCTTGCGTGGCAGGACGGTGAGCATAGCGGCCCCGCGGGATCCGGATTCCGCTGTCGAAAAGAAAACGGGGACGGCGGCGAATGGGTCAATGCGTTGGGGCGAACGCGGGCGCGAGCTTTCCGTCCGCCCAGGCCGCGACCACCGCCAGCCCGGTGGTCGTGGCCGCGGCGAGCAGGAGCGCCTGGCCGCCCAGGCCGCTCGCCGCGCCCGCGAGGGCCGCTCCGGCCGCCGCCGAGGTGACCTTCAAGCCCGCGCTCGTCACGAACACCTGGGCCTGCGCGCTCGCCGGGGCGTACGCGCCGCGGGCGGACAGGGTGGCCGTGAACGCCATCGCGTTCAGCAGGCCCAGCACCGCGAACCCGGCGATCGCCACCGCGTAGGCCGGAGCGAACGCCGACATCGCCGTGGCCACCGCCATGGCCGCGAACAGCCGGGCCGTCAGCACTTCCGGCTCGCCGCGCAACGGCCACGCCGTCACCAGGGCCGAGCCCAGGAGACTGCCCGCGCCGTACACGACGGTCAGCGTCGCCCCCGCCGCGGCCGTGCCGCGCAGTTCCGCGCCGAAGCGCACCGCCACGACCGGGAGCGCCCCCAGTTCGACCGCCGCCAGCACCGTCAGGAGCGTCACCCGGCGCAGCGGCCCCCGCCGCACCAGCACCGCCAGCCCGGCGCGCAGGCTCGCGGCCTCCGCCGGGCGCGCGCGGCCCGCCAGCGGCAGCGTCACGACCAGCGCACCGGCGGCCACCGCCGTGCCGGCCAGCGCGAGCACCGCCTCGAGCGGGCCGGCCACCGCGGTGAGCGTCGCGGCCGCCGCCGGGCCGGCCGTGCCGCCGACGCCGTAGGTCAGCGCGTCCCAGCCGCGGCCGCGGCGGCCGGGGCCGAGGTCGTCCAGCACGCTGCTCAAGCCGCCGGTCAGCAGGGGTCCGCAGGCGCCGGCGACCGCCACCGCGGCGAGGGCCGCGGCCGTGGGCAGCCGGCCGGTCGCGAGCGCACCCGCGGTCAGTGCGACCCCGTACACCAGGTACGCGAGCGCCAGCAGCCGGCGCCGGTCGCGGGCGCGGTCGAGGTGGACGGCCAGCCACGGGCCCACCAGGTGCGGTGCGGTCAGCGCGGCGATCAGCAACCCGCCGGTGGCCGCGGACTGGTGCCGGTCGGCGACCAGCAGGAGGAGCCCGACCGAGGCGCCGCTGTCGGCGCCGCGGGCCAGCACCGCGGCCGTCAGGTACCGCGTCAACCCGGACATCGCACCTCCGTCACCCCATTGTCTGGTGACGCCACCTTGGCAGGCGACCGCATCACCGGTCAATATGGTGACGTGTTCACCTTCCTCAGCGGCCGCCCCTGCCTGGACCTGACGACCACGCTGCAGGTCCGCCACCACGAGCACCCGCGTGAGCTGCTGACCGCGCCCGCCGACGTCACGCGCTGGCTGGCGGAAGCGGGGTACGGCGCCGGCATCGCCGTCGACGACGCCGGGCTCCGCCGGACCGTCGCGCTCCGGGAAACCGTCCACCGGCTGTGCCGCCGGGCGGGGCGCGACGGCGATCGAGCGGAGCTGAACGCGTTCGCCGCGCCGCCGCCGCTGGTGCCGCACTGGACGGGGACCGCGGTCGAGTACCGCGGCGACCTCGGCCAGGCGCTTTCGACGCTCGCCCGCGACGCCGTCGACCTGCTCGCCGGCCCGCACGCCGCCCGGATCCGCGAGTGCGCGCACCCGGACTGCAGCCGCCTGTTCCTGGACGCGTCGCACGCCGGCCGTCGCCGCTGGTGCGACATGACCGCGTGCGGCACCAAGGTCAAGTCCGCGGGGTACCGGCGGCGCCGTCGGGTGGTCGAGGTTCCGGATGCGCCTTGACTGGGTAGCCCACAGGTGTGAGCTGAGCAGGTGACGCCTGCTGCGACGAGTGAGAGGTGATCACATGAGCCAGGGCGACGCCCCGGTCGGGCGATCGGTGAAGACGGCGGCGGCCGGCGTACGGGATCTCGCCGCGGAGGCCGCGCGGGTGGGAGCGGCCGCGGCCGCGCGGGCGGTCGAAATCACCGATCGGAAGCTGGCCGAAGGCAAGGACGAACTCGCGAAGGTCGGTCGCGCGGCGACCAAGGACCTCGACAAGAGCACGCGATCGTCACGCCGTGACGTGCTGACGAACTCCGGTGCGGCCCGCGACGAGGTCCTGGCCCGCGCGGCGAAGATGCGCGACCCGGGCCGCAAGGCGGCCCAGGCGGTGGCGACGGTGGTGAGCTCGGCGGGCGAGTCCGGCCGGCGCCGCCGGAAGGCCGTGGCCACGGCCAAGCGCGACCTGGCGGTGGCGCTGCAGGAGGCCAAGAGCGTGGCGCGCGGCGAGCGCACGAAGCGCGCACGCTGGCCGTGGCTGGTGGCGTTCGGTGCGGTGGCGGCGGCGATCGTGGCGGTGGTCCAGATCCGCCGGCCGAACCCGCTGGCCGAGGCGGAGAAGAACGCTTCGGCCCAGCCGGGCGAGAAGCCGGCAACGCAGCCGACGGACAAGTCGGCAACGCAGCCGACGGACAAGCCGGCCACGGCACCGACGGCGGACAAGCCGGCCACGGTGACCACGCCGGACAAGCCGACGGCGGCAGCCAAGCCGGCGCAGCCGCCGACGCCGGCCCCGCAGCCGGCGGCCAAGCCGACGCCTACGCCGACCTCGGCTGAGAAGCCCGCGCAGCAGGCGGCCAAGGCCGCCGACGGCGCGAACGGCCGCGCGCCCGCGGGCCGCGGTCAGAACAAGGCCCACTAGGCCGCACACCGGTGCCCGCGCCCGAGGTGATCACGGGCGCGGGCACCGGCATGCCCGGATACGGCGAGGCGCGAACGGCGCCGCCTGCGGGGGCGGGGGCAGAACCGGGTCCACTGAAGTGGGGCCCGGTGCTGCTGAGCTCGCGAACGGCCACCCTCTGGCCGAGACAGAGCAAGGCTCGCTGCCCTCAGGCCGCCGAGGACAAGCGCCCACCAGGCAGGCGTACCCGGCCCCGGCCGCCACCATCCCCGCCCCTGAAAGCGCTTACACTCGCCCCATACCGAGCGGGGAGGTCCTCGATGGGGCGGCAGTTCGCGGTGAGCACGCTGGGCATGCCCGGCATCCCGGTCCGCGAAGCCGCCCGCACCGCGCGTGCCCACGGCTGTACCGGCCTCGAACTGCGCGTGCACCCCGATGAAGAAGTCCACCTGGGACTCTCCGGCGCCGCCACCGATGCCGTCCGGTCGCTCCTGGACGGCGAGGGCCTGGCCATCTCTTGCCTCGCCGGGTACGCGAAAGTCGCCGCCCCTGGCGACGACCGGCCCGTTGTCGATGAACTCCGGGCCCTGATCGCCCTCGCGCACCGCGTCGGTGCACCCGCGATCCGCGTCTTCCCCGGTGGCGATGGGGACGCCCGGCCCCGGATCGCCGCCGTCCTCGGCGAGCTGCGGGATGCCGGGGTGCGGTTGCTCGTCGAGACGCACGATTCGCACCCCACCGGGGCCGCCGCCCTGAGCCTCGTCGCGGGCTTCGGGGAACCGGACCTGGCCGCCGTGCTGTGGGACGCCGTCCACCCCTGGCGCGCCGGTGAGGAGCCGGCCGTCACCAAGGAGGTGCTCGGCCCCTACCTCGGCTACTTCCAGGTCAAGGACGTGGCGAGCCGGGAAACGCCGACGCCCGTCCCGCCGGGGGAGGGCGCCGTCCCGCTGGTCGAGTGCGGTGAGCTGCTGCGTTCGTGGTCCGGCTGGGTGTCACTCGAATGGGAAAAAGCCTGGTACCCCGACCTGGCACCGGTCGACGGCCCGCTGCGGGCCGCCGCGGCCTGGTACGCCCGGTACCTCACCCCACCCGGATGACCGTCCGGCCCCGCGCGCCGAACGCCGCCGGGGCTTCGGCGAGCGGGCGCACCGTGTCGATCCGCGGGCGGAGGCGCCCGTCCCGGACCCGCTGGGCCAGGTCCGCGAGCCGGGCCCGGTCCGGCTCCACGACGAAGAAGATCCCGGGCCGGACGCGGGGCGGCTCGGCGATCGTGACGAGCGTGCCGCCGTCGCGCACCAGCTCGGCGGAGCGGTCGAGGACCTCGCCGCCGAGCACGTCGAGCACCAAGTCCACCGGGCCGATGTCCGGGGAGAGCGGGTCGAAGAACGCTTCCGCGCCGAGCCCGAGCACGGTGTCGCGGTCGGCGGGCCGTCCGGTGCCGAGCACGCGGGCGCCCGCCTCCCGCGCCAGCTGCACCGCGAGCGATCCGACGCTGCCGGCCGCGCCGTGGACGAGGACGGTCCGGCCCGCGGTGAGGCGGCCGTGGTCGAACAGCGCCTGCCACGCCGTCAGCCCGGAAATCGGCAGGGCCGCGGCCGTGACGTGGTCGACGTCGGCCGGCAGCGGGGCGAGGTTGCGCGCTTCCACCGCCGTGTACTCGGCCAGCGAGCCGTTCCGGGCCCAGTCGGCCATGCCGAAGACCCGCTGGCCGACGGTCAGGCCGGTGGTCCCGTAGCCGAGTTCCGCGACGACGCCCGACAGCTCGTGGCCCGGGACGCTCGGCGTCCGGTCCCGGCCGGCGCGGTCGGTCCAGGTGGCCGGCCAGGTCAGCTCGCCGGGGGTGAACCCGGCCGCGTGCACCCGCACGACGACGTCGTTCTCGGCGGCGTGGGGGTAGGGCAGTTCGGTCAGGGCCGGTTCGGCGCTCCGGCCGGCGACGGTGACGGCTTGCACGTCAGTTCTCCTCGAGCGGGTTGCGGGCCATGCGGGTGGCGAGGTCGTTGCGCATCGCGGCCGCGGCGGAGCTCTCCGGCTTGCGGGCCGCCTGGTCGCCGAAGCAGCGGAGGAACTCCGTCACCAGATCCAGCCGCGGGTAGCGCTCGAGCACCTCCGCGCGCAGGTCCGCGGGCAGGTCCGCCACGTCCCGCCCGGCGATGTCGGCCGCGGCGGCCCTCGACAGCAGGAAGCCCTCGGGGTCCTCGGCCGGGTCGACCTCCGCCTGCATGTGCCGGACGATCACCTCCGCCAGCCGCGCGCGCCGCTCGGGCGGCCACCCGGCGCCGGCGGCGAACACCCACGCCACGTGCCCGCCGGCCACCTCGAACGGCTTGGTGTGGCTGTCGAACTCCGGCGTGAGCCCGACGTCGTGGAGCATGGCCGCGACGAACAGCAGCTCGGGATCGAAGTCGACGTGGTGGACGCCGCCGAGCGCGACCGCCCAGGCGTACACCCGCATCGAATGGTTGAGCAGGGACGGCGTCGAGTAGGCCGCCGCGACCTCGGTGGCGGGCCCGCACGCCGGGCCGCCGGGCAGGGTGAGTTCCATACCCCGAGCCTACGCCTTGCATTACGACCAATATATGTAACGTAACTTACGGCGAGAGCCGGGCCGCGGGGTGCCCCGCGGCCCGGCCCTCTCCGGGCGTCCCGTCAGCGTCCGGAGAAGTTCACGTCACTGCAGAAGTAGTACGACTGGTCGAGGTGGCTCGCCTGCCAGATGGTGTAAACGATGTGCCGCCCCGTCCGGGTGCCCGCGTTCACCGCGACCTGGTACTGCCCGGCGGGCGCGTAGCGGCCCGTCTGGGCGACCAGTTCCAGGTTGCCCCAGCCCAGCGGCTGGGTGGCGGGGTCGAAGCCCTGCTTGGTGATGTACACCAGCAGGTAGTCGGCGCCGTGGTGGGCCTGGTCGGTGATGGTGAGGGTGAACCGGTTGTCCTTGTTCGCCATCTGCCACGCGCCGACCGTGTCGAGGGCGTTGTACCGGGGCGCCTGCGTGCGGCCGCCGCTGCACAGCGTTCCGTCGGGGATGGCGCCCTGGTGGTTGCCCTTGACTCCTTCGCGGTAGAGCCCGTTCCAGTTCCACATCGCGTTCGGGTCGGCTTGCCAGGCCTGCCAGCACATCGGGTCCTTCGTCGCCATGGTGGGGTTCTGGAAGTCGCTGCCCCAGCGGTTCCAGCAGCCGTAGTTGCGCGACGGTGGGTCGGTGGCCGAGCCGTGCGCGTCGGCGACGCCGGTGAGCACGCCGCCCAGCAGTACGGCGGTCACGGCCGTCACCAGCAGGGAAAGCAAGGTCTTGCGTCGGGGAACCACGCTGTCCTCCTTCGTCGGGACCGGATTTGGGAGCGCTCCCAAGGTGGCGCCGGACGACCATACGCGGCGCCGTCGCCACCGGCCACCGCACGACCTCCGGGAACCGTTGTGGCGCAGCGGTTTCCGGCACTGATCCGGACTGAACGGTTACTGAACGGCGGAAGGTTCACGGGCCCGGACCGCCCGATCGGTCCCGGGCCGGGAGACGCCCGGTGAACACGGGGGCGGCCGGCTGCTCCGCCCGGGTGCATCCGGAAAAATTGTCACCGGAGGGCGGGCGAAGCGTGGCGGAACCCGTCTCCCGCCACAATCCGGCCGGGGCCGATCGGGTGATCCGCCGGTGCGGCCCGGCGAACGGGCGGGACGCGCCTAAAGTCGTCCAGCACGAACGTTTCCGACGCATTCCCCGACCGGACGCGAAAACGTGGTGGTGATCATGACTCCTGTCCCGGAAAACCGGCCGATCAGACGGCGGGTGGTGCTCGGCGGTGCCGTGGCGATCCCCGTTCTCCTCGCGGGGGGCACGGCCCGCGCCGCGGCGCTCCCGCTACCCCCGGTCGACGACGCCCTGGCCGGGCTCGTGGCCTTCCTCGTCCCGGGCCGGGACGGGTTTTCGGTGTGGCAGGGACGGACGTCGAGCACGGACGGCGGTGTCGCGGCCGGCGCCGGACCGGCGTTGCGGTACGTCTACGACCAGGCGATTCCGTACCCGATCGTCGGGCGCCCCTTCGATCTGAACCTGCCGGGGGCGGCCGCGGTCGCGGCCATCCTCAACCTCGTGGCGATCGAGGTGGACCCGGCGGCCGCGCTCGGCCCGTTCGCGGCGTCGTTCGCCAACCTGTCCTTCGCGGGCAAGGTGGAGGTCTTCCGGCGGCTCGAGGAAC
Organism: Amycolatopsis sp. DG1A-15b; assembly: GCF_030285645.1. Taxonomy (GTDB): domain Bacteria; phylum Actinomycetota; class Actinomycetes; order Mycobacteriales; family Pseudonocardiaceae; genus Amycolatopsis. The sequence goes on from NZ_CP127296.1 coordinate 1,148,633, forward strand.
CGGGACTGGCCGACGGCACGCCGGTGCGATTCATCCTCGACACGCTCCCGACGCTCGCCGCATTCGTCTCCTATTCCGAAGCGGCGGTGTTCGACCGCGCGGCGAACCGGCTGACCACGATTCCGGTGGGCTGGCGGATCAGCGCCTACCAGGGCATCGGCGAAGGGTGGAATGAATTCCGGGGTTATTACCGCGGAATCGACCGGGTGACGGACTAGGGAGGACGCTTCTCATGCGCGACATCGTGGTCGTCGGGGCCGGCGGCGGCGGGCCGGTCGTGGCCAAGGAACTCGCCGCGCGCGGGCTGGACGTGCTCGTGCTCGAAGCCGGGGCCCGGCACCTGCGCCCCGAACAGGAGTGGACGCGGCTGGAGGACGACACGAACGACCCGATCACCGGGCGGTTCCGGGTCGGGCCGTCGCGGCGCGAGGAAGCGCCGTGGCTGCGGGACTTCCCGCAGAACTCGTTCGTCTGGCAGGTCGCCGGTGTCGGCGGGACGACGTTGCACTACTTCGGCAACAACCCGCGCCCGGCTCCCGGCGTGTTCGCCGGCTACGAAGGCGCCGACCGGACCGAATACGACACCGCGCACGTGTTCCCCTTCACCTACGCCGAACTCCGGCCGTACTACGAGTGGTGCGAGGAGACGCTGCCGGTGCGCACCGCGCCGATGGGCACCAAGGAAGCCGTCTTCTTCCGCGGCGCCGAGCGCATGGGCCTGGTCCACCAGACGTGGAAGGACCTCCGGGGCCCGTCCTACCGGGCGCAGGAGAACGCGATCCTGCAGCCGCACGGCACGGCGGGCCGCACGGACGATCCCGCACGGCTGCTGTACCCCGAAGCGCAGGGCTGCACCTTCTGCGGGCACTGCTTCCAGGGCTGCCTCGAACCGCGGCGCGCGCCGCGCAACCTCAAGGCCAAGCGCTCGACGGACAACTCCTACGTGCCGATGATGCTCACCGCCGACGCGTGGTCGCCGGGCGGCCGGGCCGCGGAGCTGATCGCCGACGCTTACGTCGTGCGGGTGCTGACCGAGCAGTCCGGCTCGCGGACGGTGGCCCGCGGGGTCGTCTACCGCACGCCCGACGGCGCGCTGCACACCGTCGAGGCCCGCGTGGTCGTGCTCGCCGGCGGCTGCGTGGAAAACCCGCGGCTCTGGCTCAACAGCGGCCTGCCCAACCCGAACGACTGGGTGGGACGCGGGCTGACCGAGCACCACCTCGACTGGGTAGTGGGCGTTTTCGACGCCTACACCGGCGAATCCAAGGGCGCCGGCTCCAACTGCCGGATGGACTTCCCCGGCTACGGCGGCGTGGAGAACGTCTGCCTGCCACCGGCGTTGCAGGCCTTCGCCTTCGCCTACAGCGACGCGGGGATGTCCGGCTACTACGACAACGGCGCGGGCGTCGGCCCCCAAGGCGCCGACACGCTCGGACGGCTGGTGGGCAACGACCTCAAGGCGGCGCTGGGCGACGTCAACAAGCTGCTCACGGCGCTGGTGGTCACCGACGACGACGTCCAGCCCGAGAACCGGGTGACGCGGTCGCCGGTGATCCCGCCGGACCCGCACGGCCCGGTGCCGCGGGTGGAGGTCCGCCACCGCGCCCGCACCGCGCGGACCCGCCGCAACCGGGAGTACCTCGCGGCGCGCTCGGCCGAGCTGATGCGCCTCGCGGGCGCCCGGCGGGTGCACCGGCTCGACTGGGCGCCGCTGCTGCTCCACGTGCAGTCCAGCATGCGGATGGGCTTCGACGCGGCCGACTCGGTGCTGGACGGCACGGCCGAGGCCCGCTGGGTGGACCGGCTGTACATCGCCGACAACTCGGCCCTGCCCAACGCGGTCGGCGGCGCCAACCCGACGTTGACGACCCAGGCACTGGCGACCCGCACGGCGGAGAACATCTTCCGCACCTACTTCGACGGCGACCCGTGGGTGGGGACCGAGGCGCCGACGTCGTCCGTCGACGACCGTGTCACGCAAGCGGTACTGGCGCGCGGCCTTTAGGTCCTTTGAGGACTTGAAGCGATCTCCGTCCGGTGCTATACGAATAAGGAGAGCGAAGACCTGGTGACATCGCGAGACGATCCGGGGAGTGAACGACGATGCCGGACAGGATCACCCGTGCGGCCGACGGGTTCGCCGAGCTGGTGCTGGCCGACCCCGCGTGGGTCCGGGCGGAGTTCGACGCGATCGTGGCCGCGAACTTCGCGCCGCCCCCACCGCCGGTTCCCGCCGCTCGCCGCCGTCCCGGCGTGCCACGGCCGGTCGCCGTCCTCGGCGTGCCGCGGCGACGACCGGGTGTCCGCCTGCTCGCCGCGAAGTGCCCGCGACGGGAGAGAGCTCCTCCGCGGCTTCGGACGGCGAACCGAACGGACCGGACGAAGCCGGGGAAAGGGGAGTGATGCCGTGACGGCGCCCGGGTTTCCTTCGGCGCCGGCGTGCGCTGCCTGCCCCGACAGCGGCCGGTAGGACCCTTGCGGGCCCGGCCACCGCGCCTCCAGGCGCATTCTCGTGGCAGCGACGCCGGTGTGCCGGGAGCCGTCGAGTTCGCGCAGGACACGGACAACGGTTTCGACACGCTGGTTCCTCCGCAGGTCCCGGTGCCGCGCGCCGGCACCGGGACCGCGCCGGAATCACAGGGAAAGGAATTCGCCCCGCTGCAGCAGGTGCACCCGCGCCGGCGGGCGGCGCCGCCGGACCTCCTCCAGGAAGTTCGACACCGGTGAGTGGAACAGGCCGTAGTCGTCGAAGTGCACCGGGACCGTGCGGCGGGGCTCCAGCAGGTTCAGCAGGTCCACCCCGCCGCGGTGGTCGAGGGTGACCAGCACGCCGAACGCCCGCGTGCCGCCCAGGTGCACCACCGCGAGGTCGAGGCCGGGGAAGTGGTCCCGGATGGTCCGGAGTTCGTCGTGCAGCACGGTGTCGCCGCTGACGTAGATCCGCAGCGGATCGGCCTCCGGCGTCGCGCGGTACTCCAGGACGCTGCCCATGACCGGCGGGAGCAGCCGCCGGAGCGGGCCCGGGGCGTGCCGCGCCGGGACGGACGTCACCGCCAGCCGCGCGTCGCCGTCCGAGAAGGTCTCCGTCGTCCACGTCGGCAGCGGGAGCGGGGCGTGGAAACCCCGCCGCAGGAGCCGGGTGGCGGCGTGCTCGGTGGTGAGGATCGGGGTGTCGCGGGGGAGTTCGCGTGCGGCGATCCGGTCGAAGTGGTCGCCGTGCAGGTGGGACAGGATCACCGCGGTCAGCGGCGGCAGGTCCGCCGGTTGCAGCGCGGGTTCGGTGCGGCGCCGGGAAAACAGGCCCTGCCCGAAGTAGGACCACTGGCCGCGGTGCAGGAAGTTGGGGTCGGTGAGCAAGGTGAACGGGCCCAGCCGCAGCACCGTGGTCGCGGTCCCGACGAACATCAGGGAATCGCCGCCGGGCGGATCGTACGCGGGCATCGGCAGTCCTTTCCCGGGCTTCGGGGGTTGTCCGGGGCGCGGCCGGGCGGACCGCGCCCCGGACGGCGCGCTCAGCTCCGGGAGCGCACGTTTTCCCGGGCCTCCTGGGCGCGATCGGTGACGTCTCCGGTCGCGGACCGCGCTTCGTCCTTGACCGTGGACGCCGCGTCGGCGGCTTCGGACTTCACCGACTCGGCCGCCTGCTGCGCGGGCTCGCGCAGGTTCTCCTTCAGCTCTTCGGCCGCGTGCTGGGCCACCGGCGCCACGTGCTCCTTGGCGAGGTCGGTCGCCTGGCCGGCGAGCCGGCGCTCCGGTTCGCTCGCGGGCAGCAGCGACGACACGAGCCAGCCGGCGCCGAAGGCGATCAGGCCGGCGGCGAGGGGGTTGCCCTGCGTGCCGCGGCGGATCGACTGCGGCGCTTCGCTGACGGCGTCGGCGGCGGAGCTCACCTTGTCCCCGGCGACCGAGGCGACCGAGCCCACCTTGTCGCCCGCCGTCGACGCGTGCTCCGACGCGGTGCCCATGACGCGGTCCCGCGCGTGGCCCACGGCCGAGCGCATCCGGCCGATGCGGCGTTCGACGATCCGGCCCGGGGTCACCTTTTCGGTGAGGGCGTTCACGTCCGTGCTGAGATTGCGTTGCGTGCCTTCGATTTCCCGTCGGATGCGCTCCGGTTCGGTCATGGTCGTTCGCCTTTCAGTGCGTCCGGGACCTGCTGCAGGGTCTCGACGGTGCGTTCGGGTTTCGGGTTGATCCGGCGGACTTCGCGCCGGCCGGTCGCGTAGAGCACGGCGCCGGCGATCACCCACACGACCGCGACGATCAGCGCCGCCCAGCCGGAATCCAGCACGTTGGCCAGGCCCTGCCACAGGGCGATGGAGAGGAACAGCACGACCATGTAGCCGGCGAACCCGGCCCCGCCGAGCATGCCCGCGCCCTTCGCGGCCTTGCCCGCTTCGGCCTTCACTTCGGCCTTCGCCAGCTCCACTTCCTGCCGCACCAGGGTGGAGAGGTCCTTCATCACGTTGGACATCAGCTCGCCGACCGAGGCGTCGGCGACGTCGACGGGTTCACCGGTGCGGGGTGCGGGCCCGGGTGCCTGCGTCATCACGGCACCTGCCCCGGAGCGGAGAAGCGCGGGCTCGGCTGCGGCAGGGCGTCCGGCGGCTGCGGCGCGGTGTACCCGCCGGGAGCCGCGCCCGGCCGGCTCGGCTGCGGGAGACCTTCCGTGGGCTGCGGCGCGTTGTAGCCGCTCGGGGCCGGGCCCGGCTGGTTCGGCGGCGCGAGGCCGCCTTCCGGCTGCGGCCCGTTGTAGCCGCCGGGGGCCGGGACCGGCTGGTTGGGTGGCGCGAGGCCGCCTTCCGGCTGCGCCGCGTCGTAGCCGCCCGGCGCCGGGTACCCGGCGCCGCCCGGCTGCGGAAGACCTTGCGGTGCGGTGTATCCGGCGTCACCCGGCTGCGGCACGGGCGGGGTCGCGGTGGGGCCGGCGTGCGGCCGGGGAGCGCCCGCCCGGCCGTTCGGGGAGCTTTCCTCCTTCTGCTGCGCCACGACGCCGCGGGTGAGCCGTCCGACGAGGGCACCGGCGACGGCCGCGCCGACCAGGAACGTGCCGGGACGGCGGCGGGCGAAGCGCCGCACCTCGTCCAGGAGATCGCCCGGTTCGCGGTGCTCGAGCCAGTCGGCGACCGACCGCGTCCGGTCGGACACCTGGCGCGCGACATCGCCGGCGAAGCCGGGGGAGTCGGTCTGCTCCGCCATCCGCTCGAGCTGACCGGCCAGCTGGTGGAGGCTTTCGGCGGCCTTCCGCTGGCCGTCCTTGGCCTGCGCCTGCAGCTGTTCGCGCCCTTCCCGGACCAGGTCGCGCGCTTCCTGCTGAGCGTGCGCGGCCACGTGCTTCGCTTGGTCCGCGGCCGTTTGGGCGACTTCACCGCCCCGGTCGGCGGCGGTGGAGGCCACCTCGCGGGCTTCGCCCTTGGCGGTTTCCGGCATCGACGGCGATCCGGGGGCGTGCTGCGGTGGTGACTGACCACCGGGTCCCTGAGTCATCTCGACCTCCTGCGGGAAAGGCACTTGGCGCGCCTTCGTGGGTGCCGATGGCGACCATCGGCCTGGTAGGGCGGCTGGCTACCCGGGTGGCCGGGGGATAAACCGGGCGACGGCGCGGCTCGTCGTCAGCAGCGACACCGCGTCACGGAGGCTGTCCGGGCCGCCGGCTCCCGGTGGCCGGCCGGGCCCGGCCAGGACGAGCCGTGGCACCGGGAACCCGCTCGGGGGAGTGGCCGGGCGGCTGCTCCACAGCACGAGCGCGGCGGGCCGGATCCGGTCGATCGCGCGCCGGAGGGCGGATTCCGGCATCGAGGCGCCCAGGAACAGCGCCTCGCGGCCGTGTTCGGCCAGCGCCGCGCGCAGGGCTTCCAGGGGCAGCGTGTGCCGCTCACCGTCCACACAGGCCAGCAGCACCGCGGGCCCGGCGCCGGTGGGCGTGGGAATCCGGTGCAGGGCCGCGGCGACGGCCCAGGACAACCCGTGCACGAGGTCGATGCAGCGGTCGGCGTCCGGGCCGCAGAGGGCCGTCAGCGCCGGGCGGCAGAGCTCGTCCCAGGTGCCGAGGACACCGCGGTCGGCGAGGTGCGCGTCGAGGAGTGCGGCCGCGGTGTCGATCTTCAGGCCGCGGACGGCGGCCAGCAGCGTGCCCACGTCGGTCGCGCCGGCGCGGAACGCCTGCGAGGCCGCGGCTTCCCCGCTGATTCCCTGCCCGATCAGGTGCTTCATCCGGAGCAGCGCCTCGACGTCCGCCCGCCCGTAGCGGCGGTGGGTTCCGGACTGCGGCGCGGACAGCGGGAGGTCGTACCGCCGGTGCCAGGCGCGCAGCGTGGACGCGGGCAGGCCGAGCATGCGGGCGACCGCCCCCGCCGTCCAGGTGACGGCGGGGGCGGTCGCGGGGCGGCTCACCGGCCGGCTCAGTTCCCGGGGCGGGCGACGTCACCGCGCCAAGCGCCGGTTTCGCGGCCGCCGCGCTCTTCGATGAAGGACTTGAACCGGCCCAGATCGGCCTTGACGCGGCGGTCCAGGATGCCGAGCTTGTCGGCGACGTTCTCGACGAAGCCGTCCGGGTCGATGTCGAGCTGGACGGTGACCCGGGTGTGCCGGTCGTCGAGGCGGTGGAACGTCACGACGCCCGCGTGTGTCGGCCCGGAGTCGGACTTCCAGGCGACGCGCTCGTCCGGGTGCTGCTCGGTGATCGTGGCGTCGAACTCGCGGGTCTGCCCGCCGACACTGATCTTCCAGTGGGTGTGGGTGTCGTCGAGCTGCCGGATCTCGTCGACGCCCTCCATGAAGTGCGGGAAGGACTCGAACTGCGTCCACTGGTTGTAGGCGGTGGTGACGTCGGATTCGACATCGACGGATTCGGTGACGGTGCTCATCGAAGCCTGTCCTCTCTTCCGGGGTCGGATGCTCTCGTCCCCGGTTACCCCGCAAATCGATGACAAAACGATGCAACCCCTCTAAGGTCGGCAGCAGCGACGGAAGGAGCCCCCCGTGACCGACGACCGGACGCCCGTACTGACGGTGCGTGTGCGCACCGTGCCCGAAGCGGTCGTCGTCGCGGCGGCCGGGGACCTGGACCTCGGCACCGCGCCGATGCTGCGCACGCAGGCCCAGGCCGCGCTGGCGGGCGGGCCGGGGGCGCTCATCGTGGACCTGGGCGCGATCACCTTCTGCGGCTCGGCGGGGCTGCAGGTCCTCGCCGAGCTCGTCACCGAGACCGCGTTCGCGGACCTGCCGTTCGCGGTGGTCGCCGACGGCCGCCCCGTGCTGCGCTCCTTGCAGGTCACCCGCCTGGACAGCACGCTCGCGCTGCACCCGACGGTCGACGGGGCCCGCGCGTGGATCCGGCGGCAACCCGCGAACGGCGGTTAGGGGCGGCCCCGTCGCGGGTAATCCCCGGCCATGGAAGCGGAGGCGCTGCTGCAGAGCCTGACTCGCGTCGTGACCACCCTCGACGGCACGGGCATCCGGTTCGCCGTCGCCGGCGGCCTGGCCGTGTACGCCCGCGGCGGGCCGCCGTCGGACCACGACGTCGACCTGTTCCTCAAACCCGGCGACGCCGAGCGGGCGGCGGAGGTGCTCACCGCCGCGGGCCTGCGCCGCGTGCACCCGCCGGAGGACTGGCTGACGAAGGTCTACGACGGCGACATCCTCGTGGACCTCATCCACGGCCCCAACCACCGGCCGGTGACCGACGAACTGCTCGACCGCGCCGCGCTGATGCGGATCGGGTCCACGGCGGCGCCGGTCGTCTCCGGCACCGACCTGCTCGTGGACAAGCTGCTCGTGCTGAGCGCGCACCGGTGCGACTTCGCGCCGCTGCTGCGGATCGCCCGCGACCTGCGCGAGCAGGTCGACTGGACCGACGTCGCCGTGCAGGTGTCGGCGTCTCCGTACGCCCGGGCGTTCCTGGCGCTGCTCGGCGACCTGGCCGTGATCGACCCGAAGGAGGCACTCGTGCCCGAACCCCCGCAGTACCTCGTCGCCCGGCTCAGCCGGGCCCTGGCCGAAGACCCCCGCACCGCCGAGCTCGGCGTGCACGTCACCGTGCGGGGCGAGCACGTCCACCTCAGCGGTGAGGTCACCTGCCCGGCCCGCAAGGCGGAGGTGGATACCGTCGTCGGCGAATACCTGACCGGGGAGTTGGTGCACAACGACATCCGGGTCGCCGACGTCCGCGAACCGGCGAGCGCGGAGGAGATCGGCCGATGAGGATCGCCGCGGTCGGGGACGTGCACCTGGGCGAGGACTCCCGCGGCCTGCTCCGGCCGGCCCTGGAACACCTCGCGGGCACCGCCGACGTCCTGCTGCTGGCCGGGGACCTCACCCGGCACGGCACCATCGAGGAAGCCCGCGTGGTGGCCGACGAGCTCGCCGGGCTCGGCGTGCCGATCGCCGCGGTGCTCGGCAACCACGACCACCACAGCGACCTCGGCGAGATGATCTCGAACCTGCTCCGGGAGACCGGCGTCGAGGTGCTGGAGGGCGACGCGGTCCGCTTCGACCTGCCGGACGGCTCCCTGGGCGTCGCCGGGGTCAAGGGCTTCGGCGGCGGCTTCGCCGGCAAGTGCGCCAGCCGCTTCGGCGAGCGGGAGATGAAGGACTTCGTCGAGCACACGATGGCCTCGGCCGATTCGCTGCGCAAATCGTTGCAAACCCTCGACACGGACGTCGTCGTGGCCCTGACGCACTACGCACCGATCCCCGGCACCCTGCACGGTGAGCCACCCGAGATCCACCCGTTCCTCGGTTCGTACCTCCTCTGCGAGCCGATCGACGAGGTGGGCGCCGACCTGGCACTGCACGGCCATGCGCACTTCGGGTGCGAACAGGGTGTGACGCCGGGCGGGGTACGGGTGCGGAACGTGGCGCAGCCGGTGATCCGGAAGGCGTATGCGCTGTACGAGCTGCACCCGGCGGAGTTGTCCACGCGTCGCTGACGGCCTCCGCCGGCTGCCGCGCCCGGATCTGCCAGCCGGCGTCGCGAAGGAGTCATTCGCGACCTCCGGTGGGGTCGCTCCGGGCCAGCAGTGTCCGGACCGCCGCCAGCACCGGGCGCTCGCCGGCGGCCGCGAGGATCTCCTCGGCCGTCTGCCAGCACTCGCGGGCCGCGGGCGGGCCGATCCGGGACAGGCGGGCGTTGCCGAGCACCACGAAGGCGTACGCCTCGCCCAGCCGGTGCCCGCTCGCCCGGAAGCCGGCGATCGCCTGATCGGCCAGGCGTTCCGCGGTCTCGGGGGAACCCGCGTTGAGGAGCACCCGCGCCAGGCTGGTCCGGGCCTGCTCGGCCAGCAGGCCGAAGCCGCCCTCCTCGGCCTCGCGCAACGCCGCCTCGGCGTGCGCCGCCGGGTCGGCAGGATCCACAGTGGACAGACCGATCAGGGTGGCGATCGCGCCGCGCAGGTAGCCGATCTTCTCCGCCAGGCGGTGGGCCTCGGTGTACTGCGCCAGCGCCGCGGCCGGGTCACCCGCCTGGCGGTGGAGGTCGCCGAGCGCGCCGAGCGCGTCCACCTCGAACCGCTGGTTGCCCGCCTCGCGCGCCACCGTCACCGCCAGGCGGGCGGCCGGCCACGCCCGGTCGAGGTCGCCGGTCACCCGGTGCACCGCGGCGAGCCGGACCAGCGCGTCTGCCTCGTCGTCGCGGGAACCCAGCTCCCGCAACGCTTCCAGTGCTTCGGTGAGCACGGTCCCGGCCCGGGCGAGGTCGCCCGCCACGCGGTAGCCGTACCCGAGGTTGCACAGCGCGATCGCCGCCGCGTGCGGTGAGCCGAGCCGGCGGCAGAGCTCGAGCGCGCGCTCGTTGTGCTCGACGCCTTCGGCGAGCCGCCCGTGTTCGATGAGCACCGCACCGAGGTTGATCAGCCCGTTCGCCGCCCGGATCGACGCGCCGCTGCGCAGCGTGCCCGCCAGCGCGGCGGTGAAGTGCTCGATCGCCCGGTCGAGCCGGCCGAGGTCCAGGTGCACGACGCCGAGCGCGTGCAGGACCGAGTCGGCGCCTTCGCGGGACCCGGCGGCACGGTAGGCCGCCTGGGCGGCTTCGAGTTCCGCGAGCGCCGTTTCGTAGTCGCCGCGGCTCCAGGCCAGCGCACCGAGGCTGTGCCGCATCGCTCCGGCCGCCCGCTCATCCCCGGCCCGCCGCGCGGCGGCCAGCCCGGCGGTCGCCGCCGCCTGCCATTCGGCGTCCAGCCGGTGCGAGTGGAAGAAGCCGCGCAGCAGGTCGGCCGCCCGCCAGGCGAACGGCTCCGGCCCGGCCGGCCGGCGGATCGCGGCGAGCACGTTGCCGTGCTCGGCCAGCAGCCACCGGCGCGCTTCGGCCGGCTCGACGGCCTCGCCGCCCTCCGGCGCGCGGGGCAGCCGCTGCAGGTCCGGGTAGAGCGCGGTCGCCGCGCCGGCCGCGGCACGCAGGTAATACCCGAAGAGCCGGTCGAGAGCGGCCGTCCGCTCGGCCGCCGGAAAGTCCTCGCGCGCCCGCTCGGCGGCGTAGGCGCGGAGCAGGTCGTGCAGGCCGAACCGGCCGCCGCCGCGGGACTGCACCAGGTGGCTCGCGGCCAGTTCCCACAGCAGCCGGCCGGCGTGGGGCTCGGCCACGCCGGCCAGCGCCGCCGCGCCCGCCACGCCGACGTCGGCGCCGGGCACCAGCCCGAGCAGGCGGAAGAACCGGGCCGCCGCCGGGGAAACGGCGTCGAAGGACAGGTCGAAGGCCCGCCGGACGCCGAGCTGCTCGAGGTCGGGCCCGGCCAGTTCGGCGAGGTAGCCGTGCAGCGACCGGTCCGGCCACAGCGCGAGGTTCGCCGCGACGATCCGCAGGGCCAGCGGCAGCCCGGCACACAGCCGCACCAGCTCGCGCGCGGCAGTGTCCTCGGCGGCCACGCGCTCCTCGCCGACGACCGAGGCGAGCAGCGCGAGCGAATCGTCCGGCGGCAGCTCGGCCAGCTCCTCCAGCCGGGTGTCCACGGTGGTGGCCAGGCCGCAGAGCCGGTCGCGGCTGGTGATCAGCACCGCACAGCCCGGGCTCCCGGGCAGCAGCGCGCGCACCTGGTCCGGCCCGGCCACGTTGTCCAGCACGATCAGCACCCGCCGGTCGGCGAGCACCGAGCGGTAGAGCGCGGCGGCGTCGGCGAGCTCGGTCGGCACCTGGCCGGGCCGGACGCCGAGCGCGTGCGAAAACCGGGTCAGCACCTCGAGCTGCGCGAGCGCCGGCACCGCCGAGTAGCCCTGGAGATCGGCGAAGAGCTGGCCGTCCGGGAAGCGCCGCGCGGCCCGGTGGGCCCAGTGCACGGCGGCGGTCGTCTTGCCGACGCCGGCCGGCCCGACGAGCAGCGCGATCGGCGGGTGCGAGCCGGTCGCGCGGCCCACGGTCTCGTCCAAAGTGGACATGAGCGCGGCCCGGCCGACCAGGGTGGCGACGTCCGGGGGCAGCTGCCGCGGCCGGAACTCCGGCTGTGCGACCGCGGGCGGTCCGGCGGGTGCCTCGTCGGCGAGGACGGCCCGGTGGGCGCGCCGCAGCCGCTCGCCGGGACCGACCCCCAGCTCACCGGTGAACATCCGGTGCACCTCGCGGTAGGTCTCGAGGGCGTCGGCGCGGCGGCCCGACCGGTGCAGGGCCTCCAGGTACAACGCCCAGAACGCCTCCCGCCAGGGGTGCTCGCGGGTCACCCGCGCCAGCTCGTCGGTGATCTCACCGGTCCGGCCCAGCTCCAGGCAGACCTCGAAGTAGCGCTCCTGCGCGCGCAGGCGCTCTTCGGCGGGCTGGTCGACGTCCACCCGGTTGCGCACCTCGGCCGGGACGTCGGCGAGCACCGGGCCGCGCCAGCAGGCGAGCGCGTCGGCGAGCAGCTCGCGTTCGGCGTCCGGCCGCGGCTCGGCCCGCGCGGCGGCGGTGAGCTCGCGGAACCGCAGCAGGTCGTGCCGGTCGGGCCGCACGCGCAGCAGGTAGCCGGTCGGCTGCGTCTCGACGACGCCCTCGCCGAGCGCCCGCCGCAGCCGGACCGCGTGCACCTGGATGCTCTTGCGCGCGGTCTCCGGCGGGTCGTCGCCCCACAGCAGCTCGGTGAGCCGCTCGAGCGACACCGGCGTGTTCGCCCGCATCAGCAACGCCGCCAGCAGGGCCCGCACCTTGGGCCCGGTCACCGGGACGGGCTCGCCGTCCCGCTGGACCCGCAACGGTCCCAGCACCCCGAAGCTGAGCACTTCTTCCGCACCCCCCGCAGACCGGACGAACCGGTCATCCCGCGGGTGAGGGTAGCGGGAATCGGTCAATCCGGCGGGACGGGCCGCACCACCGGCGGGGAGAGCAGCGAGCCGAACACCGGCTCGGGTTCGATGATCCGCAGGCCGAAGCCGGCGAGCGCGTCGGCGCACTCGAGCACCTTCGCCGTCGCCTGGTTCACGAACCGGGAGCCGACACAGGCGGCGCTGCCGAAGCCGTAGGGCAGGTAGCGGGCCTTGTGGCCCTCGGGCGCGGCGGCCCAGCGGCGGGGACGGTACTCGCCGGGCCCGGCCCAGAAGTCCGGGTCGCGGTGGAGGAGGTAGGTGCACAGGTACAGCCGGTCGCCCGGGACCAGCCGGACCCCGCCCAGTTCGGTGGCCTCGGTGACCTTGCGCGACAGCAGCCAGGCCACCGGCCACAGCCGCAGTGCCTCCCGGACGCGGTGGTCGGCGGGCTCGGTCACCGGGGTGGCCCGCAGTACCGTGCCCGCCGGTGTCCCGGGCCGCCAGCCGCGGTCGAGCAGGACGGTCCAGGCGAACACCATCGCCGCGGCCCGGCAGACCGCGCCGACCAGGCCGTGCAGGGCCAGAGCCACGTCGTCCGCCGAGCCGAGCGCGGTCCGCAGCGCATCGGGGAGCGGCCCGGTGTGCTCCGCCGCCCAGCGGTGCAGTGCGGCGTCGGCCCGGCTGTGCGCGAGCCGGCCCTTGAGCCGCCGCAGTGTCGTGCTCGTGCGGTCGAGCCCGTCGGACGCGGCGAGGGCGTCCCGCAGCGTCTGCCGGGCCCGCGGAGGCAAGCCGGGGAACAGCTGCTCACCGAAGAGCCGCAGGTAGCTCGTCGCCAGCGCGCCCGGCCACGCCTCCCCGGCTTCGGCGGAGCGCCGGAGTTCGGCGCCGATCCGCCCGGCCGGCACGGCCTGCCAGGCCCGGTCCAGTTCCCGCGCCAGCGCGGCGTTGACCGGGCGGCTGCGTTCGGAGCCCGGCACCCACTCGGCGACGGCCCCGAAGGTCGCCGCCTTCGCCTCGAACGGCGTGGTGGTCCCGGCCAGCGCGGTGCGGACGAGCTCGTCGCCGGACACCAGGTACCGGCCCGGTTCGAACCGGCGGATCGCGATGCCGTCACCGGCCCAGTCGTCGAGGGCGGTCAGCGGGTCGGTCAGGAACGCACCGGCTTCGGCGGTGGCTTGGCGCACGGAGGTCTCCCGGGGAAAACGCCGCGGCCGGGGTTCGGAGACCCCGGCCGCGGTGGTGATCAGTAGATCTCGTAGTAGAAGCGCCAGGCGGCGCCCAGTTCCCGGGTACGCAGGCTGCGAGCCACGGAACGGGTGAAGAAGCGAAGCGTCCTCATGGTGTTTCTCCTTCTCTCGGTGGGTGTTACCAGCGGAGGCCGATGTTCACGCTCGGGGAGCCGCCGGAGACGATGCCGTACAGCCACCCGGCGGACACGTTGTTGCAGACCCAGGATCGCGCCGGGTCCTCGGCGGCGAACCCGGACTGGCAGACGGTGCCGCCGCTGTCCCTGCGGACGACCCACTGGGCCGGGCCGGTGCCGTGCACGTCGGCGTCGACCGAGAGGGTGCCGCCCGGGAACCAGACCGGCGGGTCGATCTGGCAGGTGTTGCTGTCGGTGCACGTCTTCGACTTGCCGCCCTGGACGGTGGCCAGTGCGGCCGGTGCGGCGAGTGCGATGGCACTGGCCGCGATTGCGCCCACGACGATGGCGCGCTGGGTTGATCGGTACATGTTCTGCCCTCTCTCCCTGGAGCGGAAGGGGCGGGCGCTGCAGGCCCCCAGCCTGCAGCGCGCGTCACGATGGACGCGGGAAGAACTCCCCCAGTACCCCCTGGCTGCCAAGCGACCGGCACCCTCGACCGGCAAGTCCCCCCTGCCGGTGAGCTCCGGACCCCCACCCCTCGCTCCGACCGCCTGGCGGAACCGATCTTGCCGGGCGCCGGTTAAAGCCGGGCAAAACCGGCTCAGGCGGCCAGGTGCGCGGCGGCGGCCAGCACGTGCGGCGCCAGGCCTTCGGCGATCACGGCGTAGCCGGCAGACGAGGGGTGGAACCGGTCGGCGGAGAACAACGCGGGGTCGGCGGCGAAGCGGGCGGCGAGTTCGGGGCCGGCGGTGGCCACGGCACCCCCGGCCCGGATGGCGGCCTCGGCTTGGGCCTGTGCGTAGTGGCCGCTGGCCGCCGAGACCAGCTGCCGGTAGGGCCCGGGTACGCGCGCCACGATCCCCAGGTCGGGCGCCGGCACCACGATGACGCGGGCGCCGGCGCGGACCAGCCGCGCCACGGCGTCGTGCAGCTGCCGCGCGCCGACGGCGGGGGAGACGAACCCGGCGAGGTCGTTCGCGCCGATCACGATCAGGGCCAGGTCCACCCGCTCGCCGAGGGCGACGCCGACCTGGCGTTCGAGGTCGGCCGAGCGAGCTCCGGGCACGCCGAAGTTCCGGAGCCGCACGGTGTGGCCCGCGTCGCGCAGGCGGCGGGTGAGCCGCCGGCCGAGGGTGTCGTCCTCCCGGCTGCTGCCGACGCCGGCCGCCAGCGAGTCGCCGAGGACGCAGAATTCGAGTGGCGAAGTCATCACCGGGGTACAACGTGACCGGGTCGCCGTTGTTTCCCGTGGGGCTGGAGGTCACGTTGACCAGGACGGTGCTCGTACGGGTGCTGGTGGTGGCCGTCGTCGTCCTCGTGCTCCTGCTGGCCGCCTTCTGGGCGGTCCAGCGGCGGCTCATCTACCTGCCGGACCCCGCGCCGGTGCCCGCCGCCGCGAGCGTGCTGCCAGGCGCTGTGACAACCGGGGCTCCGCCCCGGAGCGGGGGCTTCGCCACCCGCACCCCTGAAACGATGGCCGAGGACATCCACCTTCGCACGGCCGACGGACTGGACCTGGGCGCCTGGTACCTGCACCCGGCCGGCCGGGACCCGGCGGCGACGGTGCTGGTCGCGGGCGGCAACGGCGGCAACCGGGCCGGCCGGGCCCCGCTGGCCGCGAAGCTCGCGCAGGCCGGGCTGGCCGTGCTGCTGCTCGACTACCGCGGGTACGGCGGCAATCCGGGCGATCCCAGCGAGGACGGCCTGGCCCTCGACGTCCGCGCGGCCCACCGCTTCCTGACCGAGGACCGGCGGGTGCCGCCCGGGCGCCTGATCTACTTCGGCGAAAGCCTCGGCTCCGCCGTCGTCACGGAGCTGGCCCTCGAACACCCGCCGGCGGGCCTGCTGCTGCGGTCGCCGTTCGCCGACCTCGCGGCGGTCGGCGCGGAAAGCTACCCGTACCTGCCGGTGCGCCTGCTGCTGCGCGACCGCTTCCCGGTCAAGGAGCAGGCCGCGCGGCTCCACGTCCCGGCCGTGGTGGTCGCAGGCGGCCGGGACTCGATCGTCCCGCCGTCCCAGAGCCGCGAGGTGGCGGCCGCGGCGTCGGCCCGGCTGGTGGAGATCCCCGGTGCCGACCACAACGACCCGGTGCTGCTCGACGGCCCGGAGCTGGTCGAGGCGGTGCTCTCGCTGGTCCCGCGCTGAACCTGGTCCTGGCGGACCCAGGCTGGGCCGGGCCTGGCCCGGTGCTCCCGGCCGCCGCAGGATCGAGGCCATGACGAACAGCATGAAGGCGGTCACCATCCCCGAGTTCGGCCCCGCCGAGGTCCTGCGGCTCGACACCGTGGCGGTGCCGGAGCCCGGGCCGGGCGAGGTCTCGATCGACGTCGCCTACGCCGGCGCCAACTTCGCCGAGGTCCTCTACCGGCAGGGTGTCGTCGACGTCCCGCTGCCCTTCGTCCCCGGCATCGAGGTCTCCGGGCGGATCCGCGCGCTGGGCGAAGGCGTCGAAGGCCTGTCGGTGGGGGAGCCGGTCGCCGCGTTGACGATCGTGGCGAGCGGGGGCTACGCCGAGGTGGTCACCACCGCCGCCGCGCTGGTGGCCCCGCTGCGCGGAACCGATCTCGAGGTGGCGGCGGCGGTGCCGTCCAACAGCACCACCGCCTTCCTCGTCCTGGAGCGCGTGGCCAGGCTGGAACGCGGCGAACGCGTCCTGGTGCACGCCGCCGCCGGCGGGGTGGGCAGCCAGCTGGGCCAGGTCGCGCGCCTGCTCGGCGCCGGCCGGGTGGTCGGCACGGTCGGGAGCGAAGCGAAGATCGCCGCCGCGAAGGCGTTCGGCTACGACGAGGTCGTCCTGCGCGACGAGGTGGCCGGCACCGGCGAGTTCGACGTCGTGGTGGACATGGTCGGCGGCCCGGCGCGCCGCGCGAGCCTGGACCGGCTCGCCCCGATGGGGCGCCTGGTGGTCATGGGCAACGCCTCGGGCGCCGAGGACGTCGGCATCCCGGCCAACGAACTGTGGTTCACCACCAAGACCGTGTCGGGGTTCAACCTCGCCGCGTTTTCCGCCGTGGCACCGGAAACCGTGGGGCAGGCCGTGCGCCGCGCCGTCGCGGCCGTCGCGGACGGCACCCTGCGCGTCGACGTCGAATCCCTGTCGCTGGCCGAGGCAGTGACCGCGCACCGCCGCATCGAATCGGGTTCGACGACCGGCAAGCTCGTGCTCCGTGTGCGGTGACCGGCGGGTGTGACGGGTGTCCGCCTTGAGACCTTCGCCGGATCGCGCATAATGGCCACTGACCGACTGCTTGGTATGTGCCGGGCACCACAGCCGAAGGAGACCGCCTGCCGTGAACTCGTTCAAGGATCGCGTCGCGATCGTCACCGGGGCCAGCCGGGGCATCGGCCTCGGGATCGCGAAGACGCTCGTCGAGCGCGGCGCCAAGGTCTGCCTCACCGCCCGCAAGCCGGAGGCCCTCGAAGAGGCGGTCGGCTCCCTCGGCGGCCCGGACGTCGCCATGTTCGTGGCGGGCAAGGCCGACGACACCGACCACCAGGACGAGACGGTCGCCAAGACGATCGAGACCTTCGGCCGGCTCGACTACCTGGTCAACAACACCGGCATCAACCCCGTCTACGGCCCGACCCTGGACATCGACCCGGCCGCCGCGGCGAAGATCCTCGGCGTCAACGTGCTCGCGCCGCTGGGCTGGACCAAGCGCGCCCGCGACGCGTGGATGGGGGAGCACGGCGGCGCCGTCGTCAACGTCGCCTCCGTCGCCGGTCTCGGCGCTTCGCCGGGCATCGGCATGTACGGCGTCAGCAAGGCGGCGCTGATCCGGCTGACCGTCGAGCTCGGCGCCGAGCTGGGGCCGAAGATCCGCGTCAACGCCGTCGCGCCGGCCGTCGTCAAGACGAAGTTCGCGACCGCGCTGTACGAGGGCCGCGAGGAGGAGGTCGCCTCGGCGTACCCGATGAAGCGGCTCGGCGTGCCGGCCGACATCGCGGGCGCGGTGGCGTTCCTGCTGTCCGACGACGCGGGCTGGATCACCGGCCAGACGGTGGTCCTCGACGGCGGCGTGACCCTGGGCGGTGGCCTGTGACCGGCGTCGTCGTCACCGGGGGCGGCGGCGGTATCGGTGCCGCGCTGGCCCGCCGCTTCGCGGCCGACGGCGCCCGGGTCGTCGTGGCCGACCTCGACGGGGACAAGGCCGCGGAGATCGCGGCCGAGGTCGGCGGGACGGCGTTCGCGGGGGACGTCGCGAGCCTGGACGGCGTCACGGAGCTGATCGACAGCGCCCGCTCGGCGCTCGGCGAGATCGACGTCTTCTGCGCGAACGCGGGCATCGCGCCCTTCGGCGGCGCGGAGAGCGGCGAGGAGGTGTGGGCGCGCACCTGGGACGTCAACGTCATGTCGCACGTCCGCGCGGCGAACCTGCTGCTGCCGGCGTGGCTCGAGCGCGGCCGGGGCCACTTCGTCGCCACGGTGTCGGCGGCCGGCCTGCTGACCAGCCTCGGCTCGGCGCCGTACTCGGTGACCAAGCACGGCGCGCTGGCGTTCGCGGAATGGCTGTCGGCGACCTACCGCCACCGCGGCATCACGGTGCAGGCGATCTGCCCGCAGGGCGTGCGCACGGCGATGCTGGAGAGCACCGGCACGGCGGGCCGGCTGCTGATGGGCGCCTCGGCGATCGAGCCGGAGCAGGTCGCCGACGCGCTCTTCGCCGCCATGGAGGACAAGCGGTTCCTGGTGCTGCCCCACCCCGAGGTCGCGGGCTACTACGCGGCGCGCGCCACCGAGACCGACCGGTGGCTCGGCGGGATGAACAAGCTGCAGCGCAAGGTCGAGGAGGCCGTCGGGGAGCTGTGAGCGCGCTGCTTCACCGCTCGGACCGGCGGCGACCGGCTCGGTGCGGCCGGGGGAGCAACAGCCGCACCGCATGGACGAACTCGCTCGGCGACGTCGGCAGGCCGGGATCGGTCACCGGATCTCGGCTGGGTCCAGGCCGCCGACGGTCAGCCCGGTATCGGCGGCGGCGCGTTTCGACCACGCCATGGCGGGCTTCAAGTCGACTGCGGACGGATGCCGACCGGTCACAGTGACCCCGGGACGGGTCATCCGACACTTCGACCTGCGACGGCTTCCCGCTCTCCGGCCACAGCCCGGTTCCATGCGGCCATGGCGGTGCCCGGGTGCGGCCAGGCGCGTGCCGCTCGAGGTACGGAATTCGCACCGCATTCGAGGCGGGGCGTGGGATTGTGACAGATGTCGATGACCTTGACTGGTGTTTCGGCAAAAAGGACTCGTTCCGCCACGGCTGGAGATAACCTCTTGCCGATGAGTCGAGTGAATAATCATCCGTTTGGGGCTAGTGGTTGGTCACAGTCGCTCGTACCGTCGGTTCTCCTGGATATGTCGGGAAGCGCACTCTCGTTCTGAGGTTGTCAACGGGATACTTCGAATTGAGCTGCGCATTTATCTGTGGTCGCAAGTTTCGTAAATAATTGAAAAAGGGGGAGTAATGTTTGAGAAGTTCGCTTCGAAGATTGCTGGCATTGCTTGGCGTGTGCCTGTCCATGCTTGTTTCTGGTGTGGGGTTGGCTAATGCGAGCGATCGGCCTGTGGTAGTCAATTATCAACTCAAGGCCGATAGGCAAGCCAGGCTGCACTTTTTAAATTGAGAGCGGTGAGTAGTCGGACTGGGCAGGTGGTGGCTCCCTTCGCTGACCCGCCTGGCAATGGTTGCGACTATGGGGACATCAAGGGCAATATCGGCGCTCAATATAGCCCGGCGGCCCCTTAGTGTTCTGGAGACCACTGAAACGTTCTACAGTTCCAGTGTCATATGTACGCCCACTGTCCAGGGGCAGACGATGGATTATCTGTCCGACATTGCCAAGCTTTATATCGATAATACTGAGAGGGATACCGGCAATCTTGGCGAGTGTGATTATCCGGCAGTCAACCCGTGTGTCGCGCGCGGATCGGTCGGCCACTTCGCCTGCGCTGGTGAGCTCAACTGTTCGGGCTACTACCAGATAACTCACTATGTCGACATGCTGCTGCCAGAGGGTTGGTACTGGCCTGGGCCTGCGGGTTCCAACTGTTCACTCCTGGATCCGCGTGAGATTCTGTGCTACTGGAGCACGATAAGGGTGGTTATTCCGGCAATTCTGTGACGGGCGACCAGTCTGCGTGTCGAACGGGTTGCAGGGTCGACGTCGGCGCTGTCGACCTTGCAACCTTGAGACTCCTCGTCACTCCTCAGTTATCGCGCCGACGTCTTGGGTGATGGTCTCTCATGCGGCGGAGTTCGGTGTCGCCAATGCGCCTGGTCTCCTCGTCGTCGAGCGGGCCGTCAGACGCGCTGATAAGATCGAAATCCCTGACTGTCGGCACCCCTTCGTATTCGGCTGAAGTTTTGGTGCCGCGTTGCGTCAAATCCGCTGAGCGTAGTCCGGCGATTGACGGTACTGACAACCCCAGCTCGCTCAAGAGTTGCAGGACCTCACTGCCTTGATCAGCGATAGCCGCCTGCAAGATGTGGCCCGTCGTCACCAGGTCGGCGTTGGCTGATGCGCTGGTTCGTACTGCGGCGTCGAGTATGCGCCACAGGTCGGGCGCCAGTGCGAGAGGTTTCGATTTCGTGGTTTCTGTGCTCGGGGCTGCGGAAACGAGGCGTCGAAGAGGTTCGAGATTGACGCCTGCTTCAGTCAATTCAGTACCGGCGACGCTTTGCGGGTCATCGGCCAGGCCGAGGAGGAGGTGTGTGGGTCCGATGTCGTCGGCCGACATGCGCGTTGCATGTTTCGCAGCCTCCGCCAGGGCGCGATTCGCAGCCGCTGAAAGCTTCTCGAACATCAGTGCCTCCCAATCGACGTGACCGAGATGTGACACCTTTCTCGGTCCATCCGTTGACCAGTGTACGGAGAAGTCGTGATGTTACGTCGCTCAGGTCGAGAGCGTACCGCGCTGCGCCGGAACTGATGGGCGTAACATTTTCCGGGCCGGTGCCGAGGCTCGGTCCCCGCCCGGTGAGTCCGCATCTCGACCCTCTAGTGGATCACCCGGTACCAGTTCGGGCGCAGGCGTTCCAGCTCGATCGTGCCACCGCCGGGACGGTCGAACATCCGGACCCCGTCGCCGAGGAGCACCGGGACCGGCAGGGCGAGGATCTCGTCGAGGAGACCGGCTTCGAGGCACTGCCGGGCCACGTCGGCCCCGAGGACGTTGACGTACTTCTCCCCGGCCGCCTCCTTGGCCGCGGCGACCGCCGAAGCCAGGTCGCCGACGAAGGTGACGCCGGGAACCGGTGCCGGGGGCCGGTGGGTGAGCACGAACTGAGGCCCCTCCCAGCCACCCCCGAAGGCCTTGCCTTCGCCCGGGCCGCCGCGGTGCGGGTCGTCGCCGTCGTAGGTGCGGCGGCCCACCAGCAGGGCTCCGATGCGGGGGATCAGGGCGTCGACCTCCGGGTCGGGGTGCAGGTGTGGCGTCAACCAGGACATGTCGCCGCCCGGGCCGGCGAGGAAACCGTCGATCGAGCAGCTGAACGCGTAGAGCAACTTGGCCATGCCGGTACTGACGACCGGGACGCCGAAAGCTCATCGGTGCGGCGGGAACCGCGGCGGACGGCGCTCGTTCCAGCTCGCCAGCCCCTCCGCGAGCTCGGGACGGCCGAACGACTCGACCATCAGCTCCGTGGCCGAGCGGGCCGCCTCGGAAAGCGGCAGCAGCGCCTCCCGCGCGAACTGCTCCTTCATCACCGCCATCGATCGCGGTGCGCTGTACGTCGCCAGCTCCGTCGCGTACGCGTGCGCGCCCTCCGCCAACTCGCCGGGCGGGACCACCTCCTGGACCAGGCCGTAGTCCAGCGCCTGTTCCGCGGTGAACGTCCGCCCGGACAGCAGCAGGTCGCGGGCCCGGCCCTGGCCGACGAGTTCCGGGAGCAGCTTCGCGATGCCGTACTCGGCGATCAGGCCGCGGCGGGCGAACGCGGTGGTGAACTTCGCGCCGGCGGCCGCGAACCGGACGTCCGCCGAGCAGGCGATGACGAAGCCGAGGCCGGCGCAGCCGCCGTTGACCGCGGCGATCACCGGGACGCCCGCCGACGCCGCCGCCAGCACGTCCCGGAAGTTCTCCTCGACTGGGGGCCGCGCGGCGATCGTGCCGAGCAACCCCAGGTCGGCGCCGGGGCAGAAGGCCCGGCCCGCCCCCGTGACGACGACGGCGCGGACTTCCGGGTCGGCGTCGGCCTGCCGCAGCAAGGCGCCGTAGCGGGCCTGCATCGGCACGTCCATCGCGTTGCTGCGGTCCGGCTTGTCGAAGGTGCACGTCGCGACCGCGCCGTCCGCCTCGTACCGCACGCCATCCACAATGGACATCGCCGCCTCCTCGGGTCGGACACCATACTAAGCGGTCGCTTGGCCGAGAAGTCACGCCCGGAGCGGCGAGCGAGCGCCGAGTTCGAAATTATCGAACTCTTTGATTGTCCGGAAACCTCTGTGCCATAGTGCTTTCCGCCCGCACGTCGCCGCGCTGGAAGGGGCTCACCCGATGCCGGAAGCAGAACCGAACGGTCTCCGCAGACGGGTGGTGCTGGGCGGGGCCGGGGCCGCCGTCGCCGTGTCGGCCGTCGCGCCGGTCGCCCGGGCCGCCGACGTGCTCGCCCAGCCGGGGCCGGCGCGAGAAAGCGATTTCACCACCGGCTGGCGGTTCGCACTGGCCAATCCGGACGGCGTCACCGATCCCGGTGGCCGCTTCGCCGACGCCCCGAAGCCCGGCTTCGACGACTCGGCGTGGCAGCTCGTCGACCTCCCGCACGACTGGAGCATCGAGCTCCCGCCGACCGGCAAGGGCACCAGCAGCGGTTCCGGCTTCTTCCGCGGCGGGCTCGGCTGGTACCGCAAGACGTTCACGCTGCCGCCGTCGCTCGCGGGCAAACGCGTGTCGGTGGAGTTCGACGGCGTCTATTCGGACGCCCACGTGTACCTGAACGGCGAGCTGCTCGGCCACCACCCGTACGCCTACACCGGGTTCGCCTTCGACCTCACCGGCCGGCTGCACACCGACGGGCGGACGCCGGACGTCCTCGCCGTGCGCGCGACGAACCCGCTGCCCAGCAGCCGCTGGTACTCCGGCAGCGGGATCTACCGGCGCGTCCGCCTGGTGGTGACCGAGCCGGTGCACGTGGCCCGCCACGGCACGTTCGTCACCACGCCCGACATCGCCGCCGGCCGGGGCACGGTGCGGGTCGCCACCGACGTCGTCAACGACGCCGGCGCCCCGGTCACCGCGGAGGTGCGCACGACCGTCACCGACCCGGCGGGCCGCGTCGTGGCGACCGGCTCGACGACCGTGGCGGTACCCGGCGGGCGGACGGTGCCGGCGGTGACCGGGTTGCGCGTCGAGCGGCCCCAGCTGTGGTCGATCGGCGCACCCCGGCTGTACCGGCTGCGCACCGACGTCGTCGTCGCCGGGCGCGTGCTCGACACGACCACCGCGGACTTCGGCTTCCGCTACACCGAATTCCACCCGGATCACGGATTTTCGCTCAACGGCAAGCCGATGAAGCTGCGCGGCGTCAACCTGCACTCGAGCCAGGGTGCGCTCGGCGCGGTGATCGACCCGGCCGCGCTGGAGCACCAGATGCGGCTGATGCTCGCGATGGGCGTCAACGCGCTGCGGACCGCGCACAACCCGCCGGACCCGCAGCTGGTGACGGTCTGCGAACGGCTCGGGATCGTGATGATGGTCGAGGCGTTCGACTGCTGGCGGACCGGCAAGCTCGAGTACGACTACCACCGCGACTTCGACGAGTGGAGCGGGCGCGACATCGCCGAGATGGTCCACGCGGCCAAGAACTCGCCCGCCGTCGTGCTGTGGTCGATCGGCAACGAGGTGCCGGACGCGTCGATGGCGGGCGGCCCGCAGATCGCGGCGGACCTGATCGCCGTGGTCCGCGCGATCGACGCCACCCGGCCGATCGTCATGGGTTCGGACCGCTACCGCGGTGTGCCCGCGCCGGGCTCGCCGCAGGACCTCATCCTCAAGCAGCTCGACGGTCTCGGCGTCAACTACAACACCGCCCAGTCCATCGACGGGCTGCACAAGCAGTACCCGGACAAGTTCTTCTTCGAATCCGAGTCGTCGTCGGAGACTTCGACGCGCGGGGTCTACCAGGACCCGGACCTGCTCAACACCGGTGAGAACCACACCCCGGGCAAGCGGGCGACGTCGTCGTACGACAACAACCTCGCTTCGTGGACGTTCAGCGGCGAGTACTCGCTGAAGAAGGACCGCGACCGGAAGTTCTGCCAGGGCCAGTTCCTCTGGTCCGGGCAGGACTACCTCGGCGAGCCGACGCCGTACGACGTCTTCCCGGTCAAGACGTCCTTCTTCGGCGCGATCGACAGCGCCGGCCTGCCCAAGGACGCCTTCCACCTCTTCCGCAGCCAGTGGACCACCGCGCCGATGGTGCACCTGACCCCGATGGACTGGACGAACCACCGGCCCGGCGAACCCGTCGCGGTGTGGGTCTACTCCACTGTGGACACCGTCGAGCTGGTGCTGAACGGGAAGTCGCTGGGCGTCAAGAAGTTCGATCGCAAGACCACTGTGGACGGGCGGCCGTACCTGGAAACGAGCGAGCCGGCCGGTGACGACAAGAACGACCCGTCCGGCAGCTACACCAGCCCGAACGGCAGCACCGGCAAGCTGCACCTGACCTGGACCGTGCCCTTCGAACCCGGCACGCTGACCGCGATCGCCCGGGCCGGTGGCCGCGAGGTGGCGCGCGACCGGCTCGTCACGGCCGGGCCGCCGCGCGCGGTCAAGCTGAGCGTTGACGCGCCCGGTGGCGGCGTGGTGGCCGGGGCGATGACGTTCGTGACGGCTTCGGTCGTGGACGCCCACGGGGTCGTCGTGCCCGGTGACGGGCCGGTGCTGCGCTTCACCGTCGCCGGCCCCGGCCGGGTCGCCGGCGTCGACAACGGACGGCAGGAACTCGCCCAGAGCTACCAGCAGCCGGCGATCCCGGCGTTCAAGGGGCTGGCCGTCGCCGTCGTCGCGGCGACCGGCGGGCGGGGGCAGATCACCGTGACGGCGAGCGCCCCGGGCCTGACGCCGGGGAAGCTCACCTTGCCCGGCACGTCCCTCGGCCAGCGCAACGGCCCGGGAGCGCGCGCCGTCGAGACCCCCGTCGTCCCGGCCGCTTCGACGGTGGACGCGAGCTACTCGGGCGCCCCGGACACGCTGCCGGCCGCGATGCTGGACGGGAACCCGGCCACCGGCTGGTCCAACTACTACGTCAAACCGGCGACTTCGACGCTGAACGCGGTGAGCAGGCCGCGAGCCGAGGACTGGGTGTCCCTGACCTGGCCGTCGGCCCAGCGGATCAGCGCCATCACGGCGAACTTCGTCGTGGACGCGAAGCTGGGGCTGCCGGTCGCCGTCGAAGTCACCTGCCGCACCGCCCGGGGCTTCGAGCCGGTGCGGAACCTGCGGATCACGTGGGGGACCGGCTCGAACGACCCGACGTCGTTCGCATTCGATCCGGTCGTCACCACGGAAGTGCGGGTGACGATGACCGCGCGGACCTTCCTGCGGATCAGCGCGCTGCTGGCCCGGTGAGACGCGGGTCCGGCGGGGCGCACCCCCGCCGGACCCCGGTGTCACCGGCTGCAGGGCGCGAGCGCGTCGAGACCCTGCGGCTTGGCCGCGTTGCGGCCGATGGCGGTGGCGATCCGGTTGATCGTCGCCACGCGCTTGTCCTCGAGCGGGCCGAGGATGGCGTTCTGCACGAAGTTCGGGCCGCCCTGGCCGACGGTCGTCTGCAGGCGGTTGTTGGCTTCGGCGATCTGGGTGTTCAGCAGCTCGAGGTTGCGCTGCACCTCCGCCTGGGCCTGGGCGGGGATGGCCGGGAGCTTGCTTTCGACGTCGGGGCAGGAGATCTGGCCGACCCCGGCGTTGCCGGTGTTGCCGGTGTTCCCGTTCTGGCCGTTGTTGCCGCTCTGGCCGCCGTTGCCCGTGCCCTGAGCCGGCGCGGGAGCCGCCGCACCGGCACCGGCGCCCGTGCCGGACTGCCCGCCGACCGAGCACGTGGCCAGGCTGTCGAGGCCTTGCGGCTTCTCGGCCCGGCGCCCGATCGAGATGGCGATGCGGTCGATCGTGGACTTCCGCTTGTCCGCCAGCGGGCCCAGGATGGCGTTCTGCACGAAGTTCGGGCCGCCCTGGCCGACGGTCGTCTGCAGGCGGTTGTTGGCTTCGGCGATCTGGGTGTTCAGCAGGTCCAGGTTGCGTTGCACCTCGGCCTGGGCTTGTGCGGGGATGGCCGGGAGCTTGCTCGCCACGTCGGGACAGGTGATCTGGCCGGCCGCCGCCTGACCGCCCGAGGCGGCGTTGGCGGCGCCGGGGTCACCGAAGGTCGTGGCGATCACCAGCGCGCCGCCCGCGATCGCGAGGGCGAAGGCGCCCGTCGCGATCTTCGTCCGCCGGGATAGGCGGTGTCGTCCACCGGAAGCAGGCATGAATGACTCCGTTTTCGTGCGTGAGTTAGCGTGAACATATGGGTACTCCGCCGTGTTCGGGGGATACGGCGGGGTTCTCTGATGGGGCGGACCAATCTGGTCGCCGACGCCATGGTGGCCTCTGGACCAGGGGTTTGTCCAGTGTGATCCAGGCGAAAAAGAAGATATGAACCATTTCGAACCGGGGCACGTGTACCCCTGTGACGGCGGCATCTGGCTGCATTGTTTCTGTGCACGGGAATTGTCGTGCACGATTTCGGCGTGCCTGTGCGGGCTTGACGCGGGCCGCCGTGTCCTCCTAGCGTCGGCATACCGACCGGTCGGTGTCCAAAGGAGGTCACTGGATGAGCTGGTACGACGCGAAGCCTTGGCTCGCGAGCTACGACGAACGGGTGCGGGCCGCGGGGCCGGCGAAGCCGACGACGTTGCCCGAGTCGTTCCGCCGGGCCGTGGACCACGTCCCGGACCGGGCCGCGATCGCGTACTTCGACGCGCGGCTGACCTACCGCGAGGTCGACGAGCTCTCCGACGGCGTCGCGCGGTACCTGGCGGCCCACGGCTTCGCCCGCGGCGACCGGCTCGCCCTGGTGCTGCAGAACATCCCGCAGTTCGTCATCGCCCTGCTCGGCGCCTGGAAGGCCGGCGGGATCGTCGTGCCGGTCAACCCGATGTACCGCGAACGCGAGCTCACCCACGTGTTCACCGACGCCGGCGTCAAGGCGGTCGTCTGCTCGCAGCGCGGCTGGAACGCCTACATCGGCGAGACCGCGGCCGCGGGCGGCGTCGGCATCGCGCTCACCACCAGCGAACTCGAGTTCCAGACCCGCGACGACGAGCGCGTCCTGGCCAAGGTGGAAAAGGAGGAGACACCGGGCGCGACCGAGCTCCTCGAAGCCGCGGCGACACCGGGCCCGAAGCCGCCGGAACCCGGCTTCTCCCTCGACGACACCGCGCTGATCAGCTACACCTCCGGCACCAGCGGCACGCCGAAGGGCGCCACCAACACCCACGGCAACATCGGCACCAACGCCGCCGGCCTCGGCTCGTTCAGCGGCTTGCCCGCCGGGTCGACGCTCTTCGGGCTCGCGCCGCTGTTCCACATCACCGGCATGGTCTGCGAGCTCGGCTCCGCGATCGACATCGAGGGCACCCTGGCGCTGGCCTACCGCTTCGAGCCCGGGGTCGTGCTCGACGCGTTCCTCGAGCACCAGCCGTCGTACACGGTCGGGCCGTCCACGGCCTACATGGCGCTGATGGCGCACCCGTCGTTCAGCCGGGAGCACTTCGCCTCGTTCGCGCTGCTGTACTCCGGCGGCGCCGCGCTGCCGCCCGCCGTCGTCGAAGCCTTCCGGGCGAAGACCGGGCACTACATCCACAACGGCTACGGCCTCACCGAGACGACGGCGGGCTGCGTCGTCGTCCCCGGCACCCTCGAGGCGCCGATCGACCCGGAATCCGGGACCATCTCGATCGGCCTGCCGGTGCCGGACACGATCGTCCGGATCCTCGGCGAGAACGGCGAGGAACTGCCGCCCGGCCAGGCGGGCGAGATCGCCGTCGAGGGCCCGATGGTCGTCTCGGGCTACTGGAACCGGCCGGACGCCACCGCTGAGGCCCTGCCCGGCGGGCGGCTGCTCACCGGCGACATCGGTTTCATGGACGAGCGCGGCTGGGTCTACGTCGTCGACCGCAAGAAGGACATGATCAACGCGTCCGGCTTCAAGGTCTGGCCGCGCGAGGTCGAGGACGTGCTGTACACGCACCCGGCGGTCCGCGAGGCCGCCGTCGTCGGGATCGCCGACCCCTACCGCGGCGAGACGGTCAAGGCGTACGTCAGCCCGGCGCCCGGGGCGACCCCCGATCCCGCGGAGCTGGTCGCCTGGTGCCAGGAACGGCTCGCCGCCTACAAGTACCCGCGCACCGTCGAAGTCCTCGACGAGCTGCCGAAGACCACGAGCGGCAAGATCCTGCGCCGCGAGCTGCGGGCCCGGGGGTAGCGCGGTGATCGAAACGGTTCGCGGCGCGATCGCGCCGGAAGCGCTGGGCCGGGTGCTGATGCACGAGCACCTCTTCGTGCTCAGCCCCGAATTCGCCGAGAACTACCCGGAGCACGAAGGGTTCCGCGAGGACGAGCACGTCCCCGAAGCGATCCGGCGCCTGAAGGAGCTGAAAGAAGCCGGGATCGACACGATCGTCGACCCGACGGTGATCGGGCTCGGCCGCTACATCCCGCGCGTGCAGCGCGTCGCCGCCGAGGTCGACGTCAACATCGTCGTCGCGACCGGGCTCTACACCTACAACGACGTGCCCCACTACCTGCACTTCCGCGGGCCCGGCACGCTGCTGCAGGGCGAGGACCCGCTGATCGCGATGTTCGTCGGGGACCTCCGCGAAGGCATCGCGGGCACCGGCGTCAAGGCGGGCCTGCTCAAGTGCGCGACCGACGAGCCGGGGGTGACGCCGGGCGTCGAACGCGTGCTGCGCGCGGTGGCGAAGGCGCACGTCGAGACGGGCGCGCCGATCATGACCCACACGCACGCGGGCACGCGGCGCGGGCTGGAGCAGCAGGAGATCTTCGCGGCCGAAGGCGTCGACCTCACCCGGGTGCTGATCGGGCATTCGGGCGATTCGACGGACCTGGGGTACCTCACCGAGCTCGCCGACGCCGGCTCGCTGCTCGGGATGGACCGGTTCGGCCTGGACCTGCTGCTGCCGTTCGAGGAGCGGGTTAACACGGTCGCGGCGCTGTGCGAACGCGGGTACGCGGGCAGCATGGTGCTCTCGCACGACGCGTCCTGCTACATCGATTGGCTGCCCGCCGCGCAGCTGCCCACGATCGCGCCGAACTGGCACTACCTGCACATCACCCGGGACGTCCTGCCGGCGCTGCGGGAACGCGGGGTGTCCGAACCGGACATCACGACGATGCTCGTGGACAACCCGCGGCGGTTTCTGTCGTGGCGTTATCCTGATGCGTCCTGAGAGGGGGTACCGCGGTGACCCGAGCAAACACCCGCAAGCCGGGCGAGGCCACCGGCGACGACCAGGCCGCCGTGCCCCGGCGGCTGCTGGAACACGCCACGAAGCTGTTCGCCAAGAAGGGCTTCGACCGCACGTCCGTCCAGGAGATCGTCGAGGCGGCGGGCGTCACCAAGGGCGCGATGTACCACTACTTCGGCTCGAAGGACGACCTGCTCTACGAGATCTACGCGCGCGTCCTGCGTGAGCAGACCCGCCAGCTGGAGAGCGTGGCCTCGTCGGACGCGCCGCTGCGGGAGCGGCTGGCGGCCGCGGCGTCCGACGTCGTGGTGTCCAGCATCGACAACCTCGACGACAACACGATCTTCCTGCAGTCGATGCACCAGCTGTCCCCGGACAAGCAGAAGGCGGTGCGGGCGGAGCGGCGCAAGTACCACGAGCGGTTCCGCGGGCTGATCGAGGAGGGCCAGGCCTCGGGCGAGTTCCGCACGGACAAGCCGGCCGACGTGGTGGTGGACTTCTTCTTCGGGTCCGTGCACCACCTGGGGTCGTGGTACCGCCGGAGCGGCTCGCTGACGGCCCGCCAGATCGGCGACCACTACGCGGACCTGCTGCTCGACGCCCTGCGGCCGCCTGGTTAGTTCACGGGGTGACCGAGTACCCGCCGCTCCCCGTCGTCGACGACCTGACCGGACCGGAGCGGCAGCTGCTCGACGCCGCCCGGCACGGCCGTTCGCTCGCGGCCGACGCCCCGGTGCGGGCGCTCGTGCTGCGTGAACTGCTGCTCGGCCTCCGGGGCCCGGTGGACCCCCGCGGGGTGCGGGTGGAACGAACCCGGATCACCGGGGAGCTCGACCTCGACGACGTCGAGGCCGTTGCCGGGCTCGCGCTGGTGGACTGCGTGCTCGCCGAACCGATGAGTGCCCAGCACGCCCGGCTGCCGTGGCTGGACCTGTCCGGCAGCGAGCTGACCGGCGGCTCCGGGTGTGCGCTGGACGCCGAGGGCCTGCGGGTGGACGACCTGCGCCTGGCGGGCACCCGGATGGCCGGCTCCGGGGAGTACGGCGCGCTCTGCCTGCTGGACGCCCGGATCGCCGGCCGGACCCACCTCTCCGGCGCGGAGTTCACCGGCGCGAACGGGCCCGCGCTCTACCTCGACGGGCTGCGGTGCGGACAGCTGCGGGCCGTCGGCCTGCGGGCGACCGGGGCCGGCGAACTCGGTGCGGTCCGCCTGCTCGGCGCGCACGTCGACGGGCAAGCGGACTTCGGCGACGCGGAGATCACCAACGAGTCCGGGCCCGCGCTGAACGCCGACGGCCTGGTCGTCGAGGGTGATCTGCGCCTGATCGAGGCGACGGTGACCGGGGAACTCCGCCTGCTCGGCGCCCGGCTCGGGGAGGCCGACCTGACCGGGAGCACGCTGCGGGGCGGCGGCGGAACCGCGCTGGAAGCCGACCGGCTCCACACCGGGGAGCTGCGCCTCGCCGAGGTCACCGCCACCGGCTCCGGGGCGGCCACGATCAGCCTGACCGGCGCGCGGGTCGACGGGCAGTTCCTCTTCGACGGCGCCGTGGTCGTCAACGACGGCGGGCGCGCACTGAGCGCCGACGGCATCCGGGTCGGCGACACCCTCTCCGGCGAGGGCGTGCGGGCGTCGGGTTCGGGCGAGTACGGCGCCCTCTGCCTGATCGGTGCGCACGTCGGCGGGCACGTCGACCTCGAGCGCGCCGAGCTCGCCAACGACACCGGCGCGGCGCTGAGCGCCGACCGGCTCCGCGTCGACGGCTCCCTGCGCCTCGACGGGGTGACGGCGACGGGGTCCGGCGAGGTGGGCACGCTCCGCCTGCTCGGCGCCCGGATCGGCGGCCAGGCGACGATCGAGGACGCCCGGCTCACCAGCGACACCGGCCCGGCGTTCTACGCCGACGGGCTGCGCGTCGAGGACAACCTGTACCTCGCGGGGACGCACGCCACCGGCGCCGGCGATCGCGGGGCGATTCGGGCGCACGCGGCCGGAATCGGCGGGCAGCTGCTGGCCGAAGGCGCCGTGTGCGCGAACGGGTCGGGTCCCGCGCTGAGCGCCGACGACCTCCGCGTCGGCAACGAATTCGACCTCACCGGCCTGCGGGCGACGTGCTCGTCGGAGGTGGGCGCGGTGAGCCTGATGGGGGCGCGGGTCGACGGCAGGGTGACCTTCGACGGCGCCGAAGTCACCAACGACCGGGGACCGGCGGTGCTGGGCGACCGGTGCCGGGTCGGGGCGAGCCTGGCGCTGAGCGGGCTGCGGGCGACCGGTGCCGGCGGTTCCGCGACCGTCGGCTTGCTGGGCGCCCACGTCGGCGGCCGGCTGAGCTTCACCGGCGCGGAGATCGTCCACCGCGAGGGCGGGACGCTCGTGAGCCTCGAGGACACCGTGGTGGACGGGCCGGTCTTCTTCCCCGTCGAGGTGGTCGCCTCCGCCGGCCTGGTGTTCGTCGACGGGTTCCGGTTCGGCGCCCTCGAAGAGGTCACCTGGCGGGAGTGGCTGGAGCTGATCGGGTCGCGCACCGCGGGCTACCGCCCCGGGCCGTACCAGCGGCTGGCCGCGGCGGAACGCGCGCACGGGCACGACGGTCATGCCCGGGCCGTCCTCATCGCCCAGCAGCGGGACCTGCGGCGGCGGGCGCCCCAGGCGATCGGCGGGTGGCCGGCGCGGTGGTTCCACCGGCTGTGGGGGCTCTTCGCCGGGTACGGCTACCGGGCGCGGCGGGCGGCCGCCGCGCTGCTGTTCGCCGTGGTCGCCGCCGGGGGACTCGGGTTCTGGGCCGGGCACGTGGGCGACGGGAGCCACCGAGCCGCCGAGCGCGTCGCGACCTTCGAGGCACCGGTGGGCACGCCGTGCACGACGGTGGAGCTCATCGGCGTCGGGCTGGACCGCGGGCTGCCGCTGTCCCCGGGCGTGCGCGGGCGGTGCGACCTCGACACCGGCGTCGGCTCCGGCCAGGTGTTCACGGTGGCGATCTGGGTGGTCCAGGCCGCGATCTGGGCGCTGGCCACGCTCGCGCTGGTCGGCTACACCGGGCTGGTCCGCAAGCCGGCCGGTGCCTAGTGCCGCTGGAGGTGGTCCAGCAGCAGCGCGCTCACCTCGTCCGGGACCTCCATCGCCATCCACTGGCTGGCGCCCTCGATGATCTGGAAGCGGTACTCCGCGTCGATGTGGTGGACCGTCTGCTCGGCCGCGCTCTGGCTGAGGTACGGGTCCTCGCGGCCCCACAAGTACAGCGTCGGGACCTCGATGCGGCCCGCCGGGATGTCGAACTCGTCGTTCGTGGCTCCGCGGTACCAATTCAACGTCGCCGTCAGGGCGCCCGGTTCCGAAAGGCGCGTCACCGTGCCTTCGACGATTGCTTTCGGAATGCGGCGGTTGTAAACAGCCCGTAATTGCGCGGCTTCGTCGCGTAAGAGGAAATTCTCGGCTTTGCCGACCGCGCGCCGGAAGAAGCGGATGTAGCCGAGGTCGTGGAACTGGCCGTCGTCGGTGGCCACCGCGCGCTGGAGGGCGGACGGGTGGGGCGTCGAGAGCACCGTCAGGGACCGGAGGCGGTCCGGGTGGGCCGCGGCGAGGGCCCAGGCCACCATGCCGCCCCAGTCGCGGGCGACCAGGTGGAAGCGGTCCGCTCCCTGGCTGCCGGCGAACGCGAGGGCGTCGCCGACCAGGTGGTCGAGCGTGTAGTGCTCGACGCCTTCGGGGCGCGCGCCCGCCGCGTAGCCGCGCTGGTCGACGGCCAGCGCGCGGTAGCCGGCCTCGCCGAGGGCGTGGAGCTGCTCGGTCCAGGAGTCGGCGAACTCGGGCCAGCCGTGCAGCAGCAGGACGAGCTCACCCGAGGCGGGCCCGGCCGCGAGCGCGCTGTGGTGGTGACCGCCGATGCTGACGGTCAATCGTTCCAGCGCACCGGCGTCGGCCGACGCGACGGCTGTTTCCATGGCGCACAGGTTAGATCCGGGCGACGACAAGAACCATGGGAAGAAGGGCATTTTTGTCACCCTTTTACCCGTGAAGTGGCCTGGCTCACAAATTTTCGCTCAGATGAGCGAGAATTCCGAACGAAACTGAAGGTTCTTCATGAATTCCGGCCCGGCCGCTGGAGGTCGACCACGGCCTTGTCGAACGTGAAGACGTCGGCGAGCAGGTGCTTCGCCGCGTCCGCCGCCGGGCCGCCGAGCAGGGTGACGTAGCAGCCGTAATCGATCGCGTATCCGTCGTACAACCGCCCCGGCCGGCGCGGGTCGACGACGCCGCGCCGGACGATGTGGAGCAGCCGTGCGTCGCAGAGCGTGTCGATCGCCGCGGGGCGGTCCCGCGCGGCCAGCAGGAACGTCCGGCTCCGGCGCCGGCCGACCACTTCGTCGACCAGGAGACCCAGGAGCCGGTCCGCCTCCTCGTCGCGGCTGATGACGGACTGCTTGTCGCGCAGGTACCAGTCCCGCGCCGCCCGGCGCACGTGCGCACTCGTGATCCGGGCGCCGTGGGCGTGCTGGGCGGCCAGGGCCGCGATGTTGATCGCGTCGCGGGGGACGCCCTCCGCGGCCCGGACGAGTTCGGGGAACGCGCCGCGGTGGAAGGCGGCGTCGACGAACTCGCCGGGCACCGCCGTCCGCAGCATCGAGGTGAGGATCGGCCGGACGTGCCTGGCGAACAGCTCCCGGAAGAACGCCTGGGCCGCCTCCGGCGACCGGTCGAAGACCAGGGCGTCGTCGAGGCTGACGGCGGACGCCGCGTCGGAGCCGACCTCGATGCCGAGGTAGTCCTCGTCGAGCGGGACGAAGAAGCGGGCGCGGTGCTCGATCGCGGCGATCTTCACCGTGACGCCCCGGACCGGCAGGACGCTGCGGCGCAGCAGGTCCGCCAGGAACGGCTGCAGGTCCAGCGGCACGCTGCTCCATTCGTCGAGCAGCAGCCACAGCCGGGCGGGCCGGACGCCGTCGGCCACGGCCTGCACGGCCCGGCTCAGCGGGCCGAACAGCACCCGGTGCTGCTCGACGCCGGTGCGCTTGCGGCGGCTCGACGTCGTCGCGGACGTCCGGTGCCGCGCGGACGCCTTGGCACCGCCTTTCGGGGCGAGCGACAATTCCGCCGAATAGCCCCGTTCCACCGCGTCGCCGGAAGTCTGTTCCTGTTCGGTTTCCCCGATGACTTCCACTTCGGTGGCCGCGGACACCAGCGCGTCGAGACCGCGCAGAAGCGCGTCCTGATCCGCGGAACCGCCGTCGACGGCGAAGGCGAAAAGCCGGTCGTGGACGGCTTCGAGGGTGTCCACCAGCAATTGCGTGCCGCGCTGGGCCGGGCTCAGCGCGGTGTTGGCGTACAAGCCGCCGGTGGACCCGATCGTCCGCAGGTCGAGGTGGATCGCGAGGTCGCCGGTGCGCTCGACGAGCTCCTGCAGGTGCAGCAGCGCGTGCGTCTTGCCGGTGCCGCGGCGGCCGAACAGGATCTGGTGGTCGGCCGAATTGATCATCGCGGAAAACGAGCCCGCGGCGACGTAGGTCGCGGCCAGTGTCGAACGGTCGGCGCTTTCGGCCCGCCGGGGAATGCGCATCAGGGCCTGGTTGAGGTGCATCTGGATGGCCTGCGCCATGGGAGCCAGCGTACGGCAGCCGGCGCGCCGCCCGGCACGGCCGAATGTGTTGCGAAACGCGGAAACGGCCCATTCCCCACTCGGGGAACGAGCCGTTTCCAGGAAGACACAGTCGCGCGAAGCGCCTCCATTGAGGGTGGTGGTGGGGGGCATGGACGGATTCACGCGGGCAGGTCGACCAGGTCCGCCAGCCGGGCCCGGTGCCGGCCCGGGGTGCCGAGGGCGAGCTCGTCCGCCTTGGCGCGCTTGAGGTACAGGTGCGCCGGGTGCTCCCACGTCATCCCGATGCCGCCGTGCAGCTGGATCGCCTCCTCCGTCGCCCGGACGGCGATCGGGGCGTTGCGGGCCTGCGCCACGGCCACCGCGATCGGCACGTCGGTGCCCGTGGCCAGCGCGTCCGCCGCGTTGCGGGCCGCCGCGCGGGCGAGCACCAGATCCGTGTACAGGTTCGCCAGCCGGTGCTTGAGCGACTGGAACCCGCCCACCGGGCGGCCGAACTGGTACCGGCCCTTGAGGTAGGTCACCGTCTCGGTGAGCGCCCACTCGGCGACGCCCGTCTGCTCCGACGCGAGGATGCCCGCGCCGAACAGCAGCGCCTGCTCCAGCGCCGCGGCGGCTTCCGGCCCCGAGGCGACCAGCGTGGCCGGGGCGTTTTCCAGTGTCACGTCGGCCACGCGCCGCGTCAGGTCGAACGACACCAGCTCCGACACCGTCGCCACCGAGGCCTCGACCACGTACAGCGCGGGGCCGTCCGGGCCCGCGGCCGGGACGACCAGCAGGTCGGCCACCGACGCGTCGGCGACCGTGCCCACGCGCCCGGTCAACGTGCCGTCCGCGGACGCCGTCACCGACGACGGGAAGCCCGCGCCCGGCGCCGTCGACAGCGGCACCGCCAGCGCGCCGATCGCCTGGCCCGCCGCGAGCCGGCCGACGAAGTCGCGGTCGGCCGTGTGCAGCAGCGCCGTCGTCGCCAGCACGACGCTGCCGAGGAACGGCACGGGCGCGACACTGCGGCCCAGCTCCTCGGCCACGACGGCGACTTCGCGGGCCGACGCGCCGTGCCCGCCCAGCTCCTCCGGCACCGCCAGCCCGGCCACACCGACCTCGTCGGCCAGCGTGCGCCACAGCTTCAGGTCGTACGGCTCGGCCGTCTCCACGCGCGCCAGCAGCGCTTCGGCGCCGGCCTTGGCCTTGAGCAGGTCGCGGACCGAAGCCCGCAGGTCTTCCTCGACGTCGGAATAGAGCAGGTCGGTCATCGGGGGAGGTCCTTCCAGGCGACGTCCTTGTCGACGCGCGGCTCCGAGGGCAGCCCCAGCACGCGCTCGGCGATGATGTTGCGCAGGACCTCCGAGGTGCCGCCCTCGATGGAGTTCCCCTTCGCGCGCAGGTAGCGGTAGCCGGCTTCGCGGCCGGTGAAGTCGACGATCGCCGGCCGCCGGAACGTCCAGTCGTCGTAGGCCAGGCCCTCCTCGCCGAGCAGCTCGACCTCCAGGCCGGTCAGCGCCTGGTTCAGCTCGGAGAAGGCGACCTTCATGGCCGAACCCTCCGGCCCGGGCGCGCCCGCGGTCAGCTGCTGGCGCAGCCGGGTACCCGCCAGCCGCAGGGTTTCCGCCTCGACCCAGTGCCGGACCAGCCGGTCGCGCAGCTCCGGCGTGCGCAGCTCGGGCCGCTCGCGCCAGGTCTTCGCGACGATCCCGATCAGGCCGCCTTCGCGCGGCTGGACGTGCCCGCCGATCGCGACGCGCTCGTTCATCAGCGTGGTCTGCGCGACCTTCCAGCCCTCGCCGACCGCGCCGAGGCGCTGGGTGTCCGGAATGCGGACGTCGGTCAGGAACACCTCGTTGAACTCGGCCTCGCCGGTGATCTGGCGCAGCGGCCGCACCTCGACGCCGGGGGCGGTCATGTCGCACAGGAAGTACGTCATGCCCTGGTGCTTCGGCACGTCCGGGTCGGTGCGGGTGACCAGGATCGCCCACTGCGACTCGTGCGCGCCGGAGGTCCACACCTTCTGGCCGGTGACGATCCAGTCGTCACCGTCGCGGACGGCGCGGGTGCCGAGCGCGGCGAGGTCGGAGCCGGCGCCCGGCTCGCTGAACAGCTGGCACCACACCTCCTCGCCGGTCCACAGTGGACGCAGGAAGCGCTCGCGCTGCTCCGGCGTGCCGAAGGCGAGGATGGTGGGCGCGGCCATGCCGAGGCCGATGCCGATCCGGCGCGGGTTGTTGTCCGGCGCGCCCGCCTCGGTGAACACCGCGTCCACAACGGACTGCAGTGCGCGCGGCGCGTTCTGCCCGCCGAGCCCGGCGGGGAAGTGGATCCAGGCGAGCCCGGCGTCGAACCGGGCCTGCAGGAACTCCAGCGGGTCGGCCGACTTCGGGTCGTGCGCGGCCAGGAACTCCGTCGCCTGGCGGGTCAGGTCTTCGGCGGTGACAGTCACTTCGCGCCCTCCGAGAGGTACTTCTTCAGTTCGCGCCGGGCCAGCGAGCGCTTGTGGACCTCGTCCGGCCCGTCGGCCAGGCGCAGCGTGCGGTTCCCGGCCCACATGGCCGCCAGCGGGAAGTCCTGGCTGACCCCGCCCGCGCCGTGCACCTGCACGGCCTTGTCGAGGATCCACTCGACGGTGCTCGGGGTGGAGATCTTGATGGCCTGGATCTCGGTGTGCGCGCCCTGGTTGCCGACGGTGTCCATCAGCCACGCGGTCTTGAGCACGAGCAGGCGCTGCTGCTCGATCTTGACCCGCGATTCGGCGATCCAGTCCTGCACCACACCCTGCTGGGCGATCGGCTTGCCGAACGCCTCGCGAGAGATCGCACGGCGGCACATGAGCTCCAGCGCGCGCTCGGCCATGCCGATGGCGCGCATGCAGTGGTGGATGCGGCCCGGGCCGAGCCGGGCCTGGGCGATGGCGAACCCGTCGCCCTCGCCGGCGATGAGGTTCTCGACCGGCACGCGGACGTCCTCGAAGAGCACCTCGGCGTGCCCGCCGTGATCGCTGTCGTCGTAGCCGAAGACGTGCATGCCGCGCTTGACCGTGACGCCCGGTGCGTCGCGGGGGACCAGGATCATGCTCTGCTGCTTGTGCGGCGCGGCTTCGGGATCGGTCTTGCCCATCACGATGAAGATCTTGCACGCGGGGTTCATCGCGCCGGAGATGTACCACTTGCGGCCGTTGACGACGTACTCGTCGCCGTCGCGCCGGATCGCGGTCTCGATGTTGCGGGCGTCGGAGGAGGCGACGTCCGGCTCGGTCATCGCGAACGCGGAGCGGATTTCGCCGTTCAGCAACGGTTCCAGCCACTGCTTCTGCTGCTGCTCGGTCCCGAACATCGAGAGCACTTCCATGTTCCCGGTGTCCGGGGCCGCGCAGTTCACCGCGGTCGGCGCGAGCCGGATGCTGCGGCCGGTGATCTCCGCCAGCGGTGCGTACTGCAGGTTCGTCAGGCCCGCGCCGTGCTCGCCGGGGAGGAAGAAGTTCCACAGGCCGCGCTTGCGGGCCTCGGCCTTGAGTTCCTCGACCACCGGCGGGATGGCCCACGGGTCGTCGCGCTCGGCGAGCTGCTGTTCGAACACCGGCTCGGCGGGGTAGATGTGCGAGTCCATGAACTCGAGGAGCTTCCCGCGCAGCTCCTCGGTCTTCTCGTCGAACGCGAAGTCCATTTACTTCTCCTCTTTGAGAATCTCGTTGCCGTGCGCGATGAGCGGCGCGACCCCGGCGCCGACGCCTTCGAAGCCCGCCCCGACCGTCTGGCCCTTGCTGAAGCGGTAGTAGATGCCTTCCAGGATCACGGCCAGCTTGAAGAACGCGAAGCTGACGTACCAGTCCAGCTGCGAGACGTCCCGGCCGGACAGCTCGGCGTAGCGGGCGACGACCTCGTCGGTGCCCGGGTAGCCCGGCGCCGAGCTGGCGTTGGACACGAACGGCAGCGACACCTTGTCGCGCTCGGCGTAGGCCACCAGCAGCGCGAGGTCGGTCAGCGGGTCGCCCAGCGTGGACATCTCCCAGTCGAGCACCGCCGAGATCTTGTCGTTCTTGTCGACGAGGACGTTGTCGAGGCGGTAGTCGCCGTGGACGATCGACGGCTCGCCGGACACCGGCACCGCCGTCGCGAGCCGGTCGTGCAGTGCGTCGATGCCCGGGAGGTCGCGGCTGCGGGAGGCGTCCAGCTGCTTCTTCCACCGCCGCAGCTGTCGTTCCAGGAAGCCCTCGGGCCGGCCGAAGTCACCCAGCCCGACGGCGGCCGGGTCCACCGCGTGCAGGTCGACGAGCGTGCCGACCAGCGCGTCGGCCATCGCCCGGGTGCGTTGTCCGCCGAGCTCGGTCAGCTCGTCCGCGGTCCGGTAGGGCGTGCCTTCGACGAAGCTCATCACGTAGAAGGGCGCCCCGATGACGTCGGGGTCCTCGCAGAGCAGCAGTGCTTCGGGCACCGGCACGGCGGTGTCGCGCAGGCCGGAGATCACCCGGAACTCGCGGCTCATGTCGTGCGCGGTGGGCAGCACGTGCCCGAGCGGCGGGCGGCGCACCACCCAGCGCGACCGGCCGTCGCCCACCACGTAGGTGAGGTTCGACCGGCCGCCCTCCACGACGTCCGCGGTCAGCTCCCCGGCGGCCAGGCCGGGCCGCTGCGCGTCCAGGTGGGCGCGCAGCCGGCCCAGATCGAGACCCGGCGGGTCGGTGCGGCTCATCGTGCCTCCTCACACTCTGCTTTCGGGGGTCCGGGTGGGCGAAGCCCCGGGCAACACTGCCATCCACGTGAGCATACCGACTAGTCGGTATGACGTACAGCGGCCACGGGGAACAGCACCTTCCGGGGAAAGTGCCGCTTCCGGCGGGGCCTCACGCGAGGAAACGCGTCACCCATTCGGCGACGCAAGCGGGCTTCGCTTCGCCGTCGATTTCGACGGTCCACTTGGAGACCGCCTGCTTGCCGCCCGGGATGTCGGTGATCTCCACCAGCTCCGCCCCGGCCCGCACCTTCGAGCCGACCTTCACCGGCTGCGGGAAGCGGACCTTGTTGAGGCCGTAGTTGATGCCCATCCTGATGCCGTCGACCCGGTAGATCTTCGGGCCGAACGCCGACAGCAGCGACAGCGTCAGGAAGCCGTGGGCGATGGTGCCGCCGAACGGGCCCGCGGCCGCCATCGGCTCGTCGACGTGGATCCACTGGTGGTCGTCGGTGGCGTCGGCGAACTGGTTCACGCGCTCCTGGGTGATCGTCAGCCACTCGCTGTACCCGAGGTGCTCGCCGGCTGCGGCGGCGAACTCGTCGAGGTTGCCGAATACGCGCATGTGCTCAGTCCTTCGGTCCGCCGGCGACGTAGATGACCTGACCCGAGACGAACCCGGCACCCTCGCTGACCAGGTAGGACGCCAGGTTGGCGATGTCCTCGGGCGTGCCGACGCGCTGCACCGGGATCTGCGACGCGGCCGCGGCCTTGAAGTCCTCGAAGCTCATGCCGAGCCGCTCGGCGGTCGCCGCGGTCATGTCGGTGGCGATGAAGCCGGGCGCGATCGCGTTGGCGGTGACGTTGAACTTGCCCAGCTCGATGGCGAGGGTCTTGGCGAAGCCCTGCATGCCGGCCTTCGCGGCGGAGTAGTTGACCTGCCCGCGGTTGCCCAGCGCCGAGGTGCTCGACAGGTTGACGATCCGGCCGTACTTCTGCTCGGTCATGTGCTTCTGCACCGCGCGGGTCATCAGGAAGGAGCCCTTGAGGTGCACGTCGAGCACGGAGTCCCACTCCTGCTCGGTCATCTTGAAGATCAGGTTGTCCCGGGTGATGCCGGCGTTGTTGACCAGCACGACCGGCGGCCCGAGCTCGTCGGCGACGCGGCCGACGGCGGCCTCGACCTGCGCGGCGTCACTGACGTCGAGGGCCACCCCGACGGCCTTGCCGCCCCGGGCGACGATGGCCTCGGCGCCCTGCTTGACACCGGCCTCGTCCAGGTCCAGCAGCCCGACGGCGAACCCGTCATCGGCCAGCCGGGCCGCCACGGCGGCGCCGATGCCGCGGCCGGCACCGGTGACCACGGCGACACGGGAAGGGGAATCGGTCACGGGGGACCTCCTCGTCGTTGAGAAACGGGCTCGTGCCCGCGAGCCTACTAAGCGGTTGGTCACTTGGCGATACGCGGGAGGAGATCCCGATGTGACGTAGGCACGCGCAGGATCTTAACCGTGCCGGCGGCGCGAAGCCGCCTGCTCCGGGTGGGGGAACCGGTTCGAGTGGGGTGATCGGCTCCGCTACTCGAACACCCCGTAGCCCGCGACGGCGTGGGCCCGGACGCCGTCCATGTCGAGTTCCACGCCTATGCCGGGCGTGTCCGGAAGCGTGATGTAGCCGTCCTTGACGATCGAGCCGCTTCCGTCGGGGGCGTGGACGTAGCTGTCCCACACCGCGCGCTCCTCCAAGGCGTGCCATTCCTGGACGAAGAAGTTGGGGATCGCCGCGCACTGGTGCGACGTGGCCATCGTGCCCAGCGGCGTGGACACCAGGTGGGGTGCGAAGGGGATGTAGTGCAGCTCCGCGAGGTTGGCGATCTTCTTGGCCTCGGCGAGGCCGCCGCACTTGGGCACGTCCGGCTCGATGACGTCCACCGCGCCGCGTTCGAGGAGCTCGCGGAATCCCCATCGCAGGTAAAGGTTTTCTCCGGCGCAGATCGGGGTGCGGGTCTGGGCGCGCACCCGCACCAGCGCGTCGATGTTCTCCGCCGGCAGCGGCTCCTCGAGCCACATCAAGCCGAAGGGCTCGAGCTCCCACGAGATCCGGCACGCGCTCGGCACGTCGTAGCGGGCGTGCAGGTCGATGGCCAGGTCGACGTCCGGGCCGATCGCTTCGCGGACGG
Source organism: Amycolatopsis sp. DG1A-15b (assembly GCF_030285645.1). Taxonomy (GTDB): domain Bacteria; phylum Actinomycetota; class Actinomycetes; order Mycobacteriales; family Pseudonocardiaceae; genus Amycolatopsis. The sequence continues at coordinate 1,190,103 of NZ_CP127296.1, forward strand.
CCGCCACGCGCTCGACCATCGAGCGCAGCTCGGCGGCGTTGACCGTGTGGTTGAAGACGTCGAACTTGGCCGGGTGGTGCAGGTCGTCGATGTCGAACTTGAGGGCGGTGAAGCCTTCGGCGACCATCCGCTGGGCCCGGTCGACGCACCCGGCGATCGAGCCCGCCGGGTCGTCGCCGTCGCCGCAGTCGGCGTAGAGGCGGATGCGGTCGCGGAACTTCCCGCCGAGCAGCCGGTGGACCGGCTGCCCGGCGGCCTTGCCCGCCAGGTCCCACAGCGCGAGCTCGATCCCGGACAGGGCGATCACGAACACCCCGCCCTGGGGACCCGCGAAAACCTTGCTGCGGCGCAGTTTTTCCCAGCAGCGCTCGACGTTGCGCGGGTCCTCGCCGATCAACAGGGGGGTCAGAGAGTTGATCATCCCGACGACGGCGCCCGCGCCGGCATCGGGGTTGGCCTCGCCGAACCCGCTGAGGCCTTCGTCGGTGTCGATCCGGACCAGCGTGGCCTCACCGTGGTAGGCCACCACCGCCGTCGTGACGTTCACGATCCGCATTGCTCTCCTGCCGCAGGGTAGTGCCGAAGAACGGGACTGTCGCGAGGTCCAACTTGTCCTATAAGCTGCTGACATGCCAAGGAGACAAGAGTCTCCGGACGCTGTCAAGGTCCGGACTCTTCCGGTGCAGGTGGCGGCCCACCTGACCCGGCGCATCGTCAGCGGCGAAATCGAGGACGGCCGGGCCCCGTCGGAACTCGAGATCTCGAGTGAGTTCGGGGTTTCCCGCGTGGTGGCGCGGGAGACGCTCAAGATCCTCGCCTCGCTCGACATCGTCGACGTGGCGCAGGGCCGCCGCGTCGTGGTGCGCCCCCGCGCGGAGTGGGATTACCTGAGCCCGTTGCTGATCGAGTGGCTGCCCACGGAAAGCGTCGACGAGCTGCTGCAGGAACTGCACCAGATGCGGGTCCTGCTCGAGCCCGAGCTGGCCGCCATGGCCGCGGCCAGCATCACCGACGAGACGCTGGCCCGGCTCGGGGACGAGATCGGCCGCATGGCGACGCTCGAGACGGACCCCGAGGCCTACCTCGAGGTCGACCACGAATTCCACATGGAGATCTGCCGGGCGGCCGACAACCGCATCCTCGACCGGATCATGTACTCCGCCCGCTGGCTCGGCACGGCCAGCCGGCGCCTCACCAACGAGGCACCGGCCGGGCTGCGCCGCGCCACCGCCCAGCACACGGAGATCTACGAGGCGCTGGTGGCGCGCGATCCGGCGGCCGCCCGCGCGGCGATGCGCAAGCACTTGAGCAACAACTACTCCACGCTCCTCGCGGAGAAGGAGCAGCGAAGCAAGCGGGCCGCACGGCGGCGCTAGTCCCACTGCACGACCGAGTTCCGGAACCGATGACGAGGACGGACGAGGCATGGCAGCACCTGCGATCCCGCCGATCCGGCCGGGGCTGATCGGCCCGCCGCCGGACCCCGTCCCGGCCGGAGGCGCCCTCGGCCATCCTCACGCGGCCCACTCCGCGGGCATACCCGAACCCTTGCCAGGACAACGCATCAGCAGTTCGGCGTCCTTCGCCGCCTGAACGACCCGCAGTGCGGCATTCGCCTCGCTGTCCCGCCGGTTGCACCGTCGCCCCGTCGGCACGCGTCCGTTCGATCGGACGCGAAAGGAGTGGTCATGGAAGAGAAAACGGACTGGTCGAGACGCTCGTTCCTCGGGCTGGGCGCGCTGGGGGTGCTCGGTCTCACCGGATGCGGCAGCAGTCCCGCCCCCGCACCGCAGGTCGACGTCCAGGTCCCCAAGGCGCTGCTCGATCAAGCTTCCAGGCTGCGCGGCGGGTCGGTGGGGATGCTCTCGCAGAAGCTGTACTCCGAGGCCGCCAACAAGGCGCTGGACAAGTCGCTGCAGGTGTTCGCCTCGGCCACCGGCACCACGATCCGCAACGACCTGGTCTCCGGCGACGCCGGCGACATGGTCGCGAAGATGGACGCCGAGGTGAAGGCGGGCACCAACCGCGATCTGGCCTTCATGAGCGACCGGCGGTTCGTCGGCCAGCTCCACAACCTCGGCGCCCTCACCGACGTCACCGACGTGGTCACGGAGATGCGCGAGCTCTACGGTGAACCCGCGACGGAGGCCAACGACTACTGCGTGTTCGACGGCCGCTGGTTCGCGATCCCGTACCACTTCATCGCCTCCGCGATGTACCTGCGCAAGGACTGGTACCAGGAAAAGGGTCTCCCGCTCAAACCCCACTACACGTGGGAAGAGCTGCGCGACAACGCGTTGGCGGTTTCCGACCCGGCGAAGCGGCGCTTCGGCTGGGGGCTCACGGTGAACCGCTCCGGCGACGCCAACGGCTTCATCGCGAACGTCATCAACACCTACGGCGGGGCGATCGCCGACAACACCGGCACGAAGGTGGTGTTCAACTCGCCGGAGACCGTCGCCGCCGTCACGTTCATCGGCGACATCTACACGAACCCGAAGTACCAGCCGATGCTGCCGCCCGGGATCGGCAGCTGGACCGACTCGAGCAACAACGAGAACTGGCTGGCGCAGATCCTGGGGCTCACGCTCAACCAGTACAGCGTCTACGCCGACTCGAAGACCAAGAAGAACCCGGTCTACGCCAACACGCACCCGTTCAACGGCGCCACCGGGCCGGCGCTCGACCGGCCGCTGGCGTACGGCGAGTCCAACTCGTTCGTCGTGTTCAAGGGGGCGAAGAACCCCGACCTCGCCAAGCTGGTGGCGAAGTTCATGGTCGGCGGGAGCGCGCTGCTGGGGGTCGCGAAGGAAGCACCGTGCCTGGTCAACCCGTCGTGGAGCAAGGTGTGGGACTCCGACCCGTACTACACGAGCGGTGACCCGGCCTTCGCCGCCCTGCGGGAGCAGACCCGCGCGCAGCTCCCGGTGACCACCAAGACCGGCTACGCGTTCCCCCAGACCCCGAGCCCCGGCGAGCAGGCCGCCACCGCCGCCTACCTGCTGACCGACATGATGCAGTCGGTCATCCAGGGCACCCGGCCGGCCGACGCCGTCGCCGCGACCCACGCCCGGATCGTGCAGATCTTCGAGCAGCAGGGCTACCGGCAGTGACGGTCCTGCGTCCCAAGAGGACACCCCCGGCGCCGGCCCGCCCGGCGCCGGGCGGGTCGTCCTCGCTCACGCCGGCGCAGCGGCGGCTCGGCCGCGACTGGCGCCTCGCCGCGGTGTTCATCGGGCCGACGCTGGTGCTGGTCGCCGGCCTGATCCTGGTCCCGATCATCGGCTCGATCTTCACCAGCGCCACCGAGCGCCACGGGGCGGAGACGGTCTTCGTCGGGCTGGACAACTACACCGCCCTCGCCGGCGACGCCCTGTTCCACAAGGGTGTGCTCAATTCGTTCGTCTTCACCGCGTACGCCGAGATCTTCAAGGTGGTCTTCGGGCTCATCGCGGCGTTGATGCTGCACCACATGCGCCGCGGCCGGGCGGTCGTCGCCGGGGTGATCCTGCTGCCGTGGGTGATCCCGACGGTCGTCACGGCCTTCACCTGGCGGTCGTTGCTCGACCCGATCTTCGGCAGCGTCAACGTCCTGCTCACCGAGTCCGGGATCGGGCCCGGTCTCGCCGCGATCGGGCTCGTCGACAAGTGGCCCGCGGAGTGGCTGTCCGATCCCGCGCTCGCGATGCCCGCGGTCATCCTGGTCAACGTCTGGAAGGGCATCCCGTTCTTCACGGTGACGTTCCTGGCCGGGCTCAAGGCCATCGACATCGGACTCCACGAGGCGGCGATGGTGGACGGCGCCTCGCCGTGGCAGCGCTTCGTGCACATCACGCTGCCGGGGCTGCGCCCGGTCATGATCGTGACGGTGCTGCTGTCGTCGATCTGGACGTTCAACAACTTCGACCTGATCTGGCTGATGACGCAGGGCGGACCCGGGGACGCCACCGCCCCGTACGTGATGGTGGCCTACTCGAAGGCCATCCAGCAGCTGCAGCTGGGCGCGGGCGCCGCGGTCACGCTGGTGATGCTGCCGATCATCGCCGTCCTCGTGGTGATCCTCGTGCGGATGATGCGGCGCAGCGACCAGCCGGGCGCCGCGGACCTGGGGCGACGGCGGCTGAGTCCCGCGCAGCGCACGGCGTTGCCGTGGGTGATCGTCGCGGCCGCGGTGCTCGTGCTGGTCTGGGCGTCGCCGCACATCGTCTGGAAGGCCGCGCTCGTGCTGGGCGTGTTCGTGGTGCTCGCGGCCGCTGTCGGCCGGCTCGTCTCGGTGCTGGCGACGCGGGGCAGCAAGCTGGCCGCACGCCTGGTCGGCGGCACCGGCACGGGGGTCGCGCTCGTGGGGCTGCTGGGCTTCGTGCTCGCCCCGCTCTACTGGATGACGATCACGGCCTTCAAGTCCGACGACCAGATCGTCGCGCGCACCGACGACCTCTGGCCGACGCCGTGGAGCACCGAGCAGTTCACCAACCTGTTCACCGGCCGGGCGTTCGGTACCTGGTACGTCAACACGATCCTGGTTTCGGTGGCGTCCACCGTGATCGCCCTGGTCTGCGCGGCGCTGGCCGGCTACGCGCTGGCGCGGCTGAAGTTCCGGGGATCGGAAAGCTTCACGGTGACGATCCTGCTCACCTACGTGATGCCGGGCGCGCTGCTGTTCATCCCGCTGTACCAGCTGATGAGCGGGATCGGGCTCAACGACTCGCTGTGGTCGCTCGTGCTCGCCTACCCCACGTTCACCCTGCCGTTCGCGACCTGGCTGCTCGTCGGCTACTTCAAGTCGATCCCGGCCGACCTCGAGGAGGCCGCGCTGGTCGACGGCTGCACGCGGTTCGGGGCGTTCCTCCGGATCGTGCTGCCGCTGGCCAAGCCGGGCCTGCTCGCGGTCGCGCTGTTCACGCTCACCAACGCGTGGAACGAGTTCCTGTTCGCCTTCGTGTTCATCACCAAGGACAACTACAAGACGCTGCCCGTCGGCATGCAGTCGATGATCTTCGGTGACGTCGTGCCGCAGGGACAGCTGGCCGCGGCGTCGCTGCTGGTCAGCATCCCGGTCGTGCTCATGTACGGGTTCGGGCAGCGCTTCCTGACCGAAGGCCTCACCGCGGGGGCGGTGAAGGGATGAGCGCGACCGTCAGTCCCGGCCCCGCTCGGCGCGCCACCGCTCGTACTCGGGCCGGGCCTCGTCCGACAGCGGGTAGTACCGCCGCAGGTCGCCGCCCTCGGCCAGCCGCGTCCGGGAGAACTCCTCCCATTCCGCGTGTTCCCGCGCGACAGCCACCAGGGCGGGAGCGAGCTTGACCGGCACCACGACCGCGCCGTCGTCGTCGGCGACGACGATGTCGCCCGGCTCGACGAGCGTGCCGCCGCACGCCACGGGGACGTTGACGGCGGCCGGGACGATGTCGGTCTGGGCGTGGAAGTTCGGCGTGGCGCCCCGGATCCACAGCCCGAGGCCGAGCCGCTTGGCCTCGCCGATGTCGCGCAGGCACCCGTCGACCACCACGCCGGCGCCGCCACGGCCCTTGAAGTAGGTCAGCATCATCTCGCCGAACACGCCGCTGTTCATGTCGCCGCGCGCGTCGACGACGATCATGTCACCGGGCCGGGCGTGGTACATGACGTGCCGGTGCAGCTGCTTTTCCGGTTCTTCGTATTCGTCGACGGGGTAGCGGTCCTCCCGCTTCGGCAGGAACTGCAGCGTCAGCGCCGGGCCGGCCACGCGCACGCCGGGGGTCACCGAAACGGGGCCGCGGATGAAGGCGCTGCGGATGCCCAGGCGGCTCAGCTCACCGCTGGCCGTCGCGCTGCCGATGGCCGCGAGGGCCGCACTGAGCTCGGCGGGCGGGCGAACGATGTCGGGCGTCTCGACCACGTCGGTAGCTCCCTTGGTCCACGCTGGCGGAAACGGTCGGAGAGTTCCGTTCCGAGCGTAGTCCGGCGAACCCCCTCGACGCTTGTCCGACGTCCGGTGCGCACCGCGCGTCAGTCCGTGAACCCGTTCTCCGGCAACGGCAACGCGAGCCGGAAGCAGGCACCTTCCCCGAGCGTGGTCTCGAGTTCGACGTCGCCGCCGTGGGCGCGGGCCAGTGACCGGGCGATGGCGAGGCCCAGCCCGGCGTCGGCGCCGGGCGTGCGCGTCCGGGAGCGATCGGCCCGGTAGAAGCGGTTGAAGACGCGGCTCGCCTGCTCGGCCGTCATCCCCGGACCCTCGTCGGCCACCTCGAGCACCGCGCGGCCGTCCGCCGTCCCGACCCCGATCCGCACGCGCGTGCCCGGTGGCGTGTGGGCGGCGGCGTTGCCCACGAGGTTGGTGACGACCTGCCGCAGCCGGGCTTCGTCGGCGTCGACCGGTGCCGGGCCGGGCGGGCCGGCACCGCCCGGGCCGGTCAGGGAAACGGCGCGGGCCGGGTCGAGGGCCCGCAGGTCGTGCCGGGCGTCGCCGGCGAGGGTGCGCAGGTCCATCGGAGCCCGGTCGAGCTGCTCTTCGGGTGCCTCGTCGAGCTGGGCGAGCAGCAGCAGATCCTCGGTCAGCGCGGTGAGCCGGGTGGCTTCGCGGTCGATGCGGCGCATCGTTTCGTCCACATCGGACGGTCCGGTCAGTGCACCCATCCGGTAGAGCTCGGTGGAACCCTTGATGCCGAACAGCGGGGTGCGCAGTTCGTGGCTGACGTCCGAGACGAACGTGCGCATCCGCGCCTCGGACGCGGCCCGGTCGGCGAAGGCCCGTTCGAGCTGGCCGAGCATGGCGTTGAGCGACGCCGCGAGGTGCCCGATCTCCGTGCCGGGCGCCGCGAGGTCCGGGACGCGCCGGGTGAGGTCACCGCCGGCGATCGCCGCGGCCGTGTACTCGATCCGGCGCAGCGGCCGCAGGCCCCGCCGGAGGGCGAGCCCGCCGGCCGCGGTCAGCAGGACGAGCAGTGCGGCGCCGGTGACCAGGCTGCTCGTCCGCAGCTGGGCGATCGTGGCGTCGGCTTCGGTGAGCGGCGCGGCCGAAACGACCGTCCCGCCCCAGCGGACGGCCGGCCGGGCGATGGCCCGCCAGCGCTGCGACCCGTCGGCGGCGTCCAGGTCGACGGCCGTCCCGTCGGCCGGGACCGTCCGCATCGCGTCGATCGGCGGCAGCGCCGCCCCGTCCACCCGGGAGGAGTGGAGGCCGCCCGCCACCGCGCCGCCCGCGTCGAGGTACACGACGTACGGGGCGCCGAACAGCCCGAGCGCGGGATCGACGAGATCGGGCCGCACGACCGGGTTCGCGGCCGGGGGCGGCCCCGCCGCCCGGGAGATGAGCTCGGTCATCGAGCGCAGCTGGCCGTCGAGGCGGTCGAGCTGGAAACGCTCCAGCTGATCCGAAACCAGCGCGCCGATCAGGGTCAGGCCGGCGAGCAGCAGGCCCGCGGTGAGCAGCAGCAGCCGGGCCCGCAGGGAAAGCCGCTTCACCGGCGGGGCTCCCGCAGCACGTAACCCACGCCGTGCACGGTGTGGATGAGCTTCGGCTCCGCGGTGTCGACCTTGCGCCGGAGGTAGGAGATGTAGGTGTCGACGATGCCGGCGTCGCCGCCGAAGTCGTCGCGCCACACCCGGTCGAGGATCTGTGTCTTCGAGACCACCCGGCCGGCGTTCTCCATCAGGTAACGCAGCAACCGGAACTCCGTGGCGGACAAGCGGATCGCCTGCCCCGCGCGCGTCACCTGGTGGCCCTCGGCGTCGAGCGCGAGCGTGCCCACCGTGAGCGCGCCCGCCGGGTGGCCCGCGGTCCGGCGGAGGATCGCGCGGATCCGCGCGATCAGCTCCGCCAGGTCGAAGGGCTTCGTCACGTAGTCGTCGGCGCCGAGGGACAGGCCGGTGACCTTGTCGGACTGGCGGTCCCGCGCAGTCAGGAAGAGGACGGGCACCGGCGCGCCGTGGCCGGGGTGCCGCTCGCGCAGCCGCCGGACCACTTCGAAGCCGTCCATGTCCGGCAGCATGACGTCCAGCAGCACCAGGTCGGGCGGCTCCGCGGTGGCCGCGGCGACGGCTTCCCGCGCGGTGGCCGCCGACGTCACCCGGAAGCCGGCGAAGCGCAGCGCGGCGGAGAGCAGCTCGCGGACGGTGGGCTCGTCGTCCACCACCAGCAGCCGGGACGTCATCGCTTCCATACCCGCGAGGATACGGAGAGCCCGTCGGCGAGCAGGGAGCCCGCGAAGCCGGCCACCGCGCCGCCCGCGAGCCCGGCCACCACCGCGAGCAGCGGATTCGCCGCCGACCGCGCGGCGAAGACGGGCAGCGACAGGCCGAACGCGCCGACGGTGACGTCGACGGAAATCCGCGACAGCAGCGCCACGACGGCGAGCACGGCACCGGTCGCCGGAGCGAACCACCCGGTGAAGGCCGCGGCCCGGCGCAGCGGTCCGCCGGGCCGGCGGTGCCCGGCCGCCAAGGCGACGCCCCAGCCCAGCAGCACCACGGCCGACAGCCCGAGCAGCGGGCCACCCGGCGAGACGGGCGCGGCGTGCAGCGCGCACGACAACGCGCCCGAGGAGCTGATCGTCCACGGCACGCCGAGCCCCAGCAGCACGGCTCCGCACACCAACTGGGGGAGAGCGAGCAGGACACCCCCGGCCGCCGCGGTGCCGCCGAAGATCCACGCCGCGGCCAAGCCCAGCACGGCGAGGCCGGCGACCGGCCACCGCGCGGCACGCAAAGCCGTTGCCGCCGAAGGGAACCGGGTGACGAGCCAGCAGGCTCCGACGACCACCAGCGACCCCACCACGGCACCCGCCACCACCGGCCCGACCGCAACGGAGAAGCCGGCGTCGAACCGGCCGGAAAGGGGCAGGCGCGCGGGACCGGCGGCTCGCCCGCAGCTTCCGGCACCACCCGCCGCGACGCCGTCCGACATCGTCAGGGCTCCCCGGGCCAGCAGCGCGATCACGGCGAGTCCCGCCGACAGGGCCACCGCCGCCACGGCACCGCGGACGAGCAACCCGGCTTCGCGGCGCCGCAGCAGCAGCGCCCCCAGCACCAGCGCGCCCGCCAGCGAAATCCCCAGCGGCATCACCTCGAGGGCGCCCCGCACGGTGAGCGGGAGCCCACCGGCCGGGACCGCGCCGGCCTCGGCCGAGCCGCCCGCCGCCAGCGCGACGGCCGCCGCCGTCAGCGGGCCGAACCCTCCGAAGCGGCCGGCGCCCAGCAGAGCCAGCCCGGCCACGGCGACACCCGCCATGGCGAGCAACGCGGCGGCGGCCGCCAGCAGGCCCCGCCCCACCTCCCGCATCACACGTCCCGGCGCCGGAAGACCACGAACGCCACGGCCAGCACGGCGGCGACCCCGGCGCACATCCCGGCCAGGTTCAGCCACGGGTGCGGGAAATCGGGATCGGGGACCGTCTTGAAGACCGCGGCCGCGCCGAGCGTCGGCCAGTAGAAGAGCAGGCCGTGCAGCCAGGCCGGAAAGAGCCCCGCGAAGCCGGGGACCAGGAAGACGATCCCGACCAGGGTGGCGAGCGCGCCCGCCGTCGCCCGCATGATCGTGCCCAGCCCGACCGCGAGCAGCGCGATCGCCGCGAGGTAGAGCCCGCCGCCGGCCACGGCGGAGAGCACGCCGGGATCGCCGATCCGCGCGTGCGGTACGCCATGGGCGGCGAGGACGGCCTGGCCGAGGAAGAAGGCGGTGAACATCAGCACCTGGCCCGCCACCACGGCGACCGCGACCGCCACGACCACCTTGGCCGCCAGCAGCCGGTGCCGCCGGGGCGTGGCGGTCAGGGACGTCCGGATCAGGCCGGTCGCGTGCTCGGAGGTGACGACGAGGATGCCGAGCACCCCGACGATCAGCTGCGCGACGATGTACGACGTCAGGCTGCGGCCGGTCGGGTCCCAGGGGTCGTCGCCGGGGTACTGCCGCGCGGCGGCGTTCATGGCGAGGGCGGTGATGCCGAGCCCGACCGCGAACAGGCACGCGAGGGTGTACCAGGTGGAACGCAGGCTGCGTACTTTGATCCACTCGGCGCGGACGGAGTGGGCGAAGGACACGCTCATGCGACGGCCCCCTGGTAGTCGGTGCGGTCCTTGGTCAGTTCCATGAAGGCGTCTTCCAGCGAAACACGCTGCGGCGTGAGCTCGGCGAGCGCGACGCCGTGGTAGGCCGCGACCTTCCCGATTTCCGCGCTCGTCATGCCGGACACGACGAGCGACGCCTCGGTCCCTTCCCGCACGGCGGCTCCGGCGGTGGCCAGCAGCCGCGCGAAGCCCGGCTCGGGCGTGCGGACGAGCACGGTGCCCTCGCCACGCACGAGCTCGCTCACGGTGGTGTCGGCGACGAGCCGTCCGCGGCCGATGACGACGAGGTGGTCGGCGGTCTGCGCCATCTCGCTCATCAGGTGGCTGGACACGAGCACCGCCCGGCCCTCGCGGGCGAGCGAGCGCATGAAGTCCCGGATCCAGCGGATCCCTTCGGGGTCGAGGCCGTTCACCGGCTCGTCGAAGATCAGCACCCGCGGGTCGCCGAGCAACGCCGCGGCGAGGCCGAGCCGCTGCCGCATGCCGAGCGAGAACCCGCCCGCCCGCTTGCCGGCCACGCCGTCCAGCCCGGTCCGGCCGAGCACCTCGCCGACCCGGCGGCGGGGGAGGCCGTTGCTCACCGCGAGGGCCAGCAGGTGGTCGTGGGCCGTGCGGCCACCGTGGACGGCACCGGCGTCGAGCAGCGCGCCCACCTCGGTGAGCGGCACGGGGAGATCCCGGTAGCGGCGCCCGCCGATGGTGACCGAGCCCCGCGTCGGCGCGGCCAGGTCCACGATCATCTTCATGGTCGTGGACTTGCCGGCGCCGTTGGGCCCGAGGAACCCGGTCACCTGCCCGGGGTGGACGGTGAACGACAGGTCGTCCACCACGGTGTCGGGCCCGTACCGCTTGGTCAGGCCCCGGATTTCGATCGTCATGCCGCGAGCGTGCCGCCCCCGCCTGGCCGGATCCTGGGAGGTGCTGGGAGAACTCTGAGAATCCGGCCGTCAGGGGCGGTGCCGGCCGGGGACCACCCCGGAAATCGCAACCGGATCGCCGGGCCGGTCCCGGCGTGCGCGCGCCGCGGCCCGGGCGAACACGATGGTGCTGCCGCCGGCCGGCGGGGGGAGTACCGCGGCGAGCCCGATCAGCACCACGATGCCCGGGAGGACGAACAGCTTCCGCGGCCGCAGGTCCCGGCCGCGGATCCCGGCCAGGACGAGCAGCACCACCACGGCGGTGCCGATGAGCATCGGCACCGATCCGGCGCCATCATCGCCGGTGGCTTCAGCGAACTGGGGAACGAGCAGCACGGCATCACCTTCCGGTGAGCCAGGAACGCCGGCCGAGCGCGTAGCCGTAGGCGCCGGACATGGCCAGGAGGACGACGGCCTCGATCCGGGCGCGGTCCGAGCGCTGCGGTTCCGGCAGGACGTCGCGGATGCCGTGCTCGATGGCGTCGACCAGCTCGGCCAGGTTCGCCGACGAGGTGCCGAGGTCGTCGGCGTGGAGCTGGGACCACGTCCCCAGCCGGACGTACCGCTCGTCCGTGAGCGTGTCGTAGAGCACCTTCGTCATGCCCTCCGCGTAGGGCACCCCGTTGTCGGCCCGCATCCGTTCCCGGACGCGTTCGCGTTGCCGCTCGTTTTCGCGTTGCAGCACCGCCTGCACCAGCGCCCGGTAGGTGCCGAAGTAGTGGGTCACCAGCCCGTGTGTCACCGGGCGGCCGACCGCGCTCGGGGTCCGCGCCGGCCGGTCGCCGTTCGGGGCGGCCGGTGGGCAGACCCGGACCGCCGGGGGCCCGCGTCCGCGCGAAGCCGGCGCCGGAGTGGAGGCCCGCGTCGCGCGCGGTTCCGGATCGTCGGCGCCGCGGTGTGGTCGCGTTCCCCGGGCCGCCACCGCGCGCGCCGGGTTCGCCGGCCGGGATCCGTGCGGGTCAGCCCTCTTCGGGACCACGGCCGGTGACCTGGCGGCGCACCTGGTGGCGGCACTGGGGCTCGCGCCCGGCGAGGCCGAAGCGGTGGCGGACGAACTGATCGGCCTCGTCGTCCACCCGGCGCTGCCGCGCCTGCTGTTCGGGATCGACTCGCCGGTGGACGAGCCGCCGGCGGAGGCCGACTTGGCCGCGGACGTCGACCTCGACCGGATCGGCCGGCTCTTCCGCGTGGTGCTCGGGTCGCGTCGGTGAGCTAGCGGCCCGCCGCCGTAACACCATGCCTCTGACCTGCTGAAACTTACTATTCTGCGGGGGTATACACGGTGGGTATACTCCTGCGGTATAGTGATCCTCGACCCCGGATCCGGGGTCGAGGAGGGATCAGGGGAATGTCGATTTCGCACACCTTGCTCGCTTTGCTCGAGTCCGGCCCGCGGCATGGCTACGACCTGAAACGGGCGTACGACGAGCAGTTCGGGCAGGACCGCCCGCTGGCTTACGGCCAGGTCTATTCGACGCTGTCACGGCTGCTGCGCAACGGCATGGTCGAAGTGGCGGGCGTCGAGAGCGGGGACGGGCCGGACCGGAAGCGCTACACGATCACCGACGCGGGGGTCACCGACGTCGAGACGTGGCTGCGCACACCGGAAAACCCGCAGCCGTACCTGCAGAACACGCTCTACACCAAGGTGGTGCTCGCGCTGCTGTCCGGGCGCAGCGCCACCGACGTGCTCGACGTCCAGCGCGGCGAGCACCTGAACGTGATGCGCGCGCTCACCAAACGCAAGCATGCGGGCGACCTCGCCGATCAGCTGATCTGCGATCACGCGCTCTTCCACCTCGAGGCGGACCTGCGGTGGCTGGAGCTCACCGCCGCGCGCCTCGGTGAACTCGAACAGGCGGTGCGCTGATGGCCGGGCCGGGAACGCCGTTGCTCGTCGGCAAGGGACTGCACAAGTCGTTCGGCCCGACGCGGGCGCTCGACGGGGCGGCGCTGTCCGTCTCGGCGGGGGAGGTGCTCGCGATCATGGGCGCGTCCGGGTCGGGCAAATCGACGCTGCTGCACTGTCTCGCCGGCATCATCCGGCCGGACGCGGGCACCATCGACTACCGCGGCGCCGACCTCGCCGGGATGGCCGACAAGGGCCGGAGTGCGTTGCGGCGCACCGACTTCGGCTTCGTGTTCCAGTTCGGCCAGCTCGTGCCCGAGCTGTCCTGCCTCGAGAACGTCGCGCTTCCGCTGCGGCTGACCGGAAGCCGGCGGAAGCAGGCCGAGGCCAAGGCGACCGAATGGCTCGCCCGGCTGGAGGTCGACGGGCTGGCCAAGCGCCGTCCCGGCGACGTCTCCGGCGGGCAGGCGCAGCGGGTCGCGGTGGCGCGGGCGCTGGTGACCGGGCCGAAGGTGGTCTTCGCCGACGAGCCGACCGGCGCGCTCGACTCGCTCAACGGCGAAAAGGTCATGCGGATGCTCACCGAGGCGGCGCGGGAAACGGACGCCGCGGTGGTGCTGGTGACCCACGAGCCGCGGGTGGCCGCCTATTCGGACCGGGAGATCATGGTGCTCGACGGGCGCACCGTCGATCGGGAGCTGGTCGCATGATCCGCGATCTGGCGCTGGGCCTCCGGCTGGCCGTCGGGGGCGGCCGGATGTCCGGCGCGGCGCTGCTGCGCCTGGCGATGACCGCGTTCGGGATCGCGCTCGCGGTCGCCGTGCTGCTGCCCGCGGCGGCGGTCCACCACCTGGTCGGCGCGCAGGCGGAGCGCAAGGCGGCGATCACGCAGGTCACCGAGCCGCGTGCGGGCGTCGCCCCGCTGCTGGCCTACAACTGGTACGCGTCGGTGGGTGACGAGTTCGTGAAGCTCACCGCGGTCGCGGCGACCGGGCCGACCTCGCCGGTGCCGCCGGGGCTCAGCCGGCTGCCCGCGCCGGGGGAGCTCGCCGTGTCGCCGGAGCTCGCCGCGAAGCTGGCCGGACCGGAGGGTGGCTCGCTGAAAGCGCAGCTGCCCGGGCACGTCGTCGATCGGATCTCGCGGGAGGGCGTCTCCGGCGCGGGCGATCTGGCCGCGTTCTACGGGGTGCCGGCCGCGCAGATCGAGGCCGAGGGCGCCGACGGCAGAAAGGTCTACGCGTTCGGCCGGCCCTACACCGGGCTCGGGCTGTCGGCGGTCGTGCTGGGCGTCATCCTGCCGATCGCGGCGGTGCTGCTGCTGCCGTTGCTGATCTTCGTCACCACCGCGTCGCGGATGGGGGCGGCGCAACGGGAACGCCGGCTCGCCGCGCTGCGGCTGCTCGGCCTGGACTCCCCGCAGGTCAAACGGATCGCGGCGGCCGAATCGCTGGTCGGGGCCGGGATCGGGCTCGCGGCCGGGATCGGGTTCTTCGCCCTGCTGCGCACGTTCGTCGCCGACATCCTGCCGTTCGGCCTGCGGATCTTCCCGGAGGACCTGGTCCCGTCCTGGCCGTTCGTCGTGGTGATCGTGCTGCTGGTACCCGGGCTCGCGGTCGGTTCGGCGCTGTTCGGGCTGCGCCGCACGATCGTGGAACCGCTCGGCGTGGTCCGCCAGGGCAAGCCGGTGCGCCGGCGGATGTGGTGGCGCTGGGCGCTCACCGCGATCGGCGTGCTGTTCCTGGCCGCCACCCTGGCCTTCGACCGCGGGGACGGCGACACGCCCGCCGCGCTGGCGCTCGCGGTGGGCAGCGTGTTCCTGCTCGTGGGCGTCGCGGCCCTGCTGCCGTGGCTGGTCGAGCGGCTCGTGGAGCGGCTGCACGGCGGTTCGCCGTCGTGGCAGCTCGCGATCCGGCGGCTGCAGCTGGACAGCGGCACCGCCAGCAGGGTGGTGTCCGGCCTGGTCGTCGTGCTGGCCGGCACGATCCTGATCCAGGGCGTGATCACCTCGCTCGGCAGCGGTTCCGACCGGCAGGTCACTCCGGACGGCGTGGCCGCCGCCCCGGTGCAGGTGCAGACCACCGCCGAGCACGAGGGCGAGGTCCGCGAGCTGGTGTCGGCCGTGCCCGGGGTGACCGGTACCCACCCGGTCCGGAACCTGTCGTTCCGGACCGGGAAGGGCGAGGAGAGCTACGGCGTGGTCGGCGACTGCGTGGCGCTCAAGGTGCTGGCGAACATCGGCGCCTGCTCCGACGGCGACGTGTTCTACCTGGCGACGGCATCGGCCCGCACGGCACCGGCCGGCCGGGTGCAGCTGCAGGGCCATTCCCGCGCCGGCGCAGTGAACGGTCCGGAGTGGACGGTCCCGGGCACCGCCCGGGTCGTGCGGTCGGACGACACGGCCAGAGGTGGCCAGAACCTGCTGGTCACGCCCGGCGCGCTCGGCGGGCTCGCCCTCCCGGCGTCCTCGGTCGCGGTCTACGTGTCGGGCACCGGAGACCCGCAGGCGCTGACCGACGACGTCGCGAGGGCGGTCCAGCCGCTCGCGTGGAACGCCACGACCACCAAGAGCGACTACCTCGGCGATTTCCGCGCCCGCGACCAGCGGATGGTGGAAAGCTTCCGCGCGGTGCTGATCACCGCGTCGCTGTTCGTGCTGGCGGTGGCCGCGATGAGCCTGCTGATGCTGTCGATCGAGCAGATCAGCGAACGGCGGCGACCGCTGGCGGCGCTGTCCGCGGCCGGCGTGCCGATCGGGGTGCTGGCTCGCGGGGCGCTGTGGCAGACCGCGATCCCGGTGGTGGTGGGCGTGGTGCTGGCGGTCGCGGCGGGGCTCGGGCTGACGGCGCCGATCCTGCGGCTGGCGGACCGCCCGATGATCGTCGACGTCCCGGTGCTGCTCGCGCTGGCGGGGACCACGGTGGTGGCGGTCCTGCTCGTGACCGCGTTGACGATGCCCTTGCTGCGGCAGGTGACCCGATTGGACACGCTGCGCTCGGAATGAGCCGGTCGGCCGGGGCTCGCCGGGCGGCACCTCGGCCCGGTCACCGGGGCTCGCCGCCCGGCGCCACGGCTCGCCTGCCGGGCACGTTTGGGCCGCCGCTCGCCCGCCGGGGCGAGTTTGGGCCGCCGCTTGCGTTCCCTCGCGGTGATCGCGGGCCGGGCAGCGCGCGTGGTTTGCGCGAGCAGACCCGATTGCTCCCCGGCCAGCGGACTCGGCCGTCGGCGTGGTCGCGCTACCGGCTGTCGCGTTCAGCCGCGCCGCTCGCCCGCCGGCGGGGAATCTCCGCGGGTTGCGGCGCGGCCCGTGCCGCGCCGCCACCCGGTCACCGTTTGCAGGGCCCGAAGTACCGGCACTCGATCAGCGCCCGGGGGTCGAGCGACCGTGCGCGCGGCTCGAGGGTGTCGAGCAGGGTGGCGATCTCGTCCAGGTCCACGGCACCCGCCGCGGTCAACGGGAAGAACCGCTCCTGGGTGTCGTGCTCGGGGCAGCCGCTGCCGCGGAGGTTGCCCGCCGGGACGAGGGCGAACACCTCGTCGCCCTCGTTGCCGAACGTGAAGTAGCTCTGCAGCCGCACCGGGGTGGTGTCGGCGACCTCGTTGATGTGGCGGCCGCCGTAGGTCTCGGGGTAGTGCCACCCCGCGTGCACGTCGTCGGCGAACCACACCCGCGCCGGATCGCTCTCGCCGTCGAGGAGCCAGCCGCGTGCGGTGAGGAACTCGTGCACCCCGAGCTGGCGGGCGACCATGAGGTCGGTCGTGGTCATCGCGGTCCCTTCGGACGAAGACGGGTACTCACGCTCAGTGTCGCGCTTGGCCGGTTTCCACGACCGGGTGACCCGCGTCCGGGAAGCGAGACGCCGAGCCGGCTACACGATGCCCGCCGAGATCAGCTGCTGCCAGATCTCGCCCTGGTCGACGACCTCGACGCCGTGCTTCTCGGCCTTCGTCAGCTTGCTCGCCCCGACGTCGGCGCCGGTGATGAGCAGGTCCGTGCTCGCCGAAACCGAGGTCGCCGTGGTCGCGCCCGCCCGCTCGCAGAGCCGCTGGAACGTCGGCCGGGGCACCTTCTCGCCCGACCGGGGGTCGCTGATCGCGCCGGTGACCACCACCGTCTTGCCCGCCAGCGGCGCGCCCGCCGCGACGACCGGCGGGAGGTCCTCCTCGCGCACGTCCAGCGAAACGCCCGCCTCCCGCAGGCGCTCGAGCTCGGGACGCAGCCGGGTGAGGTGCTCGATCAGCGACGCGGCGACCTTCGGCCCGATGTCCTCCACCGCCACGAGCCCGTCGACACCCGCTTCCGCGACGTCCTCCAAGGAGCCGAACCCGGCCCGGCAGAGGCGGGCGGCCGTGCCTTCGGACGCCATCGGGATCGCCAGCCCGATCAGCGCCCGGCGCAGGCCGACCGCCCGGCTCGCGTCGATCGACTCGATCATCCGCGTGGCCGAGACCTCGCCGATGCGGTCGAACTCGAGCAGCTTTTCCTTCGTCAGCCCGTAGAAGTCCGACGGGTGCTCCAGGATCCCCGCCTCGGCCAGCCGTTCGATCCACACGCCGCCGATGGCGTCGATGTCCGCCGCCGCCCGCGACGCCCAGTGGATCAGCCGCCGCACCGTCTGGGCCGGGCAGGACACGTTGGTGCAGAACAGTTCCCGGCTGTTGCCCTGCTCGGTCAGCGGCTGCCCGCACGACGGGCACACCTCCGGCGGGACGATCTCCCGCTCGGCGCCCGTGCGCTTCGAGGCGTCGAGCACGCCGGCGACGAACGGGATCACGTCGCCGGCGCGGCGCACCAGCACGGTGTCGCCGATCTTGATGCCGCGGGCGCGGATCACCTCCTGGTTGGCCAGTGTCGCGCGGGTGACCGTGGTCCCGCCCACGAAGACCGGTTCCAGCCAGGCGACCGGGGCGATCTTGCCGGTCTTGCCGACGTCCCAGACCACATCGGACAGCACGGTCGTCTTCTCCTCGGCGGCGAACTTGAACGCCAGTGCCCCGCGGGGCGAGCTCGACCGGGTGCCGGCCGCCGCGTAGGCGTCCCGGCTCGCCAGCCGCAGCACGGCGCCGTCGAGGTCGTAGTCCAGGTCGTTGCGCTGCTGTTCGATCTCGCCGATCACGCTCTGCGCCGCGGCGGCGTCGGCGCACCGCCGCATGTCGGCCGCGGTGAAGCCGAGCGTGTGCAGGGCGCTGCCGAGGTCGGTCTCGGCGCTGTCGGGCTCGGTGTGCAGGTCGAAGGCGAAGAACCGCAACCGGCGCTCGGCCACCGTCGCGGGGTCCTTCGCGCGCAGCGTGCCGGCGGCGGCGTTGCGCGGGTTGATCAGCGGTTTGTCCGGGTGGGCGGTGTTGTAGGCGGCGAAGGTGGAGCGCAGCATGACCGCTTCGCCGCGGACCTCGACGCGGCCCGGTGCGCCGACCTGCTCCGGGATCCCGTCGGTCAGGGCGCGCACGAGCATCGTGACGTCGTCGCCGGTGGTGCCGTCGCCGCGGGTGACGGCCCGGGCCAGGCGCCCGTTTTCGTAGACGACGGCCAGCGACAGGCCGTCCAGCTTCGGCATCACGACCACCGGCTGGCCGGGGAAGCGGTCGAAGAACGCCTCGACCTGCTCGGGTTTGGTCGCCTTCTCCAGCGACAGCATCGGGCGCGAGTGCCGGATCGGCGCGTGCAGCACCGCGGGCGCGCCGACCTGGTCGAGGGGGTTCGGGTCGGGCGTGAGGTCCGGGTGCGCCTCGATCAGGCTCCGCAGCTCGTCCTCGACCGCGTCGTACTCCGCGTCGGCCACCAGCGGCGACCCCCGATAGTAGGCGTCACGCAGCACCGTGATGCGGTCGGCGAGTTCCGGGATGCGTTCCTGAGCGTTCACACCGGGGACGTTACCGGGCACCCCCGACAAGAACCCGCAGCCTGGAAGAACTCCAGGGTTACGATGAAGATCATGCGATTCGCCATCAAGACCTCACCCCAGAACACCGAGTGGGCGGACATGCTCGCCGTCTGGCAGGCCGCGGACGAAATCGAGCTGTTCGAGTCCGGCTGGACCTTCGACCACTTCTACCCCATCTTCTCCGATTCGACCGGACCGTGCCTGGAAGGCTGGGTGACGCTGACCGCGCTGGCACAGGCCACCAAGCGGCTGCGGCTGGGCACGCTGGTCAGCGGCATCCACTACCGCCACCCCGCGCTGCTGGCGAACATGGCCGCGACGCTCGACATCGTCTCCGGCGGCCGGCTGGAGATCGGCGTCGGCGCCGGCTGGAACGAAGAGGAGTCCGGCGCGTACGGCATGGAGCTGGGCTCGATCAAGGCCCGCAGCGACCGGTTCGAGGAAGCGTGCGAGGTCCTCGTCGGGCTGCTGACGCAGGAGACCACGACGTTCCGGGGCGAGCACTACCAGCTGACCGACGCCCGCTGCGAGCCGAAGGGCGTCCAGCGGCCGCACCCGCCGATCTGCATCGGCGGCAGCGGCGAGAAGCGCACCCTGCGCACGGCCGCGAAGTACGCCCAGCACTGGAACTTCGTCGGCGGCCCGCCCGAGGAGTTCGCCCGCAAGCGTGAAGTCCTGCACCGCCACTGCGCGGACGTCGGCCGCGACCCGGCGGAGATCACGCTGTCCTCGCACGTCCGGCTCGACCCGGACCTCGATTACGCGAAGGTCGCCGCCGAAGCCGAGGCGCTCGGGGAAGCGGGGGTGGACCTGGCGATCGTGTACCTGCCGCCGCCGCACACCCCGGCCGTGCTGGAACCGCTGGCGAAGGCGCTCGAGCCGCTGCGCTGAACCGCCGCGTCAGGCCGGGGCGCCCAGCGCGGCGACGGCCGCGGCGATGCCCGCGCGGTCGTAGCTGCCGGTCGGCAGGGTGGCGCTGTGCGCGTGGCGGACCACCCCCTGCGCGTCGACGAGGATGCTGCCGGACCGCTGCAGCGCGCCGAAGACGGCCCGGCTCAGGCCCACCAGCTCGTGGGGCGTGCCGCGGCGGCCGGTGAGGACCGGGAACGGGATCTCGTGCTTCGCCCGCCACGCGGCCGCCGTCGCGCGGTCCTCGGGGACCGCGATCAGGACCCGGACGCCGGCCGCCTCGAGCGCGGCGGCGTCCTCGGCGAGGGCACGGACGTGCCGCCGGCAGACCGGGCACGTCGTCGACCGCATGAAGTAGAGCAGGACGGCGTGCCGGCCCCGGTGGTCGGCCAGTCGGACGGTCTGCCCATCGGTGTCTTCCAGCACCAGCGGCGGTGCGGGCGATCCGGCTTCGAGCACGGTGGACTTCCTTTCGCGAGTGGGTTTTCAGGCGGTGTGCAGCCGGGCGCGGACCGCGGTCCGCGCCCGGTGCAGGTGGGATTTCATCGCCGCGGTGCTCAGCCCGAGCGCGCCGGCGACCGCCCGTCCCGGGTGCCCGAGGACATCGCGCATGATGAGCACATGGCGCTGGACGTCCGGCAGCGCCCGGATGGCTTCGGCGACGCGCTCGGCTTCGAGCCGCCGGAGGACCTCGTCTTCGGCCGACGCGGCCAGGCCGGGGTCGGCGGCGTCCTCGAACAGCCGCCGGGCGCGGCGCAGGCACTCGTTCCGGACGATCCGGAACATCCACGACGCCAGCGCGGCCGAGGCCCGCAGGGAACCGATCTTGCGGTAGAGGACGAGCAGGGCCTCCTGCGCCGCGTCCTCGGCGTCCTGCGGCGACGCGCAGAGGTGGTCGGCGAAGCGCCGCACGTGCGGATGGGCCCCGTGCACGACCGCCGTGATCGACTCGAGGTCGCCACCCCGCGCCGCTTCGACGAGCCGCTCGCTGACCCAACCCATGGCATCTCTCCCTGTCGGTGTGACCACACCCCATAAGAGGCTCCGGCACCCCGACAGGATTCACCACCGGTCCGGGACGGTGGTCCGGCGGCGCGTCTCGTCGCTCAGCGTGTCCGGGGCCGGGTGCTTCCGGATCGCCTCCCGCTCGCGGCGGGCGGCGCCGGTGGCGCGCCGTCGGTCCGGGAGGTCGCGTCGTGGCCTTTCCCGCCACCCGCCCGGAAACGCCGAACATCGAAATCCCCGATTTCGTGATCAATGGACATCGTCACTTGTTTCCGTTACAACCCATAATTGAGGTTCACTCGATCGTGTGAGACTGAAATTCGGGCTCTCGTGCTGGTTGGCCAAGAGTAATGGCGTCGGTAAAGTCGTCCCGTGGAGAGCAACCCGAATGGTTGACTATTTCGCCACTCGCCTTCCGTGATTCCGGAGCAGAAAGAAAGAGCCTTGGATTTCGAAGCACTGGCCGGCGAGCTGCGGAACCTGCGGGAGAACGTCGCCGGGGTGACCGACACGGTGCTGGCCGCGGTCGACGGCATCCCGATCATCGCCGACGCCGCCGACGACATCGATCCGGCGAAGATCTCCGCGCTCGCCGCGGCCGATCTCGGGATCGCCCGGCAGGCCGCCGAAATCACCGGCAAGGGCACGCTGAACCAGACCGTGGTGTTCGGCAGCGAAGGCTACATGGCCGTCTACGCCATCGGGCGGCTGGCGCTGATGGTCGTGCTGGGCGACAAGGGCCTGAACGTCGGGCGCCTGCTGTTCGAATCCCGGCCCGTCATCGAGCGGATCGGCTCGATCCTGGCCGCGTAGCACGCCGGCCGACCACCCGTTCACCGAGAGGAAGCAGCACGATGATGAACATCGATACGGCACTCAAGGAAGCCATGTCGATCAGCGGCGCCGTCGGCGTCGCGCTGGTCGACTACGAAAGCGGGATGTCGCTGGGCACCAGCGGCGGCGGCGAATGGCTCGACCTGGAGGTCGCCGCGGCCGGGAACACCGAGGTGGTGCGGTCGAAACTGCGGGTGATGTCCTCGCTGGCGCTCAACGATTCCATCGAGGACATCCTGATCACCTTGCACCGCCAGTACCACCTGATCCGGCTGATGAATTCGGTGGGTTCCCGGAATTCGCTGTTCCTGTACCTGGTGCTGGACCGCGACCGGGCGAACCTGGCGCTGGCCCGGCACTACCTCAAACGCATCGAAACGGATTTGCAGGTGTAGCCCGGGATGACCGGAGGCGGCTCCCGCGCCGCACTCGTCGTCGGCTCGGCGTTCGTGCACGACATCGGTTCCCTGTTCCCCGTGACGATGAACCTCGCCGGTGAGGAGCTGGCGTTCACGTTCGTGTCGTCCTGCCCGTCACCCGACGCCGTCGCGGAGTGGGTCCGGCTGCGCTCGGGCACCGTCGTGGCCGGTCGGGTGCCGCGCTTCTTCGTCGACGCGAACGGGCGGCGGATCCGCGTCGAGCTGGCCGGATCGGCGATCCGGGCCCTGGTCGTCCTCGCCGACGAGGTGACCGCCGCACCGGCGTCCGTCCCGCAGCTCGGCCGCTGGCAGGACCAGATGCCCTGCCGCGTGCGGGGCGCGATGGACGAGCTCGCGCGGATGCTGTCGCGCTGCCACCACCGCGCGGGCGGCGCCGCGCCGCTGATCGACCTGGAACTGGCCTACCGGCCCGACCGCGAATACGAGACGCGGCTGGCCGGCGCGCACGAACGGGTGCGGGCCTACATCGCGCCGGTCCGCCCGGTGCTGGCCATGCGCTGGCGCTCGGCGACGGCGGCCCAGCGCAAGGCGTTCCTGGCGGAGATCCCGGACGATTCACCGGTCCGGGGCTGGCTCCGGCGGCGCCGGACCACGCGGATCATGGGAATGGAGGTGGAGGTCTCACCCTGACCGGCGCCCCTCGGGGCAGCACCGCACCGGCGGGGCGGCCGTCCTGCGCCCCGCCGGCGGACCGGTCACCGCAGCTTGCCGAAGAACGCCCGGACGTCGCCCACCAGCAGATCGGGTGCCTCCATCGCCGCGAAGTGGCCGCCCCGGCCGAACTCGGACCAGTGGACGATCGTGTGCTCGCGGTCGAGCGCGCCGCGGATCGAAACGTCCAGCGGGAACACCGCGACCCCGGTCGGCACCGGAGACCGCTCGCTCGCGCCCCACGCGCCCGCGTGCGCGGTCTCGTAGTAGCAGTTGGCCGACGACCCGCCGGTGCCGGTCAGCCAGTAGAGCATCACGTTGGTGAGCAACAGGTCGCGGTCCACCGCGTCCTCCGGCAGCTCGGCGGCCGGGTCGGTCCACTCCTTGAACTTCTCCGCGATCCAGGCCAGCTGCCCCACCGGGGAATCGTGCAGCCCGTGCGCCAGCGTCTGCGGCCGGGTCGTCTGCATCGCCACGTACCCGGACTGTTCGGTCCGCAGGTACGCGAAGTGCTCCAGCCGCGCCTTCTCGGCTTCGGTCAGCTCGGCGCCGTCGTCCGGCGCCCCGAACGCGGCGAGCCCGTTGGCGTGCACGCCGACGACCTTGTCCGGGGCGAGCCGGCCGAGGCCCGGGCCGACGACGGCGCCGGTGTCGCCGCCCTGCGCGCCGTAGCGGTCGTAGCCGAGCCGGTGCATCAGCTCGGCGAACGCGCGGGTGATCCGGCCGGTGTCCCAGCCCGTCTCGCGGGTCGGCCCGGAGAAGGCGGTGCCGGGGATCGAGGGGATCACCAGGTGGAACGCGTCCGCCGGGTCGCCTCCGTGGGCGCGCGGGTCGGTCAGCGGGCCGATCACGTTCAGGAACTCGACGATCGAACCGGGCCAGCCGTGGATCAGGATCAGCGGCAGGGCGTCCGGCTCGGGGGAGCGGACGTGCAGGAAGTGGATGTCCTGCCCGTCGATCTCGGTGACGAACTGGGGAAACGCGTTCAGCTTCCGCTCGTGGGCGCGCCAGTCGTAGCCGTCGCGCCAGTACCCGGCCAGCTCCTTGAGGTAGCTCACCGGTACCCCGCGGCTCCAGCCCGCGCCGGGCAGGTCCGCCGCCCACCGGGTGCGGGTGAGCCGGTCGCGCAGGTCGTCCAGGTCGGCCTGGGGGACGTCGATGGTGAAGGGCCGGATCTCTTCGTTGTTCCGCATGCCTCCAACCTAGGAGCTGGTTAGGTCAGCTTCGGTCCTAGGCGAAGAGCAGAATGAGCCGCATGCGGGAAACCTCGGCACGGCTGCTGCGGCTGCTTTCGCTCCTGCAGACCCGGCGCGACCGGTCCGGAGCCGAACTGGCCGAACGCCTCGACATCACCCCGCGGACCGTGCGCCGCGACATCGAACGGCTGCGCGCGCTCGGCTACCCGGTGCTGGCCACCGCGGGCACCGCCGGCTACCGGCTGGGCGCCGGCGCGGACCTGCCGCCGCTGCTGCTCGACGACGACGAAGCCGTCGCCGTCGCGATGGGCCTGCGCACCGCTGCGGGCGGCTCGATCACCGGCATCGAGGAGACGTCGGTGCGCGCGCTGGCCAAGCTCGAACAGGTGCTGCCGTCCCGGCTGCGCCACCGGATCAACGCCCTGCGGTCGGCGACGGTGCCGCTGGCCGGCACCGGCCCCACCGCCGACCCGGACACCCTCACCGCCATCGCCGCCGCCGTCCGCGACTCGGTGCGGCTGCGCTTCGGCTACCGCGCCCACGACGGCACCGAGAGCGTCCGCACGACGGAGCCGCACCGGCTGGTGCACACCGGACGGCGCTGGTACCTCGTCGCCTGGGACGTCGACCGCGCGGACTGGCGCACCTACCGCGTCGACCGCCTCGAACCCCGCACGCCCACCGGGCCGCGGTTCACCCCGCGCACGCCGCCCGCCCCCGATCTCGGCGGCTACACCTCGCGGGCGATCTCGACGTCGGCCTACCGCTACCAGGGCCGGTTCACCCTGCACGTCAGCGCCGAGACCGCGGCCGAGCGGATCGCCCCCACCACCGCGGCGCTGGAACCGATCGACGAGCACAGCTGCACCCTGCGCGCCGGCTCCGACTCGCTCGACGAGCTGGCGATCTACGTCGCCGGCAAGGGCTTCGACTTCCAGGTGCACGAGCCCCCGGAACTCGTCGACCACGTCCGTGCGCTGGCGGCGAGGTTCGGCAAGGCGGCCGGCTGAGCCGAGGTGACCGCGCCGGGTCCCCGGGGCACCGATTCCTTCGGGGACCGCGCGGAGTCCATGTCTTCGGAAGCGGCGCAGGCGCCGGTGACCGGAGGCGAGGAGACACGAGTGCGCACCAGGACATCACCCACGCCGGTGGCCCCGGCCGCGGGACCGGCACAGCGAAGATGGGTGCTCGTCATCACCTCGGTGGCGTCGCTGATGGTCGTCCTCGACGCGCTGGTCGTGGCGACCGCCCTGCCGGCGATCAGGACCGGCCTCGGCGCGTCGGTCACCGAGCTCGAGTGGACGGTCAACGCCTACGGCCTGAGCTTCGCCGTCCTGCTCATGACGGCGGCAGCGGCCGGTGACCGCTGGGGGCGGCGCCGGGTCTTCACGGCGGGGGTGACGCTGTTCGCGGCGGCGTCGCTGGTCTGCGCGGTCGCGCCCGGCGTGGCGGTCCTGATCGCCGGGCGGGTGCTGCAGGGCGCCGGGGCCGCGTTCGTCATGCCGCTCGCGCTCGCCCTGCTCGGGGCCGCCTTCCCAGCCGGGCTGCGGCCCAAGGCCCTGGGGGTGTTCGCGAGCGTCAGCGGGGTGGCGGTGCCCCTCGGGCCGCTGCTCGGCGGCGCGGTCGTGGAAGGCATCTCGTGGCCGTGGATCTTCTGGATCAACGTCCCGATCGGGGCGGCGTTGGCGTACTTCGCGCTGACCCGGGTCGAGGAGAGCCACGGCCCGGACCCGGTCCTCGACGTCCCGGGCCTGGTGCTGGCCGGCGCCGGCTCCTTCGGGGTGGTGTGGGGCCTGGTCCAGGGCAACTCGGCCGGCTGGAGCAGCGTGGCCGTGCTGGGGCCGCTGGTGGCCGGGCTGGTGGCGTTCGGCGCGTTCGTGGCGTGGCAGCGGCGAGCCGCCCACCCGATGCTGCCGCTGCACCTGTTCCGGTCCCGCCGGTTCGCCGCCGGCAACGCCGTGATCTTCTTCCACTGGGCGTCCGCGCTGGGTGCGGTGTTCTTCATGGCCCAGTTCCTGCAGGAGGGGCTGGGGTACGGGCCGCTGGCCGCCGGGCTCGGGCTGGCGCCGTGGGGGCTGACGACGACGGTCGTGCCGCAGCTGGCGGGCCGGCTGGCCGGCCGGTTCGGCGAGCGGCCGTTCATCGTGGCGGGGCTGGGGCTGCACGCCCTCGCCATGGGGTGGATCGCCCTGGTCGCCGGGCCGTCGATCGGCTATGGCGTGATCGCCGTGCCGCTCGTGCTGTCCGGCACGGGGATCGCGATGTGCCTGCCCGCCGCGCAGAGCGCGGTGCTGACGTCCGTCGCGCCGCGGTTCCTCGGCAAGGCCTCCGGCGCCTTCAGCGCGATGCGGCAGCTCGGCGGGGCGTTCGGCGTGGCGCTCCTGGTGGCCGCTTTCTCGCTGACCGGCAGCTACGCCTCGAGGGCCGAGTTTTCCGCCGGGTTCACGGCGGCCGCCGTGGGCAGCGCCGTGCTCGCCGCGGCCGGCGCGCTGGCCGGTTCCGTCATTCCCCGCCGTGAAACGAAGGAGTAGAGCCATGTCCGAGCCGAAAGCCGTTCAGTTGCGCGAACTGCACCACGGGAAGCTGCTGGTGCTGCCGAACGCGTGGGACGAGGCGAGCGCGGAACTCGTCGTCCACATGGGATTCCCGGTCGTGGCGACGTCCAGCGCCGCGGTGGCCGGCGCGCTGGGCCACGAAGACGGCGAACGGGCGCCGTGGCGGGAGATGTTCGCCGCCGTGGCGCGGATCGCCCGCGCGGCGCCGGTTCCGGTGACGGTGGACGCCGAGGCGGGCTACGGCCTCGAGCCGGACCAGCTCGTGGCCGAACTGCTTTCCGCCGGGGTGGCGGGCTGCAACCTCGAGGACACCGACCACCGGGCCGGGGGACTGGTGCCCGCGACGGCCCAGGCGGACCGGCTGGCCGCGATCCGCGCGGCGGCCGGGGAGTCCTTGGTGCTCAACGCGCGGATCGACACTTTCCTGCCGCCGAGCGGGTTTTCGGGAGCCGAGCGGACGGACGAGGCGATCCGGCGCGGGCGGCTGTATCGCGAGGCCGGGGCGGATTGTGTCTACCCGATCGGTATTTCGACCGCGGCCGACCTCGGGAAGGTGGTCGCCGGCGTGCCCGGGCCGGTCAACGGGAACACAGGCGCGGAGCTGGATTTGGACACCCTGGCGGCGCTGGGGGTCGCCAGGGTGTCCTTCGGACCGCGGTTCTACCGCGCGGGGATGGCGGCGATGCGCGGCGGGCTCGAGGAGCTGCGCCGCGCGGCGGGGATGGAGGTACCCGGTGCCCGGGCCGCCGGCCGATGAGGCGATGCTCGCCGCCGCGCTCGAGCACGCCGTCGCGTCGGCGGCCGGGGTCGGTCTCGCCGATCTCGGCCGGCCCTCGGCCTGCGACGGCTGGACCGTCGCCGACGCGCTTGCCCACCTCACGGGGTCCCTCCGCTGCGTGGCCACCGCACTCGCGTCCGGCGTCGTGCCGCCGGACACGCCGGCGCGGACCGGACCGGTCACCGCCCGGTGCCTCCGGCGCGATCTCGGCGACGCCGCGGCCGCGCTCACGGCCGCGGCAAGGGATCTTCGCGGCCGGCGCGCGGTCGCCGTCGACGGGCTGGCGCTGCCGTGTCACCAGCTGATCGTCGTGGGCGCCATCGAAGCGGCCGTCCACGGCTGGGACGCCGACCCGGCCCGGCCGATCCCCGGCGAGCTCGCCACCCGGTTGCTCGCCGAACTGCCGTCGGTGCTCGACGGCGGCACGCGCCGGGGGGTGTTCGCCGAGCCCGTCACCCTGCCGCCGGGGCGTCCTCCCGGTGCCCGGCTGCTCGCCGCCCTCGGGAGGGATGATCGACGATGTCCATGACGAACGAGGAGCGTGTGGTGTCTTCCGAGGAGCGGCTGCGGGACGAGTTCGGCTCGCTGCGCCCGGCGCTGGTCGCGCACTGCTACCGGATGACCGGGTCCTACCAGGACGCCGAAGACGTCGTCCAGGAGACCTACCTCAAGGCCGTCCGGGGCGTGGACGCCTTCGAAGGGCGGTCGTCCCTCAAGACGTGGCTCTACCGGATCGCCACCAACACCTGCCTCACCGAGCTGAACCACCGCAGCCGGCGGGTGCTGCCCGCCGGGCTCGGCGCACCGTCCGACGATCCGGGGGCGCGGGTCTTCGCCGACGACTCGGTCGCGTGGCTCGGGCCGCTGCCCGACGCCGTGCTCGGCGATCCGGGGGAGGTCGTGGTGCGGCGCGAGTCGGTCCGGCTGGCGCTGGTCGCGGCCCTGCAGCACCTCCCGGCTCGGCAGCGCGCCGCGTTCCTGCTGCGCGAAGTCCTCTCCTGGTCGGCCGCCGAAATCGCGGACGTCCTCGGCATCAGCGTGCCCGCGGTGAAGAGCCTCCTGCAGCGGGCCCGCGTCCGGCTCGACGAACTGGACCTCGACGGCCGGCCGGAGCCGCCCGGCCCGGAGGACGAGCGCGCGCTGCTCGACCGCTACATCGCGGCGTTCGAGGCCGAGGACACCGTGGCGCTGCGCACCGTCATCCAGGACGACTTCAGCCTCGAAGCGGTGCCGCACCCGGTCTGGTTCCGCGGCGTGGCGGTGTGCCTGCCGTTCCTGGAGCGGGCCTTCACCGCCCCGGGCGGCGCGGCCCGGCTGCTGCCCACCCGAGCCAACGGCCAGCCCGCCGCGGGCAGCTACCGTCCCGACACCACGGGCGTCCGGCGCGCCGACGGGCTGTGGGTGTTCACGGTGACCGACGGCCGCTTCTCCCGGGCGGTCAAGTTCCACGACCCCCGGCTGGTGACGGCGGCCGGGTTGCCCGGCCGGCTCTAGTGGGCGGTTCAGACTTCGAGGTGGGTGGAGTCGACCAGTGCGCGGACAGGTCCAGCAGCCCGGCGGCGCGCAGCCCGGCGCGAGCAGTCGCCCGGGCAGCTGCTGCCGGACACCGGCCTCCTGCCACTCGGTCAGCCGCCGCCGGCAGGCGGCCCCGGAGGCGCCGAACCTCTTAGTGGGCGAGCAGCTTCACGCCCACGACGGCGAGGGCGATCGCCACCTCGACGACGAAGAGCAGCAGCTTGACCGGCCACCGGACGGCCGTGCGCCGCGTCGCGAGCAGGGCCAGTACGGCGATCGTGAGCACGAGCGACAGGGCGGCGAGCCACAGGGCGGTGCTCAGCGGCAGCCAGCCCAGTGCCGCGGCACCGACGCTGAGCAGCGGCAGCAGGGCGGTTTCCAGGACGTGGCTCGCCGCCTTGAGGATGTGGCGCAGATCGGGGCCGCGGGGAAACCGGCCGTGGGCGATGCGGTGGGCGCTCACGTCCGCGAACCCGCCCGCCAGGCAGAGCGCGCCCATGGCGGACGCGATGTCCGCGACGGCCTCCGGCGCCGATGTCTCGTTCGCGTAGCTCACCAGGACCAGCACGGTCGACAGGCCGACCAGCGTCGCATACACACGTTCCCGCAGGGCGGACACGACGGCTTGGCTCATGGTGAGGAACCTTAAACGGCCTTGCGCTCCTTGATCCGGCGGACCACGAACAGTCCGATCGCGACGGTGACGATCGCCAGGACGGCGTACTGGAAGAACCCGGCGTACCGCTCGACCAGCGGCCAGTTCTCGCCGAGCAGGTAGCCCGCGACGACGAACCCGGTGTTCCAGATCAAGCTGCCCGCCGTGGTGTAGAGCAGGAACCGCCCGAACGGCATCCGTTCGACCCCGGCGGGAACGGAGATGAAGCTCCGGAAGACCGGGATCATCCGGCCGAAGAAGACGGCCTTGCCGCCGTGCCGGGCGAACCAGGCCGCGGTGCGGTCGAAGTCGGCGGCCTTGACCAGTGGGAGCCGGCCGACGAGCCGGCGCGTGCGGTCGTGCCCGAGCCGCAGGCCCAGCAGGTAGACGACGACGGCACCGGCCACGGACCCGAGGGTGGTCCAGAAGAGAGCACCGCCGAGCGTGAAGGCACCCTGCCCGGCGGCGAACCCGGCGAGCGGCAGGACGAGCTCGCTGGGCAGGGGCGGGAAGAGGTTGTCCAGCCCGACGACGAGGGCGGCGCCGGGACCCCCGAGCGACTCCATCAGCCCGACGGCCCACCCGGCCACCCCGGTCGGTTCTCCGGTGGTGGCCGGGACGATGGCGGCGCCCGTCATGAGCCGGCGCAGGCCTTGGTCAGGGCCGCCACCTGGTCCGCCTTCTCCTGCACCCAGGCTGCCGGGGTCTTCACCAGCTCGTCGACCGTCGTCTCGCGCAACGTCGTCGCCAAGCCGTTGATCGCTTCGGCCGCCGTGGTGTTCGCCGCCTTCGCGGCCAGCCCCGTCAGCTCGTCCGCCGCCGCGTGGGCCCGGTCGGCCGCCGCCTGGGGGTTCGTCAGGTCCGGGTTCGCCGTGGCGATCCGGACCGCGTCCGCGCAGACCGCCGCCGTCGAGGCCGCGTTGCCCACCTGGCCGGCCGTCTCGGCCACGCCGCAGCCCGTCAGGGTCAGCAGGAGACCTCCGGCGAGGACCGTTGTCTTGAGGCGCATGGTCATTCCTTTCGGGAGACAGCGGAGGTTCGGAGCAGGCTGGCGGTGACCGCCGTCGCGAGGATGGCGCCGACCACGCCCAGCGAGAGCACCGTCGGGATCTTCCAGACGTCCAGCAGCAGCATCTTCACGCCGACCCAGACCAGCACCAGCGCCAAGCCGAGCTTCAGGTACACGAACCGGTGCATCACGTCGGCGAGCAGGAAGTACATCGCCCGCAGGCCGAGGACCGCGAAGGCGTTCGACGTGAACACCAGGAACGGTTCCTGGGTGACGGCGAAGATCGCCGGGATCGAGTCGACCGCGAAGACGACGTCGGTGACCTCGATCAGCACCAGGACCGCCAGCAGCGGCGTGGCGACCCAGCGGCCGGCCTGCCGGACCAGGAACTTCCCGCCGTGGTCGCCGTCGGTGGACGGGACGAGCCGGCGGAACGCCCGCAGCACCCGGTTCTGCTCGTAGTCGACCGTCTCGTCGCGGTGCAGCGCCATCCGCACGCCGGTGATGACGAGGAAAGCGCCGAAGACGTAGAGGATCCAGGCGAAGCTCGCGATCAGCACCGAGCCCGCGGCGATGAACACCGCCCGGAACACCAGGGCACCCACCACGCCGTAGAACAGGATTCGGTGCTGGTACTCACGGGGGACCGCGAAGTAGCCGAAGATGATCGCGAACACGAAGACGTTGTCGACGGCGAGGGATTTCTCGATGACGTAGCCGGCGAAGTACTGGCCCGCGAACTCCGCGCCCCAGACCCACCAGACCACGGCGCCGAAGGCGAGCCCGAGCACCACCCACGCGCCGGACCAGGCCAGCGCCGACCGGACGCCGACGACGGGTGTCTTGCGGTGGGCGGCCAGGTCGATCGCGAGCATGGCCAGGATGACGCCGAGCACGGCGGCCCAGGCCCAGATCGGGACGGTCACGAGACACTCCTCCGGTTCGGTGACGAACCGGAGGTCTCCCCGGTCACCTGACGGTGACGCCGGCACCGGGCTGCTCAGGGGCAGCCGGATTGACGATGCCGGACCGGGCGGGTACTCCCCTCCGTGACTCCAGAATGACGAACTGGACTTCGTCTGTCAAGTTCGGACGTCTACTGTGGCCGGTATGGCTTCGTGGACGTTCCTCAGCAACCACGCGCACGTCCTGCTGTGCGTGGCCGCGGATCCCGACCGGACGCTGCACGACATCGCCGAGCGGGTGGGCATCACCGAACGCGGGGTGCAGCTGATCCTCGCGGACCTGATCGCGGAGGGCTACCTCGAGCGCGAGCGCGTCGGACGGCGCAACCACTACAAGATCCACCCGGAAGGCCGGCTGCGCCACCCGCTGGAGGCGCACCACCGGGTGGCCGACCTGGTCGCGGCGCTCGGCCTCGATCCCGGCGAACTCCCGGCACCCGACGCGGCGATCACCCGGCGGCGAGGAGCGGCAGGCTGATCGCCTACCCGAGCCGAGCCGGCGGCACGAACCAGGCCGCGGAGTCGCCCGCCACCCCACCGGCCCCGTCGCCGCCGAGCAGCACCGCACCCCAGCCGCCGGGCGCCGCGAACGGCGTGCTCCCGGTGTTGACCACGCACACCAGCCCGCCGTGCCGGAACGCCAGCACCGCGTCGTCGCCGGTGTCGAGCCACTCCACCGGGCCCGGTGTGCCCGACCGCAGCTCCCGCCGGGCGCGGACGGCGCGGCGGTACAGCTGCAGCATCGAGGCCTCGTCCTGCTCCTGCACGTCCACCGCGTAGCGGGCGAACCACGGCGGCTGCGGCAACCACGGCACCCCCGTGCCGAACCCGAACGCCGGGGCGTCCGCCACCCACGGCAGCGGGACCCGGCAGCCGTCGCGGCCCTTCTCCCGGCCTCCGGTGCGGTGGAACACCGGGTCTTGCCGGGCTTCGTCGGGCAGGTCCTGGACCTCCGGCAAGCCGAGTTCTTCGCCCTGGTACAGGAACACCGAGCCGGGCAGGGCCAGCACCAGGAGCAGTGCCGCCCGGGCCCGGCGCTCGCCGAGTTCCGCGTCGACTTCGCCGCGGGGGCGCATCAGGGCCGCGAAGGCGTCGTTGCTCGCCGGGGCGGCCTCGGGGCGGACGATGCCGTAGCGCGTGACCGCCCGGTGGACGTCGTGGTTGGCCAGCGTCCACGCCGCCGGGGCGCCGTGCACCGCGGTGCGGGCCGTGGCGCGTTCGATGGCCCCGCGCAGGGCGCGCGCCTCCCACGGCTGGACGAGCAGGTCGAACGAGAACGCCTGGTGCAGCTCGTCCGGGCGCAGGTAGCGGTCCAGGTCGGCCGGGTCCGGGACCCAGACCTCACCGACCAGCAGCAGGTCGCGCTGGCGGCCGTAGCCGGCGGCGAGGGCGTGCCAGCGCCGGAAGATGTCGTGCACCTCCGGCCGGTTCCAGCTGTAGGCGTTGTAGCCGCCGTCGGCCGGGTCCCAGTCGCGCAGGGCGGCGTCCTTGACCAGGCCGTGGCACACGTCGATGCGGAACCCGTCCACGCCGCGGTCGAACCAGAACCGCAGGACGTCGTCGAAGTAGGCCAGGACTTCCGGGTTGCGCCAGTCGAAGTCCGGCTGCTCGCGGGTGAACAGGTGCAGGTACCACTGCCCGGGCGTGCCGTCGGGTTCGGTGACCCGGGTCCACGCGGGCCCGCCGAAGACCGACTGCCAGTTGTTGGGCGGCTCGTCGCCCCGGCCGTCGCGGAAGACGAACCGCGCACGCTCGGGGGAGCCGGGGCCGGCGGCCAGGGCCGCGGTGAACCAGGGGTGGCGCTCCGAGCAGTGGTTGGGCACCAGGTCCATGAGGATCCGCAGGCCGCGGGCGTGAGCCTCGGCGACCAGGCGGTCGAACGTCTCGAGGCTGCCGTACTCCGGGTTGATGCCGTGGTAGTCGGCGATGTCGTAGCCGTGATCGGCCTGCGGCGAGGGGTAGCAGGGGTTCAGCCAGATCGCGTCGGCGCCGAGCCCGGCGATGTGGCCGAGCCGCCGGATCACCCCGCCGAGGTCACCGACCCCGTCGCCGTCGCTGTCGGCGAAGGAACGGACGTAGAGCTGGTACACCACCGCGTCGTCCCAGAACGAGCGCGGGCGGGAGGAAGTCGAAGACACCTCGGGATCTTCGCACGCGTGCCCCGGCGCGGATGGTTGACTGGAAGCATGCCGGTGGGGACGCACGAGGTCGAGGTGTTCGAGGGGGCCAGGGGGAGGCTGGAGGCCATCGCCTACCGCCTGCTGGGGTCGGCCGGCGACGCCGAGGACGCCGTTCAGGACACGTTCCTGCGCTGGCAGTCCTCGGACCGGGAGCGCATCGAGACGCCCGAAGCGTGGCTGACGAAGGTGCTCACCAACCTCTGCCTCAACCGGCTCACCTCGGCGCGGGCCCGGCGGGAGACCTACGTCGGCCAGTGGCTGCCCGAGCCGGTCTTCGCCGGGGACCGGATGCTCGGTCCCTCCGAGACCGTCGAACAACGTGAATCGGTCTCCATCGCGATGCTCACGCTGATGGAGCGGCTGTCGGCCAAGGAACGGGTCGTGTACGTGCTGCGCGAGGCGTTCGGGTACTCGCACGCCGAGATCGCGGAGGTGCTCGACCTCACCGAGCCGAACTGCCAGCAGATCCACCGGCGGGCCAAGCAGCACCTGGCCGCCGACCGGCGCCGGGTCGAGGTCGACGCCACCGCTGCCCGCAAGATCGTCGAGGAGTTCCTCGCCGCGGCCCTCAGCGGCCGGACCGACGCGCTGGTGAAGCTGCTGGCCGACGACGCGATCCACGCGGGTGACGGTGGTGGCGTGGTCTTCTCGTTGCCGTTGCCGATCACCGGTGCGGTGCGGGTGGCGCGGTTCCTGCGCGGGCTGTTCGAGCCCAACCCGGCCAGGTGGGCGATGATCGGCGGCCGGCCCCTCCTGTTCCCCGGGGTCACCAACGGCGTGCCCGCGTTGGTGCTGGTGGTCGGCGACCGGGTCGCCGCCGTCGTCTCGCTGGAGGTGACCGCCGACGGCATCGCGGCCGTCCACACCCAGGCGAACCCCGGCAAGCTCGAGCGCGCGACGCGCCACTGGGCCACCGGCGACCACGGGGAACCGTTCGCCGACCCCTGGTGACTCAGGTCACACCCCACGGCTGTCAGGTTTCGCGCCGCTGTCCGGTTCAGGGAGCACACACCGACCGGACAGGAGCGAAACCATGAAGCACCGCATCGTCGTCCTCGGAGCCGGCTACGCCGGAGCCAACGCCGCCGGCCGGCTCGCCAAGCGGCTGCACCCCGCCGGCACCGAGATCACCCTCGTCAACGCCGACCCCGAGTTCGTCGAGCGCATCCGCATGCACCAGCTGGCGACCGGCCAGGACCTGAAGCCCCGCCCGCTGGCCGACGTCTTCGCGGGCACCGGGGTGCAGGTGCGGATCGCGCGGGTCACCGCCGTCGACGCCGAACGCAAGACCGTCGCCCTCGCGGGCGGCGACGAAATCGCCTACGACACCCTCGTCTACGCCCTCGGCAGCACCGCCGCCGACAGCGGCGTTCCCGGCGTCGCCGAGCACACCCACCACATCGCGGGCAAGCAGTCCGCGCTGCGGCTGCGGGCGCGGCTGGCCGGGCTCGCCGCGGGCGGCACCGTGCTCGTCGTCGGCGGCGGCCTCACCGGCATCGAAGCCGTCACCGAAATCGCCGAAGCCCGCCCCGACCTCGACGTCGCCCTCGCCGCCCGCGCCGGTCTCGGTGACTGGCTGAACGAGAAGGCGCGCAACCACCTGCGGAAGGCGTTCGACCGGCTCGGCATCACCGTGCACGAAAACACCGCCATCGCCGGCGTCGAGCCGTCCGCCGCGATCACCGCCGACGGCCGCACGATCCCGGCCCGGGTGACCGTCTGGACGGCCGGGTTCGCCGTCCACCCCATCGCCGCGGCCACCACCCTGGAGGTCTCCGCGACGGGGCAGATCGTCGTCGACGACACGATGCGGTCGGTCTCGCACGCGGACGTCTACGCCGTCGGCGACGCCGCGTTCGCCCCGGGCGCGAACGGCCACCCGCTGCGGATGTCCTGCGCCTCGGGCGTTCCCTCGGCTCGCCAGGCAGCCGACGCCATCGCCGCCCGGCTGACCGGACGCCCGCTCCCGGAGAACAAGATCGGCTACACCGCTCAGTGCGTCAGCCTCGGGCGTCGCGACGCCGTCGTGCAGTGGGTGACCCCGGACGACCAGCCGAAACCGTCCGCCCTCACCGGTAAGGCGGCCGCGCGCGTCAAGGAAATCATCTGCAAGAGCGCGGCCTGGAGCATCTCGCACCCGACCTCGATGGCCCCGTCGCGTCGCCGCCACCCGGTCCTGGCCGGAGAACCGGCCACGACGACCGTCTGATACCGCTGGAGAAGGGAGCCACCACCGTGATCCTGCTCACCGGAGCCAACGGCGTCGTGGGACGCCAGGTGCAGAAAATGCTTTCGAACGAGGGTATTCCCGTCACCGCCGTCACCCGCGGCCTCGACGAGGCCGCGCAATCCGGAAACGGGAAAGTCGTCCGGGGCGACCTGTTCGATCCACAGTGGATCGAGGCCGCGCTGGAGGGGGTCGAAGCCGTGCAGATCAGCCCGCGCGCCACCGGCCCCGGCCTCGGCGAGCTGCTGAAGCTGGCCGTCAAGCAAGGGGTGCGGCGCGTGGTACTCCTGTCGGCCACCACTGTGGAGCACCCCGCGGGGGAAGCCCGCTTCGCCGCTCAGTTCCGGGCCGCCGAGGACCTCGTCACCCGCTCCGGTCTGGAGTGGACGGTCCTGCGCCTGGCCGACTTCGCCGCCAACGCGCTGGCCTGGGTGCCGCAGCTCAAGGCGGGCGACGTGGTGCGCGGCGCGTACGGCCGGGCCGCCAGCTCGCCGATCCACGAAGCCGACATCGCCGCGGTCGCCGTCCGAGCTCTGCGCGGCACCACCCCGGCGGAGTCGGTGTACACCCTGACCGGGCCGCAGTCGCTGGACCAGCACGAGAAGGTGCGGCTGATCGGGGCCGCCACCGGGCGGGCACTGTCCTTTCAGGAACTGCCGCCCGAGCAGGTGCGCCACGGCATGCTCGCGCAGGGACTACCCGACGAGGTCCCCGCCCGCCTGCTCGGTTCCCTGGCCGACTACAGCGAGCGCCCCGGTCCCACGACCGGCACCGTGGAAGAACTCCTGGGCCGGCCCGCGCTCACCTTCGCCGAGTGGGCGCGCGACAACGCCGCCGCCTTCGGCCGCTGAGCCCGAACCGAGAAGCCGCACCGGGGACTGCCCCCGCTGCGGCTTCTCCGTCCGTGCGAACCCGGTTCAGCCGCCCACGGGCAGGCCCGCCCACGCTTCGGTCAGGCTCAGCGGACGCATCGACAGTGTGTACTCGTACGTGGTGTCCGCCGCCACCTGGCTCTTCTCCCGCACCGGGTTCGGCGTGTCACCGACGCCGGTGGCCGCGTGGTCGGCGTGCAGCGTGAACCAGCCGGGGTTCCGCTGCAGCTGGAACGGGTAGGCCGCCCGGTCCAGGTCGTCGTACGGCGTGACGCTGACGTCCTGCACCCCGCTGACCAGCAGCCCCGACAGCCGGCCGTCGGTCAGCAGCGCCCAGCGGGTGTCGGTGTGGTTGCCGTGGTCCTGCGGGCGGTGGTAGTCCACGTACTGCTCGTCCACAGTGGACCTGTTCACCGCGATCGGCGTGCCGTCCCTGCGGTCGGCGTAGCTCTCGGCGGTCCGGCCGTACCACGCGAACTGCTTGAAGCTGTCCGGGACACCCAGCGACACCCCGATGCGCGGCAGGTAGTTCAGGGTGCGCACGGTGCCCTGCGGCGTTACCTTGTGGCCGAGGCGCAGCACGCCCGCCGAGTCCACCGTGTAGGTCATGGTCTGGTCGAACCAGGCGCCGGCCACGTCCGGTGCGGCCACCCGGCTGTCCACCACGACGCTGACGCTGCCGCCCGCGCGTTCCACGCGGACTCCGGAGACGGTGGTCCGCAGGCGGTCGAGCCCCAGCTTGCGCCAGTCTTCGCCCTCGGCCCGGCCCCAGGCGAACGTCTCGTTGCTGATCGGGGCGCGCCAGGCGTCGAGCTTCGGCCCGCTCGCCAGCAGTTCCCGGCCCCACGACTGCATCGACGACAGCGTCCCGGTGCGCTTGTCCACCCGGTAGGCGACCGGGCCGGCCTGGGCGGTGACCGCGTCCGCGGTCTCCCGCGCCGTCACCAGGCCCCAGTCGAGCGGGGCCCGGTCGAGGCCGGGCACCCGCGTGCCGCCGAGCGAGAACTGGTCGTGCGCCAGGACGTGCCCCGCGGGCAGCATCGGCCGCGTCGACTTGACGACCGCCTCGACCGTGAGGAAGCGCTCGCGCTCACCAGCCTTGACCGGCAAGGGGATCCGGCCGGTGGTGGCCGCCGCGACGCGCAGGTGCTGCTCACCGCCCTTGATCGTCTTCGAGCCTTCGGTGACGCGCCACCTGAGGTCGACGTCGCCGGTGTCGCTGAACTGGCGTTCGTTCGTCACCGACAGCACGCCGTCGGCGTAGGCGAACCGCAGCGGCTGGTGCGCCCACGCCAGCTGCGTGGTTTCCGGCTGCGGCTTGCGGTCCGAGCCGATCAGTCCGTCCACTCCGGACAGGCTGGAGCCGTAGGACAGGTACGTGCCCCGCTCGGTCACGCTGTCGAAGTCCAGCGCCAGCAGCGCGCCCGGCGCCGGCGCCGGACCGGCGAGCTCCGCCGCGGTGAGCGCGCGGTCGTGGATGCGGACGTCGTCCACCACGCCCCGGGCCAGCAAGCCGATGGTCGAGGGGTCGTTCCACGACGTCTCGAAGTCGCGCCCGATGTTCACCTCGGCCGACGAGGTGTCGATCCGGCCGCTGAACGCCTTCTGCGCGACCTCCCGGCCGTCGATGTACAGCCGGAGCGTGGCGCCGTCGTAGGTGCCGCTGACGCGGTGCCAGTTGCCGGAGAAGTCCGCGGGCACCGGCGCCTGCACCGGGATCCACGTACCACTGTGGACGAAGAACTCGAGGGTCGTCTCGTTCTTCATCTTCAGGGAGTACTGGTGGTCGCCCTTGGTGATGATCGGGAACTCGCCCGTCCACTTGCCCGGCTTCACCCACGCGTCCAGCGTCAGCGCCGTCCCGGTGAGGTCCAGCCTGCGGTCGCGGTAGACCTCGGCGAAGTCGTCCAGGCCGGACAGTTCCAGGGCCTTCCCGCGGTGGCCGTCGACGAGTTTCGCCGCGCCGGAGAGGTGGGTGGAAATGCCGTGCCCGGAGACGTCCGGGACCGTGCGGACCGGCTGCCGGATGTTCTGCTCGGCCCAGTCCCAGATGAACCCGCCCTGGGTCTGCGGGTTGGCGCGGATGATGTCCCAGAACTCGCGGAAGTTGCCGAGGCTGTTGCCCATCGCGTGCGCGTACTCGCCGAAGATCAGCGGTTTGGTGGTCTTCTTCGCCTGGTCGGCGAACTTCTCCGGCGACGGGTACCGCGGGCCCCAGACGTCCGCGAAGGGGGCGTCGCCGTCGGGGTTGTTGGACTGGTGGTAGATCGGGCGCGTCGGATCGTGGGCCCGCAGCCAGTCCGCCATCGCGTAGTGGTGAGCGCCCAGGCCGGCTTCGTTGCCGGTGTCCCACAGGAAGACGCTCGGGTGGTTCTTGTCGCGTTCCACCATGCCGATCAGCCGGTCGAGGAACGCGTCACGCCACTCGGGCTGGTTCGCCTGGCACCAGGTGGCGCAGTTCTCGTGGTTGTGCGTCTCGATGTCGACCTCGTCGTCGATCCAGAGGCCGTGCTCGTCCGCCAGCCGGTAGAAGTACGGGTCGGACGGGTAGTGCGACGTGCGGACGGCGTTGACGTTGAGCTGCTCCATCAGCGCCACGTCGCGTTCCTGCGCCGTGCGCGGCACGTGCCGGCCGTGATCGGGGTCGGTTTCGGCGCGGTTGACGCCCTTGAACAGCACGCGCTTGCCGTTGACCAGCAGCTGCTTGTCGCGGATCTCGAGCTCGCGGAAGCCGGTGGTTTCGCGGGTGATGTGCGTGGTCTTGCCGTCCGGGCCGGTGAGGGTCAGCACGGCCGTGTACAGGTTCGGCGTCTCGTCGGTCCACTTGGCGGGGTTCCGCACCGGCAGGGTGAGGGTGACCGCGGCGCCGGTGTCACTCACCTCGACGTCCTGGCTGGTGGCACCGACCTCCTTGCCGGCGGCGTCGCGGAGGCTGAGCCCGACGGTGTGCTTCCCGGTGGTGCCACCCGGTTTGTGCGCGACCTCGACGGCGGCGGAGAGGACGGCGTCGGTGTAGGCCGCGTCGAGGTCGGTCCGCAGCGTGACGTCCCGGACGCTCGTGGCGGGGGTCGAGGTGAGGGTCACGGACCGGAAGATGCCGGCGTAGCGCCACTGGTCGTAGTCCTCGAGGTAGGCGCCCGCGCTCCAGCGGTGCACCTGCACGGCGAGCCGGTTGCGGCCAGGTTTCAGCGCGGCGGAGATGTCGAATTCCGCGGGGGTGTAGCCGCCCTGGTCGTAGCCGATGTACCGGCCGTTGACCCAGACGAAGTAGGCCGAGGTCACGCCGTCGAAGCGCAGGGAGGTGTGCCGCCGGGCCCAGTCCGCGGGCAGGTCGAAGTCGCGGGTGTAGGCCGCGGTCGGGTTGACGTCCCGGGGCACCTTCGGCGGTGCGTCCGGCTGGATTTCGGTGGCGATGTTGCGGAAGACGGGGTGGTCGAGGCCGTCGGTCTGCCAGGTGTGCGGCACGGAGACTTCGCGCCACCCGGACGTGTCGTACCCGGCGGCGTGGAAGCCCGCGGGCACCTGGGCGGGGTTGTCCGCCATGGCGATCCGCCACTTGCCGTCGAGCGTCTTGGTGAACGGCGTCTGTTCCCGTCCCCGGACGGCGGACTCGACGTCGGCGTGCGGAGCGAGGAACGCGTGCGGCGGCTCCTGGCCTTCGCCGACTTTCCGCGGGTCTTCGAGGTAGGCGTAGACGTCGTCGACAGCAGCGTTGCCCTGGCTCGTGGGCACCAGGGTCCCCGCGAGAGCCAACAGAACCACACTCAGAGTGCGCAGCCGCACGGGAAGAACCTCCATGTTCCGACAAGACCCGGGCAGAACCCAACAAAATGGAACAGGATGCGCCGGAGGAGGTCAATAGGACATTTGGTGCGGAACAGGGCGCTTCAGGAGGTGGCTGCGGGCAAGGGGACTTCGGCGGTGACGCCGTCGGGCCAGGTGAGGGTGACCTGGCCGCCGTCCGCGGCGACCGCCAGGGACGGGTCGGCGTCATCCGGGCCGCCGCGGTCCAGGACCACGACCGCGGCGAACACGGCTCCCGGCTCCGGCGGCCCGTCGGTCGCGACGAAGGGGGTCGCGGTCCACTCGCCCAGGGGCGAGACGCCGGACTCGACCGCCACGTCCGCCGTGGTGAAGCCGCGCAGCGGCCGCACCTGCGACCGCAGCTCCGGGGTCCGTGCCGAGGCCGTCCCGGTTTCCGGCGGCGTGTCGCCCGAGACCGGCCATCCGCTCAGCCGCAGCGCGGTGAACGAGTCATGCACTGCATCCGGGTGCGGACGGACCGGATCGTCGACGTCGTCGAGGCGCGCGAGGCGCACCTCCACGCCCCGCCGCACCACGGAAGCCACCGTCAGGACCGGCCCCGGCACCACCGGCCCGCCGCGGCCGGAGCCGTGGTCGGGGGAGTCGTCGCCGGACGTGTCCACCCAGCGGACCCGGCCCTGGGACGCGGCCGCCAGCACCCCGCCCGGCAGCTCGATCGCGTAGCACGTCGAGAACCCCGCCCGGTGGCTCGCGCGGCCGTCCGCGTCCAGCACGACCACCGTGTTGTCGGGGACGGCGGAACCGAGCGGGGGGACCGTCGCCGTCGAATAACCGAGCCGGGCGTAGAGCGGCGCGTCGGCGCGCTGGTCCTCCGGGTGC
The DNA here is from genome assembly GCF_030285645.1 of Amycolatopsis sp. DG1A-15b. Classification (GTDB taxonomy): domain Bacteria; phylum Actinomycetota; class Actinomycetes; order Mycobacteriales; family Pseudonocardiaceae; genus Amycolatopsis. The sequence continues at coordinate 1,231,227 of NZ_CP127296.1, forward strand.
GCGTGGTCCGTGCCGTGGTTGACCACCAGGGCGATGCCGTCGCGACGCCGTCCCGAAACCAGCCACCCCGGCGCGGGGACGACGCGGGCGACGTCCCCCGTCTCGATCGGCAGTGGCTCCTCGACGTCCGTCCACACGGGATGGTGGGCGGGCAGGGCCAGTCCCAGCAAGCCTTTGGCGGCCCAGTACGGCGATCCGGGCCCGGAATACGCCTGGCGCATCGCGGGCCAGGCGTGGTGCCAGCCGAGGTCCAGCAGGCCGTCGGGCGCGCCGCGGTCGGCGAAGTGCCGGACCATCCCGCCGGCCACCCGCCGGGTCAGGCCCGGGGACAGCCCGGACGTCCCGGTGAGGGCGCCGACCCAGAACGGTGCCGCGGCCGCGAACCGGTAGACCAGGCTGCGGCCCTGCAGCAGCGGTGAGCCGTCGCTGCCCACCAGCCGCACGGCGTCGTCGAGGTAGCCCCGGAGGTCCGCGCCCCACTGGTGCCGCAGCGAGCCGGGGCACAGGGTGCCGGTGACGTCGAACAGGTGCGTCCACAGCAGCGGGTACAGGTGCAGGGCCCAGCCCGTGTAGTGGTCGTAGGCGCGCTCGTCGCCGTCGCTGAGCCAGCCGCCCGGCCGCCGCAGCGACGCGTGCACGGCGAGGTCCTCCTCGACATCCGCCGCCGACCACGGCCCGCCCGCCTCGCGCAGGAACGACTCCACGACGATCCGGAACCAGACCCAGTTGATCGGCGGGTAGGGTTGCCCGATCACCGTCGCGAGCCAGGCGACGACCCGGTCGCGGACGGCGTCGTCGAGCCGGTCCCACAGCCAGGGCCGGGTCAGCTGCAGCACCAGCGCGATCGACGCGGCCTCCACTTTGGACTGACCGAGCTCGTCGGGGCGCGGCCACGCCTCGGGTGACGCCGGATCGGTCCCGGCGGCCAGCCCGCGCGCGTAGTGCTCCAGCAGACCGGCCGGATCCGCGCCGCCCTCCCCGGCGACGCGGAAGCCCGCGATGAGGAACGTCCGGGCGAACCCTTCGAGGCCGTCCGAGACGCGCCCGTTGCGGCTGGCCGGCCCGGGCAGGTCGATCCGGGCACCCGCCGGCGAGCGGTGCTTCCCGGCCGCCGCGAGCAGCCGGTCCGCGTACGCCGCCCAGTGCGCGCGGGTCCAGCCGGTGTACGGCGACAGCCGCCGGTCCTCGACGGCGGTCATGCCTGCACGGCCAGGGAATGCCGGGTCACCGGGGCCCGGGGCGGCAGGCCCGCGGCGTAGCGCTCGAGCTCGCCGAGCGCCTCGGCGCTCATCCGGCGGGTCTCCGAACCGAGCGAGCCCGCCACGTGCGGTGTCAGCACCACGTTGGGCAGGTCGTAGAGCGGGGACCCGGCGGGCAGCGGCTCGGGCTCGGTGACGTCCAGGACGGCGTGCAGGCCGTCGGCGGCGCAGGCGTGCTCGAGGGCCGCGGTGTCGACGAGGGCGCCGCGTGCGGTGTTGATCAGCACCGCGCCGGGCGGCAGGGCAGCCAGCTCGGCGGCGCCGATCATGTGCCGCGTTTCCGGCAGCGAGGGTGCGTGCAGGCTCAGCACGTCCGCTTGGGGCAGGGCTTCCGCCAGCGGTGCGGGTTCGGCCCCGGCCGCGCGGATCTCGCTCGCGTCGGCCACCGGGTCGACGACGAGCACCCGGGCCAGGTCCAGCAGCCGCAGCAGCGCGGCGACCCGGCGGCCGACGCGGGAGAAGCCGACCAGCACCACCGTCCGGTCGCGGCCGGACAGCTCGCCCCGCTGGTCGCGGTAGCTCCAGTCCTCGCGGAACTTCCGGGCGTCGGCGGCCAGGAACGGCACCTTCTTGAACGCCCACAGGATCGCGCCCAGGGTGTACTGGGCGACCGGCTCGGCGTTGGCGTCGGCGGCGGTGGTGACCAGCAGGCCGCGGTCGAACACCGCCGCGCCGACGTGGTCGCGGACGCTGCCGGCCGCGTGCAGCACCGCCCGCAGGTGCGGCGCGGCCCGCAGGACCGCGTCGTCGAGCGGGGGACAGCCCCACGACGTGATCAGCACCTCCACCTCGGCCAGCCGCGCGCGCACCGGCGCCGAGGCGAGTTCGTCGGTGCACAGCGGCTCACCGAGCCGGGCGGTGGCGCGCAGCCGGGCCAGTTCGGCGGCGCCGAACTGCAGTTCCCTCGTGTCCCGCGCCATCACCAGCAGGGTCTCCGGGCGGCGGGTCACTTGACGCTGCCCGCCGCCAGCCCGGACCGCCATTGCCGGTGCAGCAGGACGAACGCCACGACCAGTGGCAGCACGGCCAGCAGGGAGCCGGTGATGACGAGCGGGTTGTACTGCGGGAACTGGGTGACGCGCGTGCTCCACTGGTACAGGCCGAGGCTCATCGGGAACAGCTTCGGGTCGGTGAGCATCACCAGCGGCAGGAAGAAGTTGTTCCAGATCCCGACGAACTGGAACAGGAAGATGGTGACCAGGCCGGGCCGCATCATCGGCAGCGCGATGGTGAAGAACGTCCGCAGCTCGCCCGCGCCGTCGGTCCGGGCCGCTTCGAGCACCTCGCCGGGCACCGCGGCTTCGGCGTAGACACGGGCGAGGTAGACGCCGAAGGGGTTGGTGAGCAGGGGGATGAACACCGCCCAGAACGTGCCGACCACCTGCAGCTGCGAGGCCAGCAGGTACAGCGGCAGGGCCAGTGCGGTGGTCGGCACGAGGACCCCGGTCAGCGTCACCGCGAACAGCGCGCGGCGGCCCGGGAAGTCGAGCTTCGCGATCGCGTACCCGCAGGCGGCGCAGATCAGCGAGCCGAGCACCGCGCCGAGGCCGGCGTAGAGCAGCGAGTTGCGGATCCAGGCGAGGAAGACCCCGTTCTCCTGGGTGAACAGGGCGCCGATGTTGCTGCCGAGGTTCCACTGCCCGAACTCGAACGCGCCGGTCGTGGAGAAGTCGCCGACGGACTTGGTGGCCGAGGTGACCAGCCAGACCAGCGGCAGGACCGCGTACAGGGCGGCCAGCACCAGCAGGACGTGCACGACCGTGCGTGACGTCCACCGCGAACCTGCTTTCCGGGGGTTCCGGGTGGCCGAGCCCCCGGCCCGAGGCGAAGCCTCGGATGTCGCAGCGGCGGGGGACAGGGTCACCGGGACCTCCGGGCGGACAGGCGCATGACCAGCGCCGAGAGCAGGGCGGAAACGACGGCCAGCAGCACGGACGCGGCGGCGGCGCGGCCGTAGTCGTTGGCGATGAACGCGGCCTCGTACACGTAGAGGCTCGGGGACCAGGTGCTCGTCACCGAGCCGGTGAACCCGCGCAGCACCAGGGGTTCGGTGAACAGCTGCAGAGACCCGATGACGGTGAACACGAGGGCGACGAACAGGGTCGGCCGGATCATCGGGACCTTGACCGACCACGCCGTCCGGAAGCCCCCGGCGCCGTCGGCGCGCGCGGCTTCGAGGACGTCACGGGGGACGGCCTGCAGCGCCGTGTAGAAGATGATCATGTTGTAGCCGACCCACTGCCAGGTCGCGATGTTCACGATCGAGGGCAGGATGCCGGTCTTGCCCAGCGGGTCGAACGGCAGCAGCGCGGTCAGCCCCGAGTTCGGGCTGTAGAGGTAGGCCCAGATGAGCCCGGTGATCACGGTCGGCACCGCGTAGGGCAGGAAGACCGCCAGTGACCAGACCCGCTTGAGGCGCACGACGGCGGAGTCGATGAGCAGGGCGAGCAGGAGGGCCAGGCCGAGCATGATCGGGATGTGGACCACGACGAACAGCGCCACGTTGCCGAGGCTGGCGTGGAACGCGCTGTCGGTGACGACATCGGCGTAGTTGCCGAGCGCGACGAACGCCTGCCGCGGGCCGGAGAAACCCAAGCCGGACAAGCGATCGGTGAACAAGCTCAGGTAGAGCGCGTACCCGATCGGGACGAGCACGGTGGCCGTCAGCAGGATCGCGAACGGCGCCGCCAGCACGAGACCGGCGCGGCCGCGGCCACGGCGGCCCTGCGCCGTGGCACCGGGGCGGGCGGGCGCCGGCACGCTCGCGGCGCGTTCGGGGGTGAGGACGGTCATCAGGCTTTCCCTTCCAGCACGGTCAATCCCCGCTCGCGCAGCTCGGCGACGGCGCCGGCCTGCGTCTGCCGGACGGCGGCGGCCAGGGTCGTGCCGCCGGTCTTCACCCCGCTCATGCGGTCGACGACGGTGGAGAAGATCCGCAGGGCGTTGGGGCCCCACGTCCAGTCCGGGACGCGCCGGGCGGCTTCGTCGAGCACGTCGTACACCGGGGCGCCCAGGAAGTACCCGCCCTTGTAGGCCTGCCGGGCGACGTCCCGGCTCGGCAGGTAGCTGGGGAAGGGCGTGGTGAACGTCGTGCCGATCTTCGCGACGGCGGGGTCGGTGCTCAGCCAGCGCAGGAACTTCACGGCGGCCTCGGGCACCTCGCTTTCGGCGGAGACGGCGAACGCGCTGCCGCCCTGCACGCCGTTGGCCGGGACGCCGTCCCAGGTCGGCATCGTGGTGACCGCCCACCGGTCCTTGTCCTTCGGGATGGACTTCACCAGCGAGCCGACGCTCCAGGAAGCGCCGAGCAGGCCCCAGAGCCGGCCGGTGTGCATCGCCCCGATCCAGTCCTGGTCCCCGGTCGGGGCCGTGGCGACCAGGCCGTCGCGGATCATGCCCTGCCAGTAGTCGGCGGTGCGGAGCGTGCCTTCGCCGCTGATGTTCACCCGCCACGACCCGCCGTCGACCCGCCACCACGGATCGCCCGCCTGCCAGCACATCCCGGCGAAGAAGGAGCCGTCGTTGAGCGGGAACGTCGTCACGCGCGCCGCCGGGTCGGCCTTCTTCACCGCCTGCGCGGCGGTGCGGAACTCGTCCCACGTGCGCGGCACCGCGATCCCGTGCCGGTCGAACAGGTCCTTGCGGTAGTAGAGCACCATCGGGGCGAGGTCCATCGGCACCGCCCAGGTGCGGCCGCCGGGCCGCACGCCCTGCCAGGCCGCGGGGGAGTAGCCGCGCTCCAGGTCCGCGAGGTCGTCGGTGAGGTCCCGCAGGCCGCCCGTGGTGAGCAGCTGCGGCAGGCCCTGGTACTCGGCGTGCAGGATGTCCGGGGCGTTGTGGGCGCGCAACGCGTTGGTCTGCTGGGCGTAGCCGCCCTTCAGGCCGGCCGCGATCACGTTGAGCTCCACCGTGATGTCCGGGTGCGCCGCGTTGAACCCGGCGACGTACTTGTCCATGCCGGTGAGCCAGGACCAGATGCGCACCCGCGTGGCACCGGAGGCCGTGGTCGTCGACGACGCGCAGCCGCCGATCAGGCCGCCGGCCGCGAGGGCGGCCGTGGCCGAGAGGAACGTCCGGCGGTTGAGGCCCGCCGATTCCGGAAGCGTCATTGCTCCTCCGTCGAAGTGATGGCTGTCACTGTCGGGCTGTGTCATAGTTCGAGTCAACAATTCAGGTCAAAACCGATCACAAACGATCAGAAGCGAAGGAACACACCGTGGTGTTGCGCTCGCTCTTCGACGGCCGTCCGGTGGTGCGGCCCGCCTTCCCGGACGTGCGTGACCGGGCGGTCTGGGACGCGGCCGACGGCGGTCCGGTGCTCGCGGACGCCCGCGCCCTGCTCGCGCGGCCGGGGCCGGTCCTGACGGCCACGGCGTGGGCCCGGACGTTCCGCGACGGCGTCCGGACCGACTACGAAGACGCCGCCCGCGAGCTTCGCGAACGCGTCACCACGCTCGTGCTGGCCGCGGTGCTGGCGGCCCCGGAGGAGACGTCGTTCCTCGACGGCGCGATCGACGGCCTGGTGGCGCTGGCCGAGGCGACCACCTGGTGCTGGGCGCCGCACGACCGGCACGCGGCCGCCCGGGGCGAGGTGCTCGCCGATCCCGACGACCCGTTCCTCGACCTGGGCGCGGCCGAAGTCGCGTCGCTGTTCGCCTGGGCCGACCAGGTCCTCGGCCCGCTTTTCGACGTCCGTGCCCCGGGCCTGCGCAAGCGTCTGCGCCGGGAGGTCGAACTCCGCGTCCTGACGCCGTTCGAGCGGATCCGCGACTGGCACTGGCTCGGCCTGGACGGCGACGCGCACAACTGGAACCCGTGGATCCACAGCGCCGTCCTCACCGCCGCGCTCCTGCTCGTCGACGACGAAGAACGGCGCCTGCGGCTCGTGCGGCTGGTCGTCGAAGGCCTCGACCACTACGTCGCCGTGCTGCCCGACGACGGCGGCATCGACGAGGGCGTCGCCTACTGGTGGCACGGCGCCTGCCGGCTGCTGGAGTGCCTCGACCTGCTGGCCGGCGCGACCGGAGCCGACGCGGGACGGCTTCCCGTACTGGCGCCGCTGATCCGCTTTCCGCACCGCATGCACCTGGGCGGCGACGCGTACGTCAACACCGGGGACGCCCCGGCCCGCCTGTCACCGGCCCAGCCGTGGCACGTGCTGCACCGGTGGGGCGAGCGGCTCGGCGACGACGACGTCCGGGCGCACGCGGTGAGCCGGGCGCGCGCGAGCGGACGGCTGGTCTGGCCGTCGGCCGGGCTGGGCCGCGCCCTGGCCGGCCTGGCCGACCCGGACTGGCGGAAGGCGACGGCCGAGGAGCCCGCGGCGAGCTGGCTGGCCCGCGAAGAGTGGCTGCCGCGGGTGCAGGTGCTCGTGGCCCGGGAGACGGCGGGCTCGCCGTGCGGGCTGACCTCGGCGGCCAAGGCCGGGCACAACGGCGAGCGGCACAACCACCTCGACGTCGGGTCCTACTGGGTGGCGGTCGACGGGGTGCCGGTGGTGGCCGACGTGGGCCAGCCGACCTACACCGCGGCCAGCTTCGGACCGGACCGGTACCGGGCCTGGGCGCTGCGCAGCGAGTGGCACAACGTCCCCGAGCCGGGCGTCGCGCAGGAACCGGGGGAGGACCGCGGGGCGCGAGACGTCCGGGTCGAGCTCACCGCGTCCGCGGCCACGCTGGCCGCGGACCTCGCCGGGGCCTACCCGGGGGTGCCGCGCTGGACCCGCTCGGTGCGGCTGGTCCGCGAACCCCGCGCCCACGTCCTGGTGGAGGACGACGATTCGGTCCGGCCGGTCCGGCTGCGGCACGTCCTCGCCGGTGACGTCGAGCTGGGAGAGGGCGAAGCGTTCGTGTCCCGGGGCGGGCGGCGGGTGCTGCGGCTGAGCTGGGACTCCCGGCACACCACCGCGGAACTCGAGCGGCGGCCGTTGGACGATCCCCTGCTGCGGGCCTCCTGGGGGACGCACCTCGGCCGGCTCACCCTGCTGGTGCGCGAGGGCCCCGCGCGGGTCCGGCTGGAGCAGGTCCGGTGATGCTCGCCTCCGAACGGCACCAGCTGATCCTTTCGGTGGTGCGCGAGCACGGCGCGGTCCGGCTCGCCGAGCTGGTGGAGCGGCTGGGCGTCACCGCGGTCACCGTGCGGCGGGACGTCACCGAACTGGCCGACCGCGGGCTGCTGACGCGGGTGCACGGCGGGGTCACGCTGACCCGGCCCCGCGGTGGCCACCACGAGCCGGGGCGCGCCGCTTCGGCGTTCGGCCCGGCCGCGCACGGCGCGCTGGTCGGCATGGTCGCGCCGTCGGTCGAGTACTACTGGCCGACGGTGGTCCAGGGTGCGCAGTCCGCGGTGGCCGCCACCGGCGGCCGGCTCGTCCTGCGGGCGTCCAGCTACGACGCGGCCGAGGACCGCCGTCAGATCACCAAGCTCCTCGAACGCGGCGTGCAGACACTGCTGGTCGCCCCGGCCACCAGCGGGCGCGGCGCGCTGGACCTGCTGCGCTGGCTGGGGTCGCTGAGCGTCCCGGTGGTGCTCGTCGAACGCCTGCCGCCGCCGGAGCTGCCGACGCTGGCGCTGGACGCGGCCACCACGGCGCACGCGCTCGGCGCGGGTCTGGCCGTCCGGCACCTGGTTTCCCTCGGTCACCGCGGGGTGGGGCTGGTCACGTCGCGGTCCAGCCCGCACAGCCCGGCGGTGCGCACCGGCTGGCGGGAGACGATCGGCTCCCTGGGCCTGGACGCGGCCACGGCGCTGGACCTCGACGTCCCGGCCTACGGCGCCCCGGGCTGGGCGCGGGAGTACGACGCGCTGCTGGACCGCTGCCGCCGGGCCGGCGTCCGGGCGCTGCTCGTGCACGCCGACCGGGAGGCCATCGGCCTGATCGAACGGGCGCGCGACGGCGGCATCGCGGTGCCCGGCGAGCTGGCGGTGGTCTCCTACGACGACGAGGTCGCGGCGGCGTCCGACCCGCCGCTGACCGCGGTGTGCCCGCAGAAGCACCGGCTCGGCGCGGTGGCCGCCGAACTCGCGCTGGCCCGGCTCGCCGACACGACCGAGCGGCCCGTGCACCGGCTGCAGCTCTGGCCGACGCTCGTGGTGCGCGAATCGTGCGGAAGCGCACCGGAAGCCACCCCGGAATCCGCGCCGCACTGAGGTGGCTCGGTGGCCGCGCCCGGGAGCGCCTGCGGCCGGGCAGCGGAGTCCGGTTCAGGAATGGATCCGGCGGGTGCGCGCGGACGACCGGGATGCCGGGCGGCGGAGGGCCGCGCGCGTCGTCACCGCCGTGCCGAGGGCGACCACGAGCACCGTGCCCGTCACCAGGACGCGGGTCCGGGACCGGGCGCTGCGGGCCGGGATCACCGCCAGCGGACGGGACACGGCGAGGTCGGTGAGCGTCCGGCCGGCTTCGGCCATCGACGGCCGGGCCGCCGGCTCCGGGCGCACGAGGTCCAGCACGGCGTCGAGCACCGGTCCGCGCGTCCGCGGCGGGACGGCGGTGCCGGGCACCCGCCCTTCGAGCGCGAAATACAGCGTGGCGCCCAGGGAATAGACGTCCGAGGGACATCCCGCGCTCGAACCGCCGGCTGCTTCGGGGGCGGGGAAGCCGCCGGTACCCAGCCCGAAGCCGGTGATCTTGGCCGTCCCGTCGGCGGTGACGAGCACCTTGTCCGGGCCGAAGCCGCGGTGGAGGATGCCCTCGGCGTGCGCGGCCGCCAGCGCCGAAGCCAGCTGCGCGCCGAGGGCCGCGACGCGGTCCGGCGGGAAGCTCCCGCGCCGCTCGACCAGCTCGGCCAGGGTGCCGGCCGCCAGGTCCTCCGTCACCACGTACGGCGTCAGGTCGTGCTCGAAGACGTCGTGCACGACGACGACGTGCGGGTGGTGCAGCCGGACGGCCACGCGCGCGTCGCGGATCGCCTTGGCCCGGACGCGGTCGGAATGGGCCGCGTCGAACGGGCACCCGGGCGGCAGCTGTTCGACGACGACGAACCGGTCCAGCAATTCGTCCTTGGCCCGCCACGCCGTGCCGCCGGGAAGGCGGCCGGCCGGTTCGAGCAGCCGGTACCGCCCGGCCAATGCACCCTTTTTCGCTGCCACCCGTAATCCCCTGTCGACGTCGACGACCCCTCGAAAGGAAATACGGCCACCGCGCGGTTCGGGTTCGGTCAGGACCTCGATTTTCCGGGAATTCTCACCCTCCGGAAAACGCCGCCCCTTCCCGGACGGCGGGGGCGGCGGCGGTGCTTTCCCCGGTGACGAGCGCGGGGAACACGGTGCCGGGCTCGGCCGGTCCGCCGTCGAGCTGGCGCACCGCCCGCCGGACGGCCAAGGCGCCCAGTTCGGCCGCCGGGAGCACCACCGCGGTGGGCCGGATCCGCTGCTGCCCCGCCACTGTGTCCGAGCAGACCGCGACGACGGAGACGTCGCCGGGGACCTGCCGTCCGCGGTGCCGCAGGGTGCCCATGACCAGGGGGAGGGCGGCTTCGTCGTGCACGACCAGCGCGGTCGGGCCGCCGTCGGCGAGCAGCTCGTCCAGGCAGCGGGCGACGTCTTCGGCGGCCGGCGCGCAGGGCCGGGAAATCGCTTTCACGCCGCGCTCCCCGGCAGCGGCTTGGAAGCTCTCTTCGAAGCCCTTCAGGTACCGGAGCCGCTGGCCGGGCAGCGCGGCCGCCGGCCCGAGGTGGGCGACCGACCGGTGGCCCAGGTCGGCCAGGTGGGTGAGGCAGCCCCGGCCGGCCGGGGCGAAGTCGAGCGTCAGCGACGCCAGCCCGCGGTACTGCCCCGGCGCGCCGACCAGCACCGCGGGCCGGCCGGAGGCCAGCAGGACCGGCACGCGCGGGTCGTCGTCGCCGGCGTCCAGCACGATCACCGCGTCGGCGAGTGCGGCCGACGTCACCCGGTGCAGGCCGGAGGTGCCGTCGTCGTCGGTGACCAGGAGCAGGTCGAAGCCGAGTTCGCGGGCCGCGCCCGCGGCCGCGGAGAAGAACTCCATCTCCAGGCCCAGCTGCCGGTCGCCGAGCGGCGGCACCGCCACCGCGAGGACACCGGCGCGGGGGGACGGCGAGCCGCCGCGGCGCCGGTAGCCGAGGGTGCGGATGGTTTCCTCGACCCGGCGCCGGGTGGCCGGGGAGATCGTCCGCTTCCCGGTGATCACGTAGGACACCGTGCTCGCCGAGACGCCTGCCGCGTTCGCCACGTCGGTGATCGTCACCGCGCCGCGGCCGCCGCCCGACGGTTCGTCCGCCACGTCGCGGAAATTCGTCATCTTGGTGAGGACTTTCTCGAGACCCATTGTCCGATCCGTTGTCCGGCCGGAAGTTAGCGCTAACAAGAAGGGGTGGATGTCGACCTTAATGCCGGTCAACGCCGCTGGTCAAGCCACCTTCGTCGGATGATCGAAAACGATCGGATGCCGATTCATTCCCCGGGGCGGCAGTCGGTCACCGGCATCCCGCGGTTGCCGCCGCGGGCCAGGGCGATGAAGCCGAAGGTGGTCGATTCGCCCGGCTTCAGCACCGCATTCCACTCGGCGTTCGCGATCGCCGCGGTGGCGCCGGTCCGCACGAGCCTGCCGTTCCAGAGGTCGTCGATGCTCGTCCCGGCGGGGGTCGCCCAGCTGACCGTCCACCCGGTGACTTCGGCCCGGCCGCTGTTGCGGACGGTCACCAGCCCCTGGAAGCCGCCGTCCCACGACTTCACCACCTGGTAGCGCGCGGCGCAGCCGGCGGGGCCGGTGGTCCGGGACGCGAGCGGCGTCGCCGACGGGGTCGTGGACGGCGCCGAAGCGAGCTGGGCCGCCGCGCTCGCGGGCTCCCGGCCGGGCGGGATCGTCGTCGCCGCCACGACGGCGGCCGCCGTCAACGCCAGCGCCGTCCCGGCGAAGGCCACCCGGGAGCGGCGCCGGCGCACCGGCGCGGGAGCACTGTCCGCCGGGGCCGCCACCGAGACCACGCCGGGCGTGGTGGCGCGGGTCAGCAGCCGGGCCGCCACGGCCATCGCGGGGCGGGCCGCCGGATCCCGGTGGAGCAGCCGGAGGACGGCGTCGGTGACCGGGCCGCTGGTGGCGGGCGGGGTGATGGCGCCGGCGCCGACGCGCTTGAGCAGGGCCAGCTGGTTTTCGTCGGTGCCGAACGGCGGCCGCCCTTCCAGTGCGGTGTAGAGCGTCGCGCCGAGCGAATAGACGTCGGAGGGGAAGCCGGGCTCGGCGCCGTCCGCGACTTCCGGGGCGAGGTAGGCCGGCGTGCCGACGACCAGCCCGCGGCCGGTGGCGGTGCCTTCCCCGCGCGCGTGGGCCACCCCGAAGTCGGTGATCTTCGCCGCGCCGTCGGTGGTGATCAGGACGTTGTTGGGGCTGATGTCGCGGTGCACCACGCCTTCCGCGTGCGCCGCGGCCAGCGCCGAGGCGAGCTGGGCGCCCAGCTCGGCCACGTACTCCGGCACCAGCGGACCGTGCTCCTCCAGGAGCTCGGTCAGCGTGCGAGCCGGCAGGTACTCCATCGTGATGTAGGCCGCGGACCCCTGCTCGACGACGTCGTACACGACGACCGCGTGCGGGTGGCGCAGCCGGGCGGTGACCCGGGCCTCCCGGATCGTCCGGTCGCGCGTGCGCGCGGCGGCCGCCGGGTCGGCGGGGGAGTCGGGGAAGAGCTGCTTGATCGCGACCAGGCGGTCGAGCCGCTCGTCCTTCGCCCGCCACACGGTCCCCATCGCGCCGTGACCCGCCCGGCCGAGCACGCGGTACCGGCCGGCGATCACTGCCCCTTCGTGCACGCGCACGCTCCCCTCCGTAGTTTCCGTCATCAGGGAACACGGGCGGTTCCGGCGTGCCGTTCGGCTCGACGGACCAATTCACTCACCTGGGTGGGGGTACGAAATGCGTTCGACGTATTCGTTCCGGATGCCGGAAACGGAACCGGCCGCTACGGAAGAAATGGCGATCCGGTTGTGACGGAACGATAACGGTGTCAGTTCGATCGGCAGTTGAGGACCGGGACAGCGGGGTGGGCGGACGTGACGTCCTGGTTGAGGCCGAACGAAGCCGAACCGTCCGGCTCGACGAGGGCGTTCCAGCCGGCGTCGGTGACGGTCACTGCCGAGCCGACCTGGCTCAGGGTGCCGTTCCAGAGGTCCCGGATGCCGGCTCCGCCGGGTTGCACCCAGGTCACCGTCCAGCCGGTGAGCCGCCTCGGCCGGTCGTTGTGCACGGTCACCTGCGCCTGGGACCCGCCCGGCCAGGCGTTCGTGATCTCGTAGCGCGCGGTGCACCCGGCGGTGGCGCCGAGCGGTTCGGGTGGTGCGGGCGGCGTGGAACGCCGCGCCGATCCGTCGGGCACGCGAGCCGGCGCCGGTGCCGTGGTGGTGCTGCTGACCGTGTGGTCGGCGGTGATCGTCGTCGGCGGGTGCTCGACGGGGGCCGCGGTGGTGGTCGCGGGCCGGTCGGCGAGGGCGAGGCCGGCCGCCACGCTCACCGACGTCAGGCACGCGGCGGCCCCGGTCACCGCGGCGCGGCGGAACCTGGAGCGGCGGGGCGCGCCGGCCGGGACCGGCTTGCCGACGGCGGCCAGCAGGTCCACCGCCTCCTGCATGGACGGGCGCGCGGCCGGATCGCGTTCGAGCATCCGCATCAGCACGGCGGTCAGCGGGCCGCCGTGGGGCGGCGGGGTGAGCTGGTTCTCGGTGATCCGCCGGAGCAGGGTGATCGGGTCGTCGCTGGTCCCGAACGGCGGCGTGCCCTCCAGCGCCGTGTAGAGCGTGGCGCCGAGCGAATAGACGTCGGACGGCAGCCCCGCTTCGCCGCCGCGGGCGACTTCCGGAGCCAGGTAGGGGAGCGTGCCGACGACGACGCCTTCGTCGGCGGCCGGGTGCTCGCCGAGCGCCCGCGACACGCCGAAGTCGGTGATCCGGGCGGTGCCGTCGTCGGTGACGAGCACGTTGTTGGGGGTGACGTCCCGGTGCAGGATCCAGTCGCCGTGCGCGGCGGCCAGTGCCGCGCCGATCTGCCGCCCGAGCCGCAGCACGGTGCACCGGGGCAGCGGCCCGCGTTCGACGAGGAGCTCGGTCAGGGACCGGGCGGGCACGTACTCCATGACCAGGTACATCGAGCCGGCGTCCTCGAACACGTCGTACACCGCCACGGCGTGCGGGTGCCGCAGCCGGGACGCCAGCCGCGCCTCCCGGAGCGCCCGCTCGCAGACGTCGCCACCCGCGCCCGGCTCGTGCAGGAACTGCTTCACGGCCACGACGCGGTCCAGCCGCTCGTCCTTCGCCCGCCACACCAGGCTCATCGCGCCGCGGCCGAGGTGCCCCAGGAGCCGGTATCGCCCGTTGACGAGCTGTTCCTCGAAAGCCACCCGTACCCCTGCGTCGGTCGATGAAACCGATGCACTTTTTAGCAGAAGACGGGCGTCCGGTGGGGCATCGGGCCGACTGGATCTCCGAACCGTTATCCGGAACGGCGGCGCGCATTCCGGGAATTGGCCGCACGTGCGTCCGAATTCGACGAATTCGGTGGCGGCGCGGACGCCGCCGCCGCGCAGGCGTACGGTGTGTGTCATCGCGGTTCAACCGGCAGCCGCCCGCCAGCTCCCCCCGCGCGTCCGTCCCGTGGGTGAGCCGGGATGCGGGGCCGCTTCCCGGCCTTCCCTCGCTTCGAGGAGGCTTGTGTGCTCGATCAGATCGCCCCTCCGCAGTTTCGCGTCGACGTCCCGTCCGCGATGACCCTGCGGGTGACCGCCACGGCGGAGGCGACGGTCGTCGCGATCCGCGGCGAAATCGACCTGCCGGTGCTGAGCCGGCTCCGCACGCGGCTCGGCGAGGAGATCGACCTCGCCCCGCGGGCCCTGGTGCTGGATCTGCCGGGCGTGTCCTTCTGCGGCGCGGGCGGGATCACGGAGCTGCTGGTGGCGGCCTCGGAGGCGCACGTGAGCGGGGTGCCCTTCGCCATCGCGGCGGCGGGCCGGGCGGTGCGGCGGCCGATCCGGGTACTGGGGCTGGAGCGGCTGCTGCCGGTCCACGAGAGTGTCGAGGCGGCGCTGGACTGGCTGGCCGTGCTGCCCCGGTTGCGGGGGAGCGGGCGGGACTGAACGCGGCCCGGCCGGACGGCGGGCCACGGGGGAGCGTGGCGGCCGTCATCGCCGGTTCGCGCGCTCCCGCTGGGGCACGACGACGTACTTCGGATCCTTTGTGGACTCCACGCCCGCCTCGAACACGCCGAAGCGCTGCAACGCGCTCCCGGCGAACAGCGCCGCCCCGGCCGTCGCCGAGACCGCGCGGCTGCGGTGCCCGAGCACCGCGCCCAGCAGTCCCGCCGCGGTCAGGCGCTCCGACCACTTCCGCAGCCGATGTGCCTTGCCCGTCGTGTACGCCTCCGCCGTGAGGCCGAGCCGCTTCTCCAGCACCTTCGACGCCACCAGCTCCGTCGCGGCGCCGAAGGCCGCCAGCGCCCGCGCCGGACCGGCCTCCTCGACCGGGACCAGCACCATCGCGAAGCCGCCCGAACTCGCCGCCGCCGAGCCGGTGAACACGAACGGCAGCGGGGCGTGGGCTTCGTGCCAGGCCGGGACCGCCGTCTGCGACAGCAGCACCGCCGTGTACGACGCGACGGCCGGCGCGATGACCGCCGAAGCCAGCCCGGCCGGCCGGGCGGCCGCGCGCAGGAGCCGGCCCGGCAGGGCGCGGCGCAGCCCGGCGGGCAGCACCTCGGCGGCCGCGGCCACGCCCACCCCCGGGCCGAACGCGCTCAGGATCCAGGTGCCCACGCTCATCGGCGACGTCGGCTTGGCGACGCGCAGCATGTGGTGGAACCGTTCCGGCCGCCCGAGGTCGGCCACCAGCAGGTAGACGCTGGCGAGCAGCGCCGCCAGCGAGCCCGTGCGGCCCACCCGGCGCAGCGCGGGCCGCCCGGTCAGGTCGGCCCCGGCGGCCAGCAGCGACGTGCCCGCCGCGAGCCCGCCGGTGAACAGGTACGCCGGCACCTTCCACTCCCACACCGGCGGCTTGAGCACCGGCCGCCCGTAGTAGGACCGGAACTCGGCGCGGGGCACCATCAGCTCTTCCCCGGACCCGCCGCGCTTGCGGCGGCCGGCCCCGCGGGCCCGGGCGTCGCCGCGCGGTTCGCGCGGGGTCACCGGCGCCTCCTGCCGAACGACGCCACCGCGGCGGCGAGCAGTGCCGAGGCCGCCATCCCGGCGTACTTCCACATCGCGGGCAGCTCGCGGGTCGGCACCACCGGATCCGGCGGGAGCCCGTAGACCTCGGGTTCGTCCAGCAGCAGGAAGAACGCGCCGTTGCCGCCGACGCCGTCGGACGGGTCGTGGCCGTAGAGCCGCGCCTCGGGCACACCGCGCTCGTGCAGGTCCTCGACGCGGCGGGCCGCCCGCTCGCGCAGCTCGCCGAGTTCGCCGAACTGGATGGAGTCGGTCGGGCAGGCCTTGGCGCACGCCGGTTCGAGGCCGTCGTGGAGCCGGTCGTAGCAGAGCGTGCACTTCTGCGCCCGCCCATCGCCGGGACGGCGGTCGATGACGCCGTACGGGCAGCCGGAAACGCAGTAGCCGCAGCCGTTGCAGATGTCCTGCTGCACGACGACCGAGCCGAACTCGGTGCGGAACAGCGCGCCGGTCGGGCAGACGTCGAGGCAGCCGGCGTGGGTGCAGTGCTTGCACACGTCCGACGCCATCAGCCAGCGGAAGTCCGTCCGGCCCTCGGCGCCGGTCTTCGCGCCCGGCAGGTCGAACGACGGCATGCCGAGGTCTTCGGGAGCCCGTGGCAGGGGAGAGGTGCCCAGGCCGCCGCCGCCCCGCGGCGCCTCCCGCAGCTCCTCGGCGACGAAGGCGGTGGTCACGTCGATCGCGGACGGCCCGGTCGGCAGCCCTTCGAGCCCGGGCGACTGGCCGCCGAGCGGGCGCTGCTGCTCGATGAAGGCCACGTGCCGCCAGGAGTTCGCGCCGAGCGCGCCGGTGTTGTCGAACGACATCCCGAGCAGGTCGAGCCCGTCTTCGGGGACGTCGTTCCACTCCTTGCAGGCGACTTCGCAGGCCTTGCAGCCGATGCACACGGACGTGTCGGTGAAGAACCCGACGCGCGGCGGGTGCCCGGTGTGCCCGGCCTCGCCGGCGACGTCCGGCAGCGGCCCGGAGAGCCGGTTCTCGATGCTCATGGTCGCTCCTCCGTGGCGTGGCCGGGTTCGACGTGCTCGGTGTCGTGCGCGGTGGCGACCCGGGTACCCGTTTCCGGCGTGATGCCCGCCCGCGCGCGGTACTCCTCGAGCAACGCGAGCAGCTCGGCACCGCGCGGCCGCCGCCCGGGCCGGACGTCGCAGGTGGCGACCTTGCTCTCCTGGATGAAGACGTTCGGGTCCAGCACCACGCCGAGGAGGTCGTTGACGACGTCCCGGGACACGAGCCCGGAGCCGCCCCAGTG
Organism: Amycolatopsis sp. DG1A-15b; assembly: GCF_030285645.1. Lineage (GTDB taxonomy): Bacteria > Actinomycetota > Actinomycetes > Mycobacteriales > Pseudonocardiaceae > Amycolatopsis. Next base: position 1,247,897 of record NZ_CP127296.1, read on the forward strand.
GTAGGGCATCCACACCTGGTGCACGACCCGGTCCTGCACCCGCAGCGGCGCCATCCGGTCGGTCACGAACACCCGCGCCTCGACGGCCGCCCGCGCGGTGACGACGTGCGCCCAGCCCAGGTGGGCCAGCCCGCGCAGCTTCGCGAGCTCGGGGGAGACCTCGACGAACAGGTCCGGCTGCAGCTCCGACAGGTACGGCAGCGTCCGGCTCATCCCGCCCGCGGTGTGGTGCTCGGTCAGCCGCGAGGCGGTGAACACGAACGGGAACACGTCGCCCCCGTTCTCGGGCGGTGAGGGGTGCGACGGGTTGTCCGTGCGGCCGTAGACCTTCCGCGCCGGGTTCCCCTGCTGCGTGTAGAAGGGGTTGCGGAACGGCGATTCGTGCGGCTCGTAGTGCGCCGGCAGCGGCCCGTCGGCCAGCCCCGACGGCGCGAACAGCCACGCCTTGCCGTCGGACTGCATGATGAACGGGTCGTCGCCGCGCAGCGCGGCCGGGCCGACGGCGTCCGGCGGCGGGACGTGGTCGGGCGGCTTGGTCTTCTCGAAGTCCGGGACGTCGTGTCCGGTCCATTCGCCACGGCCGGCGTCCCACCAGATCAAGGCCTTGCGCTCGCTCCACGGCCGTCCCTGCGGATCGGCCGACGCGCGGTTGTAGAGCACCCGCCGGTCCATCGGCCACACCCAGCCCCACTCGTGGGCGTAGAAGTCCTGCTCGAAGCGGGACTTGCGGCGGGCGGCCTGGTTGACGCCTTCGGCGTAGACACCGCTGTAGATCCAGCAGCCGCAGGAGGTGCTGCCGTCGGCCTTGAGGTCCAGGTAGCCCGAGACCTCCTTGCCGGTGGTCAGGTCCTGGCCGTTGATCCGCCGCAGCACGTCCTCGGCGGAGGGCTCGTCACCGTGTACTTCGTAGTCCCAGGCCAGGTCCAGCACCGGCCGGTCGCGCTCGTCTTCCGAGCCCGCCAGCCGCTCGCGGACGAGCCGGCCGAGGTGGTGGAAGAACCACAGCTCCGAGCGCTGGTCCCCGGCCGGCTCGACGGCCTTTTCGCGCCACTGCAGCATGCGCTGGGTCTGGGTGAACGTCCCCTCCTTCTCGACGTGCGAGGCGGCGGGGAAGAAGAACACCTCGGTGCGGCACCGCTCCGGCACGATCTCGCCGGTCTCGATCTCCGGCGCGTCCTTCCAGAAGGTGGCGCTCTCGATCATCGTCAGGTCCCGGACGACCAGCCAGTCGAGGTTGGCCATGCCGAGCCGCTGCAGCCGGCCGTGCGCGGACCCGACGGCCGGGTTCTGCCCGAGCAGGAAGTAGCCGGAGACCTTGCCGTCGACCATGTCCATGACCGTGCGGTAGGTGCCGTGGTCACCGTTGATCCTCGGCAGGTAATCGAAGCAGAAGTCGTTGTCCGGCGTGGCTTTCTCGCCCCAGTACTCCTTGAGCAGCGACACGGTGTAGGCGTCGGCATTGCGCCAGAAGCCCTTCTGCTTGTCGCCGCGGACGCTGTCGAGGTAGTCGGCCAGCGTGGCCTGCTCGGGGGTGGGCATCGGCAGGTAGCCGGGCAGCAGGTTGAACAGCGTCGGGATGTCGGTCGAGCCCTGGATGCTGGCGTGCCCGCGCAGGGCGAACACCCCGCCGCCGGGCCGGCCGATGTTGCCGAGCAGCAGCTGGATGATCGAGCCGGCCCGGATGTACTGGGCGCCGACGCTGTGCTGCGTCCAGCCGACGCTGTAGACGAGCGCGGCGGTGCGTTCGCGGCCCGAGTTGCGGGTCCAGGCGTCACAGACCCGCCGGAAGAGCTCCTTCGGCGTCCCGCAGGTGGCCTCGACCATTTCGGGCGTGTAGCGGGCGAAGTGGCGCTTGAGGATCTGGAACACGCAGCGGGGGTGCTGCAGCGTCGGGTCGGCGGCGATCTCCTCGCTGCCGCCTTCGAGCACCGGGCCGCCCGAGCCGTGCTGGTCGGACGCCGACGTCTCCTTGCCGTGCCCGCCGTCCCCGCGCGGCCGGACGCTCTCGTAGTGCCAGGTCGAGGGATCGTAGGCGGCCTTGGCTTCGTCGTAGCCGCTGAAGAGGCCGTCGAGGTCCTCGGTGTCCCGGTAGTCCTCGGACACCAGGAAGGAGGCGTTGGTGTAGGCGACCACGTACTCGCGGAAGTCGAGGTCGTTGCTCAGGATGTGGTGGATCACCCCGCCGAGGAACGCGATGTCCGTGCCGGCCCGCAGCGGGACGTGGGCGTCGGCCAGCGCGCTCGTCCGGGTGAAGCGCGGGTCGATGTGGAACACCTCGGCCCCGCGGGCCTTCGCCTCCATCACCCACTGGAACCCCACCGGGTGCGCCTCGGCCATGTTCGAGCCCATGATGACGACGCAATCGGCGTTCTGCAGGTCCTGCTGGTAGTCCGTCGCGCCACCGCGACCGAAGGAGGTCCCCAGACCGGGAACCGTGGCGGAGTGTCAAATGCGGGCCTGGTTCTCGATCTGGATCGCGCCCAGCGCCGTGAAGAGCTTCTTGATCAGGTAGTTCTCTTCGTTGTCCAGGGTGGCACCGCCGAGGCTGGCCAGCCCCATGGTGCGCCGCAGCGGCTTCCCGTGCTCGTCGGCGTCCTGCCAGCCCTTCCGGCGCGCGTCGAGCACGCGGTCGGCGACCATGTCCATGGCGGTGCCGAGGTCCAGCTCGGTCCATTCGGTGGCGTAGGGCGCGCGGTAGCGGACCTTCTGTTCCCGCTGCGGGCCGGTGACCAGCTGCTTGCTCGCCGAGCCCTTCGGGCAGAGCCGGCCGCGGGAGATGGGGCTGTGCGGGTCGCCTTCGATCTGGACGACCTTCTCGTTCTTCACGAAGACCTGCTGCCCGCAGCCGACGGCGCAGTAGGGGCAGACGGACCTGGCCACCCGGTCGGCGCTCGCGGTCCGCGGAGCGAGGGCTTCGGAGCGCGGCGATTCGGCGGCCTTGCCCCGGCCGAGGGGGTCGCTGCCGGTGAGCTGCCGGTAGACGGGCCAGGATTCGAGCCACTGCCGTGGTCCCACGCCCACCTCCCGACTCCGCCGCGGTCGCCGCTTCCGCTGGGCGGACTACCCGGGGTTTCCCGAGCATAAACCGGTTCGTCCGGTGTCGCCCGCGTGAGCGCTGCAGCCCTGGCGCGCGCGGAGGCCGCCACCGGGGTGAACCCGATGGCGGCCTCCGAAGAGTCCGCCGTCACGTCGAGAACGGCGACGATGCCCCTTCCGCCCGGGTCCGTCCCCGGCGTCCCGCGGCCGCCAGCGGCTGGGCGATGTCCTCCAGGGACTTGCCTTCCGCGTCCACCGCCAGGAACCGGGCCACCAAGCCGCCCGCGATCATCACGGCCGCTCCCAGGAGGTAGCCGATGAACAGGCGGACCGGGTGGTCGCCGGTGCCGATCAGGGCGCCGTAGATCACCGGGCCCAGCGCGCCGAAGCACTGCGCGATCGCGAAGAACACCGCGATCGCCTTCGCCCTGACCTCCAGCGGGAAGATTTCGCTCACCGTCAGGTAACCCGCGCTCGCGCCGGCGGAGGCGAAGAAGAAGATCACGCACCACGCGATCGTCTGCGTGATCGCGTTGAGCGCGCCCGCGTAGAACAGCACCGCCGTCACCGCCAGCAGGACACCCGACACGATGTACGTCCCGGAGATCATCTTGCGCCGGCCGAGGGTGTCGAACAGGTGGCCGATCGTGAACGGGCCGACCAGGTTGCCCACCGCGAACGCGATCAGGTAGATCGGCGTCGCCTCGGAGGAGACCCCGTAGAACTTGCCGAGCACCAGCGTGTAGGTGAAGAAGATCGCGTTGTAGAGGAACGACTGGCTGATCATCAGCGACGCGCCCAGCACGGCCCTCGACGGGTAGTCGCGGAACAGCACCCTGGCCAGCGCGACGTACCCGATCCGCTCGGCGGGCGTCACCTCGATCGCCTTCTTCTCGTCGACCGGCGGCAGGCTGCGGCCGCCGTGCTCGACCTCCCGCTCGATCTGGGCGATCGACTCCTCGGCCGCGTCCGCCTTGCCGTGCATGATCTGCCACCGCGGGCTCTCCGGCAGGTGCCGCCGCACCAGCAGGATCACCAGCCCGAGCACCGGCCCGATGAGGAAGCCCAGCCGCCAGCCCAGGGAGAGGTCCATCCGGTTGAGCAGGATGTAGGTCCCGATCGTCCCCAGCACGGCCCCGGCCCAGTAGGTGCCGTTGACCGCGATGTCGACCCGGCCCCGGTAGCGGGCCGGGATCAGCTCGTCGATCGCCGAGTTGATGGCCGCGTACTCGCCGCCGATGCCCATCCCGGCCACGAACCGGGTGGCGTAGAGGAAGATCACCCAGCCCGCGCCGTTGCCCAGGGTCAGCGCGGTCAGGCCGCTGCCGACGAGGTAGACGGCCAGGGTCAGCATGAACAGGTTCCGGCGGCCGAGCTTGTCGGAGAGGCTGCCGAAGAACAGCGCCCCGACCACCTCGCCGGCCAGGTAGATCGTCGCCAGCAGCCCGACGGCCGCCGACGACATGTGCAGCGTCTCGGGCTTGGTGAGGGTGTCGGCGACCGCGCTGGCCACCGTGATCTCCAGGCCGTCGAGGATCCAGGCCACCCCGAGGGCGACCACCATCCGGGTGTGGAACGGGGACCAGGGCAACCGGTCGATGCGCGCCGGGATGAGCGTGCGCACCCCGGTGGCCGCCGGATCGGGTGTTGCCGCCATGACAACCTCCTTGTGAGCAGATCGCCCCGCGTGACTTCCCCCGTCTTCGCCTGGCGAAACACGATCGGGTCGACTCCCGCGGCTACGGCTTGTGATCAACCGGATACGCTTATTAGCGTGGCGCGCGAGCGAGTCGTGCAGGGCCGCAATGGCCGTTCAGGCCGGCCTTTGACGAAGATGGGGGTGTTTTCGCGTGGCGTCCTTCGGTTCCCGGCCGGGGCGGTTGCGGGTCTCGTGCTCGCACGGAGAGCCGGCGCTCCTGGCCCTGGCCGGTGAGCTCGACGCCGGGACGGTGCTCGTCGTCGTGGGATCCGTGGCCGCCGCGCTGGCCGGGAGCCCGGAACCGCGGGTGATCGTGCTGGACCTCGCCGGGCTGCACTTCCTCGGCGCGGCAGGCGTTCGCGTGCTGAGCGCGATGACCGATCACGCCGCCGCCCAGAACGCCCGGCTCCGCATCGTCACGGGCGAGAACGCGGTGGTGAGCCGGGCGCTGCGGCTGACCGGGGTGGACCGGGAACTGGACGTCTACCCCGATCGGGGTACGGCACTGCGCGCCGGCGACGGCCGGGAGTTCCTCCAGCTGACCGCCCGGATGTGGAACACCTGACCGTCCACACCGGACACTGTGGCCACCGGGTTTCCGCGCGGCGGTCCGCAACCGGGCCGCCGCGCGAAACCGCTCAGGGCCGGCCCTTGACCGCCGCGAAGTAGGCGTTCGACGGGCCGGTGAACGACAACACCACGCCGATTACCGCCGCGAGCACCGCGACGTAGCCGCCGACCGTGCTCTGCCCGGTCACCACCGACAGCAGCTGCAGGGCGGCGAGCACCGTCAGCACGATGCGCGCCCAGTTGCGGCCGGCGCGCAGCTTGAACGCGAACAGCAGGTACAACCCCGCGATGACCACCGCGATCACCACCGCGACGATCATCGTGACGTTCACCGCCTGGTCGATCTGCGCGTCGGTGAGGTTGCCGCCGCGTTGTCGGTTCGTGTCGCGCATGGTGGCGGCGATCTTGTCCCGGTTGCCGAAGATCAGCAGGCCCCCGATGAGCCCGATCACCGGCGCGGCGATGAACGCCCAGAAGGCGCCTTCGACCGTGCCCGGCCGGGGTGGAGCGGGCGCCGGGTCCGTCGAAGCGGACGACTGCGGGTAGTTCAGTGATTCAGTCATAAAGGATCAAATAGCACTCTTCCGGGTGACCCGCAGGACGAGCGGGCCGGGCCTTCCCGGCCGGACCTTTCCCCGTTCCGGTCCGCGCGCTGGAATTCCCCTTCCGGTCGCCGTTCCACAGTGGATTCGTAGGCGATTCCCGGTCAGGGGGCGAAAAAGCGCAAGATCCGGCCCGCGGCGGCGGCCGTGCCGGTCACGGCGGTCAGCGGCCGGTGCTGCCGTCGATCAGCTCGCGCAGGATGTCGGCGTGCCCGGCGTGGCGGCCGGTCTCCTCGATGAGGTGAACCAGCGCCCAGCGCATCGACGGCGCGGTGCGGCCGGGGCGGGCCACCGGCCGCGTCAGGTCGGTGCAGGCGTCGATGACCGCGTTCGCCCGCTCGCACGCGGCGCGGTAGTCCGCCACGACCGAGTCGACGGTCTCGTCCGGGCGGGGCCGGAACGTCCCGGGCCAGTCCGCGGTCTCCTCGCCGAGGAATGTGAAGCGTTCGACGTGCGCGAGGTGCCGGACCAGGCCCAGCAGCGACGTGCCCGACGGGACGCCGGGCGTCCGGACCTGCGGCTCCGGCACGTCCTGCGCCTTGGCCACCACGGCGGCCCGCAGGTGGTCGAGGAAACCGCGCAGCACGTCCTTTTCGGCCGGTCCGGTGCGTGGGGGCGGGGTGTCCCGCCGTCGGGTTCGGGGCATGGCCGGGCCTTTCAGCGGGTGCGGCGGATCAGCAGGAGGTGGTCGACGACTTCAGCGGTCTGCCCGCCGGGGCCGGTGGCGTGCCGGGCGAGGGCGTCCGCGCGCTCGACGGTCCACACCGCGGGATCGAGTGACGGCGCTTCGAGGGGCGGGCAAGCAGCCGGGTCCTGGTTCCACGACCACGGCGCGACGGACCCGTGCTCGACGACCAGCAGCCGGCCGCCGGGCGAGAGCGCCGCCGCGGCCTGCCGCAGCACCCGGTCGCGGGGGAGCGGGAAGGACGTGTGCAGGTAGTGCGCCGAAACGAGGTCGAACGGGCCCGCCGGGAACGTCGCCGCCAGGTCGTGCCGCTCACCGGTGATCCGGTCGGCGAGCCCGAGGTCGCGGGCGCGGCGGCCGAGGTGGGCGAGGGCGACGGCGGAGATGTCGGCGGCGGTCACGCGCCAGCCGCGCCGGGCCAGCCACAGCGCGTCCCCGCCGGCGCCGGACCCGAGGTCGAGGGCCCGCCCGGGGGCGAGCCGGGAGACGACCTCGACGAGCCGGACGTTCGCGCGCGGCTCGCCGTCCGGGAGGTGGGCTGCGTAGTGGCCGTCCCAGAACCGGGACGCTTCGGTGGTCGATGTGGTCATGGGTCCACCCTGACCGGCCCTGGCGGTTCCGGCACGGTTTCTTGCGGTTCCGGCAAGATGGCGGGGTGAGCGATGACTTCGAGGACGTGCTGCACGCGGTCGGCCCCCGGCTGCGGGCGCTGCGCCGGCACCGCGGGATGACCCTCGCCGACGTCGCCGCGACGACCGGGGTGTCGGAGAGCACGCTGTCGCGGCTGGAAAGCGGGCAGCGGCGCGCCAGCCTGGAACTCCTGCTGCCGCTGGCCCGCGCCTACGACGTCCCGCTCGACGACCTCGTCGGCGCACCCCGCACCGGCGACCCGCGCATCCACTTCACCCCGATCCACCGCCACGGCATGACGTTCGTGCCGCTGTCCCGGCGGCCCGGCGGCATGCAGGCGTACAAGATGATCATCCCCAGCGCGGACCGGCCCCCGGTGCCGGACCACCAGACCCACGAAGGCCACGAATGGCTGTACGTGCTCCACGGGAACCTGCGGCTGGTCCTCGGCGAGCACGACCTGGTCCTGCCCACGGGCGAGGCCGCGGAGTTCGACACCACGATCCCGCACTGGCTCGGCAGCGCCGACGGAAAGGCGGTCGAGCTGCTGATCCTGTTCGGCCGCCACGGGGAACGCGCGCATCTGCGCGCCCGCGCGCACTGACCGGATCGCCGCGATCACCCGGGAGGATTCCGGCTACGATCGCCCCGCGCGGCAGGAGATCGAGCGGGCCGGAAGAACGGGATGATGGCGGACCAAGCGGACGAGTGGTACGCGGTGCGGTGCGTTTTCCGGTGGACCGAAGCCGCGGGGCAGCCCTACGAAGAGCGGATCACGCTGTGGCGCGGCTCCGACGCCGTCCTCGCCCGCGCCGAGGCGGAAGCGCGTGAGTACGCGGCGAACACCGGCACCACGTATCTCGGACTCGCGCAGAGCTACGCGACGGGGGAGAAACAGCTGTCCCCGGGTAGCGAGGTGTTCTCGCTGCTCCGCGACAGCGCGTTGCCGCCGGAGGAATACCTGGACCGTCATTTCGACACCGGCGGAGAACGCCAGCACGGCACCTGAGCTGAGGAGTCACGACATTCCAGGCGAAAGACCCGACGCGCAATGCCCGTCCGCATCACGCACGGCGACATGATCCTGCTCGGTTCGCGGGACCTGAACTGGCCCCGGGACCGCGGCACCGACCGTGCCGAAGCGTTCGAGAACGGCACCACGAAGTACGACGCGCAGGCGGAATTCCTGACAGCCCGGTTCGCGATGAGCGACTTCCGGGTGACCGGCACGGAATTCGGCCCCGCCGGCCTGCTCGTCATCGAGGCCGCGAACGACGGCGATCCGATCCACCTCGAAGTCGTCCCGGACTGCTCGGGGCCGTGGATCGAGAGCTGGCGCCTGTTCGACCTCGGCGACGGCGAACGGCACTTCGTGTACCCGGAAGCGGCGGGCCGGTGAGGCGAGCTGCCACCATCTGTCCCGTCGAACACCCGGCCCGTGGAGGACATCGATGACCGCACCCGCTCGTGACGCGCTCCTGGCCGTCGCCGCCCTGCTGGCGCCGGACGCCCCGCAGGTGGCCGAGCACGCCGGGGCCGCTCACGACGATCCCGGCGCTTTCCTGCTGGCGCACGCCGAGCGGCTCGATGAGCGCGGGATCGACGAACCTTTCCCCCTGCTGGCGTGGGTCGCGCTGGTGAACGCCCTCGCCGATCACGGGCTGCTCGCCGAAGCCGACTGGAAGGAGTCGCCGGGTGAGATCACCGGCCGGCTGCGGGCTCTGCGGTCCGCGCCGCCCGCCGACGAGCTGTGGACGTCACTGGCCCGGAGTGAGCTGCCCACCTACGAGTTCCTCGAAGCCGCCGGAAAGCGGCTGCACAGCACGGGAACGGCCCTCGCGGTCCTCGACATCGAGTCCGACTGCTACCCGCTCGTCCTCGTGCCCGCCGCCCGCGGTGGCGACCTCGCCGCCCTCGCCGCGGCGGCCGGGTTCACCGCCGAGGTGCTCGGCCGCCAGGAAGGCCGCGATCCGGCGTCAGCGGCAGAAAGCCGTGTCCACCGCGGCCACCACCGCCCGCGCCGCCTGGTCGGGGTCGCCGAAGGTGCCCGGTAGCGCCGTCACCGCCAGGCCGACCGAACGGCCGTCGTCCGTGGCGCCGCCGCGGGTTTCGAACCCGTGGATGTCGCCGCCGTGGCCCCAGTACACGCCGCCGCAGCTGAGGGGGACGCTGAACAGGCCCAGGCCGTAGCGCCAGCCCGGCAGCACGGGCGCTTCGACCGTCTTGCGCATCTCCGCCAGCTGCGGTGCCGGCAGCAGCCGGCCCGCCAGCAGGGCGCGGGAGAACTGCGCGAGGTCGCCCGGGGTCGAGATCAGCTGGCCGGCCGCCCAGCCCCACGACGGGTCCAGCTCGGTCACGTCGATCACCTCGCCGCCCGAGCGCGCATAGCCCCGCGGGTGCGGGCCCCGGATGGCCCGGTCGCCGGCGTCGGGCCAGTAAGTGTTGCGCAGGCTCGCTTTCCGGATCACGCGCTCGGTGATCTCCTCCGCCACCGGGCGCCCGGTCACCCGCTCGATCAGCAGGCCCGCCAGCACGTAGTTCGTGTTGCTGTACTCCCACTTCGTGCCGGGGGCGAACTTCGCCGGGTGGGCCAGCGCCAGTGCGAGCAGCTCGTGCGGCCGGAAGTACCGGTGCCGCAGCTTCGCGATGTCGTCCAGGCCGAGGTACTCGGTGTAGTTCGGGAGCCCGCTGGTGTGCTGCAGCAGCTGCCGGACGGTGATCGCCGCCCCGCCGGGCACCAGGCCGGGCAGGTACCGTTCGATCGGCGCGTCCAGCACCACCTTGCCCTCGGCCACCAGCTGCAGCACGACGACCGCGGTGAACGTCTTCGTGTTGCTGCCCGCCCGCACCCGCCCGCCCGCCGGGACCGGAACCCGGCTCCCGAGCCGCGCGGAGCCGGCGACCAGCGACTCCGTGCGGCCGCCGCGGCTCACCGAGGCGAGCGCCGCCGGGAACTGGCCCACCAGCGCGTCGAGCTTCTCCTGGAGGGCGCCGTTGCGGGGCGGCCCCGCCTCGGCCGTCGTGACCGTCGCGCCCAGCAGGCCCGCCACCGCCAGGACCACCACACCCTTGCGCACCAGGGAACTGCTCATCGTTTCGCTCCTTCACCACCGGATTCGGACACCGCCCACGATGCCGGGGTCCGGCGCGAAGATCAGGAGTGCAGACCACCGGGTCCGGGGTAGCGCGGGCGCTACCCCGGGCGCCCCGGTGCTGGTGCTCCGGCGAAACTCGCGTGATCAGGGTCTGGTCACGCGAGTTACGGCTGCCGCAGGATCGGCAGCGACGACGTCAGTGCCCCCGTCGCCACACCCGCGCCGACGCCGGCCCACGCCAGCGGGCCGAGCGGGGTGCAGCCGAAGAACCGGCTCACCCCCGGCGTCTGGACGATCGCCGCCAGCACCAGCGCCGACCCGACCGCCGTACCGACCACCAGGGGGCTGCGGCGGCGGCCGCGCAGGGTCTGGGCCAGCTGGGTGCCGACCAGGCCGCACAGGGCCATCGTGCTCGTGCGGCGCACCGTGCCCGGGGTGAACCGCCCGATGAGCCACGCCGTCGTCGCGCCGACGCCCGTCGTCACGCCCCGGCTGGTGATCGCGCGGGTCAGGCCGTCGCCGAGTCCTCCGGGGCCGGAACCGCCGTCGTCGTCCGGGCGGGTGACCGCCACCGCCATCGCCGGGAACAGGTCCGTCAGCAGGTTGACCAGCAGCAGCTGGCGGGTGCCCAGCGGCGAGTCGCCCGACAGCAGCGTGCCCAGCACGGAGAACCCGATCTCGCCCGCGTTGCCGCCGACGAGGATCACCACCGCGTCCGACACGCTGCGCCACAGCGCGCGGCCCTCCGCCACCGCCTCCAGCAGGACGGTCAGGTCCTCGTCGGTCAGCGCGACGTCGGCCGCGGTGCGGGCGGCGGTCGACGCCCGGGCGCGCACGCCGATGCCGACGTCCGCGGCGCGGATGGCCGCCGCGTCGTTCGCGCCGTCGCCGACCATCGCCGTCACCCGCCCGGCTTCCCGCAGCGCCTCCACGACCTGCAGTTTCTGCTCCGGTGCGACGCGGGCGATCACGCCGGCGCCGGAGAGCAGCCGGGCCCGGCCGGCCCGGTCGAGCGCGGCCAGTTCGTCCCCGGTGACGACCGGGGCGTCGGACGGCCAGCCGAGCGACGTCGCGATGGCCCGCGCGGTGTTCGGGTGGTCGCCGGTGAGCATCACGGGGGACACGCCGGCCGCCCGCAGCCCGGAGATCAGCGGCTCGGCCGTGGGCCGCAGCGTGTCCGCCAGCCCGAGGAAGCCGAGGAACTCCAGGTCCGCCAGCACCTCCGCGTCGTCGCCGTCGAGCGCGGGCTGCGCCTTCCGGGACGCGACCGCCAGCACGCGCAATCCTTTGTCCGCCAACACTTCCGCGGCGCGCGCCAGCTCGTCCGCGCCGGCGCAGGCGGGCAGCACGATCTCCGGGGCGCCCTTGACGACCAGCGTCACCTCGCCGTCCCCGTCGCGACCGACGGTCGCCGAGTAGCCCCGGTTGGCTTCGAACGGCTGCCCGGCGAGCTCGGTCCAGCCGTTGTCGGGGCCGGCGGCGGCCAGCACGGCGTGGTCGGTGGCGTGCGCCCGCACGTGGGGGTCGTCGAGCGTGCCCGGGCAGGCCCGGGCCGCGGCCCGCAGCACGGCGTCCCCGGGACCGGGCTCGCGCGCCTCGCCGCCGGGCCCGGTCGTGGTCACCACGCGCAGCCGGTTCTCGGTCAGCGTGCCCGTCTTGTCGAAGCACACGACGTCCAGGCGCCCCAGCGCCTCCAGCGCCCGCGGGGCGCGGACCAGGATGCCGCGCGCGGACAGCCGCCGGGCCGCCGCCCGCTGGGCCACGGTGGCCACCAGCGGCAGCCCTTCGGGCACCGCGGCGACGGCGATCGCCACGCCGCCGGCCAACGCGCGGCGCAGCGGACGGCCGCGGATCGCCGAGAGGCCGGTGACGAGCGCGCCGCCGAGCATCGTCAGCGGCAGGGCGCGGCGGGTGAGGTCCTGCAGCCGGGCCTGGATGCCCACCGCGGCGGCGGTCCGGGTGGCCAGCTCGACCGCCCGGCCGGCCACGGTCTCCGAGCCGACCGCCACGACGACCGCCGTGCCTTCGCCGCTGACCACCGTGGTGCCGGCGAAGACCAGGCAGCTGCGCTCGGCCATCGGCGCACCCGGCACCGGGTCGAGCTGCTTGGCGACCGGGAGCGACTCGCCGGTCAGCGCGGATTCGTCCGCTTCGAGGTCGTTGGCGGTCAGCAGCCGGGCGTCGGCGGGCACGACGTCGCCGACCCGCAGTTCGATCCGGTCGCCCGCCTTCAGCGCCCGCGCGTCGACCACCCCGCCGCCGACCCGGCGCGCCCGTTGCCGCTCCCCGTCCCGCAGCTTCGCCAGCGCGCGGCGGCCGCGGAACTGCTGCGCGCCGCCGACGACGGCGTTCAGGCCCATCGCCGCGGCCACCAGCAGTGCGTCCACCGGCGAGCCGACCACCGCGGACGCGACCGCGCCGAGGGCCAGCACCGGGGTCAGCGGGTCGTTCAGCTCGGCGACGACGTCGGCGGCGAGGCCCGTCCCGAACCGGACCGGCGCCGCGGCCGGGTGCCGGGCCACCGCGCCGGTCACCGCCCGCACCCGCCGGGCCGTCAGCTCCCAGTTCGTGGGCTCGGGCTCCGCGTCGGCGAGTCGCCGGAGGACCTCGTCGCCGGTCAGCTCGTGCCAGGCGATCCGCGTGCGGCCGGCCGGGGGCCGGGCGGCGGCCACCCGCGCCGCGGCGAGCGTGCCCATCGCCAGCCCGGTCAGCCCGCCGAGCAGCACCGGGTCCAGCCGCGGCACGAACGGCACCAGCGTCCGCCGGCGGCGTGACATCAGCAGCAGGCCGCCGATCAGGCTGCCCGCGGTCGCCACCCGGGTGGCCCGCGTGCTGTTCAGCCGCGCCGCGCCGGCCGCCCGCAGCACCCGCCACACGCCGGTCAGCCCCGGCCGGACGACCAGGTCGGCGCCCCAGAGCACCGGCGCGTTGCGGTCGGCGAGGGCGACGCAGAGGTCGCCGGCGAGCAGGCCCGCCACCTCGTCGCAGTTCGGCGCACACCGCGCGGGCGGGCGCCCGACGGTGAGCACGACCCGGCCTTCGTCCTGCAGCCGCGTCACCAGCCCGAAGAACGATTCCCGCGCGACGTCGTCGGCGAGCGAGGCGAACTCACCGAGCCGGTCCCGGGCGTCGTCGCCGGCGATGACCACCCGTGCCTCGGCCCGGCGGGCCGCGTCCAGCACGGCTTCGGCGTGCGGATCGAGGCCGTCTTCCCCGTGCAGCGCGTCGGCGTGCAGCACGACGGTGTCCACGGTGTCCAGTGCCTTGAGCCGGTCCGGGTCGCGGACGAGCACGCCTTCACGGGCGAACGCGGTGCCCATCGCGGTGTGGAAGGCGGTGTCGGCGTACCGGGCCGGCATCGGCGACGCCGCGAGGAACGCTTCGGCGGCTTCGCGGGGATTGCGGCGCACCAGCAGGTCGGCCAGCGCGGCGAGCAGGCCGCTGCCGACGGCGTTGCGGGCGTAGTCCTCCATGGGGATCCGGACCCGGCGCTGCGGCGGTGTCACGCCGAGGCTGGGCCGCTCCGGCGAACAGAGGTCGTCGTGGCCGGCGTCGAAGGCGGTGAGCCGGGCGATCGCCTCGGTGAGCTGCCCGGTGCGCAGGAGCGCGTCCAGCACCAGTTCGAGGGGGTCCTGGCTGAGCCCCCGGACCGCGGCGGACACGCCCGAGCGCGCCAGTTCGGCCGTGTACCAGCCGAACTGCTCGTCGAGTGCCGCGCGGACGGTGGGGTGTTCCCTGGCCGCGGACACCGCGGCGCGCACGGCTTCGTGCAGCCGCCCCGAGCGCACCGCGCGGGTGCCGACTGAGACGGCCAGCCCGGCGACGTCCATCGCCAGGGCGAGCGCCGCGGTCCGCACCCCGTAGGTGTCGCCGGGGTGGGCCGGGGCGGAGTCACCCGGCTCGGCCGGCGTCAGCCCGTGCCGCTCGCAGCGCTCGGCGATCCGGTCGAGAACCCGGTCGGCGGTGGCCTCTTCGGCCAGGTGGAGGACCACGCTGCCGAGCCCGCTGTCCCAGTAGGCCCCGGCGACGTCGGCGTGGGCGGCCAGCTCGGCGGCGAGCGCGGGCCCGTCGGGGCGGTCGGCGTGCTCCCCGGGCCGCAGGGGGACGTGCAGCCGCCGCCCCGCCCGCCAGACGGCGGAGCGCGGACCCGCGGCGTTGCGCACGACCCGCGCGGCGCGCACGGCCGTGCGGCTGCTCGTCCGGGTCGCTTCCGCGGCCGTCCCGGCCGCCCCCGCGGCCAGTTCCCCGGCGAGCGGGGCGATCGCCGAAACGGCCCTTTTCGCTTGCTGCGTCACGAGAACCGGGCCGGCCAGGGCCAGCGTCATCCCCGCCTTCGTCACCGTGAACACCGCTTCGAGCACTCCGACCTCCGCCTGCCGACCACTTCCGTTCGGCGTTCCCCGGTGGCCGGAGGTCAAAACCCGGCCGCCCTGATCGCGCGACGGAACTGGACCACGGCGGCGCACGGACGTACCCTCGCGCGGTGACGGGGTCGTTCTGGTGGGACCTGCTGATCGGCGTCACCGCCGCCCTGCTGCTCGCGTGGGCCGCCCTGGTCGGCGCGCTCGTGATCATCCGGCCGCGGGGCGGGCTGCTCCGGGAAGCGCTGCGGCTGCTGCCGGACGTGCTGCGGCTGGTCCGCCGGCTGGCCGCGGACGAGACGCTCCCGCGCGGGGTCCGGATCCGCCTCGCGCTGCTGCTGGCTTACCTCGCGCTGCCGATCGACCTCGTGCCGGACTTCGTCCCGGTGCTCGGGTACGCCGACGACGCGATCATCGTCAGCGCCGTCCTGCGCTCGGTGGTGCGCCGCGCCGGGCTCGAGGCCGTGCGTGCCCACTGGCCCGGTACCGACGACGGGTTCGCCGCCCTCACGCGCCTGACGAGGATCCGGCCGTTGCCTTGACGCCGGCGTCAACGTCTAGCTTCGCGGGGGTGAAGTTCGGGATCAGTTACAGCACTCCCTTTTTCGGCGCGGACCCGCAGGTGATCGCGGGGTTCGCGCGGGACGCGGAGGAGTGCGGGTTCGAGTCGTTGTACCTGCCGGAGCACGTCGCGCTGTACCCGGGCGCGAAGATCGGGCCGATGGCGCTGCCGCCGTCCCTGCCGTACGCGGATCCCTTGGAGTGCCTGAGTTTCGTCGCCGCCGTCACCAGCCGCATCCTGCTGGGCACCGGTGTCCTGCTGCTGCCCTACCACCACCCGGTGGTGCTGGCCAAGCGGCTGGCGACGGTCGACGTGCTGTCCGGCGGCCGCATGCGGCTGCTCACGGCCGGGGTCGGCGCCCTGCCCGGCGAGGCCCGGGCGGCCGGCGTCGACTTCGCCACCCGCGGCCGCCGGGCGGACGAGGCCATCGACGTCCTGCGGCTGCTGTGGGCGGGTGGTGAAGAGGGCGTCTCCTTCGCCGGCGAGTTCTTCCGGTTCGAGGGCGTCTGCAGCTTCCCGAAGCCGCTGGGCGTCCGTGAGCTGCCGATCCACATCGGCGGTTCGAGCGCGGCCGCGGCCCGGCGGGCGGGCCGGCGTGGTGACGGGTACTTCCCGGGCGGGGCGTTCACCGCGGACGAGCGTCGCCGCCAGTTCGAGCTCGCCCGGACGACGGCGAGCGAGGCGGGCCGCGACCCGGCCGAGCTCGAGTACACCCGATGGGGCTCGCTCGACATGTCCACAGAGGACGTCGAGGACCTGGCCCGGCAGGGGGTGACGCGGGTGGTGGTCACGCCGGGCACGGCCGAGCCCGCCGGGAGGCGGGACGGGATGGCGGCGTTCGCCGAGCGGTTCGGCCTCAGCTGACCGCACCGGCGTCCACCAGGGACTCGATGCCCGGCGGCAGGCTCGCCCGCCGGGCCGGGTCGGCCACGAACCCGGCGATCGCCGACCGCAGCGCCCGCACCGCCCGGGTGGGCTCCACGTCGGCGCGGTGGGCCAGCTGCACCACGCGCGTCATCCCCGCGTCGGGGGTGAAGCGGGTCCGCCGGAACCGGTCGCCCGCGACCGTGCTCGGGACCACCGCCGCGCCCACGCCCGCGCGCACCAGTTCCAGCACCGCGTCCATCTCGCCGCCTTCGATCGCGAACGACGGTTCGAACCCGGCGGCGCGGCAGGCGTTGACCGTGGCCTCGCGGACGTCGTAGCCGCGGCGGAACATCACCAGCGGGACGTCGGCGAGGTCGCCGATGCCGATGCGGTCACCCACGACCGGCGTGTCCGGGGCCGAGATCACCACCAGCTCCTCGAGCAGCAGCGGCGTCGCCGCCAGGCCGGCCTCGGCGGTCGTCCGGGCGCCCGCCAGCAGGGCCAGGTCCAGCGCGCCCTCGGCCAGCCGCTGCCGCAGATCGCCCGACCCGCTTTCGTGCAGCTCCAGCTGGATGCCCGGGTACCGGCGGCGGAACGCCGCGAGCATCGCGGGCAGCAGGCCCGTGCACAGGCTCGGCGGCGCGCCCAGCCGGACGCGGCCGCGGTCGAGCTCGGCCAGCTCCCGGATGGCCAGCCGCGCGGTTTCGGTGTCGGCGAGGATCCGCCGCGCGATCGGCAGCAGCGTTTCCCCGGCTTCGGTGAGCGAGACGTTGCCGCGGATCCGGTGGAACAGCGGCGCGCCCAGGTCGTGTTCGAGCGCGCGGATCTGCTGGGACAGCGATGGCTGGGCCACCCGCACCTGTTCGGCGGCGCGGGTGAAGTGCCGGTGCTCGGCGACGGCGACGAAGTAGGCGAGCTGCTGGAACTGCATGGACCTACGATAGCTGCTGCCTATGGAGAACAGAGTCATCATGTCTTTGACCTCTGGTGGATGCGCTTCTACCGTCGATCGGGTGGTGAACACGCTCGCCCCGCACCGGCGCTCCGCCCTCCGGCGCTTCTGGGCCTCGACGATCGGCAAGAAGGCCGTCATGGCGGTCAGCGGCTTGCTCCTGCTCGCCTTCGTGTTCGCGCACATGGTGGGCAACCTCAAGACGTTCCTGGGCGCCGCCGAGCTCGACCAATACGCCGGCTGGCTGCGCACGATCGGCGAACCGGTGCTGCGCCGCGAGTGGTTCCTGTGGCTCCAGCGTGCGGTGCTGCTCGCCGCGCTGGTCCTGCACGTCACCGCCGCGGTGCAGCTGGCCCGGCGCGACCGCCGGGCCCGGCCGGTCCGGTACGTCCACCGGCAGCCGGCGCGCGCGACCTTCGCGGTGCGGACGATGCGCTGGGGCGGTGCGACGCTCGCGGTGTTCGTCGTCTGGCACATCCTCGACTTCACCGTCGGCGCGGTGAACCAGGACTTCGTCCCCGGCGACCCGTACCACAACCTCGTCGCGGACTTCCGGGTCTGGTGGGTGAACCTGATCTACCTCGCCGCCCTGGCCATGCTCGGTCTGCACATCCACCACGGCTTCGCCAGCGCCGCGCGCACGCTGGGCATCACCCGCCCGCGGCGGGAACGGGCGATCAGGATCTTCGGCAGCACGACAGCGGTCGTGGTCGCGGGCGGTTACGCGCTCGTCCCGGTCGCGATCATGACGGGACTGGTGCACTGACATGGACGGTTACCGCGTGGGCGACCCGATCGCCGACACCAAGGCGCCCGCCGTTCCCCTCGAAAACCGCTGGGACGAACGGAAGTTCGCCGCGAAGCTGGTGAACCCGGCGAACCGGCGGCGGCACCGGGTGATCGTCGTGGGCACCGGGCTGGCCGGCGGCTCGGCCGGCGCGACGCTGGCCGAGCAGGGGTACCACGTCGTGCAGTTCTGCTTCCAGGACTCGCCGCGGCGCGCGCACTCCGTCGCGGCCCAGGGCGGCATCAACGCCGCGAAGAACTACCGCAACGACGGCGATTCGGTCTACCGGCTCTTCCACGACACGGTCAAGGGCGGCGACTTCCGGGCCCGCGAGTCCAATGTGTACCGGCTCGCCCAGGTGTCGGCGCAGATCATCGACCAGGCCGTGGCGCAAGGCGTGCCGTTCGCGCGGGAGTACGGCGGCCTGCTGGACACCCGGTCCTTCGGCGGCGTGCAGGTGCAGCGGACGTTCTACGCGCGCGGCCAGACCGGCCAGCAACTGCTGATCGGCGCGTACCAGGCACTGTCCCGGCAGATCGACGCCGGCAACGTCGAGCTGCACGCGCGCACCGAGATGCTCGACCTGGTCGTCGACGGCGGCCGGGCGCGCGGCATCGTCGCGCGCGACCTGGTCACCGGCGAGGTCACGACCCACCTCGCGGACGCCGTCGTGCTCGCGACCGGGGGCTACGGCAACGTCTTCTACCTGTCGACGAACGCGAAGGGCTCCAACGCCACCGCGATCTGGCGGGCGCACAAACGCGGTGCTTATTTCGCGAACCCGTGCTTCACGCAGATCCATCCGACGTGCATCCCGCGGTCGGGCGAACACCAGTCGAAGCTGACGCTGATGAGCGAGTCGCTGCGCAACGACGGCCGCATCTGGGTCCCGAAGCACGCCGGCGATACCCGGCCGCCGGGGGAGATCCCCGAAGACGAGCGCGACTACTACCTCGAGCGCCTCTACCCGAGCTTCGGCAACCTCGTGCCACGGGACATCGCTTCGCGGGCGGCGAAGAACGTGTGCGACGCCGGGTTCGGCGTCGGTCCCGGCGGCCTCGGCGTCTACCTCGACTTCGCCGACGCCATCGCGCGTCTCGGCCGTCCGGCGATCGCAGCCCGCTACGGCAACCTCTTCGACATGTACCAGCGCATCACCGCGGAAGACCCGTACACCGTGCCGATGCGGATCTACCCGGCCATCCACTACACGATGGGCGGGCTCTGGGTGGACTACGACCTGCAGAGCACGATCCCCGGGCTGTTCGTGATCGGCGAGGCGAACTTCTCCGACCACGGCGCCAACCGGCTGGGCGCGTCGGCGCTCATGCAAGGGCTCGCCGACGGCTACTTCGTGCTGCCCGCCACGGTGAACGACTACCTCGGCAGCACGCGGCTCGACGACGTCTCCGATGGCGTGGTCCGCCAAGTGGAGACCGAGGTGCGCGAACGGATCTCCCGGCTCTTGGCGATCCGCGGGACGCGGTCGGCCGACTCGTTCCACCGCGAGCTGGGCCTGCTGATGTGGGACCACTGCGGGATGTCCCGCACCCGCGAAGGCCTGCGCAAGGCTCTCGACCGGGTGCCCGAGCTGCGGGCGGAGTTCTGGCGTGACGTCCGGATCCCGGGCGGTGGTGCCGAGCTCAACCAGGAGCTGGAGAAGGCGAACCGCGTCGCGGACTTCCTGGAGCTGGCCGAGCTCATGCTCGCCGACGCGCTCGCGCGCGAGGAATCGTGCGGCGGGCACTTCCGCGAAGAACACCAGACCCCCGAGGGGGAAGCCTTGCGGGACGACGAAAACTTCGCGCACGTCGCAGCGTGGGAGTACGGTGCCGAGCCGGTGCTCCACCGCGAGGAACTGGTCTTCGAACACGTCCACCCGACCCAGCGGAGCTACACATGAAACTCACCGTCCGCGTCTGGCGGCAGGCCGGCCCGGCCGCCGAAGGCCGGCTGGTCGCCTACCCCGTCGACGGCGTCAGCCCGGACATGTCGTTCCTGGAAATGCTGGACGTGCTGAACCAGCGGCTGATCGAGGCGGGCGACGAGCCGGTGGCGTTCGACCACGACTGCCGCGAGGGCATCTGCGGCTCGTGCGGCGTGGTGATCAACGGCCGGGCACACGGCCCCGAACGCACGACGGCGTGCCAGCTGCACCTGCGCTCCTTCGCCGACGGCGACGTCGTCGACGTGGAACCGTGGCGCGCCAAGGGGTTCCCGATCATCAAGGACCTGGTCGTCGACCGCTCGGCGCTCGACCGGATCGTCCAGGCCGGCGGGTACGTCAGCGCGCCGACGGGCAGCGCCCCGGACGCCCACGCCACCCCGGTCCCCAAACCGGACGCCGACCTGGCTTTCGACAACGCGACCTGCATCGGCTGCGGCGCCTGCGTGGCGGCGTGCCCGAACGGCTCGGCGACGCTGTTCACCGCGGCGAAGGTGACCCACCTGAGCCTGCTGCCGCAGGGCGCCCCCGAACGCGCGAGCCGGGTGCTCGACATGGTGGACGCGATGGACGCCGAGGGCTTCGGCGGCTGCACGAACACCGGCGAGTGCGTGGCGTCGTGCCCGAAGGGCATCCCGTTCGCGAGCATCGCCACGCTCAACCGCGAGTACCTCGCCGCGACCCGCTCCGGCCGCCGCTGACCGCTGAGACCGGTCAGAACCCGGGCAGCAGGGTGCCGAACCGGCGGCGGCCGCGCGGGGTGATCCGCAGTTCGCGGTCTTCCGCGCCGCGGCGGACCAGGCCGTCGGCCAGGAACGCTGCCAGCACCTGGTGGCCCAGGACGCCGCCGAGGTGGGGAACGCGGTGGGTCCGGTCGAGACAGGCGGTGGCCGGCCGCCGGCGGCCCGGGTCCACCTCCGCGGGCGAGACGCCGAGGTCCCGGAACGCCGAAAGGTCGTCGCCGAGGGCGACTTCGGGGGCGGACCCGTCCGGAGGCCGCAGCGCCCCGCGCGAGACGAGCAGGGCGAACACCGCCACGCCGAGGCGTCCCGCCGCGTGGTCGTAGCAGGTGTGCGCGATGTCCGCGCCCGACTCGGCGCGGTCCGGCGCGGTGATCCCTTCGTTGCCGGCGTAGCGCGCGAGGGCGGTGAGCACGCCCAGCAAGTCCTCACGGCCTACGCGGTACAGCGCGTGCCGTCCGGTGTGTTCGACCGTCACCAGCCCGGCGGCCCGCAGCCGGGCCAGGTGGTTGCCCAGCCGGGGTGCGGTGACGCCGAGCGCGTCGGCCAGCTGCACCATCGTGTGCGGGCCTTCCGCGGCCAGCACCTGCAGGGCCGTGAGCCGCACGGGATCGGCCAGTTCGCGCGTCAGCTCGACGATCGCGCCCTGGACGGCGTTGCCCGGATCGACCAGTCCGCCCATCACCGTTCCTTCCGACGCGCGGGAGCCTACCACGATTCACGACCCGCTGAATGATGATTGCGCCCCGGCGGAGAACGTGCTTACCATTCACGTCTTCGTGAAGGGTGGTTGTATGGCTGGACTGCGAAGCCTTCTTTGGGGCCGCGGGGTTTCCGCGCTCGGCGACGGCCTCTGGTTCACGATCTGGGCGCTGTACCTCACCCGGATCGCCGGGCTCCCGCCGGTCACGGTCGGCGCGGGACTGGCCGTGGCGAGCGCGGTGGGCATGGTCGCCGCGGTCCCGCTGGGCGCGTTCGCCGACCGGGCCGGCGCGCGGCCGGTGCTGGTCGTGCTCACGCTGGTGCGGGCCGCCGCGATGGCCGGCTACCTCGCGGTGGACGGCACTTGGTCGTTCCTGGCCGTGACGGTGCCGTTCACCGCGTTGGCCACCGGCGGCACCGCGGTGCGGACGGCGCTGGTCACGGCGCTGGTCACCGAGGCCGCCGAGCGGGTGCGCGTGCTGGCGCGGCAGCGGGTGGCCCAGCACGTCGGGTACGCCATCGGCGCGGGGCTGGGCGCCCTGGTGCTGACCGCCGACACGCGGTGGGCCTACACCCTGGCCATCGCCGGCAACGCCGTCAGCTTCCTCGTCCTCGCCGGGACGACGTTGCTGGTGCCCGCGCCCGCCCGGACCCCGGCCACGCGGGGCCGGCCGGCGACCCGGGCGGTGCTGGGGGACCGGCCGTACCTGTGCCTCACCGCGGCCACGGCGGTGCTTTCGCTGTGCTGGGCCATGTTGTCGGCCGGCCTGCCGCTGTGGCTGTCCGGCCGGACGCACCTGCCACTGGGGCTGGGCGGTGCCGTGGTCGTGCTCAGCTCGGTGGGGATCGCGGTGTTCCAGGTGCCGTTCGCGCGGTTCGCGCGCACGGTGGGCCAGGCCGCGAGAACGGCGGTGGTGTCCGGAGTGGTGCTCGCGGCGAGCTGTGTGCTGCTCGCCACGACGTCCGGGGGCGCGGGGGCGGGTGCGATCGCGGTGGTGGGGCTGGCGGCGGTGCTGCACGTCGTCGGGGAGCTGGGGTACGTGGCCGCCAACTGGGGCCTGTCGGTGCGGCTGATGCGCGAAGACGCCAAGGGCGCTTACCAAGGCGTGACCGAAGCGGCCACGGCCACCGTGCAGATGGTGGGTCCCGGCGTGTTCACCCTCGCCGTGGGCGGCCTCGGCGGGCCCGGCTGGTTGCTGATCGCCGTGGTGTTCCTGGCGGCCGTCGCACCCGTGCCCGCGTTGACCCGCTGGGCGGTCCGGACGCGGCAGCCGGTGGCGGCCCGCTGAGCGACGCACGTCACCCCGTCGCCCGGAACACCAGCGGGGGCCGGACGTTGTACAGAGTGTCGGTACGGCGGTGTCCCCGGGCCTCACCCCTTGCCTTCACGGAATACCGGTAGCGCTGGAGCCGTGTTGAGCCTTTCGCCGCGAGGCGACCCCCGTACCGACCCTGAACTCCCGTCTCCGCTCGCAGGTCGACCCCCCTCGGACCTCCGCTGGGCGGAGGCGGGCCTTACGCCCCGTCCTCCCGGGACTTTCCCCGCTCCCACAACAACAGGACGCCCGTCACCAGGGCGTAGCCGAACAGGAAGTCCTCGACCGGGATGTCCCACGGGAACCGCCAGCCGGTGATGCCGCCGGGGGCGTACCGGACGATCGGTGCCGACAGCTTCGTCAGCCACCCGTCCACCGGTACCTGGAAGGCGACGACGATCCCCATCGTGACCCAGTACGCCGGCCGCCGGAACAGCCCGGTGCGCAACACGAACAGCTCCACCGCAACCACGACGAGCACGGCGGCGACGGCCGGAACCGTGTAACCCCACGGCATCACCGGCGCACCCGCCGCAGCAGCCGTCCGGTCAAGCCGACCCCTTCGTAGGTCAGGACGCCGCAAACCGGGACCACGGCGAAGAAGAGGACTTCTTCCAGCGGGATCCCGAACGGGGCGCGCAGACCGGTGATGAACGCCGGGTCGAAGTGCCAGACACCGGCGGCGATGGCCAGCGCGTCCCAGACGAGGAACACCGCCGCCACCGGCAGCACCGCGCGCACCAGCCGGCCCGGCCTGCGGTACACCCGCGCGCCGGCCAGCTCGATCGGCAGCGTCACCAGCACGCAGGCACCGAGGACGAGCAGGTACTCCGTGCGGCCCACGTCAGCGTGCTCCGGGACGGGCGGTGGGGTCGCGCAGTTCGTCAGGCACACCGGGATTCTGCCCGGCATCGCCGGTTCCCGCAGCCGCGTGCTCGCGTTTGCCGGCCCGTGTCCCGGGTACACCAGGTCCCGAGCGGTGCCCGCCCGGTGTTCGAGCTCAGCCCGTGGTCTCCACAACCCGGGTGTCCGGGCGGGTCACCGCCGCACGGCCGCCATCAGCGGGTGCCAGCGCGTCGCGTCGAAGATCAGGGTGATGGCTTCGATCTTCCCGTCGCGCAGCCGGAAGTGCTCGGCGGTGTGCTGGACGCCGACCGGCGTGGCGGTGTGGACGTCGTAGACGAGCGTGGCCTCCGCCTCGCCGTAGAGCTCGCTGAGCAGGTCCACGCCCGTGACGATCCCGACGAACGCCGCCAAGCCGCCGAGGTGGCCGCGGGCGTCGGCGGACTCGATCAGCGGGCTGCGGAAGGTGAACGTGCCGGCCAGCTGCGCGGCCGCCGCGGTCACGTCGCCGGCGAAGCGGGCGCGGTGGTAGGCCTGGACGGTTTCTCTGGTCTGAGCTGTCATCGGTCCTCCAGGTGGCGGGCGAGGTGGTACTGGTTCTCGGCCAGCCGCAGGCAGAGGTGCCGCAGCTGGGTCGTCTCGGCGGCGGTGAACCCCTGGAAGAGCGCGGCCATGGCCAGCTGCGACGGCCGCCGGAACTCCGCCAGCCAGGTCCGGCCGTCCGCGGTGATCCGGACCTGCACCGACCGCCGGTCGCGCGGGTCGGGCACCCGTTCGGCGAGCCCGGCGCGCTCCAGGGTGTCGACCAGGCCGGTCACGTTCCGGGAGCTCACCCCCGCGGAGGCGGCGAGGTCCTTGATGTTCGCTTCGCCGGTGCCGAGCCGGGTCAGGATGTCGAGGGCGCCGGGGCTGAGGCCGCGGCTGTCGGTGCCCCGCGACCGCAGCCCTTCGAGGCTCCGCGCGGCGGTGCGGACGGCGGCGGCGGCCTCGAGCGCACCGGTGTCTTCACCGAGGGTGAAGGCGGCCAGGGCGCTGCGGGCCTCGGGGGAGTAGAGCCGGCCGTCCTCGTCCCGGGCGAAGTTGAGTACGTCATTCATAGTGAGGTACTACATTAGTACGTACTTCCGTATCTCTGTCAACATCTCTGTCCGGGGCTTGTCCGCTCGCGGGCGTTAACCAGGGTTTCGCGCGGCGTTAGCCTCGGTCGCGGGACAGGTTCGCCATCGGCCACCCATACTGACCCGGCTCGCCACCACGACACCCCCGGAGTCCCCATGACGGACGTCAACCGACGACGTTTTCTGCAGCTGGCCGGCGGTACCGCCGCCCTTTCCGCGCTGTCCACCAGCATCGCCCGCGCGGCGGCGATCCCCGCGCACCACCGCACCGGGACGCTGCGGGACGTCGAGCACATCGTGGTGCTGATGCAGGAGAACCGGTCGTTCGACCACTACTTCGGCTCGCTGCGCGGGGTCCGGGGCTTCGGCGACCCGCGGCCGGCGACACTGGGGAACGGGAAGTCCGTCTGGGCGCAGTCGGACGGCAAGCGCGACATCCTGCCCTTCCGGCCCGAAGCGGACAACCTGGGCCTGCAGTTCATCCAGGACCTCCCGCACGGCTGGAACGACACGCACGCGGCGTGGAACGGCGGCCGCTACGACAAGTGGGTGCCCGCGAAGGGCTCGACGACGATGGCGTACCTGACCCGCGAGGACATCCCGTTCCACTACGCCCTCGCCGACTCGTTCACCATCTGCGACGCCTACCACTGCTCGTTCATGGGCTCGACCGACCCGAACCGCTACTACATGTGGACCGGCTACACCGGCAACGACGGCAAGGGCGGCGGCCCGGTCCTCGGCAACGACGAAAAGGGCTACTCCTGGACGACCTACCCCGAGCGCCTCGAGCAGGCGGGCGTCTCGTGGAAGATCTACCAGGACATCGGCGACGGCCTCGACGCCGCCGGCGGCTGGGGCTGGATCGACGACGCCTACCGCGGCAACTACGGCGACAACTCGCTGCTGTACTTCACCTCCTTCCGCAACGCCAAGCCAGGCGACGCCCTGTACGAGAAGGCCCGCACGGGCACGAACGCCAAGGCGGGGGAGGGCTACTTCGACCGGCTGCGGGCAGACGTCAAGGCCGGGACGCTGCCGCAGGTCTCGTGGATCACCGCGCCCGAGGCGTTCTGCGAGCACCCGAACTGGCCGGTGAACTACGGCGCCTGGTACATCGCGCAGGTCCTCGACGCGCTCACCGCGAACCCGGACGTGTGGAGCAAGACCGCGCTGTTCATCACCTACGACGAGAACGACGGCTTCTTCGACCACGTCGTCCCGCCGTACGCGACCGCCGGGCAGTCCACTGTGGACACGGCGGGCGAGATCTTCGCCGGCTCGGCCGCGAACCCGGCCGGGCCGTACGGGCTCGGCCAGCGCGTGCCGATGCTGGTGGTGTCGCCGTGGAGCAAGGGCGGCTACGTGTGCTCGGAGACGTTCGACCACACGTCGATCATCCGGTTCGTCGAACGGCGGTTCGGCGTGCGCGAGCCGAACATCTCGGCCTGGCGCCGGTCGGTGTGCGGTGACCTGACCTCGGCGTTCGACTTCGCGCGGACCGACGCGCGGGTGCCCGCCCTGCCGGACACCGCGGGCTATCTCCCGCCGGACCGGGAGCGGCACCCGGACTACGTGCCCGCCGTCCCGGCGAACGCCGTGCTCCCGAAGCAGGAGCGCGGGCTGCGGCCGGCGCGGGCGCTGCCGTACGACCTGGCCGTCGATGCCCGCGTGGCGGACGTGTTCGATCTGACCTTCGTCAACCAGGGCCGGGCGGGCGCGACGTTCTCCGTCACCTCACCGGGCGGTGAGCCGCGGACGTTCACCGCGGGCGCGGGCTGCTCGCTCGCCGCCGCGCTGCCCGCCTCCGGGGGCTACGACTACACCGCGCACGGGCCGAACGGGTTCCTCCGGCAGTTCCGCGGCGGCTTGGCGGGACCTGAGGTGAGCGCGCGTCCCGAGGGGCGGAGCGGGAACCTCGCGCTGGTCCTGACCAACAGCGGGACGACGCCGGTGCGGCTCACGCTGACCGACGCGTACGGCCGGCGCTCGACGTCACGGCTCCTGCGCCCGGGCGCGCGGGTGGTCGAGGTGGTGGACACGCGGCGCAGCGGCAACTGGTACGACGTCTCCATCGTCTCGGACCGCGATCCGCGCTTCCTGCGCCGCCTGGCGGGGCACCTCGAGACCGGGCGGCCGAGCACGAGCGACCCGAACACGCTCACGAACTGAGCTCTATCGGGGGCCTTTGTCACCCGGCCGGGCGGGCCGGCTCACCCGGCCGTGGCGGCGTCCGTTGCGAGGCCCGGTTCGGGGTGGGAGCGTCGGGGAACCGACTGTTTTCCCACCACGGAACCAGGAGTGCGGATGACCACCACCGAGATGCCGGCCGTGCACGAGTGCACGGTCAGCGGCTGTTCCTACAACCACGACGGCTGCCACGCCTTCGCCATCACGGTGGGCGGCGGCAACGGATCGGCGGACTGCGGAACGTTCGTCCCCCTGAACACGAAGGGCGGCTTGGACCGGGTAGTGGCCCAGGTCGGCGCGTGTTCCCGGACGGACTGCCGGCACAACTCGTCACTGGAGTGCACGGCGGACAGCATCCGAGTCGGCCCCGGCAACGGCGGCCACGCGGCGAACTGCCTGACGTACACGACGAGGTAGCCCGCGCCGGGGTTCCTCGCGGCGGCGGATGAAGCCGCGAGGACTGCGGCGGCGGATCGGGCCGCGGGTGCCCCGGCGGCTGGGGCGGGGCTGGGTCTCGCGCGCGGCCGGGGGTTCCTCGCGGCGGATGAGGCCGCGAGGAACCCCGGCGGTGGCTGGCGGGGTTCGCTGCGCGGGCGCCGGGCTCGCGGCGGCGGATGAAAGCCGCGAGGACTGCGGCGGCGGATCGGGCCGCGGGTGCCCCGGCGGCCGGGGCGGGCTGGATCTCGCGCGGCCGGGGGTTGGTGTCGTGGACCGCCGGCCGTTCAGGCAGGTTCCTCCGATGCCGCGCCGAACTCCAGGGCCGTCCGGCCCTCGGACACCTTCGTCGTCCCGCGCAGGGCCAGGCCGCTCTCGGCGGCCAGGTCCGTCAGCTCGGCCACCGTCCTCTCGCGACCTCCGAAACACATCAGCATGAACAGGTTGATCGCCGTGGACGTGCCGTGGCGCAGCGGCTCGATCACCACCACCGTTCCGCTTTCCCCGGCCGCGCGGCGGCAGCCGTCGAGGATGCTGCGGGCGTGGTCGTCGTCCCAGTCGTGGATGATGTCGGACAGCACGTACGCGTCCGCTCCCGCCGGCAGTGGGTCGAAGAAGCTGCCGGGGACCGCTTCCGCCCGCCCGGCGAGTCCGGCGGCCGCGAACCGGTCCGCCGCCGCGGCGGCCGACGGTGCCAGGTCCAGCACCGCACCGCGCAGCGCCGGGTGAGCGCGCAGGATCTCCGCGAGCACGAGGCCGTCCCCGCCGCCGACGTCGACGATGCGGGGGAAGCGGCTCCAGTCGAAGCGCTCGGCGATCTGCGGTGCCTGCGCCTGGAAGCGCCAGTTCATCTGGGCGTCGAACGAGCGCCGCAGCCGGGGTTCGGCGTCGATGTCGGCCCAGAAGTCCCGGCCGTACCGGCGTTCGTAGGCGGCCCTGCCGGTGGTGATCGTCTCCAGCAGGTCCGTGAAGGCGAGTTCGGCGCGGCCGGCGGCGGCGTGGATGTCGAGCAGCCGGTGGGCGTCGTCCGAACGCAGCTGCTCACCCAGGTCCGTGGGCCGGTAGCGGCCGGACTCGGCGTCGAAGGCGAAAACCCCGGCCGTGACGAGGTGGTCGAGCAGGCAGGCCAGCGCCGGGGGAGAAGTGCCCGTTGCCGAAGCCAGCTCGGCGGCCGTCCCTTCCGCGTGCCCCGCGAGACCGAGGGTCGCCGCTACCCGGATGGCCATGGGCGTGGCCAGATCGGCCATCGCGAGGATCGACTGGTTCACCGGTCAAGATTACCGGCGGCGTGGCATCATGACGCCTGGCCCGATCGGCAAACCGAACGAAGGGCGCCGCTGGTGGACGCTTTACCGAACGACGACGGTGGTCCGTCGATCCGCGACATGCTGGCGGTCAACCTCCGCGCGGCGCGGGCGGCGCGCGGCCTCTCGCTGTCCGAGCTGTCCCGGCGGTCCGGCATCGGCAAGGCGACGCTGTCCCAGCTGGAGGGCGGGACCGGCAACCCGACCATCGAGACCGTGTTCAGCCTCTCCCGGGTGCTGGAAGTGGCGATCTCCGACCTGCTCGACCACCGGCCGCGCGGGGGGCTGACCGTGGTGCGGGCCGCCGAGGTCGAAGTGCTCCGCGGCGAGGGCGTCGACCTGCGGCCGCTGCGCCGGATCGAGGCCGACAACAGCATCTTCGAGGTCTACGACCAGGTCGTCCGCGGGGACGCGCCGCAGCGCTCGCAGGGGCACGTCGGCGTCGAGCACACCATCGTGCAGGCCGGCCGGCTCCGGGTCGAGGTCGCCGGCCGGACCGTGGACCTCGGGCCCGGCGACTACGTCGCGTTCGACGCCCGCGAGCCGCACAGCTACACCGCGCCGGACGGGCCCGTGCAGTCGGTGCTGCTGCTGCAGTACCGCGCGGACGAACGGCTCGACGGCCGGCCGCACCCCGTCCTGCAGGATTGACACCCCTCCTGATCGAGACCTATCGTTCGCTATACCGAACGCTGGAGGGTCGATGAACCGAACGCGGGTGGTGGTGATCGGCGCCGGGATCGTCGGCGCGGCGTGCGCGCGGGAACTCGCCTCGGCCGGGTTCGACGTCCTCGTCCTCGACCGCGGCCGGCCCGCGGGTGGCACCACGTCGCACGGTGAAGGCAATCTCCTGGTTTCCGACAAGGGACCGGGCGCCGAACTCGCGCTCGCGCAGCTGTCGGCCCGGTTGTGGCCGCAGGTGCTGGCCGAAATCGCCGACGGCGACCCGCGCGCGGCGGCCGCGACGGAGTTCGACCCGAAGGGCGGCCTCGTCGTGGCCACCACCGAGGCCGGTGCCGGCGCGCTCCTCGCGTTCGCCGAGGCCCAGGGCAAGGCCGGCGTGCGCACCGAGCGGCTCTCCGCGGCGGACGTCGCGGCGGCCGAGCCCGCGCTGACCCGGGAGCTGACCGCCGCCGTCCGCTACTCCGAAGACGCCCAGGTGCAGCCGGCCGCCGCCGCGCTCGCCCTGCTGGGTTCGGCGCTGCGCCACGGCGCCCGCCTGCGCACCGAAGCCGAGGTCACCGGCGCCCGGACGGGGGCGGCCGGATCACCGGGGTGCACGTCGCGGGCGAAGTGCTCGAGGCGGACGTCGTGGTGAACGCGGCGGGGCCGTGGGCGGGCGCGTGCTCGGCCCGGCTGGACGCGCCGATCGCGGTCCGGCCCCGCCGCGGCGAGGTCCTGGTGACCACGCCGATGCCGGGTGTGGTGCGGCACAAGGTCTACGACGCGGACTACGTCGGCGCGGTCGGCACGGGCAGCGGCGAACTGCAGACGTCGGCGGTGGTCGAGTCGACGCGGGCCGGCACGGTGCTGATCGGCTCGTCCCGTCGCCGGGTGGGCTTCGACGACACGATCCGGCCGCACGTGCTGGGCGCGATCGCGGCGAAGGCGGTCCGGCTGTTCCCGGCGCTGGCCGACGCCGCGGTGATGCGCGCGTACGGCGGTTTCCGGCCGTACGTCGACGACCACCTGCCGGTGCTCGGCGAGGACCCGAGGCTCGGCAACCTGTGGCACGCCACCGGGCACGAGGGGGCGGGGATCGGCTTGAGCGTCGGGACGGCCCGGCTGCTGCGCGAACTGCTCACCGGGGCGCCACCGTCGATGCCGGTGGACGAGTTCCGGGTGGACCGCCCGGCGGTGCTGGCGTGAGCGAGCGGCCGATCACGATCACCGTCGACGGCGAGACCGTGCCCGGCGCCGCCGGGCAGACCATCGCCGGCGTGCTGCTCGCCGCCGGCCGGCTGTCCTGGCGCACCACCCGGTCCGGGGCGCCGCGGGGTGTCTTCTGCGGAATCGGCGCCTGCTTCGACTGCCTGCTCACCGTCAACGGCGTCGCCGACGTGCGCGCCTGCCGCCGTCGCGCCGCCGACGGCGACGAGGTCCGGACCCAGTCGCGGGAGGAGGGCGCGTGACGCACGTCGTCATCGTCGGCGCCGGGCCGGCCGGGCTCGCGGCGGCCGAGCACGCGCTCGCCGCCGGCGCCGACGTCACCGTCCTGGACCAGGCGGACGCGCCCGGCGGGCAGTACCACCGGGGAGCCTCGCACCGTTTCGAAGCACTCCTGAACCGGTGCACGTGGTGGCCGGAAAGCACCGTCTGGGCCCTGGAAGGCAAGCGGATCCACGTCTTGCGCGGGCCGGCCGACGGGACGAACCGGCAGCGCCGCACCCTCGAACCCGACGCACTGGTCCTGGCCACCGGCGCGCACGACCGCGTCCTGCCGTTCCCCGGCTGGCAGCTGCCCGGCGTCTTCACCGCGGGCGCCGCCCAGGCGCTGGCCAAGGGGGAGGGGGTCGCCGTCGGGCGGCGGGTGCTGGTCGCCGGGGCCGGGCCGTTCCTGCTGCCGGTCGCCGAGTCCCTGGTGGACGTCGGCGCCGAAGTGCTCGCCGTCCTGGAGGCGAACCCGGCAACCACTGTCCTCAAAGGATGGTCTGGGCGAGGGGCCGTCCAGGTCGGCAAGGTGGCCGAACTGGTGCGGTACGCCGGGACGCTGGCCCGGCACCGCGTCCCGTACCGCATGGGGCGGGCGGTCATCGAAGCCCGCGGCGACGACCGGGTCCGCGAAGCCGTCACCGCGCGCGTCCGCGCGGACTGGTCGGTCGTCCCCGGCACCGAACGCACCCACGAGGTCGACGCCCTCTGCGTCGGGCACGGCTTCGCGGGGCAACCCGAACTGGCCGTCGCGGCCGGCTGCGCCCTCGACGGCGGGTTCGTCCGGGTGGGCGACGACCAGCGCACCAGCGTCGCCGGCGTGTTCGCCGCGGGGGAGATCACCGGCATCGGCGGTTCGGTCGCGGCCGCGGCGGAAGGCGCGGTCGCCGGGTGGGCCGCTGCCGGGAGGACGCCGGTGCGCGCGCTGACCAAGAAGCGTGACCACGCCCGCGCCTTCGCGCGCCGCCTGGCCGCCGCCCACCCCATCGGCGCGGCGTGGCCCGGCTGGCTGCGCGAGGACACCGTCGTCTGCCGCTGCGAAGAAACCACCTACGGCGACCTGAAAAGCGCCGCCGCGGACCCGGCCGCGCCGGGCCCGCACGCGCTGAAGCTCGGCACCCGCGCCGGGCTCGGCCCGTGCCAGGGCCGGATGTGCGGCTCCGCTGTCGCCGAACTGTGCGGGAGCACTGCGTCGCACCACCGTCCGATCGCCCAGCCGATCCGCCTGGGCGAGCTCGCCGATCCGAAGGAGTTTTCATGAGCACCCGCGACCTCGGGGGCGTGGTCGTCGCCGCCGCGCTGCCCTACCGGGCCGACGACGCCGCGCCGGCCGGGCTGGCCGTCGACTACGACGCCTACGCCGAACACTGCCGGTGGCTCGTCGGGAACGGCTGTCGCGGCGTCGGCCCGAACGGCTCCCTCGGCGAGTACTCCTCGCTCACCGACGACGAACGCCGCCGCGTCGCCCGCACCGCGATCGAGGCCGTCGGAACGGACGGGATCGTCGTCGTCGGCGTGCACGGCCCCGGCGCGCACCAGGCGCGGTACTGGGCCGAGGCGGCGGCCGAGGACGGCGCCCACGGCGTGCTGTGCCTGCCGCCGACGCTCTACCGCGCCAACCGCGGCGAGGTGCTCGCCCACTTCGAAGCCGTCGCGTCGGTGGGGCTGCCGGTGATGGTCTACAACAACCCCTTCGACACCAAGGTCGACCTCACGCCGGACCTGCTGGCCGAGATCGCGCAGATCGACAACGTCGTGGCCGTCAAGGAGTTCTCCGGCGACGTCCGCCGCGTGCTGGAGATCCGCGAGCGGGCGCCGGGGCTGGCCGTGATCGGCGGCGCCGACGACGTCGTGCTGGAAAGCCTGCTGATGGGCGCCACCGGCTGGTTCGCCGGGTTCCCCAACGTGTTCCCGGCCGAGTCGGCGCGCCTGTTCGAGCTGGCCACGGCGGGCAAGCTCGAGGAGGCCAGGGCGCTCTACGAACCGCTCGTGGCCGCGTTCCGCTGGGATTCGCGCACCGAATTCGTCCAGGCCATCAAGCTCGGGATGGACCTGGTGGGCCGCCGCGGCGGGCCGTGCCGTCCGCCGCGGGGCCCGCTCTCCGACGTCCACCGCGAACAGGTCCGCGCCGACATGGGCCGCGCGCTCGCGGCGCTGGGAGTGGCGTAGATGCGGTCTTCGCGCGCGATCACGGCGGTCGACTCGCACACCGAAGGCATGCCCACCCGGGTGGTGACCGGTGGGGTGGCCCCGATCCCGGGCGCCACGATGGCCGAGCGGCGGCGGTACTTCATGGCGCGCCTGGACGACCTCCGGCAGTTCCTGATGCACGAGCCGCGTGGCCACTCCGCGATGAGCGGCGCGATCCTGCAGCCGCCCTGCCGCGAGGACGCCGACTGGGGCGTGGTGTACATCGAGGTGTCGGGCTGCCTGCCGATGTGCGGCCACGGCACGATCGGCGTGGCGACGGTGCTGGTGGAGACGGGCATGGTCGAGGTGACCGAGCCGACGACGGTGGTCCGCCTGGACACCCCGGCCGGGCTGGTGCACGCCGAGGTCACAGTCCGCGATGGGCGTGCGTTGAGCGTGAAGCTGCGCAACGTGGCGTCGTTCCTCGCCGAGCGGGACGCCGAGGTCTCCGTGCCCGGCCTGGGGCAGGTTCGCTACGACCTCGCGTACGGCGGCAACTTCTACGCCATCCTGGACCTGTCGCAAGTGGACATCCCGTTCGACCGCGCGGAGAAGGACAGGATCCTGGCCGCGGGGCTGTCGATCATGGCCGCGATCAACGAGCAGCGGCCGCCGAAGCACCCGGAGGACCCGCTCATCGGCGGGTGCAAGCACGTCCAGTTCCTCGCGCCGGGCTCGGACGCGCGGGCGTCGCGGAACGCGATGGCGATCCACCCGGGCTGGTTCGACCGGTCGCCGTGCGGCACGGGAACCTCCGCCCGGATGGCGCAGCTGCACGCGCGCGGCGAGCTGCCGCTGCACACGCCGTTCGAGAACTCGTCGTTCATCGGCACGACGTTCACGGGCTCACTGGTCGCCGAGACGACGGTGGGTGGCGTGCCGGCGGTGATCCCGGAGTTCTCCGGCCGGGCGTGGATCACGGGCACGGCGACCTACCTGCTCGACCCGGCCGACCCGTTCCCGACGGGGTTCGTGCTTTAGAGGTCGGTTCAGAATGAGTTGGCATGTCGTCTTTGCGTGGACTGCCGGGGTTTCCGAGATCTCGGTACGCGAGAGGAGGTTCTGACCGATCGACTGTGGGAGCGGCCGGAATCGCCTGCCGGCGGCGTTGTTCGGCGCCTCCGGGGCCACCTGCTGGCGGCGGCCGCCGCAATGACGTCACCCAGCGCCGGCTCTACGCCGGTCGCGGCTACGACCACGACAAGTACCGCCGCCTGGTCCGCGCCCGCGGCATCACCCCGATCATCGCCCGCCCCGGCGTCGAGCAAGGCTCCGGCCTCTCCGCAGGCTCATTCCGAACTGACCCCTCAGGCGGGCTGCCAGAGTTCGATCCGGTGGCCTTCGGGGTCGGTGACCCAGCCGAAGCGCCCGACCCCGGCCATGTCCTGGACCTCGTCGGCCACGTCGGCGCCGCGGGCGCGGAGCTGGTCCAGCATGGCGTCCAGGTCGCGGACCCGGAAGTTGAGCATGGTCTGCTGGGTCGCGGAGCCGAAGTAGCCGGTCCCGGCCTCGAACGGCGCGAAGACGGTCGGCCCGGGTTCCTGGTGCCAGACGCCGTGCTCGTCGGTGTCGAGACCGAGACAGTCGCGGTACCAGGCACCGAGGGCGGCGGGGTCCGTCGCGCGGATGAAGTACCCGCCGATTCCGAGCACACGTTCCATGCGGCGATCCTGCCAGCCCGGCCGGCGATCGTGAACCATGACATGCCGTGGCGGAACACAGCACACCACCCGGAAGGTGAGCATGACCGAGGACCCGGCCCAGCGGATCAGGGACGCCTTCAGCGACGCCGAGCGCGAAGAACTCGACAGGTGCCGCCATCGGATCAACGACGAGAAGTCGATCGGCGTGCTGGAACTGCTGGTCTCCTGGGCGTTGCACGTGCGGAAGATCGATGAGGACCGGGCGAAACCCGTGACGGACCGGCACGTCTGGGGCGCGCACGACCTCCTCGCGGCGGTGTCCGTGCGCAGTTTCCTGGCCCGTTGCCTGGAACGGCTGGCGGAACCGCTCAACGGCAAGGTCGCCGGGCAGATCGCCCACCACGACGAGCACTTCGTGTCGATCACCCGGGTGGACGCCGACGAGCTGCGCGGCTACGCGTGAGCACGGTCAGCCCGCCGGGCTTCTCGGCCGAACTTCCTCGGTGACCGTCACGGTGTCACGCGCCGGTCGGGTTCGGGTGCTTCGGGTGGGCGGGTGCCGCCGGTGCGCGGCACGATCCGGGCGGCCGCGGTGCCCAGGCCGGTCGGCCCGAACGCCGAGGCCGGCAAGGCGGGCGGGCGGCCGGGTGCGTCCGGCGGGCGGGGCGGGGTGACGGGCTCGGGCATCATCCCTCCCGGCCGATTTCGGCGCTTTCGAGGACGGCGAGGGCGTCGGGGACGAGGACGGCGGCGGAGTAGTAGGCGGAGACGAGGTAGGAGATGATGGCTTGTTCGTTGATGCCCATGAATCGGACGTTGAGTCCGGGTTGGTATTCGTCGGGGAGTCCGGTTTGGTGGAGGCCGACGACGCCTTGGCTTTGTTCGCCGGTGCGCATGAGGAGGATGGAGCTGGTGCGGGTGTCGGTGACGGGGATTTTGTTGCAGGGGAGGATGGGGATGCCGCGCCAGGAGGGGACTTGGTGGCCGGCGAGGTCGACGCTGGTGGGGTAGAGGCCGGCTTTGGTGCATTCGCGGCCGAAGGCGGCGATGGTTTTGGGGTGGGCGAGGAAGAAGCTGGGGTCTTTCCAGACGAGGGTGAGCAGGTGGTCGAGGTCGTCGGGGGTGGGTGGGCCGGTGCGGGTGGGGATGCGCTGGGCGAAGTCGGTGTTGTGGAGGAGCCCGAAGTCGGTGTTGTTGATGAGTTCGTGTTCTTGGCGTTCGCGTAGCGCTTCCACGGTCAGCCGTAGTTGTTGTTCGATTTGGTTCATGGGCTGGTTGTAGAGGTCGGCGACGCGGGAGTGGACGCGGAGCACGGTTTGGGCGACCGACAGTTCGTATTCGCGGGGGTTGGCTTCGTAGTCGACGAAGGTGGCGGGGAGGGTGGGTTCGCCGTCGTGGCCGGAGGCGAGGGTGATTTCGGCTTCGCCGTGGTCGTTGCTGGCGGTGGTGCCGCGGGCGCGGTAGTCGGCGAGGTGGGCTTGCAGGGCGGGGGAGCGGGTGAGGATGTCGTCGAAGGCGGTGCGGGGGAGGGACAGGACGGTGCAGGTGGTGACGGCTTTGGCGGTGAATTCCCAGATGCCGTCGGGGTCGAGGAGGGTGGTTTCGCCGAAGTGGTCGCCGTCGGCGAGGGTGGCGAGGGTGACTTGGTCGCCGTAGGCGCCGGTGCCGATTTTGGTGATTTTGCCGTGGGCGAGGAGGAAGACCTGGTCGGCGGGGGAGCCGAATTCGACGAGGGCGTCGCCGGGGGCGTATTCGTGTTGGGTGAAGCGGTCGGCGAGTTCGGTGAGGGTGTCGTCGTCGTCGAAGCCGCGCAGGGGGGCGAGTTCGCCGAGTTCGGGGGGGATGACGCGGACGTGGGCGCCGGTGGTGGTGAAGGTGACGCGGCCGTCGCCGACGGCGTAGGAGAGGCGGCGGTTGACGCGGTAGGACCCGGCTGCGACTTCGACCCAGGGGAGGAGTTTGAGCAGCCAGCGGGAGGAGATGCCCTGCATCTGGGGGACGGATTTGGTGGTGGTGGCCAGTGTCCGGGCCGCTGCCCGTCCCAGGCTCGACGGGGCCTGCTCGGATTCCACCGGGTCGGTGACAGTCACAACGAAACCTCGATCACTGGTAACGGGGATTGGTGGCGTGCCAGGTGAAGCCGCCGCCCATCCAGGAACGGACACCCACGAGGAAGCGCTGCAGCTCCGGCGACGGCACGGCCATCAGCTCCCGGTGGCCGGCCTCGAATTCGTGGACGATCTTGTTGTGCAGCTCGACGGTGGCCGCCACCGCCTCCTCGACCGGGCAGCCCCGGTCGGCGGCGATCTGCAGCACCATGTTGCAGACCGGTTTCTCGTCGGCCGCGTCCTTGGCCACCGAATGGAGGTCGTTGACCAGCACCGACGCCGTCCCGGCCCGCATCATCGCCTCGCGCACCCGCGGGTCGTAGTAGAACGGGGCGGCCAGCTCGTAACCGCCGACGGCGTCGACCAGGGTCATCGACGTGTAGAAGCTGTCGTGCTGGCGGGCCGCCAGGTACTCCCACGCCGGTGGGTAGCGCCCGGTGTGGCGCCACGCCGCGTAGGCGTCCCAGCTGACGAACATCGAGAACGTCGCGTAGCAGACCCGCTGCACGAGCACCGGAGAGCCGTGGCGGCCCAGGTGGCCGATCGCCGAATGCAGCCCGACGAGGATCGGGTCGCGGCGCAGGGCCTCTTCCAGGGGGCCCGAAAACTCCCCGGCCGGGGCGACCGGGTCCATGGCCGCCATGACCAGTGCCAGCCGCGGCGGGAGCTCGGTGGGCGCCGCTCCGAGCGTGCTGTCGTCGGCGTAGTAGTCGTCGGCCGCCCACCAGACCGCGTTGAGCTGCGCCGCGACGAGCAGCCGGTCCGGGTCGTCGCAGTCGGTGTGGGCCAGCATCGCCAGCCTGCCGAACCCGGCCCCGGCGATCTGTTCCAGGCCCTTGCCGGTGAACCCGCAGCCGTCCGCCCAGGCGACCAGCCGCCGGTCGACCTCCGCGGCGAGGCCGTCGTCGACGCGGCCCTGGACCGGGCAGTACAACGGCGCCGCGCTGCCGTCACCCCACGGCAGGTAGGCGTACGCCGGATCCTGTCCCGGTGACGGCGCGAACTGGGCCGCGATCCGCGCCGCCGACGTCCCGAGCCCGAACGGCGCCACCGGCAGCCCGCCGATGCTCCACTGTGGACACGTAGTGCTGGTGCTCTCCCCGGTCACCCCGGCCGCCTCAGACGCGGTCGGCGGCGATCAGCAGGTAGTGGAAACTGCCTTCGCGGTAGGCGGTCAGGAACGGCTTCTCGACGCCGGTGGCGACCGGCGACTTCTCCCGCAGCTCCCAGTACGGGATCGTCGCGGCGGTCAGGTCGACGACGTTGATCGGCACGAACCCGTTGGCGGCCAGCGCTTTGAAGTAGTCGCCGCGGGCGTGGATGTTGCAGATGTAGTGCTGGTCGATCTGGCTCACCGCGCGCGACCGGCCGCCCGTGACGTCGTTGTAGCACCCGGTGATCGTCACGTACCGGCCGCCGGGTTTCAGCTGCCGCGCGTGCTCGGCGAAGAGGTCGTTCAGGTCCACGTACATCGTGCTCTCGTTGTTCCAGATGCCCTGGAACACGCCGGATTCGAACCCGGTGTCGAGCATGTTCCGCAGGTGGTAGCGCACCGAGCCGTCGATCCCGCGCTGCCGCACGTGCGCGTTGGCGAACCCGACCTGCTGCTCCGAAATGGAGATGCCGTCGACCTGGCAGCCGAACCGCAGGTGGGCCATGACGCTCGTGCCGCCGCGGCCGCAGCCGGCGTCGAGCAGCCGGTCTTCCGGCGTGATCGGGCCCAGGTGGTCGAGCAGGACATCCGCCTGCGCGGTCTCGAGCCGGTGCATCTCCGCGATGATCGCCTCGTCGCGCGTGGCGGCCGGGGCTTCCAGCACGGCCGGGTCGTAGTCGCCGAGGCCGTAGTGGTGGTGGTAAAGGCCGTCGACGTCGCCCAGCCGGAGGTTCACCGGGTCCTTTTCCGCGTTCCAGTAGTCGGCGACCGACTGCTGGTACGCGGTCCGGGTCACGGGCTTCTCGAGAGCGGTCATCGATTGAACTCCTCGGTGTTTCCTTGGCAGGAAAGGGATCCGGTGCCCCCTTGAGGAAGACGCTAGTGGCGGGAGTTTCGCAGGGACAAGGAGCTTCACCTGGGTTTTGCCGTCGTTGCCCGTCCGGCCCAGCAAAGCCTGCGCCGGAGGTGGTCGGTGCCGGGCCGCCGACCCTCGTTCGAGACCGGTGACGCCTCGACCGGGTGACGAAACGCGACAGCGCGTGTCAGGTGATTTCGAGGTTCGCCATCATGCCCATGTCTTCGTGTTCGGCGTTGTGGCAGTGGAAGAGGTAACGACCGCGGTAGCCGTCGAACCGGGTGATGATCTCCGCCG
Source organism: Amycolatopsis sp. DG1A-15b (assembly GCF_030285645.1). Classification (GTDB taxonomy): domain Bacteria; phylum Actinomycetota; class Actinomycetes; order Mycobacteriales; family Pseudonocardiaceae; genus Amycolatopsis. Next base: position 1,286,734 of record NZ_CP127296.1, read on the forward strand.
CTTCGCCCGGGCGCAGCGAGACGGTGTCCTTGAGCCCGGCGTCCTGCGGCAGCGGCGGCCGCCCGCCGCGCGAACGCACCCGGAACCCCGCCAGGTGCAGGTGGACCGGGTGGTGGACGTCGGCGACGAGCCGCCACACCTCGACGTCGCCGAGGGAGACGGTGACGTCCGTGCGGGCCGGGTCGAACGGCCGCCCGTCGATCAGCCAGCCGGATCCGCCGGCCATCCGCCCGGCGCGGAAGGAGAAGTCGCGGACCCGGACCGGCCGGTCCCACGACGGCAGATCCGTCGACAGCACCGCGGGAACGCGGCTGTCGTCACGGGCGCGGCGCGCGACCCGGAAGGCCATCACCTCGGCGGTGCGCCCGGACCCCAGCCGGTTGAGCAGGCGGACGCGGCCGCCGATCGGGACGCCCGCGAAGTCGACGACGACGTCGTAGCGCTCGGCCGGCCCGACGGGCAGGGCGGCGTGGGTGACCGGCGCGGCGAGCAGCCCTTGGTCGGCGCCGATCTGGACGAGCGGGAGCCGCCGCCCGTCGTCGGCGACCGCCTCGAGTTCGTAGTGCCGGGCGTTCGACGCGTTGAGGATCCGCAGCCGGTACCGGACCGCGTCGACCTCGTGCACCGGCCACGGCGCGCCGTTGACCAGGAGCACGTCGCCGAGCACCCCGCCCAGGAAGCTTTCCCGCACGCCCGGCCGGTCCCGCAGCGTGCCGTCCACCGACGGGTAGTCGAGGCTGCCGTCCGCGGCGAACGCGCGGTCGGCGATCAGCAGCGGCAGTTCCCGCGGCCCCGACGGCAGGCCGAGTGCTTCTTCGGCGTCGTCGCGCACGATGTGCAGCCCGGCGAGGCCGCGCCAGAGCGCCGGAGCCGTGAAGTCCATCCGGTGGTCGTGGTACCAGAGCAGCGCCGGCCGCTGGTCGAGCGGGAACGTGTAGCTGCGGGTCAGCCGCGTCCGCACGGCCCGCGGGTCGGGCATGGCGTGGTGGCCCGCCGTCCAGCCCGCGGGCAGCACCAGGTCGGTCGGGTAGCCGTCGGAGTCCGCCGGCGTCCGCCCGCCGTGCAGGTGCACCACGGTCGGCACGGGCAGCTCGTTGCGGTGGGTCACGGTGATCGGCCGGCCCCGGCGCGACTCGATCGTCGGGCCCGGGAACGTGCCGCCGTAGGTCCACATGGGCGTCCGGATCCCGGGCAGGATTTCGGTTTCCGCGACGCGCTGGGTGATCTCGTAGCGGCCGGGGGCCACCGGCCGCAGGACGGGCGGCAGCGGCAACGGCACCTGGAACGGCGGTGGCAGCGGCACGGCGCTGCGGAGTTCGGCGCCGGTGAGCGCGGGGCGCCGCGACAACGCGGCCGCCGTGGACAGCCCCGCGGCGGTCAGCAGGCCGAAGGCGCCGCCGAGGCGCAACGCCTGGCGCCGCGACAACCGCTCACGCATCGACGGCCTCCAGGGGACGGCGCCACAGGGCGACGGCCAGCACGACGAGCCCCGCGACGGTCAGCACGCCCAACGGCAGGTGCAGCCACAACGCGCCGTCCAGCCCGGCGAAGTACTGGACCGTCTCCGCGGCCGCCACCGCCGTCGTGGCGAGGAACGGCCACGCCCGCCGCACCCGGACCCAGACCAGGATCGCGGCGATCACCTGCAGGTAGCCGAGGGACGTGACGACGTCGGCTCCGGCCGCGTGCAGGCGCAGGCCGTCGTAGTCGCCGCTCAGGTACACGCCGGCGAACACCGGCTGGCCGGCGATCGCCACCAGGTGCGCGCCCGCCACGGCCCGCAGCGCCCAGCTTGGTTTCCCGGTTCTTTCCACACACCGAAGCTATGACCGTGCAGTCATCGTGTCTAAGATCAATATCGCTATGCCGTTATGACGTGGGAGGCATGACGTGGATCTGGGGGCACTGCGGCAGTTCCTCGTGGTGGCCCGGCTGGAGCACCTCAGCCGCGCGGCCGAAGAGCTGCGCGTCGCCCAGCCGTCGCTGAGCCGCACCATCGCGCGGCTGGAGAACGAGCTCGGCACACCGCTGTTCGACCGGGCCGGGCGGCTCCGGCTCAACGACGCCGGGCGGCTCTTCCGCGGCTACGTCGAGCGCGCACTCGGCGAGCTCGACGCGGGTCGGCGCGCGGTCGCCGACGCGACGGGCGAAGGCTTCGGCACCGTGCGGCTGGCGTCGGAAACCTTCCTCACCCTGACCCGGCCGCTCGCCGCGTTCAAACGGGCCCACCCGGACGTCGAGGTCGAACTGCACCAGCTGCCCGCCGACGCGATGGCGCGGGCCTTGCGATCCCACGAGATCGACCTTTGCGTGGCGTCGCAGCCGATTCCCGACGAAGGCTTGGCGGGGGTCCGGCTGCTCGACGAGCCGGTGCTGGTGGCCACGCCCCTCGGCCACCGGCTGGCCGACCGCGCCTCGGTCGCCGTCGAAGACCTCGCGGGCGAGCCGTTCGTCACCGCCCGGCCCGGGCACTGGCACCGGCGGCTGCTCGACCGGCTCTTCGCGGCCCGGGACCTGACACCGAAGATCGTCTTCGAAGGCGACGAACCCGGGGCCATCCAGGAACTGATCAGCGCCGGCCTGGGCATCGGGCTCAACCCGGCGATGGCCCGCCGCGTCGCCGCGCAGGTGCCGGTCGTCTGGCTCCCGGTGGACGCCCCGGACTGCCGGCGCACGATCACCCTGTTCTGGGCCGCGGGCGACCGCCTGCCCGCCGCGGCCCGCCTGATGCGCACCGCACTCACCGATTGGGCGTGGGACCCTCCGTCGTGATCCCGGCGAGGAAGTGGCGCTGCGCCACGAAGAACACGATCAGCAGCGGCACGGTCGTGATGACGCTCCCGGCCAGCACGATCTCCCACCGCTGCTCACCCGCCTGGCCGAACTGGTCGGACAGCGCCTTGAGCCCGCGGGGCAGCGTGTACAGCACCGGGTCGCGCAGGTAGATCAGCGGCTTGAGCAGGTCCGACCAGCTGGCCTTGAGCTCGAACACGAAGCTGACGATCAGCGCCGGGCGGCACAGCGGCACGGCGATGCGCCAGAACAGCGTCCAGTGGTTCGCGCCGTCGACGCGCGCGGCCTCGAACACCTCGCGCGGCAGGCCGAGGAAGAACTGGCGCAGCAGGAAGATGTAGAACGCGCTGCCGAACAGGTTCCCCGCCCACAGCGGCACCTGCGTGTGCGCCAGGCCGGCGCTGTTCCAGATCAGGTACACCGGGATCATCGTCACCGCGGCCGGCAGCATCATGGTGGCCAGCACCAGGCCGAAGAGCGCGCTGCGGCCGGGGAAGCGGAAGTACGCGAAGCCGAACGCCACCAGCGAACTGGTCAGCGTCACGGCCACGGCCGCCGCGAGCGACACCGCGACGCTGTTGAGCAGCCAGGCCGCGACCGGCGCGGCCCGCCAGATCTCGACGTAGTTGTCCCACGCCCAGGTCCGCGGGATCAGCAGGTTGTCGAAGACCTGCGCGCGCGGCTTCACCGAAGCGCTCAGCAGCCACACGAACGGGTAGAGGAACAGGACGGTCGCCGCGGCCAGCGCCGTCCAGCGGACCACGCGGCGCGGCGTCACCGGTCACCGCCTTCGTAGTAGACGAACCGCCGGCTCAGCCGCACCTGCACGAGCGTGATCGCCAGGATGACGACGAACAACAGCCACGCCATCGCCGAGGCGTAGCCGAGGTGGAGGAATTCGAAGGCCTGCTGGAAGAGGTAGATCAGGTAGAACAGCGCCGCGTCGTTGCTGTAGGTCGCCGAGGCCGCGGAGCCGTAGAAGGCCGTGTAGGCCTCGTCGAACGACTGGAGTGCCGCGATCGTCTGGACGATGAGGGTGAAGAACAGGGCCCCGCTGATCATCGGGACGGTGATCCGCCGGAACCGCTGCCACGCCGACGCGCCGTCGAGTTCGGCGGCCTCGTACAGCTCGCGGGGCACTCCGCGCAGCGCGGCCAGGTAGATCACCACCGTGCTGCCCACCGACCACAGGTGCATGAGCACCAAGCCCGGTTTCACCCACGGCCCGTCGGTGCTCCACTGTGGACCGTCGATGCCGACCAGCCCCAGCACGGCGTTGACCAGGCCGGCCTGGCCGTTGAACAGGATGAGGAACAGCACGCCGACGGCGACCTTCGGGGTGATCTCGGGCAGGTAGAACACCGTGCGGAAGAACCCGGCCGACCGGTGGCCCGCCCGCGTGAGCAGAGACGCCAGCGCCAGCGAGACGGCCATCGTGGCCGGCACCGACATGACGGTGTAGACCAGGGTGTTGACCAGGCTCTTGCGCACGGCGGGGTCTTCGAGCAGCCGCCGGTAGTTGGCCCAGCCGACGGCGTCGGGCGACCGCAGCGCGTCGTAGTCGGTGAAGGAGAGCACCAGGCTGGCGATCATCGGGATCGCCATGAAGATCACGAACCCGATCATCCACGGCGACAGGAAGGCGTACGCGGCCCAAGCTTCCCTGGTACGCCGCTTCACCGGGCGGCGTCCAGCGCCCGCTGGGCCTCCTGCTGGCCTTGTCGCAGGGCGTCGGCGGGCTGCTGCTCGCCCGAAAGCACCCGGTTGACGGCGTTCTGCCAGGCCGTCTTGAATTCGGAGCCGGCCGGGGAGGCGGGCATGGTGAAGGCACTTTCCTGCGCCCGCAGCACGGTCTGCACGGCGGCGTCGAACGCGGGCCGGTCCTTCAGCTGCACCAGACCGCCGAAGATCTCCTGGTCGGCGACGCGGTTGCCGGTGTAGACACCGGTGAACGCCTTGCCGGCGGCTTTCCGCTTCTCCGCGCGGGCCTTGGCGGCGGCGACCCAGGCCGGCGCGTCCGTCATCGTCTTGATCCAGGCGCAGGCCTGCTCCTTGTGGGTGCTCCCGGCCGGGATCACCCAGGCGCTGCCGGTGACCCAGTCGATCGGGGTGCCGGCGGTGTCGGTGAACGGCGCCGCGGAGACCCGCACGTCGGGAGAGTAGTTGGCGAGGACGTTGAGGTACCAGTCGTCCATCAAGCTGGCCGCCAGCTGGCCCTGCTTGAACGGGTTCTTCTCGCCGAAGAAGTCGAACGAGTCGCGGAAGGCCTTCACCGCGCTCCAGCCGCCCTGGGCGTCGATCAGCGACTTGGTGTACGTGAGGGCCTCGGCCAGCCGCGGGTCGTCGAGGTGGGCGGTGCGGCCGTCGTCGCTGAGCATCTGCACGCCGTTGGCCTTGGCCCACAGCGGGAGGAACTCGGGGATCTTCGGGTCGAACCCGATCCGCGACAGCCCGCCGCCGGTGCGGACGGTGAGCTTCTGCGCGGCCGTGGTCAGCTTGCCGTGGTCGGCGGGGGAGACGTCCTGCGCCGTCATGCCGCTCGCTTCGACGGCGGCGTCGTTCACGAGCAGGACCCGGTTGTCGTAGAACTCGGGCAGGCCGTAGACCTTGCCGTCGAGGGTGACTTCCCGCAGGGCGGCGGGCCGGTACTGGCCGACGTCGATGTGCTGCTGGGCGATGCAGCCGGTGAGCGGCTCGAGGGTGCCGCGCGCGGCGTAGGTGCCGAGCAGCTGCCGGTCGAGGTAGACGAGGTCGGGCGGGGTGTGCGAGGCGACGGAAGCGAGGAACTGCTGGGCGTCGAAGGCGCTGCCGCCGATCTTCACGGTGGCCGGTGCGATCGCCTTGCCCGCCAGGTCGGCGCGGGTGGTGGCGATTTCGTCGCCGAGGCCGAACCCCATGGTCGTCAGGGTGGCCGCGGCGCCGGTGTCGCCACCGCTTCCGACCCCGCCGCACCCGGAGAGCAGCAGGACCGCCGTCGCACCGGCCAGAAGTTTCCGCGCCATCGCACACCCCTCCCAGAGGCGGCGTGGGTACCCGCTGGGCGGTGGTCCAAACCGGTTTCAGTGCGGCGCGGTGACCCACGGGTTGGGGCGGCAGACGGCACCGTCGGGACGGACCTTCGTGGCGGCACCGGGTTCGGCGCGGTTGAGGTTCGCGAGGTAGGTGTTGGACAGCCCGAAGGTCTGCTGCATCATCACCGGCGCGGCCGCACCGGGGGCGGGACAGCCGACGTGGCCGAAGCCGAGGGCGTGGCCCATCTCGTGGTTGATGGCGTAGGCGCGGTAGCCGGCCAGGTCGCCGTCGTAGGAGTGGGCGCCGCGGAGCCAGCGGGCGAGGTTCACGACGATCCGGTGGTCGTGCGAGAGGCGGCACGAGGAGTCGAAGGGGATGCCGAAGCCGCAGAGGTCCGGGCGCCGGGCGGTGCCGGGACTGGTCAGGCTGATCCGGACGGAGGGGCCGGCGCCGGCCTCGGCCTCGGCCTCGCCGAGCCGGCGGAAGGTCACGGCCCCGAGCCCGATCCAGCCACGGGGGTCGGCGAGGATCGCGTCGACGTCGTGGCCGAAGGAGGGAAGGTCGACGCCGTCTTCGATTTCGACGGTGTAGGTGAGGAGTTTCTCGCCGCTGCCGAAGTCGTGGCCGCTACCGGGGACGACGTGCCAGGTCCCGTCGCCGGCTTCGGTGACCGGCACCCCATCGGGCAGCGCGGCCGGTTCGGGAGCGGGTTTCGGGGCGGTGGCCGGCACGGTGGGCGGAGCGGTGGGCAGGGCGGAACCGACCCCGGAGATCCGCCGCGGCTGGGCGGCTTGCGGGGTGAGGAGAAGAGCAAGGGCAAGGGCAACGGCGAACACGAGCACAGCGGGCGGCCACCAAGCCACGGCGGCGGCCGCGGGCGCGGGAGCCGGAGGCGGCGGAGCGGGCGGTTCGGCCGGGGTGGCCGGTGCACGCGGAACCCGGGGCGCCGGCGGGCCGACGGAGATCGCGGGGGCGACGGAGATCGAGCGGGGGCGCCGTGCTTCGGGTTGGGGCGTGGGCGTGGGCGTGGGTTGGGGTGTGGTTGGCGCTGGGGCTGTGCGGGTGGCGGCGGTCGGCGTGGCCGTCGGATGGGATGTGGGCGCCGGTTCGGGTGTGGTCGGCGCTGGGGCTGTTCGGGCTGCGGCCGTCGGTTGGGGTGTCGGTGCCGGCTCGGGCGTGGGCTGGGGTGTAGTCGGCGCTGGGGCCGTTCGAGCCGCGGCGGCCGGTGCGGCCGAGGTCGCGTCTTCGGTCGAAGTTCGCTGCTCGGGCGGCCACACCGGGGCGGGTGTTGCGGGGGAAGCCAGGCGCGCCTCGGGGATCGGTGTGGCCGAGGCCGGCGGCGCGGGCGCTGCCGGGTTGGCCGGTGCCGTCCAACCTGCCTGCGCCACCTGGCCAGGCGCCGGCGGTTCCGGAGATGCAGGGTGGCGTGGAGTGGTTTCGGCCGGGGCCATCCGGGCCTCGCCGGCCGGTGCCGCCGGAGCCGCCGGTGCCGTCCGAGTCGCTGCGGCCGGGCTCTCCCCGGCCGGTGCCGCCGGGCGGTCCGGTGCCGTCCGAGTCGCTCCGGCCGGGCTCTCCTCGGCCGGTGCCGCCGGGACCGCCGGAACTGCCGGGACCGCCGGGACCGGCCGAGCCGTCGGGGGCGGGATGCGTGGCGACCTCGGTGCCTGGACGCCCTGCGGCGGCGCCGGCCGGCGGCGTGGCTGGGGGAGCCAGTCCACGCGGGCCAGGGGGTGTCGTTCAGTAGGCAAGGCCCACGCTCGCACACTCCGGCGCCACCGGGCCCTCGGTTTGCGGGTACGACACCGTCGACGGGTCGCCGTCGGAGGTGTAGCGGTGGCTCTCGGGCGCACCCAGTTCGTCGAGCCAGTGGGCCGATCCGTACTCCGCCTCCGAACCCGCCGACTGCGAACGGATCCGCGGGATCGCCGCGGGATCGAACTTGCCCGAGCACGGTGACGGCGCCGGCCCGGCCCCCACCAGGAGCGCGCCGCCGTACGAGTAACCCGGGCCCTGCAGCGCCAGGCCCGTGCGGTGCGGGCGGCTTCCGTACGGCAGGGCCAACGTCGTCGGCCGGTAGCCCGGGACCGCCTGGCGGATCAGCGCGTCCTCCTCGGCGATCGCCGCCGTCACCGCCGGTTCCGTTGCCGTGCGCAGGTTCGTGTGGTGCCGGGTGTGGTTGCCGATCTCGAAGTGGTGCTCGGCCAGCCAGCGCAGCGCGCGCCCGTCCGCGTCGCCGCCGAACGGGTGCTCGTTGACGTACAGGCTCGCGACCGGGCGGAACCGCGGGTGCGCCGCCGCGACGTCCAGGAGGATGCGGACCGCCGTGCCCGGTTCCGGTTGGCCCTGGGGCGTCAGGCGGAACGTGCTCGGGTCGCCGTCGTCGAACGTCAGGACCACCGGGTGCGCGCCGGCCGGGAGGTCGAGCCGGCGGGAGACCAGTTCCGCCGTCGTGACCGGGACGTAGTCCTCGGTCGCGAGCCGTTCGAGCTCGGCCGTGAAGTCGGCGGGCGTGCGCTCGTAGACCGACTTCGGCTGCGCGACGAGGCGGTGGTACATCAAGACCGGCACCCGGCCGAGCTCGTCGGCGCCCACCTGCCGGGCGGCGGCGGGCGTGATGCGGACCGGCGCGGCGGCGGGCGCCGGGTGCGGCGGTGCGGGCGCCGGGGCGACGGGCGCGGGGCCGCCACAGGCCGCCAGCGCGAGGACGGCGGTGAGCCCGGCACCGGACCGGAAAAGGCAACGCATGGCGGAAGTGTGCGTCGGGCCCGCCGCGGGCGCGGGCCGGACCACCGGGTCGGGTGAGCCCGCAATGGTTCGCGATGGCCCGGAAAAGCGGGATTTCCCAGGCCGGGGCCATGAGCCCGGAAACGGCTCCAGCACGATTCGGTGATCGTCGGGAAACCGGTTTGGCGAAGATCACCGCCGGGTATTTCCCCGCGATGGTCCCGAAAAAGGCGGTCGCCGCCGAACGAACCTTCGATCGACGCCTGGTCCTCACCGCCGCCCTCGCGGGCTTGGCCACGAGTGCGTGTGGTGCGCTGCAACGGGGACGGGCGCTGGCCGTGCCGGCCCCGGCAGCAGCCGCCGCCGCCGCGGCGGCGGCGCCGCCACCGCCTCCGAACCCGCTCGAAAAAGGCCTGCTCGTCGGCTTTTGCGGGGCACCGGGCGCGAAGGCGCTCGGCCGCATGACGGGCGACCTCACGGAAGCGAGCCGCGCACTCCGCCGCCAGATCGAGGCGTTCCCGCCGGGACGTCCGGTCACCCCGGTCGTCGAGCTGATCGCCACCACCGTGCACCGCTCGCCGGGCGAGGACGGCATGTTCCGCAGCCGCTGCGAGGACGCGACCGTGCGCGACTACCTCGACGCCGCGCGGGCGCTGAACGGGTTGCTGCTGCTGAACATCCAGCCCGGCCGCGCCGACTTCCTGCCCGAGGTCCAGGCCTACGAACGCTGGTTGACCGAGCCCGACGTCGGCGTCGCGCTCGACCCCGAGTGGGCCGTGGAACCGGGCGTCGTCCCCGGCAAGAAGTTCGGCCGCACGACCGGCGCCGAGCTCGACGGGGTCGCGCGGTACCTCGGGGGCCTGGCCGACGCGCACCACCTGCCCGCCAAGGTGATGGTCTACCACCAGGTCGCCGCGTCCGTCGTGCGTGACGAAGAGCTTTTGCGGCCGCACAAGGGAGTCTCGGTCGTCAAGGTGGTCGACGGCATCGGGTCGGCCGCCGCCAAGAAGGCGACCTGGAAGACGCTGATGACGACCATGCCCGCCCAGGTGCGGCCGGGCTTCAAGCTGTTCTTCGAGGAGGACACCCGCCGCGGCGCGGGCCTGATGACCCCGGCGGACGTTCTGGCGCTGAGCCCCACCCCCGCCTACGTCGTCTACGAATAGCCGGCACGTCGGAAAAGCCCGGTGCGGTCCGCCGCACCGGGCTTTCTCATGGCCGCGTACCCGGTTCGCAGACGACGAAAGCCCGGCGCGGGAGGGGAACCGCGCCGGGCCGTCGCCGGCTTGTCCGTCCGGGGTACCGGCCGGCCTAGCCGACCGGGACGGGCAGCCCGCCGAGAAGGTCGTTCACCAGCGCGGAAAGGCTGATCAGCACCCGCTGCAGCAGCGCGTTGAGCAGGGCCGACACCGGCGGCAGCGACTGGCGGGCCGCCAGCTTGGCGGCGAGCTCGTCGACGCCCTTGCGCGCTTCGGCGTTGTCCTTCTGCGCCGTGGCCGCGCTGTCCTTGGCCGCGGCCTGGATCGTGTACCGCTTGCCCTGGGCGAGATCCGACAGCAACGGGTCGAGGCGGGCGAGGGTGGCCTGCGTGCCGGGCACGTCCCCGTTGTCCGCCCGCGCCGCCAGCTGGTCGCGCAGGCCCTGGACCTCCGCCGCGGCGCTGGTGGTGCTCGACGATCCGCTGCCACCCGGCCCGCCTGCCGTCGCCACACCCACCCCCGTCAAGGCCACCGCGGCGGCGGTGACGAACACCGTGAGCGCTCGGGTCAGTGCACTTTTCATGTCGTACTCCTCCGGATTGTGCGATGCCGACTGCGATCATGGTGAGCGCCGGTCCGCGATAACGCGAGCGGATGTCCGGGTGCCGGCGGAACCGGTTGATTTCACACGGTGTACAGCCCCGCGAGTTCTCCGGAACAAACATCGACATCGCGTGAAGCGGTTGTTCAGCCGTTTTGCGCTTCGGCTACTGATCGTGAGGCCATCACTCGGCCGTGTCCGACGATTGCGATGAATGGCTGAATCGGCTCGGGTTTCTTCACCAAAGGTGCGATCGGTGCCAGTTTCGAGTGAGGCGCGACTTTCACTCGATCGTGAGGTTTAAGGAAAGGAATGATGGGTAATCAAGCGAATTTGGCTGGCGGTGGGAAAGCCACCCTTAAGTAGGGTACGGTGCGAAAACACTTCTTGCGCGGCGAACGCGTGGCTAATCTGGGAGGCGGCTGCAGGGCCGGTTTCTCCGGCCGTTACTGTGGCCTCCTCGGTGCCGAGACCTGACAACTGGGCGCCATTCGGAGAGAAGTAAACGCAGAACGTCCCGACGCCCGACGGCGCCGGGACGTTCTGCGCGAAGACGGGAGGAAACGGCGGTGCGGGGCACCAGGGTCACTCGGGCAGCCGGCGGGAGCCGGGTGTGCGGTACCGGTGGCACCCGGACGCCGGAGGAACGGGTACGTGGCATCGGCCGAGGTCGGGTATCCGGCGGGAGTCGGGTGCCCGGTGCGGGAAGTGCCCCGGCGCCCGGCGGGGATCGGGTGTGCGGTATAGGTATTACCGGGGCCCGGAGCGGCGACCCGGTGCGTGGGATCGGCGTCGCTCGAGTGCCGCGTCAAGATCTGCTGCGCCGTCGGAGTGGCGCAGGAACGTCCGGTGGGGACCGGCTTTACGACGTGACCGACCCTCAGGCGCCCGGCGGGTTCCGCCGCGGCTCGGCCGGCGGGTACGTGTTCGCCGGCGGCGGGGTCGCCCCCGCGGCCGGGTATCCCGCCATCGCGCCCGGCTTGGGGTCACGGCGCACCAAGCCCGCCAAGCCCAGCAGCCCGACCAAGCCGAGCAGGCCCCACAAACCGTTGTCGTCGTTGTCGTCGCGGGTGTTGTCGCGGTTCGTTCCGTCGTCGTCGGTCTGCCGGTGCCACGCCGGTGCCGCGACGTCCGGTGCCGCCGATGCCGGCACCGCCGCCGTCAGCGCGAACGCCGCCGCCGCGATGCCGGCGCAGCAAAGCTTGCCTGCCCTGTGGTTCATCTCGGTTCTTCCTCCCGTTGTCGAGGTTGCGGAAATCGGTCTACCCGGGCGTACCCCCGCCGGCGGCATTCACTCCCGCTGTCACGGGAACGGGCGAAGACTTCGCCGCCGGGCCCCGCTTTTCGGGTCGTTTCCGGCGTTTGTAAGATGGTTGCCGGTTCAAGACGGAGCCGTACAGGGACGCGCCGCGTGCGCCCGCCCGCCTCCGGGTGGCCCTCCGTTCTCAAGCGCAGCAGCGCATCCGAGCCGGCAACACCGTCCACTGCCGTGGACCGGGGGAGGAATGAACACTGAACTCGCCGTCGCGCCGCTCGGCGCGACGTACACGCCACGCCTGATCTGCACCACGGGCGACCGCCTGATCCACCCGGCGGACGGCCGCAACGACCTCGCCAGGATCGTCGTGCGCTGGGCCCGCGCCTGGGTTCCCGAAACCTGGCCCGCCCGCCAGTACTTCGCCGCGCTGGGCATCGGTGACGACGAAAACCCTTGCTACCGCGACGAAGACGTCGTCGGGTGGCACCTTCTGCAGCCTCGGCCGGACTCGCTCGCGTGGCGGGTGCGGTCGGGCGAGATCGACGTGACGACCGCGCTCACGGCCGAAGCCGAGGCCTGGCCCGGATAGGAAATCCCCGCGAAAGAGCCCTGCGTCACCCGGCGCAGGGCTCTTTCGCATACCCGAAACATTCTTTGCTCCGCAAGCGATATCGGAGGAAGATACCGGGAAGGGCTAGGCCACCGGCAGAACCGGGAACTAACCCGATCGGACCACACCGGGCGCGGTCAGCGGCTCGCGGTACCCACACGATGGTGGCACGAAGTGGAAACCGCGTCCCGGCATCAGTACGTTTCCCTCACACGGGACGGAGGACACACCTTCATTGCCGTCCCGTTCTCCGAATAGCGTTCATCGAGGAGCAATCCATGCTGAAGAAGATCGGGTTCGTCACGGCCGCCGCCGCGGCCGGCGCGTTCCTGGCCGGCGGCATCGCCGCGGCCGACACCCCGGGCGGTCACCACCACGGGCACCACGACGGTCACCACCACGGCGGCTACGACTACACCGGCCAGGTCGGCCTGGTGAACCTGAACAACACCGACGTGCTCCACAACGTCAACGCCACGCTCGGCCTGTGCGGCAACGACGTCAACGTCCTCGGCGTCCAGGTGCCGATCCACGACTCGCTCAACGGCATCGGCGTGCCGATCCTGTCGCCGGGCAGCCACGAGGCCAGCGGCGAATCGCCCTACAACTGCGCCTCGGGCGGGCTGTCCGACGGCGGCACGAGCCAGGGTCACTGAAATTTCCGTGCCCGGAGCCGCCCCTGCGTGCGGAAGCCGGCTCCGGGCACGGGAAATCGGCCGCCGGCGCTGACGCCGCACCGCGCGCCCGGAACACGGAGCGAGCTGCACACTCCGGTTCCACGTTCCGGGCCCGTCGCGACGCCGGACGGCGCCGACCCGGGTGGGACCGGCCGCGACGCTGGAGAAGTGCGCCGGTCCCACCCGGCCTGACGGCACCATAACGAACTTTCCCGGGCCCGGCGAACCGAAGCCGGGCCCGTTTCTTTCCCCGTTCCCCCGCCGGACCGTCCGGCGGGTACCCAGAAGGAGTATTTTTCCCGTGATCAAGCAGCTCGGCTTCGTCGCCACCGCCCTCGCCGCCGGGATGGCGGTGCTCGGCGGATCCGCGTCCGCGACCAGTGTCAGCGTTGCGGGCCACCCGGTCGACACCACCGACCAGTTCGGCCTCGTCGGCAACGTGCAGAACCTCGACGTGGTGCACAACCTGAACGTGGTCGGCGGCGTGTGCGACGACGACATCAACGTCCTCGGCGTCCAGGTGCCGATCCACGACACCGCCAACGGCATCGGCGTGCCGGTCCTCTCCCCGGGCGAGCACGAGGCCGAGGGCCAGAACCCGGACAACTGCGCCGCCGGTGAGATCGCCGACGGCGGGACCACCCAGGGCAACTGACCCCCAGCGGGTCCGACCGCCGCGCGGGTGCGTCCCGCGCGGCGGTTCGTCACGTCCGGTCCAGCCGGTGCACCGCCACTTCCCGCACGACGAGCAGCACCGCGGCCGCGACCGGTACCGCGACGAAGGCGCCGACGACGCCGAGCAGTTCGAACCCGAGCAGCACCGCGACGACCGTGACGAGCGCCGGGATCCGGACGGCACGACCGACGATCTTCGGCAGCAGCACGTAGTCCTCCACCACCCGGTAGCCGACGAAGAACCCGAGCGTCGCCAGCCCGACCGGCACCGACACCGTGAGCGCGACGAGGGTCGTACCGGCCCCGGCCGCCACCGAACCCGCCACCGGCACCAGGTCGAGCACGGCGACGAGCACGGCGAGCACCAGCGGGTAGGGCACGCCGAAAGACGACAGCCAGGCGAAGGTCGCCGCTCCGGCGATCACCGACACCGCGACGTTGCCGACGAGGTACGCGCCGACCTTCCGGAAGACCGCGTCGCCGATCAGGATCACCCGCGGTCGCCGCGACCGCGGGGCCAGCCGGTAGAGCGCGGTGCGGATCCGCGGGAAGTCGGCGACGAAGTAGGTGGCGAGCACCACGACGATCACGGCGTCACCGAGCAGCGCCGCGAGTGATTTCGCCACGTCGGACAGCTGCACGGACCGGACGGCCGCTTCGAGGCCGAAGGTTTCGTTGGCGCGGCCCAGCAGGGTGCCGTGGTCGCGCAGCAGGGTCAGGTACCGCGGAGCGCCGTTCCGCAGCTGCGCCGCCTGGCCGGCCAGGGGCACGGCGGCCGCGGCGACGGTCCCGCCGAAGACGGCCAGCCCGGTCACGACGACCACCGCGGCGGCCAGTGCGCGGGGCACCCGGCGGGCGAGCCGGGCGGTCACCGGCTCGAGCCCCACCGCGAGGAAGAACGCGATGCCGATGAGCAGCAGCACGTCGGAGGCCGCGAGGAGGAGTTCGACGACCGCGACCGTGACGACCACCCCGGCCGCGGCGAGCATCCCGGTGAAGAACGGCGCGCGGCGATCGAGCGGTTTTCCCGGTCTGCCCAAGGGCTTTTCCTGCCGGGCCGCCGCTCCTTCGGCCTCGCCGACGGGATGCCCGGCTCGGTACGCCCCACGGCCGCTCGTTGCGTGCATGAGTTGTGGGCTACCCCGCGTGACGCGGCCGAATCCACCCGATCCGGGCTCGCCGGCAAGTCCACGCTTCCCGGTGACGCCATCCGCCTGCCGTTGCCGGAACCGTTGGGGTGTCAGCAAAATCGCCTATGCGCTTCAAAGGTCTTCTGCTCGTCCCGGTCGTCGCCGTCGCTGCCGCGTTCGCGGCGGCCCCGGAAGCGGCGGCCATCAGCGCGCCGCGGCTGCTGATCAACCAGGACTTCCCCGATCCGGACGTCGTCAAGACGGCCTGGGGCTACTTCGCGTTCTCGACGGGCACGAAGGCCACGCGGATTCCGATGGCCGGCGCCGCCGCGGCGGAAGGGCCGTGGCGCGTCGCCGGTGACGCGCTCGGAGCGGTCCCCGCCTGGGCGAAGGCGGACGGCGGGTTCTGGGCCCCGGACGTCACCCAGCTGGCGGACGGCACCTTCGTGCTGTACTTCGCGGCCGCGCAGACGGCGGGCGGCGAGATGTGCCTCGGCGCGGCGACGGCGAAGAAGGCGGAAGGACCGTACACGCCGGCCGGCGACCGGCCGCTGGTGTGCGAACCCGGCGACCACGGGGACATCGACCCGCAGACGTTCGTCGACGCGGACGGGGCCCGGTACCTGCTCTACAAGAGCGACGGCGCGGCGGCCGGGCCGCCGTCGGCGATCTGGGCGCAGAAGCTGCAGGCCGACGGGCGCACCTTCGCCGGTCCGCGCACCGAGCTGCTGCGGGCCGATCTGACGCCCGAGAGGTCGGTCGTCGAAGCGCCTTCGGTGGTGAAGACGGCGTCCCGGTACCTGCTGTTCTACTCCGCGGATACGTTCGACAGCACGGGCTACCACACGTGTTACGCGTCCGCGCCGACGCTGGGCGGCGCGTTCGTGAAGGCGGACGCCCAGTTCCTGTCGACGGACCTGCTCGGCGGCAAGGTGGACGCCCCGGGCGGCGCCGACGTGGTGGACGGCCACATCTTCTTCCACGGCTGGCTGAGCGGCGGCCGCACGGCGAGGGGCCTGTACGAGCTGCCGATCACCTTCGCGGGTGACGTGCCGCAGCTGGGCTGACGTGTCACCCACTCGTATGACGCTCCGGTTGGGCGGCCGGGTCCCGGATATCCGGGAGCGAGGGAACGGAGGAGTGCCATGACGGTGTGGTGGGGATTGGCTGGCTTGCTCGGGCTGCTGGGGTGCTGTGGCCTGCTCCGGAGCCATCGCGCCGCCGGAGCGGCGGTCGAGGACGACCCGCTGGCGCGCTATCCGGTGGCCCGCGAACCGGCGACACCGAACGCGGACGCTGCGCACACGCCGCTGATGACGCCGGCGATCACGCCGGAGATGCTCGCCGGCCACCCGGGGCCGGCCGGGTCGCGGCCGGACGCGGTGGTGCCGGAGTCGGGGACGATCGCCGGGGAGATCCCCGCACCGCGGCCACCGTCCCGCGGGGCGGGGGAGCGGCCGGTCGCGGCTTCGGCGGGGCAGGTGGCGGGAGGATCGGTGCCCGGGCCGGGCACCTCCGGGGTCCCGCAGCCGCCGAAGCACGCGCTTCGGACCGAGGCGTCCGCGCCGGAAACCGCGGGTGTCCCTCGAGCTCGTGCACCGGAACCCGGGGCGACCCCGCAGCCGCAGCCGAACTCCACCGGGCTCGGCGGTACCGTCAAGCGGCTCCTGCGGCGCGCCTGACCCTCACCCCAGCGGTGCGCCGTCCTCGGCCAGCCCGGCCAGCAGATCGCCGTGGTCTTCGATGCGGTCCAGGACGTCGTCCGCCGTGAACGTCAACCGGTTCACGTGCCGGCAGGCGCGGACCTCGTCCCACGTCACCGGGGTGGACGCCGTCGGGTGGTCGCGGCCGCGCAGGGAATACGGGGCCACCGTGGTCTTCGCCGGGTTGTTCTGGCTCCAGTCGATGAACACCCGGCCCGGGCGCTGGGCCTTCGCCATCACCGCCGTCACCGACTCCGGTGTCTCCTTCGCCAGGCGCTGGGCGAGCCGCTTGGCGTAGGCCGACGGGGCCGCCGGGTCGTCCGTCCGGATTCCGCAGTAGAGCTGCATTCCCTTGGAGCCCGACGTTTTCGCGTACGGCGTCAGCCCGTCGGCGACCAGGACGTCGTGGAGGCGCTCCGCCACCCGGCAGCAGTCGACGATCGTGGTGCCCGGGCCCGGATCGAGGTCGAACACCAGCCGGTCCGGGGGCTGCCGGTTGCCCGATTCCACCGTCCACTGGGGAACGTGCAGCTCGAGCGCCGCCATGTTCGCCGCCCACACCAGGCCCGGGAGGTCGTCGAGGAGCGGGTAGTCGATCGTGCCGCCCGTGCCGGCCAGGCGGACCGTGCGCAGCCAGTCCGGGGCGCCCTTCGGGGCGTTCTTCTCGAACCACTTCTGGCCGTCGACGCCGTTCGGGTAGCGGATGAACGTGACCGGCCGCCCGGCGAGGTGCGGCAGCAGCACCGCCGCGACGCGGGAGTAGTAGTTGATCACCTCGCCCTTGGTGAACCCGGCCGCCGGGTACAGCACCTTGTCCAGATTGGACAGGGTGAGCCGCCGGTGGCCGGCCTGGACGGTGATCCGCTGACCCGCCGGCTCGGGCGAGGGTGACGGCGAAGGCTGCGCGGCCGCGGCGGCCTCGTGCGGAACCGCGCGCGGCGCCAGGACCTCGGCCGGATCCTTGTCGTGGCGCAGGCCCCGCCAGGCGGTGTGGCGGACGCGGCCGCCGCGGGTGAACTGGCGGTAGACGATCTCGCCGACCAGCCGCGGCTCCACCCAGCGGGCGCGGGCGGTGTCCTCCCGCGGCGGTGTCGTCACGAACGGGTGGGTGCGCCGCTCCATCGCCTCCAGCTGCGCCCGCAGGTCGGCGCGGGTGGCCTGGCTGAACCCGGTGCCGACGTCGCCGATGTAGACCAGGTCGCCGGTCGCGGGGTCGTGCGCGCCGAGCAGCAGCCCGCCGAGGGTGCCGGTGAAGCTGTGCTGGCCGGGCCGCCAGCCGCACACGATCACCTCCTGGGTCCGGACCAGCGGGTGCTTGAGCCACGAATCCGGCCGCTGCCCGGGGTGGTAGGCCGACGAACGCAGCTTCGCGACGACCCCCTCGTACCCGGCGGACGCGGCGTGGACGAGGAAGTCCGCGGGCGTGCGGCGGTCGGCGGCGAGCTCGTCGAAGGTGACCGCGCGGACCACGGAAACGCGGTACGGGTCGGGCATCGGCAGCTCGGCCAGCAGGCCCCGGCGCTCGTCGTACGGCGCGGCCAGCAGGCTCCGGTCCCCGAGCCGGAGCAGGTCGAAGGCCAGGAACCGGACCGGGACGTCCGTGAACTCCAGCCCCTTCGGCCCGCTCTGGTGCCGGACGTAGCGGCCGCGGCGCTCCTGCATCCGCTCGAAGTCGATCCGGCCGTCCTCGCCGTAGACGACGACCTCGCCGTCCAGGTAGGCGGCGCGGCCGTCCAGCGCGGGGGCGAGCACGCCCTCGAGGTCGGTGAATTCCGCGGTGAAGTCGATGTTGTTGCGGCTGGTGAGCGCGGTCGTGCCGTCCGGGGCGATCCGCATGGCCGCCCGGTAACCGTCCAGTTTGTACTCGTAGGCCCACTCCGGGCCGCTGCGCAGCCGTCCGCCGTCGGCCTTGGCGAGCATCGGCTCCACCCAGGCCGGAACGAGCGACGCGTCGTCTGCCGCCATTCGGACCTCCGTCACCTTTCGTGCCCAAAGTACTGATCCGGCCAAAAGCAGGCCGCCCCTCCGCGGCGCGCAACCGTTGCCACGAAAGTCATTCGGCCGTGACTGTGGTCGGATTAGTACTGGTCGGCACAGTAACCCGTTCGGCCTAGATTGGCTGGGTTTGTGCAGGTGAAAGCGGCTTGAACGCCTGTTCGGCGTGCCGCTCAGGCAGGCAGGAAGTCGTCGACGGCCCGGCGGAGCGTCGCGCGCACCGTCTCGGCGTCGTCGAGTTCGCCGCCGTGCAGGGCGCCGTCGCGCAGCAGGACGAGCACGCGTGCCGCGTGGTCCGGTTCCGGGTGGCCGAGGTCCGCCGCCTGGTCGCGCAGGACGCCGAAGAACCACTGCCGGTGGTCGTCGATCACCTGGCGCACCCGGTTCTCCGGATCGGGGTACTCGGCGGCGGCGTTGAGGAACTGGCAGCCGCGGAAGTCTTCCCCGCACGTCGCGTCGCCGACCACCGCCATGGTTTCGGCCAGCGCCTCGCGCGGTGGCTTGCCCGTCCGCGCCGACTCGACGGCCGCGCGGATCTGGCGGCTGGTTTCGGCGAGGTAGGCGGCGACCAGGTCGTCCTTCGTCGGGTAGTGGCGGTAGAAGGTCGCCCGGGTCACGGCCGCCTCGGAAACCAGCCGTTCCACCCCCACGGCGTGGATGCCCTCGGCGTAGAAGAGGCGGGCGGCGGTCGCGAGCAGCCGGTCCTTCGGGTGCGGCTCGGCAGTCCTCATCCCCGCAGCTTAGAGAAAGACCGATCGTTCTGCCAGATCGGCTTCGTCACATTGCCACGGCGGGCCGGACGGTCCAGAGTGGCTAGCAGAAAGACCGATCGTTCTCCCTGAAGGAGCCAGTCATGAGCAAGCCCACCATCGTCCTGGTCCACGGCGCGTTCGCCGACTCGTCCAGCTGGACCGGGGTCGTCGCGAAGCTGCAGGAGCAGGGCTATCCGGTCCAGGCGGTGGCGAACCCGCTGCGGGGCGTCGAGTCCGACGCGGCCTACGTCGCGGACGTCGTCAACAGCGTCGAAGGCCCGGTCGTCCTGGCCGGCCACTCCTACGGCGGTGCCCTGATCACCCGCGCGGCCACCGAGACGCCGAACGTCCGCGCCCTGGTCTACATCGCCGCGTTCCAGCCGGACGCGGGCGAGAGCGTGTTCGAGCTGTCCGGCCGCTACCCGGGCGCCAAGCTCGGCCCGGAGACCACGAACGTGCTCGAGCACGACGGTCAGCCCGAGCTGTCGATCAAGCCGGCGGACTTCGCCGAGGTCTTCGCCGCCGACGTCCCCGCCGCCACCGCGGCGGTCATGGCGGTGACCCAGCGGCCGGTCGCGCAGCAGGCGCTGGCCGCGCCGTTCGAGGGCACCCCGGCGTGGACGAAGCTGCCCTCGTGGACGCTGGTCGCGAACCAGGACAACGCGATCCCGGCCAAGGCGCAGGAGTTCATGGCCGAGCGCGCGTCGTCGACGGTCCGCCGGATCGACGCCTCGCACGCGGTCGCGGTGTCCCGGCCCGAGGTCGTCGCCGAGGTCATCCTCGCCGCGGCGGCGAGCGTCGAGTGAGTCAGCGGCACAGGGCGGTCGCCTCGTCCAGGCGGGCCAGCTTCTCCGGGTTGCGCACGGCGTAAAGCCCCGTGACGAGACCGTCGTCGACGCGGACCGCCACCACGGTGTCGACCTCGCCGCCGCGCCGCAGGATCAGCGCCGGGTAGCCGTTGACCTGGGCGGCTTCCAGGGTGCCGACGGCGAGGTTGCCCAGGCCGGCGGTCAGCAGCCGGGCCACGTCCGCGGCCCCGGTGACGGGCGCCGGCGTCGCCTGCACGACCCCGCCGCCGTCGCCGAGGAACACGACGTCCGGGGCGAGGACGTCGAGCAGGTCCCGCAGGTCGCCCGTCTCGGCGGCGCGCCGGAAGGCTTCGAGGGCGTCCCGGGTCGCCGCCGGCGAAACGGCCCCGCGCGGCCGGCGGGCGGCGACGTGGGAGCGGGCCCGGTGCGCGATCTGGCGCACCGCGGCCGGGCTCTTGCCGACGGCTTCGGCGATCTCGTCGTAGCCCAGGTCGAACACCTCGCGCAGCACGAACACCGCCCGCTCGGCCGGCCCGAGCGTCTCCAGCACCAGCAGCATCGCCATCGAAACGCTGTCGGCCAGCTCGACGTCCTCGGCGACGTCGGGCGTGGTCAGCAGCGGCTCGGGCAGCCACGGCCCGACGTAGGACTCCTTGCGCCTGCCGAGCGCCCGCAGCCGCATCAGCGCCTGCCGGGTGGTGATCCGGACCAGGTACGCCCGCCGGTCCCGCACCGCGGCGAGGTCCACCCCCACCCACCGCAGCCACGTTTCCTGCAGGACGTCTTCGGCGTCGGCGGCCGAGCCGAGCAGCTGGTAGGCGACGGTGAACAGCAGGTTGCGGTGGGCGAGGAAGGCCTCGGTGGCGGGGTCGGCCATGGGTGGCGCCTCTTTCGGTCGCGGGTTTCCCCTCCAGATGCCGCACGCCGTCGCGGTGTGACAGTGATCGTCGTCACCCGTCCAGGGTGTCACGGGGTGCGGGGCCGCCGGCATCTCGTGGTCGTTCGCAACGCATACGCCACGAGTGAGGACGACGTCATGGAACCCCGTTTCACCTTGACCGACAACGAAATCGGCGCCCGCTTCGCCAAGCGGTTCGGCACCGCGAGCCTGGCGATCGTCCAGTCGCCCCTGGACAAGGTCACGCGGGAGCTGGTGTCGCTGCGCGTCAGCCAGATCAACGGCTGCGGCTGGTGCGTCGACGTCCACACCAAGGAACTGGCGGCCGCCGGGGAGGCGGGCGTGCGGATCAACCTGGTCGCGGCCTGGCGGGAGGCCACGGTGTACACCGAGGCCGAGCAGGCGGCGCTCGCGCTGGCCGAGGAGGGCACGCGGATCGCCGATGCCGCCCCCGGCGTCTCCGACGACACCTGGGCCCGGGTGCGCAAGCACTACGACGACGACCGGACCGCCGCACTGGTCGCCCTGATCGCCCAGATGAACTCGGCCAACCGGCTCGCGGTGATCGTCCACCAGAAGGGCGGCGCGTACGAGCCGGGCATGTTCGGCTGAGGCGCGGAGTTCGTGCTTCGCTGGGGGACATGAAGAAGGCGGAGCGGTGGCGTCGGTACTGGGACCGCAAGTCCACGACCTACGACGCGGAGATGGGCTGCTGGGACCGCCGTCTCTTCGGCGATTCGCGGGCGTGGGCTTGCGGCCAGGCGGCGGGCGAGGTCCTGGAGGTCGCGATCGGAACCGGGCTGAACCTCCCCTGCTACCCCGCGGAGGTGACGCTCACCGGCGTCGACCTCAGCGAGGGGATGCTCGCCATCGCCCGCGACCGCGCCCGCCGGCTCGGCCACCCCGTGACCCTGCGCGCGGGGGACGCCGAGGCACTGCCGTTCGCCGAGGCCTCTTTCGACACCGTGCTGTGCACGTTCGGCCTCTGCGCCATCCCCGACCCCGCGGCCGCGGTGGGCGAGATGGTGCGGGTGCTGCGCCCGGGCGGCCGGCTGATCTTGGTCGACCACGTCGCTTCGTCGTCGCGGATCGTGCGGGGCCTGCAGCGGCTGGTCGAGCTGGCGAGCGTCCCGCTGGCCGGCGAGCACTTCCGGCGTCGGCCGCTGAAGCTCGTCGAGGCACTCGGCCTGCCGGTGCAGCGGCGGGAGCGGTTCAAGCTCGGGCTGGTGGAACGGCTGGTGGCCGGCAAGGTCAGCTGATCAGCACGCTCTCGTCCAGCCCGGCCAGGATCGCCGCCGCGTCGTCGTAGATCGCGACGGCGCCGGCGTCGGTCAGCTCCGCCGCACCGACGCCGCCGGAGAGCACCGAAACCGTGCGCACGCCGGCCTTCGTGGCGGCGTGGACGTCCCAGACCGCGTCGCCGACGAAGATCGTCTCCTCCGGAGCGCTCCCGGCCTTGTCGAGCGCGGCGAACACGGGCTCCGGATCGGGCTTCGTCGCCTCGACGTCGTCGCCGGAAACGATGCCCGCGACCACGTCGTCGAGGTCGAGGACCTTGCGCAGCGCGTCGAGCTCGTCCGGTCCCGCCGACGTCGCCAGCACCACGCGCACGCCGCGCCCGGCCAGGGTGCGGACGAGCTCGGGGGCGCGGTCGAACGGCCGCAGCAGGCCGGCCGTCTCCAGGTAGAAGCGGCTGTGGAGCTCCTTCGCCTCGTCGCCGATGCGACCGGCGTCTTCGTCGCCCAGCAGGGTGCTCAGCAGCTTGCCGGACCCCTTGCCGATCGCTCGGTGCACGCGCCAGGAGTCGACGTCCCGGTCCAGTTCGTGGAACGCCCGGCGCCAGGCGTGGACGTGGAGGTAGTTGGAGTCGACGAGCGTTCCGTCGACGTCGAACAGGACCGCGGTGGCGATGGCAGGCTCCTCGAGGTCGGTGCGGGTTTCCCGGTGTTCCGCGTGGGTACTGGGAGGGGTGATCGGAATACCCCGGACCGGAGGGAAGTACACATGACCGGCCTCGTCTCGGCGGGCTTCCGCGGGCTGGCGGCGCTGCGGCGCGCCCCGGCGTTCCACCCCGTGGGCGTGGTCCGCCGCGGCGAACTCCGGCCCGTCGCCGACGACCTGCCGTGGCCGTCCGGGCCGGCGCCCGTCGTCGCCCGGCTGTCCAAGGGCGCCGGCACCCCCGGGCGGCTGCCGGACGCGCTCGGGCTGGCGGTGCGGATTCCCGGCGCGGGCCGCGACGGCGGGCCGTGGGACATCCTGCTGACGACGGCCGGCAGCGGGCACGTCGGGCGGATGCTGCCCCGGCCTTCGGCCGCGTGGACGCGCGGCGCCTACAGCAGCCTCGTGCCGTACCGCCGGGCCGACCGGCTCGTCTGGCTGGGCGCGTGGGCGGTGGCGTCGTCGCCGCGGATCGAAGCGTCACTCGACGCGGCACGCGCGACGGGAACGTGGGAGTTCGTGCTCCGGACCGGCCGCGAAGACGGGCGCTGGTGCGACAGCGCCGTGCTGACCCTGACGGAGCTCGGTGGCGACGCGCCGTCGTTCGATCCGATGCTGAACCGCCCCGACGGGTTGGAGTTCGCCCCGGACTGGCTGGTGCGGCTGCGGGAGCGGGCCTACGCGGGGAGCCGGGCCGGGCGGCCGTCGTGACCCGGCCGCCCGGCCCGGTGCCCGGTCACCGCGAGTCGGCGACCGGGCTGCGCGTGGCGCCGAGCGGGATCAGGCCGAGCGCGATCATCCCGACGCCCAGGCCGAAGTGCAGCCAGTTGTCCGCGGTGTTGACCGGAACGAAGTTGGCCGCGCTGCCCTGGTCGATCACCAGGCCGTAGAGCCACAGGACCAGGTAGACCACCCCGCCGCCGACGAGGAAGGCCCGGGCACCGCGCGCCGTCCTCGCCAGGACGAGCCCGGCGACGCCGAACGCGAGGTGCACGATGTTGTGCAGGATCGACACGGAGAAGATGCCCAGGAGCAGGGCGCCGGAATGGTGCCCGGCCCAGGTGAGCATGTCGTAGTGGGTCGTCACGCCGGGGATGAACCCCAGCACGCCGACCAGCAGGAAAACCACTCCGACGATCGCGGCGAGGAGCTGGCGGGGGGTTCGCCGGACCTCGGTCTCCATCGATGACATGGTCGTTCCTCCCGATTCGGTGAGCGGGCCCTCGGCCGGGGACCCGCCGGGGCGGCGTGCCCGGCTGCGCGGCGGGCAAACGCGTTTCACCCCGGGTGCCGCCGGGTATGCCCGGGTTTCGCCCGATCGGAGGAAGCGATGAGCACTCCCGAAATCGACCCGGTGACCGCCGAGAGCATGGAAGCCGACGCCGACATCGCCGGCGAGCACACCGAGCCGACGTTCCGCGACCAGGAGCCCCAGGCGGGCGACAGCGACGAAGAAGACGCCGACCGCGGGGGCATGCCCTCGGCGTGAGGTCAGGGACGGGCCCGCGGGTAGGTCCGGCGCTCGCCGATCCGGCCGTCCTTCGTGTGGATGAAGTGGGCCGTGCCGCGCTTGATCGCGAGCTCGCGGCCGTCCGCGACAGCGTCGGACTTCGTCTCGGCGCTGCCGGACGCCCGCGTGTTGCCGACGACCTTGTTCTTCCAGACGGAGCCGTCGTAGAAGGTTTCGATGTCGCCGTCGGCCGGTTCGAGCGCCGGCCCGTCGGCGGCTTCATGGGTGCCGAAGAGGGCGGGGTCGGGTTTGGGTGCGGTGCCGGGGCCGCCGAGGGGTTCGGGGTCCATGAGGTATTCGATGCCGGCGTCGGTGGTCCAGCTGGTGCCCTTGGCGCCGTCGGGGCCGTCGGAGAGGTGCCAGATGGTGTGGTTGTGGGTCTGGTCTTCTTCGTCGAGCAGGGCGTTGGGGACGATGTCGCCTTCGAGTCCGTCGGCTTTGAGCTCTTCGATGGCGGCGAGCCATTGTTTCTGGTGGACGGTGTCGCGGGCGAGGTTGAACTTGAGCATCGCCTTGACGCCGGGGTCGTCGGTCATGTTGTAGAGGCGGGCGGTTTGGAGGCGGCCTTGGGCTTCGGCGGCGGCGTTGGCGCGGAAGTCGGCGAGCAGGTTGCCGGAGGCGACGATGTAGCGGCCGTTCCAGGGGTAGCCGTTGCTGTCGGCCGGGAGCGCGCCGCCGCCGGCGACGATGGCCTGCTGGACGTCCATCCCGCCGATCGTCGCGGCCATCACCGGGTCCTTGACGGCTTCGGCGGTGGCGGTGGCGGGGGCGCCTTCGAGGAGGCGGGCGACCATGGTGGCGAGCATTTCGACGTGGCCGATTTCCTCGGTGGCGGTGTCCATGATCAGGTCTTTGTACTTGCCTTCGATGCGGCAGTTCCAGCCTTGGAACAGGTACTGCATGGTCACGGTCATTTCGCCGTACGCGCCGCCGATGAGTTCTTGGAGTTTGTGGGCGTAGACGGGGTCGGGCTTTTCGGGCTTGGCTTCGAACTGCAGCAGCTTCGTGTGACGGAACACATCGTCTCCCTTCCAAGCCCGCGGAGTTCCCCCGATCGGCCGCATCAATCGGGGAAACGCGTTGTTTGACGGGTTCCGGACGGGCTATCCGATCGGGTGATCGTCGTGAGAGGAGGTGGTCCCGGTGCTCGCCCGGCACAATTCGGTGTGGCTGGTGCCCCGGCACGGCGCACTCGCGAAGGCGTCCGCCGTCGGCGTGCTGGACCGGACGACGTACTCGCAGCTGCGCGACGAGTTGCTCGAGTTCGCGGCCGATTCCGAGGACGGCGTGCTGATCGACGTCGAGCGCCTCGAACTGCGCGACCGGGCGCTGATCCGGGTGTTCGCCCTGGTCGCCCTGCGCGTCGGCGAGTGGCCCGCGATCCCGTTCGCGTTGGTGACGGGCCGCCCGGAGCAGCGAGCGGCGCTCGCGGCGAGCGGCGTGCCGGTGTACGCGGACACCGCCACGGCGGAGGCGGCGCTGACCCGCCCGGCCGGGCGAAGGGTGGGCCGCCTGCTCGACCGCTCGCCGCGCACGTCGGCGCGTGCCCGCGGATTCGTCCGCGGGATCTGCGCCGAGTGGATGGTGCCGGAGCTGGCCGAGGACGCCGAGCTGATCGCGACCGAGCTGGTCGAGAACACGCTCCGCCATACGGATTCGGCGCCGTGGCTGCGGCTGGAGCTGCGCCGCGGAACCCTGTCGGTGGCGGTCTCCGACGAGAGCCGGCGGCCGGCGGTGCTGCGGGAGGGTCTCGACCTGGCCCGCGTGGGGCTGGGCCTGCGGATGATCACCAAGGTCGCGAAGCGGTGGGGGAGCAGCCGGTCCCGCTCGGGCGGGAAGACGGTGTGGGCCCTGCTGGCCCGCCCGTGAGCCGCTGAGGACTCGCCACCGTCCCGCCCGCCTCGGCCCTTGCCACGGAAGGAAGCGCCGGGTGCGAGGCCCGGTTCATCGTGCCGTCCGGGCTCGAGAAGCTCAGCCCGGTGCGCCCGCGAACGTCACCGGCTCGCCCGGCTTGAAGGTCGACCAGCGAGTTGCTGAACTCGATCTAGTACTTTCGCCGATCCGCAGGACGGGGATCTCGAGGCCGTCCTTCACCACCGTGCCGGCCGCGCTGTCCGGGTTGAGCTGCAGCACGGCCGTCGGGTGGTCCGTTACCGCGGTCGTGACGGGGTGTCGCCGCCGCGCTCGGTGCCCCGGGGGCGGAAGTCGCGTTCGGTTTCGACGTCGCCTTCCGGTGTGTGGACGAAGTGCCCGACCCGGCGCTTGCGCGCGATCTGCCGCCCCGCCAGGACGGCGTCGACGCGGCGGGGAGAGGTGTTGGACGCCCGGCGGCCGCCTTCGACGCGGTTCTTCCACAGTCCGTCTTCGTAGTAGGTGTGCACGTCACCCTCCGCCACGACGCCGCCTCCCATCGTGAGTGCTGGAAGGCTGCGGATGCCCGGGGACGTAGCGGACAAACGTTATCCGGTGTTCAAGCCAGCCGGAGTACTTCGATGGCGTTGTCCTTGAGGATCAGCGGCCGCACCTCGTCCTTGAGCTCCAGCTCGGCGAAGTCGGCGAGCCAGCGGTCCGGGGTGATCACCGGGAAGTCGGACCCGAACAGGACTTTCCGCTTCAGCAGGGTGTTGGCCGCGCGGACCAGCTGCGGCGGGAAGTACTTCGGCGACCAGCCCGACAGGTCGATGTACACGTTCGCCTTGTGCGTCGCGACCGAGATCGCTTCGTCCTGCCACGGCACCGACGGGTGCGCCAGGATCACCGTCAGGTCCGGGAAATCCGCGGCGACGTCGTCGAGCAGCATTGGGTTCGAGTACCGCAGCTTGATGCCGTGCCCGCCCGGCAGGCCGGCACCGATGCCGGTCTGCCCGGTGTGGAACAGGGCCGGAACACCCAGCTCGGCGATCGCCTCGTAGAGCGGGTAGTACCGGATGTCGTTGGGCTCGAACGCCTGCAGGCTCGGGTGGAACTTGAACCCGCGCACCCCGTGCTCGGCCACGAGCCGCCGCGCGCGGAGCACGGCGGCCTTGCCGGCGTGCGGGTCGACCGAGCCGAACGGGATGAGGACGTCGGCGTGCTCGGCGGCGGCGTCGGCGATCTCCTCGCTCGAGAGCGCGGGGTGGCCGGTCGCGGCCGGCGCCTCGACCGTGAAGACGACGGCGGCCATCTGCCGGGCCCGGTAGTGCTCGGCGATCGCGGTCACCGTCGGCGTGCGGTCCTGGCCGGCGCGGAAGTACTTCGCGGAGGCGTCCAGCAGTTCCTGGTCGAGGGCGAAGCAGCCGTGGCCGTCTTGTTCGACGTGGGTGTGGACGTCGATGGCGGTCAGGGAGGAAAGGTCCACGAGGAGCTCCAGGGTCAGGGCAGGTCGGGCTGCGCGGCCTTGGCGGCCAGCAGCTGGTCGAGGACGGCGTCGCGGGCGGCGACGAGCCGGTCGTGGTCGGTGCCGGCCAGTTCGGCGTCGACGCCGGCGACGAGGGTCTCGGCGAGTTCCGGCGTCAGGTGGACGCGGCCCAGGTCGCGCCACCACTGCTCGGTGGGCGGGCCGAGGTGCCGCAGGATGTGCGCGAGCCCGCCCGCGCCACCGGAGAGGTGCTGGTTGACGAACGGGCCGAGCACGGCCCAGCGCAGACCGGGCCCGTTGGCGATGGCGGCGTCGATGTCGGCGACCGTCGCGACGCCGCGTTCGACGAGGGAGTACGCCTCCTGCCACAGCGCGGCCTGCAGCCGGTTCGCGACGTGGCCGGGTACCTCCCGCGTCAGCCGGATCGGCCGCTTGCCGGCCGCGGTGTAGAACTCGACCGCGCGGTCGACGACCTCGGGCGTGGTTTCGGCGCCCGGGACGACTTCCACGAGCGGGATCACGTGCGGCGGGTTGAACGGGTGCCCGACGACCACGCGCTCGGGGTGCTTCGGGCAGCCGCGCGCGATGACGCTCGGCAGCAGCCCGGACGAGCTGCTCGCCAGGATCACCTCCGGCCGCGCGGCCTCGTCGAGCACGGCGAACAGGCGGTGCTTGACGTCTTCGCGCTCGGGTCCGTTCTCCTGCACGAAATCCGCCTCCGCCACCGCGGCGCCGGCGTCGGTGGCGAAGCTCAGCCGCTCCTGCGAGGCGCCTTCGGCGAGGCCGAGCCGGATCAGCGTGGGCCAGTGCGCGGCGACGTCGGCGCGCAGGCGGTCTTCGGCGCCGGGCGCCGGATCGGTGGCGACGACGTCGTAGCCGCGGGCGAGGAAGTGCGCGGCCCAGCCGGCCCCGATCACGCCGGTCCCGACGACCGCGATGGTGGTGATCCGGCCGGGTTTCGCCGCGTGGCCGGCGGGGGCCGAGGTGATCCGGACGGTCATGCCGGCCCTCCGGCGAGCGCGACGAACGGGTCCAGCGACGCGGGATCGGCCAGGACGTCCCGCGCGGCGACGTCGTCCGGTCGTGCGCCGCGCAGGAGTTTCTTCACCGGCAGCTCCAGTTTCTTTCCGGTGCGGTTGCGGGGGATCGACGGCACGGCGGTGATCGCGTCCGGCACGTGCCGCGGCGAGAGCGCGCTCCGCAGCGCCGAGGCGATCTTGCCGCGCAAGGCGTCGTCGAGTTCGGCGCCGGACCGCAGCGCCACGAACAGCCGGAGGTCGCCGTTGCCGCCGGCGGGGTCTTCGAGGTGCACGACGAGGGAGTCCTCGATCTCCGGGAGCTCCTCGACGACGGCGTAGAACTCGGCGGTGCCCAGCCGGACGCCGCCGCGGTTGAGGGTGGCGTCCGAGCGGCCGGCGATGACACAGCTCCCCTCGGGCGTGAACCGGATCCAGTCGCCGTGGCGCCAGACGCCGGGATAGGTCGAGAAGTACGTGTCGCGGTAGCGCTCACCCGAGTCGTCGCCCCAGAACCCCACCGGCATCGACGGCATCGGGGCGGTGATCACCAGCTCGCCCAGTTCCCCGACGACCGGGGCACCGTGCTCGTCGAACGCCTTCGCGTCGACGCCGAGGCAGGGGCCGGAGATCTCGCCGGCCCGCACCGGCTGCAGCGGGCTGCCCTGGACGATGCCGCTGCACACGTCGGTGCCGCCGCTGCCGACGTTGAGCAGGACGCCCGGGAACCGCTCGTGCACCCAGTGGAAGCCTTCGGCGGGCAGCGGGCTGCCGGCCGCACCGAGCTGCCGCAGCGCGGACAGGTCGTACTCGGCGGCCGGGTCGAGGCCCGCTTTCCGGCACGCCATCAGGAATCCCGGGCTCGCGCCCATCAGCGTCGCGCGCGTCTCCTCGGCCAGCCGCCACTGCCAGGCCAGGTCCGGGTGCAGCGGGTTGCCGTCGACCAGCACGATCGACGCACCGGTCAGCAGCCCCGAGACGAGGGCGTTCCACATCATCCAGGCGGTGGTGGAGAACCACAGGATCCGGTCGCCCGGGCGCAGGTCCCAGCTGAGGCCGTGGTTCTTGAGGTGTTCCAGCAGGATGCCGCCGTGGCCGTGCACGATCGCCTTCGGCTTGCCCGTGGTGCCGGAGGAGAACAGCACGCACAACGGGTGCGCGAAGCCGACGGGCTCGAACCCGGGGGCACTTTCGGCGAGCAGATCGTTCCAGGCGAGCGTTCCGGGCAGGTCGTGCTCGCCGTAGGGGACGTGCACGACGTGCTCGGCGGTGGGCAGGCCCGCGCGGATTTCGGCGACTTCGGCGCGGCGGTCGACGTCCTTGGCCCCGTAGCGGTAGCCGGACACCGTCAGCAGCACCCGCGGCTCGATCTGGCCGAACCGGTCGACCACCGACCGGGCGCCGAACTCGGGCGCGCAGGAGGCCCAGATCGCGCCCAGGCTCGCGACCGCGAGGTAGGCGACCACGGCTTCCGGGATGTTCGGCAGGTAGGCGACGACGCGGTCGCCGCGGCCGACCCCGAGCCGGGCCAGCCCCGCGCGGGCGCGCGCGACCTGGTCGCGCAGCTGGTCCCAGGTCAGCTCGGTGCGCTCCCGCGTCTGGGAGTAGGCGATGACCGCGGTGGCGTCGCCGGGGCCGTGGCCGAGGGCGTGTTCGGCGTAGTTGAGGGTCGCTCCGGGGAACCATTCCGTGCCGGGCATGGTCCGGTCGGGCACCACCGCGGTGGCCGGGGTGTGCAGGCGGACGCCGAAGAAGTCCTTGATCGAGGACCAGAAGCCGTCGAGGTCGGTCACCGACCACCGGTGCAGGGCCGCGTAGTCGTCGAAGGAGTGCCCGCGGGCTTCCAGCCACCGCAGGTACCGGCCGATCTCGGTGGTTTCGCGGACGTCGGGGGCGACCGGGCGCAGGATCATCGGCCGACCTTCCCGGCGCGCTTTTCGAGGAACGCCTGCATTCGTTCCTTCGCTTCGGCGCTGCCACTGGCGACGGCGGCCATCAGCGCTTCCATCAGGTAGCCCTCGGCCGGGTTGGCCTCGGCGATGCGGGGGAGGGCCTGCAGGACGGCGAAGTTCGTGATCGGCGAGTTGTCCGCGATCTTGCGGGCCAGGCCGAGCGCGTGCTCCAGGCCGTTGTCCACGCGGTAGTGCGACAACCCGGCGGCGTGGCCCTCGTCGGCGTCGAGCACCCGGCCGGTGAGCATCATGTCGGCCATCCGGTGCGCGCCGATCAGCCGCGGCACCCGCACCGACGCGCCGCCGCCGACGAACAGCCCGCGCTGGCCCTCCGGCAGCGCGTAGAACGCCGAGGGTTCGGCGACGCGGATGTGCGCGGCGGCCGCCAGTTCCAGGCCGCCGCCGACGACCGCGCCCTTGAGCACGGCGACCACCGGGACCCGCCCGCGTTCGAGCCGCTCGAAGGCGCGGTGCCACATCATCGAGTGCTCCAGGCCCTCGAACGCGTCGCGCTCGGTGAGCTCGGAAAGGTCGAGCCCGGCGGAGAAGTGGTCGCCGACGGCGTCGAGCACGACGGCCTTGATCCCCGGCGGCGGGGCGCCGAAGAACGACTCGATGCCGAGCACGGTCGCGTCGTCGAGGGCGTTGCGCTTCTCGGGACGGGCCAGCCACAGCACGGCGATGTCGTCCCGCAGCTCCAGGCGCAGCGAAGGGGGCAGCAGAGGCGTGGTCATGCGGGTCCGTTCGTGAAGGTTTCGGCGGCCAGGGTGCGCAGTTCGACGCGGCGGATCTTGCCGGTGGCGTTGCGCGGCAAGGCGTCGGTGAACCGCACGTGTTTCGGGACCTTGTAGCGTGCCAGGTGCCGTTCGAGGTGCGCGCGGAACTGCGGTTCGTCCAGCTCGGCGCCGGGCCGGACCACGACGAAGGCCGCGCCGGCCTCGCCCCAGCGCTCGTCGGGCACCCCGACCACGGCGCAGGCGTCGACCGCGTCGAGCCGGACGGCGACCGCTTCGATCTCGGCCGGGTACACGTTTTCCCCGCCGGAGATGATCATGTCCTTGACCCGGTCGACGACGTGGGCCCAGCCGTCGTCGTCGACGCGGACGACGTCACCGGTGCGGAACCAGCCGCCCTCGACGAAGCTCGCCTTCGACTCCTCGGGCCGGTTCCAGTAGCCGCCGAAGACGTGCGGGCCGCGCACGAGCAGCTCGGACGGCGTCCCGTCGAGCGGCTGCGGCGTGAGATCGGGACCGAGGGCCGCCACGTCGGTGAAGAAGTGCGGCACCCCGGCGGCGACCGGGTGGTCGAGCGTGCCTTCGTGGGTCGCCATCGAGACACCCGGGGCGGCCTCGGTCATGCCGTAGCCCTGCAGGAGCTTCACACCGCGGTCGAGCCACGCGCGGGCGACGCGCTCGGCCACCGGCGAGCCGCCGTAGAGCACGCAGGTCAGCGAGCCGAGGTCGGCGCGGTCCCAGTCCTCGTGGCGGCACATCATCTCCAGCATCGTGGGGACCGCGGAGAAGCTGGTGATCCCGGCTTCGCCGATCCGGGCGAGGATGGTGCCCGGATCGAACTTCGCCACCGGTTCCACGCTGCCGCCCTTGAACAGCGTCGGCAGCGTGATCTGGCCGAGCCCGACGCAGTGGAACAGCGGCGCGATGCACAGCGCCTTGTCGGTGCCCAGGACGTCGAGGTGCGCCAGCTGGTTGACGGTGTTCCAGGTGAGGTTGCCGTGGGTGAGGACAGCCGCCTTCGGCCGCCCGGTGGTGCCGGAGGTGTAGAGCAGCAGGCAGGGATCTTCCAGCCCGACGGCGGTTCCCGGAAGTGGCCCGGCTTCGGCGATCTCCGCTTCGAAGTCCCGTTCCCCCTCGGCGGGATCCATCGCGATGACGACGCCGTCCGGGAGCGCACCGGCCGCCGCCACCAGGTCGCCGGTGTCCGGGCTGTGCACGAGGACCGACGCGCCGCTGTCGGCGAGCATGTACCGGATCTCCGCGGGGGAGAGCCGGTAGTTGAGCGGGACGAAGACCGCGCCGCAGCGGGCGGTGGCGAACAGCGTCTCGAACACGGTGATGTCGTTGACGCCCAGGTAGGCCACGCGCTCACCCGGGCGGACGCCGAGCCGGGTCAGCGCGCCGGCCAGCCGTTCGACGCGCTCGGCGAGCCCGGCGTAGGTCAGGCTCCGGTTCCGCTGCACGAGGGCGGTGCGGTCCGGGTTGATCCGCGCCCGCCGCGCGGGCCAGCTGCCCAGGCCGAAATCGGGCAGGTTCACTGCTGCCTCCTTCACCAGCGGAGCACCGGTTTGATCGTCTTGCCCGTCAGCATGTCGTCGACCGCCTGTTGAATCTGCCCGAACTCGTAGTGCGTGACCAGCTTTTCGATCGGGAACCGGCCCGCGGCGACGAGCTCGGCCAGGGTCGGCACCAGCGCCTGGGTGTCGGCGTCGCCCATGGTCAGGCCGACGACGCGCCGGCCGGGGAGCAGGAAGTTGACGTCCACCGGCACCGTCGTGCCGAACGCGGGCGCGCCGACGACGACCGCGGTGCCGCGCGCGGCCAGTGCGCCGATCGCCGTCCCCAGCACGCCGGCGTTGCCCGTGGTCTCGATGACGCCGTCGACCCCGCGGCCGCCGGTCAGCTTCCCGACCGTCTCGGCGAGGTCCTCGCCGCTGGTGTCGATCGTGTCGGTGGCGCCGATCTCGCGGGCCAAAGTGAGCCGGGTCGCGACGCGGTCGACGGCGATGATCCGGGTCGACGGCGTCAGGTGGGCGGCCATGACCGCCGACAGGCCGACCGCGCCGGCGCCGGTGACCAGCAGCGTGGCGCCGGGGCGCGGGGCGAGGACGTTCCACACGGCGCCGGCGCCGGTCATGATGCCGCAGCCGAGCGGGGCCAGCAGGTCCAGCGGTGCGTCGGCGGCGACCTTGACGACGCTGCGTTCGTCGGCGACGGCGTGCCCGGCGAAGCTGGACTGGCCGAAGAAGTGCCCGCCGAGCGGGGTGCCGTCGCGGGAGATCGGGGTCGTGCCGTCCGGGCGCTGCCCGCCGAGCAGGTTGGCGGGCAGCCAGGTTTCGCAGTAGGCGGGGTGGCCGTCGCGGCAGTTCGCGCAGCCGCCGCAGGAGGTGTAGCTGAGCAGGACCCGGTCGCCGGCCCGCACGCGCGTGACCGCGGCACCGGTCTCCTCGACGATCCCGGCGCCTTCGTGGCCGAGCACGCCGGGCAGCGGAAAGGGCAGCGCGCCGGCGGCGACGCCGAGATCGGTGTGGCAGACGCCGGTGGCGACGACCCGGACCCGGACCTCGTCCGGGCGGAGCTCGTCGAGGGCCACTTCGCCGAGGGTGAAGCCGGCGCCGGCGGACTCCACGACGGCCGCGGTGGTGGTGGTCATGGGGATGCTCCTGGGTGGGCTCAGGCGAGGGAGATGACGACGGACTTCGTGCGCGTGTAGGCGTCGAGGGATTCGGGGCCGTATTCGCGGCCGAAGCCGGAGTCCTTCACCCCGCCGAAGGGGATCGCGGGGTCGAGCATCGCCCAGTCGTTGACCCAGACGATCCCGGCCTGCAGCCGTGCGGCGACGCGGTGCGCGCGGGCGAGGTTCGTCGTCTGCAGCCCGGCCGCGAGGCCGTAGGGTGTGCTGTTGGCCAGCGCGACCGCTTCGTCTTCGGACGTGAAGCGCTGGACGGTCAGCACGGGACCGAAGATCTCCTCCCGGATCACGCGGGAGCCGGCCGGCAGGTCCGCGATCACCGTGGGCTGGAAGAAGAACCCGCCCTCGATGTCCGGCCGGCCGCCGCCGGTGACGATCCGGCCGCCGTCGGCGCGGGCCTGCTCGACGTACTGCTCCACCTTCGCCCGGTGCCGCTCGCCCGCCATCGGGCCGACCACCGTCGCGGGGTCGAACGGGTCGCCGACCGGCACGTGCGGCACGGCTTCGGCGAGCGCGCCCAGGATCGTGTCGTACAGCGCGTCGGCGACGAGCAGCCGGGGCCCGCCCATGCAGAACTGGCCGGTGTTGAACACGAACCCCTTGATCGCCGCGGCGACCGCCTGCTCGACGTCGGCGTCCTCGAACACGATGTGCGCCGCGTTGCCGCCGAGTTCCAGGGTGACCGGCTTCAGGTGCTGCCCGGCCACGCCCGCCGCGTGCCGGCCGACCGCGGTGGAGCCGGTGAACGCGATCTTGTCCACCCCGGGGTGGCTCAGCAGGGTCTCCCCGATCTCCGAGCCGAAGCCGGTGACCACGTTGAGCACGCCGTCGGGCACGCCGGCCTCGGCGAGCAGCCCGGCCATCAGCAGCGCGCTGAGGGAGGTGTCTTCGGCCGGCTTGTGCACCACGGTGTTGCCGGCGGCCAGTGCCGGCGCGATCTTCGAGGTGGACAGGATCAGCGGGAAGTTGAACGGCGTGATCGCGGCGACCACGCCGAGCGGTTCGCGGCGAGTGTAGGCGTGCGCGGGGATCGGGATCTGCCGCGTCGCGCCGTCCAGGCCCTGCGCCAGGGCCGAGTAGTACTCGTACTGCTCGGCGACGGTCTCGACGTCGACGGCCCGGCACAGCGAGATCGGCTTGCCGACGTCGGCGCTTTCCAGGGCGGCGATCTCGTCGGCGCGGGCCCGCACCAGGTCCGCGACCCGGTGCAGCACGCGGGCCCGCTCCCGGGCCGGCGTCGCGGCCCAGCCCCCGGCGGCCTCCCGGGCCGCGGCCACCGCGGCGGTCACGTCGGCGGCCGTCCCGCGGGCGAGGGAGGTGAGGGTCTTGCCGGTGGCCGGGTCCACGGCGTCGAAGCGGTCCTCGGTCTCGGTCCACCGGCCGCCGATGAACAGCCGGCCCGGTTCGACGTCCGGGCGGGGCCGGGTGCCCGGCCTCTCCTCCACTGCGGTCATCGTCCGACTCCTCACTGAGCGACGGGTACATCAGGGCGACGGGTGCATCAGGGCAACGGGTATATCAGGAACCCTGAGATGAATCAGGATGCGATGGGGGGCCCGTCCTTGTCAAGGGGCCGGGTCCCGGGCCGGCCGCGGCAGGGTTTCCGGCGCAATTTTTTTGACCGTCCGTTAACCGATTCCCGTGTGGACGGACGAGTTTTTCAGCGGGGAACCGGATGTTTTCACCCGGGGCGGTCGAGGCGCGTAACGGCCGGGTGCGGCAGGCCGACTCCAGCGTGCCCGGGAATGGGCCGTGTCCATTCCGTCCGGCCCGCCGGGCGTGTCGGAAAAGAGGTCACCCGTGAACCCGAAGAACTTCCGGCGGTTCGCCCGCCGATCCCTGCCGCCCGGCGCCGCGGTGGCCGCCCTGCTGGCCGGCGCCGGTGTCGCCGTCGCCACCACCTTCGCCGCCGGGGTACCGGTCGCGGTGCCCGACCACCCGCTGGGCGGCGGAGCGGCGTGCGCCGCGCTCGTCGCGCAGCAGGAGGCCCGCGGCAGCGTGAACTACCCCGCGTCCGAGGTCGAGCCGTACGTCGCCGCCGACCCGGCCGACCCGCGCCACCTCGTCGGGTCGGCGCAGCAGGACCGCTGGAACGACGGCGGCTCGAACGGTCTCACCAACGTCGTGTCCCGCGACGGCGGGGCGACCTGGACGCCGGCCGCCGCGCAGCCGCCGTTCAGCATCTGCGGCGGCGCGACCGCCGGTTCGCCCGGCTACTTCCAGCGCACCACCGACCCGTGGGTGAGCTTCTCCGCCGACGGCCGGGTCGTGTACTCGATCGCGGACTCGTTCAACGCCGACGGCCCGGCGTTCGGCGGCGCGAGCGCGATCCTGATCAGCCGTTCGCTCGACGGCGGCGACCACTGGGAAACCCCGGTCGTCGCGCGCCTGGACACCTCGACGCAGGTGCTCAACGACAAGGAAACGGTGACCGCGGACCCGCTGCTCGCCGACCGCGCCTACGCGGTGTGGGACCAGCTGGTCTCGCCGCAGAGCAACGCCAACCCGAGCGCGTACAACCACGCGTTCACCTACCGCGGCCCCAGCTACTTCTCCCGCACCACCGACCGGGGGTCGACCTGGAGCACCGGCCGGATCATCTTCGACCCCGGGCAGAACGACCAGACGATCGGCAACCAGATCGTCGTGCCGACGACCGGTCCGGGGCGGGGCGTGCTGATCAACGGCTTCGACCTGATCACCAACAAGGGCGGCGCCTGCCTGTTCACCCACGGCGGGCAGCACTGCCACGGTTCGTCGACGTCGACGGCGGCGGTCGTCCGGTCCACCGACGGCGGCACGACGTGGTCCCGCGCCATCGGCATCGACACCCAGCACGTGGCCTCGGTGACGATCGCCGGTCACCCGGTCCGCTCCAGCGACGAGCTGCCCGAGTTCGCCGTCAACCCGGTCAACGGCTTCGTGTACGCGGTCTGGCAGGACTCCCGGTTCAGCGCCACCGGCGCGGCCAAGATCGCCTTCGCCCAGTCCGCCGACGGTGGATTGACGTGGGGTGACACGATCCGCGTCGACCAGTCGCCGGGGGACACGCCCGCGTTCGTGCCGCAGATCCGCGTCACTTCCGACGGCACGATCGGCCTGAGCTACTACGACCTGCAGAACGCGACGCCGGCGCGGCCGGGGCTCACCGACGCGTTCATCGCCCACTGCCACGCCGCGACGAGCGACTGCGGCAACCCGGCGAACTGGGCCGTCAACGGGCAGACGAAGCTGACCGCCACGCCGTTCGACTTCACCACCGCACCGGACGCCGGCGGCTACTTCCTCGGTGACTACTCCGGGCTCGCCGCAACGGGTCCGGCGCTGACCGCGTACTTCGGCGTCGCGCGGCCGGTGGCCGTGAGCGGGGCGTCGGACATCTTCGCCAACCACGCCGGTTAGCCGGTGACCGGGAACGGTGGCCCCGCTGCCGTTCCCGGTCGTGGTTCACCCGGATGGGTGGTTTGGCTGGCGCGCGTGCGGGCCGCGTGTGGAGGTGCGGGGTTCGGCCGTTGGCGGGGTTGCGCCGTTCGGATCAAGGACTACGCTGCTAAGTGCGGTCAAGCAGCATCCGTCCCCCGATTTGCCAGCGACCGAGCGGGTCGGTCGAGAACGACCCGCTCGTCACGTCATCTGCGAATGAGGCGTGGAATGTTAGTCGTCCAGCCCCCAGCGACGGCGATCCCCGTAGCGCCGTCGAAGCGCGAACAGCGCACTGCGTTCGACATCCAGGTCATCCGCCCGTACTTCGGCGCGGTCATGGTCCGCATCCGCGGCGCGCTCGACGCGGACAGCGCACCGCAGGTGCGTTCGGCGTTGAGCACGTGGGCGCACCGCCGGTTCCCGGTCCTGGTGCTCGACCTGTCCGAGGTCGACTTCCTCGACGCGGCGGGCCTCGCCGCCCTGGGCGGCATCCAGGCGCGGGTGGTCCGCGAGAACGCGACTCTGCGCATCGTCACGGGCGACAACCGCGTGGTGCGCCGGGCGTTGTCGGCCAGCGGGCTCGACCACGCGCTGAACGTCAGCCGCCTGCCGTCCGGGTGGGAACGCGCCACGGAGATCCCCAGCCAGAGCTGATCCTCGTCCGGCGGTCCCGCCGCCGGGCGGCCCGTGGCACCCTGGCGGCATGCGGGAACCGGGCGACGTCGAACCCGATCCGGCGGCCGGCACCCAGATCATGCTGGCCGAGTACGCGGCGCTGCGCGCCGAGGTCGGGCGGCGCGCGAACGTCCAGTGGAGCGTCTTCGCCCTGCAGCTGGCGTCGGCGGCCATCGCGAGTGTTGCCGTCGCGGCGACGTCGAACCTGGCCGTGCTGGTGCTCGTCCCGCTGTCCTCGTACCTGCTGGGCAGCCGGTACATCCTGCACGACTTCCACATCAAGCTGATCCGGCGCTACCTGCGGGAGTCCCTGTCCGAGCGGCTGGCGGGGCACATCCGGTGGGAAAGCTGGCGGTCCGCGGCGCTGGCCGCGCCCACGTCGCGCGGCTGGTTCAGCGTCACCGGCTGGAACTTCGCGCACCCCACCCGCCTCGCCTTCGAAGGCGTCGGACTGCTGGCCGTGCTCTCGGCAGCGGTCGCCGGGGTGTACCACTGGTGGCTGCGCCCGCCCGCGTGGCCGCTGATCGTCGGGTACGCCCTCGGCTGGTCTCTCGGCGTGGTCGTGACCGTGCTGCTGCGCAGGGCTTTCCGGCGCGCCTCGGATCTGTGATCTCCGGGTTCGCCCGCTAGGCGCGGGCGGGCGCACGCAGCCCGTCGATCGTCTCCCGCAGTGCTTCGTCGGTCGGTGTCGGCTCGATGCCGAAGGCCGCCGTCGCGGCCGAAGAGTCGAGGACGAACGGCCGCCGCAGCTGGTACTCCATCTCCACCATCTCCCGCGCGAGCGGGTTGAAGAGCCCGCCGAGGCGCAACACGAGCCCGGGCATCGTGGTGACGCGGCCCGCTGGTGCGCCCGCCAGTTCCGCGGCGCGCTCGGCGAGCCGGCGCAGCGACACCGCCGGTGCCGTCGGCACGTGCCACGGCCGGCCCCAGGCCCGCTCGTCGGCCGCGGCGGCGACCAGGGTGCGGGCGACGTCGCCGACGTGGGTCCAGCTGTGCGGGGCGTCCAGGTCGGCCGGCACCGAGGCGCGCTTGCCGGCGAGCACCTTCGGCAGCACCAAGGCGGTGAACGACGAAAGCGCGCCCGCACCCAGGTAGTCGGACCCGCGCACCTCGGTCGTGCGGATGCGGCCGGCTTCGTGCGCGGCCAGCGCGTCCGCCCACAGCTTCGCCCGCACCTCGCCCTTCACCGAGTTCGGCCGCATCGGCAGCTGCTCGGTGATCGGGCTGTCGACGGCGCCGTAGGCGTAGAGGTTGCCGGTCGTGGCGAGCAGGGCTCCGCTCGTCTCGGCGGCCCGCAGCAGCGCCGCGCCGAGCGGGGGCCAGCCGGTGGCCCAGCGGTGGTAGGCGGGTCCTCCGCAGCTGTACAACGCGACCGCGCCTTCGGCGTGCCGCGCGAGCGTGGTGGCGTCGGTGGCATCGGTGGCGACCAGCCGGACGCCTTCGACCGCCGGGCCGCCGCCGCGGCGGCTGAGCAGGCGGACTTCCTCGCCGCGGGAAGCGAGCAGACGAGCCGTGGCCGAGCCGACCGGACCGGCTCCGACGATGACGTGCAGGGACATGGGACCACCTTTTCCACCCAGGCGAGAACAGTGTTCTCGGACAAGAACACCGTACTGACAGAGTGCGTCCGACGTCAAGAACACTGTTCTCGCCGAGTTCGGGTGTTCTCGGAAGTGTGCGAGACTGGGGTGGTGTCCGCCTCGTCGTTGCGCGCCCGGGTCCGCTCGGAGATGCACCAGGAAATCAAGGACGCCGCCCGGCGCCGGCTCGCCGAGGAGGGGGCGAACCTGTCCCTGCGTGCCGTGGCGCGGGACATGGACATCGTCCCGTCGGCGCTGTACCGGTACTTCCCGAGCCGTGACGCCCTGCTGACCGCGTTGATCATCGACGCGTACGAGGGACTGGGCGCGGCGGCGGAAGCCGCCGAAGCGGCGGTCCCGCGTGCCGACCTTCGTGGCCGGTGGCTGGCGGTGTGCCGCGCGGTGCGGGCCTGGGCGCTCGCGCACCCGGCCGAATTCGGCTTGCTCTACGGAAATCCGGTGCCCGGTTACGCCGCCCCGCCGGAAACCGTCGCGCCCGCGTCGAAGGTGATCCTCCTGCTCGCCGCCGTCGTCGGCGACGCTCCGGGGGAGCCGGGCTCACCCCGGCCGCTGCCCGAGCCCGTCCGGGCCGACCTGCGGCGGCTGATCGACCAGCAGGCCGCGGACCTGCCGGAGGAGCGCCTGGACCGGGTGCTGCTCGCGTGGACGCACCTGTTCGGCCAGCTCACTTTCGAGGTCTTCCACCGGCTCGACGACATGATCGGGGCGCGCGCCGAATACTTCGAGCACCACATGGCCCTGCTGGCCGACCTCGCCGGCCTGCCCTGACCTCTTGCTGGGGGTCCGGGTGGCGAAGCCCCCGGCCCGGGGCGCGGGCCCGAATGCCACTGACATGGCTCGGGGCGCAGCCCCCGATGTCACTGACCCACGTTCAGGGCCGGTCGAGCGGGGCCAGCTCACCGAACGGCCGCCGCACGCGTACCTCCGGGCCGGACAGGTCCACGTCTTCCCAGGCCACGTACCGGCTGTGGCGGTGCAGCCACCGGATCAACGCCACCAGCGGCTGGGGCCCGCGCTGGTCGTGGCGCTGGTAACCGAACAACCGGACGCGGGTGCGGCCCACGATCACCCCGCGCACCACCAGTTCCGGCAGCCCGTCGGCGCCCGGCGTCGCCTCCGCGCGGATCTCGCGGACCGCGCCGAGGTCGCGGCCCGCGGCGTCGCGGACCGGGCGGCCGATCAGCTCACCGGCTCGCACGGCCCGCTCCCGGGATCCGGCCGATGACGCGGCGGCGCAGCCAGTCCTCCGACGGGCTGTCCGTCGCCTGGGCGACGGCCGTCGTCACGACGATCGTCGGCTCGATGCGGCGGATGGCGTTCAGCGGGATGCGTTGCGGCGCCTGGGCGCGGAACCCGCGGCCGATGTGGTGCAGGAGCCTGCCGATCGGGCCGCCCACGCGGTCGGCGAGTGCCTCCGGGCCGACCAGCAGCGCGTCGACGACGTACGTTTCGCCTTCGGCGCGCAGCTCGAGGTCGTCGACCTTCCCGACCACCGTGCCGTCTTCGCCGATGATCTGCCGGTCGAGCAGGGTGTCGCCCAGGTCGACGAGGCCGAGGTCGGTCCACGGATTCATTGGCCCGCTCCGGTGAAGATCATCAGGGGGATCGCCACGAGCGCCGCGACGGCGATGACGACGAGCATGACGCCGCCGACGGTGTTGCTGAACCGGCCGTTGGCGTGGTTGCCGAGGTACTCGCGGTCGTTGGCGACGATGAGCACCGGCAGGTAGGTCAGCGGCAGCGCCACCGCCGAGAAGATCAGCGAGATCTCGGTCAGGCCGACCGGATCGAGGCCCGTCTGCACCACCAGCACCGCGAGCAGCAGGCCGGCGCCGACGGTCAGGTGGAACCGGGCGGCGTTGCGCGGCGCGCGGCGCTTGCCCCAGTCCCAGCCGAAGTACTGCGCCAGCATGTAGCCCGACGACAGCCCGGTCTCCAGCGCCGCGCCGAACGTGGCGGCGAAGATGCCGATCAGCACGATCACCAGGCCCGCCGTCCCCAGCGCGAGCGTCACCGGCAGGACGATCTGGCTGACCTGGCTCACGTCGACCCCGGCCGGGAACAGCACGACCGCGGAGCACGCCATCACCGCGAGGGCGAGCAGGCCGCCGAGGGGGAACCCGAGCAGCACGTTCGCGCGCTGCACCGACAGGTCCTTGACCGTCCAGCCCTCTTCGACGCCGCCGGAGGTGAAGAAGAAGACCTCGTACGGCGTCATCGCGGACGCGAACAGCGCGACCGCGTGGTAGGCGTAGGTCGGCAGGGCCTGGTCGGGCGGCGGGGCGAACCCGGCGATCTGCGACCCGAGCGACGACCAGTCGGGGTGCAGGAAGAAGACGGCGACGGCGAACACCCCGATCGCCAGGCCGGCGAGGCCGAAGCCGGTTTCCATCTTCTCGAAGCCGACCCGCCAGACCACCAGCCAGACGAGCACGCCGATCGGCAGGACCCAGACCAGCCGGTCGACCCCGGAGGCCAGCTCGATGACGATCGCGACGCCGCCGATCTCCGCGCACACCGTCAGCAGCGTGATGAGGAACGAGCCGGCGAGGTTGAGCAGCGCCATCCGGGGGCCGAGGCGTTCGCGGATCAGGTCGAACACGGGACGTCCCGACACCGCCACGATCCGCCCGGACATGTCGGCGTAGACGCAGATGCCGAGCACGCCGAGGGCGGTGACCCAGACCATTGCCATCCCGTAGCGGGCGCCGACGACACCGCTTTCGACGAGGTCGCCGATGTCGACGAAGCCGCCGACCGCGGTGAGGATGCCGAGGGTGACGGCGAGGAACTTCTTGCTCACGAGGTCACGCCCCAGCGGGCGAGTTCGCCGATGAGGCCCTGCAGTTCGGCGTCGATCCGGTCGAGGCCTTCGTCGGTGCCGTCGCCGAGGCCGTCGTCGAGCCGGTGGGCCACCGCGACCGCGCGGTCGGTGATCGACGCCAGTGCCGCGCGGGCGCGGTCGTCGGTCAGCTTGCCGACGTCCTGGCCGGCGGCGCCGAGTTCGTCGGCCGCGTCGCGGACGGTGACCGACAGGCTCGGCACGGGCGGGACCTCGTCGCGGTCGGCCGTCACCACGAGCCGCAGGAGTTCGAGCTGGCCCCGGATTTCCCGCCCGGCGTGCACGGTCTCGGCCCGGGGATCGGCGCCGCAGGCCGACAGTGCCGTGACCGCGAAGACGGCGGCCACCGCGCAGAGCCGGGTTCGCCGGAGCGCAATCACGAGACGGGTGTACCCGATCCCGGCGCGGACAAACACCGGGATGCTCCACCGTGGACAGACGGGTGATTGAACCGGCGCCGGTGCGGGAAGTTGAGGGCCATGCCGAGCGAAATGTCCTTTCAAGACGCGGACGGACCGGACGAAAACGACCTTCCGGTCACCCGGCCGGCGTGGCCGGTCACGGCGCTCAGCGCGGTGGCGCAGGGCGGCCTGGTCTGGGTCCTCGTGGCCGGGGTGCTGGCGTGGCGGCCGGGGCCCCGGCGCCGGGCGGCGGGCCGCGGGCTGGTGGCGGGCGCGGCCGGGATGGCGTTCGGGCACGGCGTGAAGGCCGTGGTGCGCCGGCCGCGGCCGGCGGCGCAGGATCTCCCCGCCCACCGCGCGCTGCTCGAACAGCCGAAGTCCTCGGCGTTCCCGTCGACGCACGCGACGACGGGGGCCGCGTTCACGGTCGCCGTCGCGCTCACCGCGCCCGCCACGGGGGCCGCGATCGCGCCGCTGGCGGCCGCGGTCTGCTACAGCAGGCTGCGGACGCGGGCGCACTGGCCGACCGACGTGTACGGTGGCGTCGCGATCGGCGCCGCCGTGGGTGGCCTCGTGCACCGCCGGTTCAGGCGCGGAAGTACGCCCGGAAGGTAGTGCCGTCGTCGCCGGTGTGCAGGCGGACGAGGTCGGCGAGGTGGTTGACGAGCAGCAGCCCGCGGCCGCGCGGCTGGTAGGGGCTCGCGGGGCGGCGGCCGGCGAGGGGATCGGTGAGCCGACCGTGGTCGTGGACCTCGCAGGCGAACTCGCCGTCGCCGCCCCAGAACCGGACGGTGCCGGATCCGCTGCCGTGCTCGATGCTGTTGGACAGCAGTTCGGTGACGACCACCTCGATGTCGGCCACCCGGTCGTCGCTCAGCCCGCAGGCGGCCGCGCGGACGTGGGCCAGCGCGCGGGCCGCCGCGAGGCCGGTGGTGTTCGCCAGCTCGAAGGCCCCGTCCGGCGCGGGCAGCGGCTGGTTGTACCGGGCGATCAGGTCGTCCGGGGCGTAGGCGGGGCTGGTGCGCTGCCCGGTGCCGTCGATCAGGAGCGGGTGGGTGACCTCGGCGTCGGCGAGGACGTCCGGGGCGAGCGCGTCGGCGTCGTAGGGACAGAGGATGGTCACGTCCCGCCCGGCGAAGGCGAGGTTGATGAGGGCTTCGTGCTGGGCGCACGCCGGGTACTCGACGGCCGAGCGCGCCGCCCAGATCGGCTCGCCGATGATCCGCACCGGCCGGCCGGGGTGGCTGTCGGCGAAGGCGCGCAGCACACCGGGGATGATCCGCCCGGGGTTGCGCCCGGCCTCGGTCAT
This sequence comes from Amycolatopsis sp. DG1A-15b, assembly GCF_030285645.1. Classification (GTDB taxonomy): domain Bacteria; phylum Actinomycetota; class Actinomycetes; order Mycobacteriales; family Pseudonocardiaceae; genus Amycolatopsis. Next base: position 1,331,000 of record NZ_CP127296.1, read on the forward strand.
GTCCAGCAGCCGCACCCGGGCGGCGTCGGCACCGAGTTCCCGCCGCAGCAGCTCGAGGTTGTCCCCGGGGACCGCGACCGCCACCGGCTCGTCGGCGGCGAGGCCGCCCCAGACGAACGGCACGGTGCCCGCCAGGTATTCGGCGGCACCGCGGTAGAACAACGCGGGGTGCCCGAATGCGCCGGTGCCCGTCTCCGCGGTTGCGCTCAAGCCGCCTCTCCTTCCGCCGGGAACGCCACCAGTATGCGTGAACCCACCCCCGGATCGGGCGACCCCCGGTCACTGACCGCTACAGTGCAAAAAGACGGCATCGCTTCGACCTGGGGGTCAGCTTGCTGGAGACGCGCCGCGTCACGGCGTCCGACGGCGCCGCACTGCTGGGCGGCTTGGTGTCCGGGGCCATCGGGGCGTACGCCTACTACAGCCCGGCGCTGCGGCCGCTGGCGCACGCGTTCACGCTGTGGATAGCCCTGCTGGCCGCGGTGGTGCCGGGTGCCCGCGACGGCCGTGCGATCGCCCGCGCGATCGTCGCGCTGGCGGCGGCGGTGGTGGCGTTCTACTACGGCAAGGACGTCGTGTACGGCGTCAAGTATCCGGGGATGCCGTACGAGGTGGACCTCGAGCAGCTGGGGTTGTGGTGCGTCCTGGCGGCGGTCGCGGGCGTGGCGGCGGGCCTGGTGTTCGCACCCGTCGGCCGCGAGGACGTCCGCGGCACGGTGAGCACGGCGCTGGCGGCGGGGCTGCTGATCGGCGAGGTGGTCCGGCGGTCCGACCGGGCCGACGGAGTGGTGTTCGCGGTGGCGACGCTGCTGGCGCTCGCGCTGGTGCTGGGGCGCGGGATCCGCTCACGCAAGCAGGCGGTCCGGGTGCTGGGGTGGACGGTGCCGATGGCGTCGGCCGGGTTCCTGCTGGTGTCGGCGCCGGATGTGCTGGAGCAGATCGTGCTGATCTGAGGCTCGTCAGTCCACCGGGACGGAGTCACCGTCGCCGGCTTGCACGGTGGCGAGGTCGGCGTGCGTCGTCGCCCTCGTCATGAAGCGGCCCTGTGTCACGCGGACGTACGCCCCGTCCAGCGGGAACACCAGCACGAACTTCGCCCCGTCGGTTCCGCGCAGCACCGCGGCCCGGGTTGACGATCGCGGTCGCCTGCCAGGTCGATCCGCTCAGCTGCCAGGAGTCCGTCTCGGCCGAGTACGTCTCCTGGAGCGTGCGAAGGACCTCCAGGAGACGGTGGCCCGTCATGGCGCTTCCGCTTCGAAGGCCGCGCCGGGCTCGGCGAACTGCTTCGGGGCGGCCACGGCCGGCCAAGACTCGCGCGGCGGGATCGTCGGCGGCATGGCCCGGAGTATGCCGCACCGTCGTGGATTCCGTGGTCACCACAGTCGGGCCCGAGGACCAGGCCGCCGGCCGCGTGAGAGGCGCGACCGGCCGCCGTTTCCGGAGCGCCGCGGTCAGCCGCCGATCCGGGCGCCGACCGCCGCCAAGGCCGTGGTCACCGGCTGGAAGAACGTCACGCCGCCCGTGCGGCAGTTGCCGCTGCCTCCCGAGGTGACGCCGATCGCGCTGCCGTCGCTGGTGAACAGCGATCCGCCGCTGTCGCCGGGCTCCGCGCACACCGTCGTCTGGATCAGGCCGGTGACCCGGCCTTCGGGGTAGTTGACCGTCGCGTTCAGGGCCGTGACCCGGCCGCTGTGCAGGCCCGTGGTGCTGCCCATCCGGGACACCTGCCGGCCGACCTGGGCCGCGGCCGCGCGGGTGATGGCGACCGTCCGGCCGCCGCCGGTGTCGACGACGCTGGGTGCGCTGGTCGCGGCGTTGTCGTACGTCAGCAGGGCGAAGTCGCCGGTGCCGGGAAACGTCGACTGCTTGAGCGTTGCCACCGGCCGCCCGCCCTGGGTCAGCGACCACTGGCGGCCGGCGGCGGCGCAGTGGCCGGCGGTGAGGATGCCGGGACCGCTGTTCGTCGTCACGTTGAACCCGAGGGAGCACCGGGCCCCGCCGGCGAAGATCGCGTCGCCGCCTTCGGCGAACAAGCTGAGGACGCCGGGCGTCCGTTCGACGCGGACCGCCTTCCCGCGGGTCGCCGCCAGCAGGCTGTCCCACTGGGCGCCCTGCACGGTGCTGTCGGCGGTGACCACCGTTTCGCCGGTCCGCGCGTCGACCGCCCAGGCCGTGCCGGTGATCGCCTGCGCCGCCGCTTCGGTGCCGGCGTTGCCGGCGGCGTTCGCCTGCGGGAGGGCGATGGCCGCGGTGCCGGCCGCCAGGAGGGCGGCGGCCGCGGCCAGGATCTTGCCCCGGCTGATCTTCCTGTGTCGGGAGCGCATGGGCGATGACCTCCGTAGCCGTTGATCCACTTCCTGTAGTGGTGCACGGCTCGCACCCGGCGACCGGTTCAGCCGGATCGGTAGCAGCCGGTCGTTGAGAGGACATCGAGAGCTTCGCGGCGGTGAGGCGCGGTGCGCGGCCGTCGTCCACAGCGAGGGCGAATACCGGCTGGTCACCAACCAGGCCGGACCGGCAGGTGCCCTGCTGTTCACCTCGACGGCGAGTTCACGACGACGCCGACGCGCTACACCGTCCAGCTCGACGAACGACGGCACGTCGGCCGACCGGTCGGCGGCTCGCTCCCGAGCCGCCGACCCAGGCGGTCAGGCAGGCCGGACGGAACTTCGCCGTGCCCGGCGAGCGGCCGGGCACGGCGAAGTTCGCCCGCTATGGGGTGGTCAGGTCGAACCGTTGCAGGGTGACCGCGCCGCCGAGTGCCTGCGTGGCGTGGTTGAAGACGGCGAACCGGTAACCCATGAAGAACTGCCACGCGTTGTTCAGGGTGAACGCCGTGCCCAGCGGGGTGAAGTTGACCCCGTCGGTGCTGTAGGAGAACCGGGCCTGGCGGCCGGTGCCGGGGCGGATGTCGGCGTTGGCGCGCAACCAGATCCGGCTGCCGGGCAGGTCGGCGCCCGCGACCTCGGTGCCAGTGCCGGTGGTGTTCCAGTTGCCGTCCATGGTCAGGCCGTTGACCATGACCACCCGGTTGCGGCCGCCGTCGCGTTTGACGCCGATGTACGCCGAGGAGTCGCGCAGCATCGCCAGGCCCGTGCGGTCACCGTCCCGCATCGACGTCAGGTCGAGCGTGGCCGTCGCGGTGGATGTGGGTCCCTGGATGCGGTGGGTCAGGGTGTTGCGGGCGGAGTACAGGTCGTTGGTGACCGTCGCCGTGGACAGCTTGAGCCCGTTGCCGACCGAGAACTTCGTCGTGTCGGGGTTGTGGTTCCACTCCCACTGCGGACTCAGCGCCGGACCCGGGAAGGTGTCGGTGCCCGTCATCGGTTCGACCTGGCGGGGTGGCGGTGGCAGGTTCGGCTTCGGGTAGGTCGTGCCCCAGCGGCCGTTGACCGTCTGGAGCTTCGGCCAGCCGTCGGCCGTCCAGGTGACCGGGGCGAGCACCGGGACCCGGCCGCCGGGGTAGGCGTCGACGAAGGCCATGTAGTACCAGTCGCCGTTCTGCGTCTGCACCAGCCCGCCCTGGTGGGGGACGCCGCCGCCGGAGATCGGGCCCGGCAGGTCCAGCAGCACCTGCTGGATGGTGTAGGGCCCGAACGGGCTGCTCGCCTTGAGGATGTACTGGCCGTTGGCCGGCCGGGTCGTGAAGATGTAGTAGTTCCCGCCGCGCTTGTAGAACCGGGAGCCTTCGAGCGTGCCGATGTTCGACGGCGTCTGGAAGACCTGCTGCGAGCGGACTTCGGTCTTCCCGTCCTTGGAGAGCTGGGCGACGCTGAGGGTGGTGTTGCCGTAGGCGACGTACATCGTGTCGTCGTCGTCGACGAGCATGCCCGCGTCGTAGTAGCACTTGTCGATCGTGGTGTGCTTCGACCACTGCCCGTCCACCGCGGTGGCGGTGTAGATGTAGGTCTTGGCGAAGTCGACGCAGCCGCCCCAGTAGAAGGTGTCGTTGCTGGCGCGGTGGTTGAAGAACGACGCCCAGATGCCGCGCACGTACCCGCGGCCGCCGTTGAGGTCGTACTTCGCGCCGAAGTCCAGTTTGGGCACGGAGTGGCCGGCGAACTCCCAGTTCACCAGGTCGTAGGAGCGCAGGATCGGTGCGCCGGGGGAGTAGTGCATCGTCGAGGCGGAGTAGTAGTAGGTGTTGCCGACGCGGATGATGTCGTCGTCGGCGAAATCCTGCCACAGCACGGGGTTCGTGAAGGTCGACGGCTGGTTCGGGGTGGTCGTGGTGGTGGGCGTGGTCGGCGTCGTCGGCGTCGTGGGGGTGGTCGGGGTCGTGGGGTCCACGCCGCCGGTGCAGAGGGTGCCGTTGAGCCGGAACGAGGCCGGGTCCGGGTTGGCCGTGGTGAACGAGCCGTTGAAGCCGAACTCGGCCTTGCCGCCGGTCGGGATGGTCGTGTTGTAGGTGACGTTCTTCGCGCTGACCTGGGTGCCGGTCTGCGTGATGGTCGCGTTCCAGTGCTGGCCCACCTGCTGACCGGAGGCGAACGACCACTCGAGCGTCCACCCGCTGATCGCATCACCCAGGTTGGTGATCGACACGGACGCGCCGAAGCCGCCCTGCCATTCGGACGTCTTCGCATAGGTGACCGAGCACCCGGCCGCGGCGTGCGCGGCCGGGGTCGCCACCAGGACCGCGCCGGCGATGCCGGTCGCGGCGAGCAGGGCCGAGACGGCCGCCCGGGATTGTCGGCGTGACACCACGTCTGTCCTTTCCGCATCAGGCGGAGAACTGCCACCAGTTGACGTTGAAGAGGTAACCGCTGCCGCCGGTGAACCGCAGGACCAGGTCCTGCGTGCCCGTCACTCCGCTGACCGGGCAGGACACCGACGTCCACGTCTGCCAGCCGCCGGTGCCCGCGACGGTGCAGCGCCCCACGACCGTTCCGGTGGCGCTGCCCAGCCGCACCTCGATCGTGCCGCCGGAGCTCGCGGAGGCGACACGGGCGGTGAACGTCTTCGCGCCCGCGCCGAAGGCGACGTTGCGGACCTTGACGTTGTCACCGTTCTCGATCCACCCGATGTTCATGCCGCCTTCGGACGCCGGTTCGGTCTCGATCCCCGATTCCCGGTTGATCGTCTCGGCTTCCTGCCGGACGAAGGGATCCAGCGTGTCGGCCGGCGGCGGCCCGCTGTTCGTCATGTTGATGGTGGGGATGCTGCCGTCGGCGTTGTAGGCGAACTTCTCCACCGCCACCGAGCGGGTGTAGCCGCCCCCGCCGGGCAGGGCACCGTTGTGGTAGAAGAAGTACGAGCCGCCCTTGTAGTCGATGATCCCGGGGTGATTGGTGAAACTGCCGCCCTGCGTGGGCATCACCGTGCCGCGGTAGGTCCACGGGCCGGTGGGGCCGGGTGAGGTGGAGTAGGCGATGAACTCCGAGCAGCACTTGGCCGCGAACACGTTGTAGTACGTGCCGTTGCGCTTGTAGACCCAGGGGCCTTCCTCGTACAGTGTCGGGCGGCTGCCGCCGTTCGGGCGCGTGCCGAACCCGGCCGTGGTGAGCGGGATCTGGTTGATCCCGCCCGAGTACGACGTCATGTCGGTGTTGAGCCGCACGTACGAGAGGTTGGGGTTGCCCCAGTACAGGTACGCCTGCCCGTTGTCGTCGATGAAGACGGTCGGGTCGATCTCGCCGTTCTCGACGAGCGGGTGGCCGATGGCGTCGCGGAACGGCCCCGTGGGGCTGTCCGCGACGCCGACGCCGATGGCCATCCGGCCGGTCGCCCGGTTGACCACCGGGACGTACCAGTAGAACTTGCCGTTGCGTTCGACGGCCTGCCCGGCCCACGCGTCCTGTTTGGCCCAGCTGAACGTCGCCAGGCTCATCGGCGAGCCGTGGTCGGTCCAGTTGACCATGTCCGCGGACGACCAGACCCGCCAGTCCTTCATGGTGAAGTAGGTCGAGCCGTCCTCGTCGTGCCCGGTGTAGAGGTAGACGCGGCCGTTGTGCACCAGCGGTGCCGGGTCGGCGGTGTAGATCTGCTGCACGATCGGGTTGTCGGCGTGCGCGGTGCCGGGCAGGAGCGCCATCGCGCACAGGGCCGCGGTCATCCAGGCGAGCACGCGCTTTCGGTGGTGCACGATGGTCTCTCCTTCGTCGGGGGAGCGGGTCAGCTCGCTGCGCAGGTCGACGTGATGCCCTCGGCGCTGCCGGTGCCCTGGAAGCCGAACTCGGTCGACTGCCCGGCCGCGACGTTGCCGTTGTAGGAGACGTTGGACCAGGTGACGCTGCCGGTGGTGCCGCTGTTGCTCGCGCTCCAGGAACTGGTCACAGCCGCGCCGCCGGGCAGGCCCGTCGTCACCCGCCAGCCGTTGAGGGCGGAGCTTCCCGCGGTGACCTTCACCGTGGCCACGAAGCCGCCGTTCCACGAGTTCAGCGAAACCGAAGCGCTGCAGCCGCCGGGGTTCGGCGTGGTCGGGGTCGTCGGCGTGGTGGGCGTCGTGGGCGTGGTCGGGGTGGTCGGCGTCGTGGGGGTCGTCGGGTTGGTCGGCGTGGCGGCGTTCAGCGCGTCGAGGACGCTGTTGTACGCGGCCTTCTTGTTTCCGTTGCCGTCGAACAGAAGCGGGTTTTCGCCGCCGCGCCAGGAGTCGGTGTCGCGGATGCCCCACGTGGTGATGCCGGCGCAGCGGGCGACGGCCACGCAGGCGCGGGTCACCGCGCCGTAGGCGTTGGCCTGGTTGCTGCCGGAGATGTCGAGCTCGGTGATCTGGACTTCGACGCCGAGGTCGGCGAACCGCTGGAGGTTGGCCTGGTAGTCACCGGGCGGGTTGCCGCTGAGGTGGGACTGGAAGCCGACGCAGTCGATCGGGACGCCGCGGGACTTGAAGTCGCGCACCATGTTGTAGATGCCGGTGCTCTTGGCGTTGACGCCGTCGGTGTTGTAGTCGTTGTAGCAGAGCTTCGCACCCGGGTCGGCCGCTCGCGCGGCGCGGAAGGCCGCTTCGATCCAGTCGTTGCCGGTGCGCTGCAGGTTGGAGTCGCGGCGGCCGCCGCTGCCGCCGTCGGCGAACGCTTCGTTGACGACGTCCCAGGCGTAGATCTTGCCCTTGTAGTGGGTGGCGACCTGGGTGACGTGGTTCATCATGGCCTGGCGCAGGCCGGAGCCTTCCATGCCCTTCGCCCAGCCCGGTTCTTGCTGGTACCACAGCAGCGCGTGCCCGCGCACCCGCTTGCCGGTGCTCACCGCCTGGTTGAGGATGCGGTCACCACCGCTGTAGTTGAACTGCCCCTGGTTGGGTTCGGTGGCGTCCCACTTCATCTCGTTCTCGGGCGTGACCATGGTGAATTCCCGGTTCAAGATGTTCACGTAGGTCGAGTCGCCGAGCTTCCCGGCCGCGACGGCGGCGCCGAAGTAGCGGCCCGACTGGGCCGCCGCCGCGCCGAGCGTCGTGGCCGCGCCGGAGGCGGAGGTGGCCAGCACCAGTGAAACCCCGAGCGACGTTGCCAGGAAAGCCGAAGCCAGTGCGGCTCGGCGGAACGACCGCGATGTCGTCTTCATGTTCACACCTTCATTTCGTGGGTACGGGTGCACGGTCACGGGCTGGTGCACGTGGCCGCGTCGAGGCTCGCCGCGCCGGGACCGGACACGAGGAAGCCGAAGGTCGTCGAGGCGCCGGCGCCGAGCGCGCCGTTGTAGTTCACGTTCTTGACGGTCACCGGGCTGCTGCCGCTCGCCGTGCCGCCCCAGACCTGGCCGACGCTCTGGCCGCCGGGCAGGGTGAACCGCACGGTCCAGCCAGTGAGCGCCGCGGCACCGGTGTTCGCGACGGTGACTTCGCCCTGGAAGCCGCCGTTCCAGCTGCCCACGACCCGCGGGGTCGCGGTGCACGGGCCGTCGCCCACCGGGGGCTGCGGGTCCCCGCCGATGCTGCCCGGCACCGCCTTGAGCGCGTTGTACCAGGTGGTGGCCATCTTGCTGTAGCCGGCCGCGTTGGGGTGGATGCCGTCGGGCAGGTCCGCGATGGCGACCGAGGGGTACATGTCGACCAGGTGCACGCGCTTGCCGGCGGCGGCCTTGGCCCGCATGTCGGGGGCGATCGCCGCGTTGAAGGTGCGGACCGCCGGATCGGCGAACCGGATCGGGATGATCGTGGCGACGAAGAGCTCGGCCTCGGGTGCCAGGTTCGTGATCCGGTCGACCAGGGCCGAGAGCCGCCGCGGCGCGCCGGCCGGGTCGCTGCCGTACATGTCGTTGGTCCCGATGTGGAGCAGGATCGTGTGGGGGTGGAACGTGTTCAGCCAGCCGGTGACGGATCCGTCGATCTGCGCGATGGTCCAGCCCGGGTGCCCTTCGTGGTTGCGGTCGGGCATGCTCGCCGGTCCGTCGGCCAGCGAGCCGACGAAGTCGATCGCGCGCCCGTCGGCCCGCAGCTTCGCGCCGAGGTCGAGGCGGTAGCCGCCGATCGAGCCGCCCTGGGTGATCGAGTCCCCCAGCGGCATGATCGGCACCGCGGCGGCGGCCTCCGCGGTGCCGGGAACGACGATCAACGCGACACAGGCCGCCAGCACACCGGCGAAGATTCTGGCGAGTTTCATCGGTGAATCCTTCTTGGGCCGCGGATCCGGTGTAAATTACATTCCGGCTGGCTTCTGAAACTTTCGCCGCCGGCGGTTTCGGAATTGCCGGGTTGAACGTTAGCGTTAACAGTGACCGGGGATGAGGGCCGGGCGCCTTCGTGGCGCCCGGCCGCCGTTTTCCGGCCTAGTTCACGCTCGCGGAGAACGAGTTGACCGCGAGCCCGACGCCACCGCGCCACGGCTCGAAGCCGGCCTGGATGCTGGTGAGGTACCAGGAACGGTCCACGCGGGTGCGGTTGTCGACGTCGTTGACGAAGTCCATCACGTTGAACGACCAGCCCGAGATGGTGGACTGGGCCACGTAGGACACCACGTCGTTGCCCCCGTTGTTGCCCTGCCACACTTCCCAGCCCCGACCGCCGATGCTGGTGGTGCCGACCCGGCCGCCGACCGGCTGGACCCCGCCGACGCGGTTGAACCAGATCATCAGCTCCATCTGGTTGACCCCGTTGGTCTTCGGCGTCGGGTCCATCCAGATGTCGTAGGAGGCGTCGAAAACCGAGTTGCCGACGTAGGTGTAGGAGATCGACGACGGCACGCTGCCGATCCGGCTGAGCTGCCGGGGCAGGGGAGAGCCGGGGGAGCAGTTCGAGTAGTGGCAGCCGAGGTAGACGGCCGGGTAGGACAACGGCGCGCCGCCGCTGGTGGACCCCTGCTGGGTCTGGATCCGGAACCCGCTGCCGGTGACGTTGATGCACTGCTGCGCGCTGCTGCCCCAGCGGTTGTTCATCACGACGTACCGGCCGCCGATGGTGGTCGAGCCGTACTGGTCGCAGATCAAGGTGTCCGCGTGCGCGGCCGGGGCGACGGCGACCGGCGCCGCGACACTGGCCGCGGCGAGCAAAGCCGCGGACAGGGCGTTCCTCAGTTTCATGATCTCCTCCACGTCGTCGTGGCATTTTCTGGGAGCGCTCTCAACGAATCACCATGAATGTAACCACAGCGGGCGTCCGGATAAAAGAGGATGGCCGTGATCGATTCACCGAATGCGTTACCGCGTCTCGAGCGCAATGGGGGACGACCCGGTCACGCGGCCGCGCGCAGCGCCCACTTCTGGTTCGCCTGCCCGTTGCAGGCCCACAGGACCAGCTTGGTGCCGACGGCGGTGCCCTGCCCGGTCGCGTCGAGGCACCGGCCGGACTGCACGCCGGTGATCGTGCCGTCGGCGTTGACGTTCCACTGCTGGTTGGCCTGGCCGGAGCAGGTCCAGATGATCACCGGGGTGCCGTCGGCCGTGCCCTGCCCGGACGCGTCGAGGCACTTGGACCCGGCGGTCGTCAGCTGCTTGCCGGCCGGCGTCCACGCCGGTGCGCCGCAGTCCCGCAGCTGCACGGGGGTGCCGTCGGTGGCGGCCGCGACCTCCGCGCACCGGCCCGACTGCGCGCCGAATAGCTGCCTCGCCGTGGACTGCCCGGGCGTCCCGATGCTGCCCGGGACGGACTGCAGCGCCGAGTACCAGACCGCCGCCATCTTGTCGTAGCCCCCGGCCG